>NZ_CP114909.1:2400000-3000000 GCF_027497355.1 Micromonospora sp. WMMA1947 | reverse complement strand
CCGTCGGCGAACTTCCCGTACAGACCCAGGTGTACGTGCAGCGTCAGCTCGCCCGCGTAGTGGTGCAGCAGGTGCTTGCCGTACGCCTCGGTGCCGTCCAGGACGGTGCCGCTCAGGCGGGCCGCGCCCTCGGCGAAGCGCCCCTGCGGGCTGTCGGCGTGCACCTTGTCGCCCGCGAACAGCTCGGCGTGCCGGGCGGCGAGGCGGTGGATGCTGTGTCCCTCTGGCACAACGGCCAAGCGTAGCCAGCAGACCGCGCCGTCGGCGACGTCGGGTGCCGGGACGGCATTGAATCGACGATCGTCGACTGAAAGACTGGCGGCGGTAGCGCTCGGGAGCCAGTGCGAGCAGCTCGATCTCGCCGGAGGGACAAGCGCGGGGTGATGCGCCACCCCGGTGCCGGGCAGTCGTCTCCGGCAAGTCCGCCGTGCCGCCGCGGCGGCGACATCGCGGTCCACCACCTCCGGCGCCGACCGCCCCCGGCGCCCCCAGCTCGGGAGAGACAGATGCTCCGTACCCTCGGCGCGGCGCTGGCCGCCACCCTCGCCCTGACCGGCCTGGCCGCCTCGGCCGGTTCCGACCGGTCACCCGCCGCCACGACGATCACGCCCGCCACCGCGGCGACGCCCACCCCGACGCCCACGTACGCCTGCCCGCCGGCGCTGCCGGTCACCGGCCAGGTGACGGGCGCCACCACCACCAGCGTCACCATCACCTACTGGATGGTGCTCAGCCCGCCCTGCGGCTACGACCCGCCGCTGCTCATCAGCCTCTTCACCAGCCGCGAGGACGCCACCGGGTGGCGCGATCCGGTGGCCGAGGCCGTCACCGGGCCGGAACGGTCGGGGACGGTGACCATCGGCGGCCTGACCCCGGGCACCGAGTACTGGTTCCGGTTCGGCGACACCAAGGGCACGCGGGATCCGTACGTGATCGGCGGACCGGCGCGCACGCTGTCGCTCTGCTCCGCGACGGCCACTATCGACAGCAGGTGGGGCGGCGGCTTCGTCGCCACGGTGACGGTGCGCAACGGCGGCACCGAGCCGGTCCCGGGCTGGCTCGTCTCGTGGCGCTGGTCCGGTGACGAGCGCATCCAGTCGGTCTGGGGCGGGGTGGCCGAGGGCACCGGCCAGGACGCCACGGTCCGTAACGCCTCCTGGAACGGGACGCTGGCACCCGGCGCGTCGACGACGTTCGGCATGCTCGTGGCGAGCAGCGCGACGCCCGCCACGATCACGCCGGTCTGCGGGCGGTGACCGGCGTGCGACGGGCGGCACGGCACGGCGCCACCGGCCGCCTCCTGGCGGCCGGGCTGGCGCTCGCGGTGGCCGTCGCGGTGACGGTGATGGGACCGGCGGCCGCGCTGGCGGCGCCGGTGACGGTCACAAACGGCACCCAGTTCACCGACACCAGCGGCGCCGTGGTGCACGCCCACGGCGGCGGCGTGCTCAAGGTCGGCGACTACTACTACTGGTTCGGCGAGAACCGCAACCCGGACAACACGTTCCGGGCCGTCTCCGTCTACCGCTCCACGGACCTGCGCACCTGGGAGTTCCGCAACAACGTGCTCACCCAGTCGTCCGCGGCCGAACTGCGTGTCGCCAACATCGAGCGGCCGAAGGTCGTCTACAACGCCTCCACCGGCCGGTTCGTGATGTGGATGCACAAGGAGAACGGGTCCGACTACAACGAGGCGCGGGCCGCCGTCGCCTCGTCGGCCACGGTGGACGGGAACTACACGTACCACGGCAGCTTCCGGCCGCTCGGGCAGCACATGTCCCGCGACATCACGCTCTACAACGACAACGGCACCGCGTACATGATCTCGGCCGCCGACGACAACTACGACCTGCACATCTACCGGCTCACCTCGGACTACCTCAACGTCGCCACGCTGGTGGGCAACTTCTGGGACGGCGCGCACCGGGAGGCGCCGGCGATGTTCAAGCGGGGCTCCACGTACTTCCTGCTGACCTCGGGGGCGACGGGCTGGAGCCCGAACCAGGCCCGGTACGCCACCGCGCCGAGCATCTCGGGACCGTGGAGCGGCTGGACCGACGTGGGCAACGGCACCACGTTCAACTCTCAGCCGGCGTTCGTGCTGCCGATCCAGGGCACCTCCGGCACCAGCTACCTCTATCTGGGTGACAGGTGGGCGGGCGCCTGGGGCGGCCCGGCCAACGACTCCCAGTACGTGTGGCTGCCGATCGCCTTCCCGACCGCCACCAGCATGAGCCTGACCTGGTATCCGTCCGTCACCGTCGACACCGCGGCGGGCACCGTCACCGGGAACTCGCCCACGTACCACCGCGTGACCGCCCGGCACAGCGGCCGGGTGCTCGACGTGATCAACGGCTCCACTGCGAACAACGCCGAGGTCAAGCAGTGGGGCTGGAACGGCGGCGGCAACCAGAGGTGGGAGTTCCAGGACGCCGGCGGCGGCTGGTTCCGCCTCGTCAACGCGGCGAGCGGCAAGTGTCTCGACGTCGCGAACGCGTCCACCGCCGACGGCGCCAACATCATCCAGTACACCTGCGGCGGCGGCGCCAACCAGCAGTGGCAGTGGGCCGCGCGCGACGGCTGGTTCCAACTGCGGGCCCGGCACAGCGGCAAGTGCCTGGACGTGGTGAACGCCGGCACCGGCGACGGAGCGGACGTCCAGCAGTACACCTGCGGCGCGGGCACCAACCAGCAGTGGTCACGCACCGTGTCGTGACCGGACGGCACGCCTGAGCGTGCGGAGCGAACCCAGGGGTGTCGATTTCGGCACACCTGGGTACTTCCTGCATGTCATGCGCGGCCTCCGCGCCTGGATCAGGAGGTGTCATCGTGAAGATCCTGTCCCGCCGGAACTCTCCGGCGACCAGTACCGATACCAACGGCGACGGCGTGGTCGACGAACGCGACCGGACCGCCGAGCAGCCGGCCGACCGGCCCGTGGTCACCGACCGCGACGAGGAGCGGACCACGTACCGCAGCGCCGCCACCGCGACCGACGACGAGCGCGCCCGGGACGCGGCGACCGACCGGGCCGCCCGCGACCGCGACACGACGGCGGCCACCGACGGCCGGACGGCGGCAACGACGACCGACGGCCGAATCGCGACGGCCGACGACAAGCGGGACGCGGAGGCGCGGCGGCGGGCCGCGGACCGGGGTGCGGCGGCGCGTGCGGTCACCGGCCGCCGGACCGACGCCGACACCGTTCCGGTGACCGACGCGCGGACCGCCGGCGCGGCGCCCGTCGCCGAGCGCACCGCCGACCTGGACCGCGACGGCCGGCCGGACCGCACCGACCTGGACCACGACGGCCGCGCCGACCTCGACCGGGACGGCCGCCCCGACGGTACGGACACCGACCGCGACGGCCGGGTGGACCGGCCCGAGCCGTACACCACGAAGCGTCCCCGGGCCAGCCTGCTCGCCACGCTCGGCCTGATCGTCTCGGTGATCGGTGCCCTGTTCGTGCTCTCCGGCACGCTCGCCGGGTACGGCATCGGCGTCGGCGCGGCCGGCGCGGTGCTCGCCGTGCTCGGCCTGATCGCCACCCGCCGCCGGCATGTGGCGGGCAAGACCGACGCGCTGATCGGCATCGCTGTCGGCCTGGCCGCCGTGGTGCTCGGCATCGTGGCGATGACCGGCCAGTTCGACTGGCCGACCACCGACGGCGAGTGGGTGGGCCGCTTCCGCGAGTGGCTTGACTCACAGTTTGGCGCCTGGTTCTGACGGGCACTGTCCCGATCGCCGGCAGGGCCGGTCAGCCCGATCAGTTCTGGTGGTTCACCGGCCGGGCAACACCTCTTTCGGGGGCGGCGGTTCGCCGCCCCCGAAGTGTGTCCGGCGTCGGCGCAAGGATCACCCGCCGCTGACCGATTCAACGCAACGATTCGCTGCCGGACGCAACTTCTCGCGGTGGATATCGTCTACCCGGGCCGCATAACGTTGGACCACGGCGCCAGCCCGTGGGCCGACCGTGGCCGGGCGCGCCCGACCCTGGGAGCACGACATGACGATGGACGCCATCCGCCAGCGCTTTCTGATGTGCCGGCCGACGTACTTCGCCGTCGACTACGCGATCAACCCGTGGATGGACCCCACCGCCCCGGTCGACGCCGACCTGGCGATCCGGCAGTGGGAGCAACTTCGCCGGACGTACCTCGACCTGGGCCACGAGGTCGACCTGATCGAGCCGGTCGCCGGCCTGCCGGACATGGTCTTCGCCGCGAACGGCGGCACCGTGATCGACGGCAAGGCCATGGCGGTGCAGTTCCGCGACCCCCAGCGCGCCGACGAGGCGCCCGCGTACCGGGCCTGGTTCGAGAGCGCCGGCTTCGAGATGTACGACCCGAAGCACGTCAACGAGGGCGAGGGCGACGTCCTGCTGGCCGGTGACCACCTGCTCGCCGGCACCGGGTTCCGCACCGCGCACGCGTCGCACGCCCAGCTCCAGGAGACCTTCGGCTACCCGGTGATCACCATGCAGCTGGTGGACCCCCGCTTCTACCACCTGGACACCGCGCTGACGGTGCTCGACGAGCGCACCGTGGCGTACCTGCCGGAGGCGTTCTCCCCCGGCAGCCGGGCGGTGCTGCGCCGGCTGTTCCCGGACGCGATCCACGCCACCATGGCCGACGCCGAGGTGCTGGGCCTGAACGCGGTGAGCGACGGCCGGCACGTGGTGCTGCCGGCGCAGGCCACCGACCTGGCCGCGAAGCTGCGCGACCGGGGCTACGAGACCATCGGCATCGACCTGTCCGAGCTGCGCAAGGCCGGCGGCGGACCGAAGTGCTGCACGTTGCGACTCCGTCAGGGAAAGGCGAGCAAGTGATCATCGACGACATGCTGCGGACTCCGTCCGCCGTCCGGGACGCGGAGCGTCACACGGCGCACAACTACCACCCGCTGCCCGTGGTGATCTCGTCGGCCGAGGGCGCCTGGCTGACCGACGTGGACGGCCGCCGCTACCTCGACTGCCTGGCGGGATACTCGGCGCTGAACTTCGGCCACCGGCACCCGAAGCTGATCGAGGCCGCCCACGCGCAGCTCGACCGGCTCACGCTGACCAGCCGCGCGTTCATCCACGACCAGTTCGCCGCCTTCTGCCGCGAACTGGCCGCGCTCTGCGGCAAGGACCTGGTGCTGCCGATGAACACCGGCGCCGAGGCGGTGGAGACCGGCATCAAGGTGGCCCGCAAGTGGGGCTACCAGGTCAAGGGCGTCACTCCGGGCCAGGCCAACATCGTGGTGGCGGAGGGCAACTTCCACGGCCGTACGACCACGATCGTCAGCTTCTCCACCGACGAGGACGCGCGCGCCGACTTCGGGCCGTACACCCCGGGTTTCACTGTGGTCCCCTACGGCGACCTGGACGCGCTGACCGCGGCGATCGACGAGAACACGGTGGCCGTGCTGCTGGAGCCGATCCAGGGTGAGCAGGGCGTCGTGGTGCCGCCGGAGGGCTACCTGCCGGGTGTCCGCCGGGTCTGCACCGAGCGCAACGTGCTGTTCGTCGCCGACGAGATCCAGTCGGGCCTGGGCCGCACCGGCGCGACGTTCGCCTGCGAGCACGAGGGCGTCGAGCCCGACATGTACCTGCTGGGCAAGGCGCTCGGCGGCGGCATCGTGCCGGTGTCGGCGGTCGCCGCGAACCGCGACGTGCTGGGCGTGCTCCAGCCGGGCCAGCACGGCTCGACGTTCGGCGGCAACCCGCTGGCCTGCGCGGTCGCGACCGAGGTGGTCCGGCTGCTGGCGACCGGCGAGTTCCAGCGCCGCTCGGCCGAGCTGGGCGAGCGGCTGCACGCCGGGCTGCGGGGCCTGATCGGCAAGGGCCTGGTGGCGGTACGCGGTCGCGGGCTGTGGGCCGGGCTGGACATCGACCCCGCGTTGATGACCGGCCGGCAGGCGTGCGAGCGACTGATGGAGCGGGGTGTGCTCGCCAAGGACACCCACGGCTCAACCATCCGGCTCGCCCCGCCGCTGGTGATCACCGCCGACGAGATCGACCACGCGGTGGCGCAGCTCGCCGCCGTCCTGGCCGGCTGAGGCCGTACGCGACGCGGCTGAGGCCGTACGCGAGAAGGCGCCGGGACCACGACGGTCCCGGCGCCTTCGCACGTGGCCGTTACTGACGCGGCAGCCGCATCGCCATGGTCGGCGCCTCGGCCATCACCGAGTTCGGGGTGTACTTGGCGTCGCTGCTCATGGCACCGGCGCGACCCACCTGCACGCCCGGGTACAGCTCGATCAGGTCGCCCTCGGCGAGCACCCGGGACTGCTGCGGCGCCAGCGCGATCCGCTCGTGCTCCGCCATCGAGCCACCGGGGCGTACGCCGGAGCCGTTGGTGCTGGTGTCGGTGATCACCACCTCGCCCACCCGCAGCTCCAGGCGGATGTGGCTGCGGCTGATCCAGCGCCGGGCCTCGTCGTTGAGCCACTGGCCCAGAGTCACCCCGCCCGGCCCGTCCGGCGCCCGGCCGACCGCGACGGGCTCGGTCTCGGTGAGCACGAACCGCTTGCGGACCAGCCCGCCGATGCGCACCGCGAGCACCTCGGTACGCGGGCGCGGGCCGGCGTCGGAGAGCCGCGTACCGTGCCGGGGGCAGGTGGGCGCACCGGTACGCAGCGTGGGCGGCGGCTGCTCGGCCGGCACCCGGTCCACCGCGGCCAGGTCGGCGAAGGCGCCGCCGCCCCCGCCGAACAGCGCGCAGCCCGGCTCCGGGCACCGCCACTTCCGAGTGAGCAGCTTGACCCCGGCCGGGGAACGGCTGCCGGTGGCCGGGTCCTGGCCGCCACCGACGTGCGCGATGAAGACCGGCCCGCCGGCGCCGGGCACCGGGGCGAGCACGCGGCCCGCCTGCCCGATCCACGGGTACCGCCCGACGACCCCGTCGAGCCGCGCCCGGGTGAGCACCGGCAGGCCGAGCAGGTCGGCCACCTCCAGCATCCGGTCACCGGGCTGGTCGAGCACCTCCACCAGGCCGTCGTCGGCCCACCGGCGCACCACCATCCGCTCGTTGGAGGTCAGGTCGGCGTCGGACAGCAGTGCCCGGTGCACGATCGCGTAGACCGGGACGCTGTCCTCGCCGATCTGCCGGGACAGCGCGTCGATCACCATGCCGAGCCGCAGCAGGCTGGCCGGGCGTCCGCCGTCCAGGTTCTGCCAGCGGATCACCTCGGCCAGGTCGACGACGGCCCGGGCCAGCGACGGGTCGGTGCAGACCCGCCCCTCGATGGCGTCGAGCACCTTGCTGATCTCGAATCTCATGCCGCAGCTCCGCACGATGTCGTCCCGTGACGCGGCCGGGGCCGGTCGGCCCGCCGCGCCGCGCGCCACCACCGCGGCGCGCCCTCCACCATGCGACGACCCTACCGGCCACCCCCGTCGGCGGCCTCGCCGCGCACGCCGGAAAAGGGGCGCACGCCACCCGTCGGGTGCCGCTACATTGATCGTCCGGCCCCGGTGGGGGCTTTTTTCACGGAGGAACATCACTGATGACGAAACGACGGCTGGCGACCACGGGGGTCGCGCTCGTCGCGGTGCTCGGCCTCGGTCTGACCGGATGCGGCGACCGGACCGGAACGGGCGCGCCAGCCGAACGGGCCGCCGCTGCGGGCTCCGCGAGCCCGGCGACGACGCCGCGTGACGAACTGACCGCCGCCATCGGGAAGCTCAACGAGCAGACGCTGCGGGTCGAGCTGGACTCGGCCATGCTCACCGCGCACGGCGTGACCGACCCGCGGGCTCGCACCATGCAGACCACCCTGACGATGGCCGCCTTCGGTGAGGTGCGCATGCTGGTCATCGGCACCGACACCTGGGTCAAGTTCGACGGTGCGCTGGGCGAGCAGCTCGGCGGTTCCCGGAAGTGGCTGCGCATGGACACCGGCGACGGCGTGATGCCGGTGGACGACCCGGGCGGGGTGAAGAAGCTGCTCGCGGCAGTGGTCGACGTCCGCAGCTCGGGTGACCGCGCGTACGCCGGGACACTCGACTACACGCGCAGCGGCGCCAACGCGAAGGCGCTCACGGCGGCGGGCGACAAGGCGAAGGCGCTGCCGTTCACCGCGACCGTCGACGAGCAGGGGCGCCTCAGCACGTTCAAGATGGACATGACTCCCATCGATGCGTCGCTCGGCGAGATGTCCGTCGCCTACTCCGAGTTCGGCACGCCGGTGAAGCTGAGCCCGCCCGCGCCCGGCGCGGTGGAGGAGGCACCTGCGGCAATCGCCGCGGCCTTCTCGGGGTCCGGGTCCTGACCTGACGCCGGGCGGAGGCGCCCCCACTCGCCCCCGCCCGGCCCGCCGCGCTCAGGCCGCGCGCAGCGGCCGGCCCACGTCGTGCAGGTGCGCCAGAGCCTGCCGGTACGACTCGACCAGCCCGGTCTCCGCGTACGGGACGCCCTGCTCGGCGCAGTACGCCATGACCAGCGGCCGGGCCCGGCGCAGGTTGGCGCGCGGCATGTTCGGGAACAAGTGGTGCTCGATCTGGTAGTTGAGCCCGCCCAGCGCCAGGTCGACGAACCGGCCGCCGCGGACGTTGCGCGAGGTCAGCACCTGCTTGCGCAGGTAGTCCAGCTCGTCGTCGGCGGTGGGCATCGGCATGCCCTTGTGGTTCGGGGCGAACGAGCAGCCCATGTAGAGCCCCCACAGCCCCTGGTGCACGGCGACGAACAGCAGCGCCTTGGCCGGGGACATGACCGCGAACAGCAGACCGAGGTAGCCGGCGGCGTGCACGGCGAGCAGGAGCGCCTCCACCGCCCGGTGCCGCATCGGCACCCGCCACCGCCCGTCCGGCTCCCGACCGACGAGCGCCTGCACGCTCGCCACGTGCAGCGCCAGCCCTTCCAGCAGGAGCAGCGGGAAGAACAGCCAGGCCTGACGGCGGGCCATCCACCGGCTCAGGCCGCGCGTGGCCATCGCCTGCTCGTACGTCCAGACCAGCGCGCCCGCCCCGACGTCCGGGTCCTCGTCGGTGTGGTTCGGGTTGGCGTGGTGCCGGTTGTGCTTGTCGACCCACCAGCCGTAGCTGAGCCCGACCGCCAGGTTGCCGGCGACCAGCCCGGCCGCCTCGCTCGGGCCACGCCGGCGGAACATCTGCCGGTGCCCGGCGTCGTGGCCGAGGAACGCCACCTGTGTGGTCGCCACCGCCATCACCACCGCCAGCGGCACCTGCCACCACGAGTCACCGACGAGTGCCACCACGACCCAGCCGGCCGCGAACGCGCCGAGCGTGAGCGCGATCCGCAGCGCGTACCGGCCGGGCCGCCGCTCGAACAGCCCCGCCTCGGCGATCCGGCGGGACAACCGCGCGTAGTCGCTGCCCCGCCGTGCCGCGGGTTCCGTCGCCGTGGAAGAAGTCATGTCGCCCCCGATGCCGCGAGCCACGCTCCGCACGCGACTCTCCGTCACCGATTCTGGCGATGATCGTCGCCGTGGGTAATCCCGCAGACCCCCGGCTCGGGGGTGGTGCTGTCCCTACCCCTCCGGGCCGGCGCGACGCAAACGATCTTCATCACACTGCGGCGGCCCCTCTCGCCGGTGGGCGCACCCCCTCTGACCAGCTAATCTGTACGTAAATACGAGGGCTACTCATCCGAACGACCAGGGTGCAGGCCGTACGGTCATCGACAGACGGGAGACAGCGCGGTGCGTGGATTGACGGACAAGGTGGTGCTGGTGACGGGCGGCGGCTTCAGCCCCGACCAGGTGGGCTCCGGACTCGGCATGTCCATGTGCGTCGAACTGGCCGCCGAGGGCGCGAAGGTCGTCGTCTCCGACCTCTCCATGGAGCGCGCCGAGGCGACAGTCACGCGCGTCAAGGAAGCCGGCGGCGACGCGGTGGCGGTGGCGGCCGACGTCACCGACGAGGACTCGGTGCGCGCCATGGTGAGTGCCGCCCTCGACGCGTACGGCCGCATCGACGTGCTGGTGAACAACGCGGGCGTCTTCGGCGCGTACGTGCCGTTGCTGGAGATCGAGAACAAGCAGTGGGACCGCGTCATGGAGGTCGACCTGAAGGGCGTCTTCCTGGTGACGAAGGCGACGCTGCCGCACATGCTGGAGCGCGGCAAGGGTGTCGTGATCAACGTGTCGTCGGCGTCCGGCGTGGTCGCCAGCGAGGTCGGCGCGGAGTACACCACCGCCAAGCACGGCGTCATCGGGCTCACCAAGCAGATCGCCTACGACTACGGCCACCAGGGCATCCGCGCGGTCGGCATCGGCCCCGGCGTGATCAAGACCGCCGCCTTCGAGGGCGCGGAGATCACCAGCGACTTCCCGTTCTACGACCTGACCATGCAGGCGCCCGCCGGCCGGTACGGCGAGCCGCACGAGATCGCCCGCGCGGTCTGCTTCCTCGCCAGCGACGACGCGTCCTTCATCCACGGCCACACCATCCCGGTCGACGGTGGTTCGCCGATCAGGTGAGACACGAGCCGCGGTCACCGAAGCAGGGTGGCATGTGTGGACATGATGAGGGGCGCAGCCATGCCTGGTGCGCCCCTCATCAGTCATTCAGACCTTGTCCAGACCCATTCTGATCCAACGTCGAGCTGCCTGCTCCCATGTCACCTTCTGGAACATGGCAGCTTTCCGAATAGCCTCGTCCCAACTGAAGATCTTGACGCTCTGCCTGCTTTCCAGACCGTCTTGCGACGAGATTCTCAAGTAGTATTCCGAATCTCTTCCGACCTGACCGGTTACCCTGTCGACCACTCGCGCGGCAGGCCTCAGGGTTACCGAAACACGGTCAGCCGGGCGCTCCGGCACAGCCGTCACCGCTGGAAGACCATCGACCGGACACCGATCCGCGTCGCCGGAGATCTCCTCTCCTTCCGGAAGGTCGAGCGTCCACTCGTGGTTCAAATCGCATTGAAGTCTCCACCATATATTCATGCGTTCCTCTAGTAGAACAGATGCAGGCCTTTTCCGCCGTTCGGAAGATGCGGCGCTTCCACGTTGAGATGCGGGCCGATAATTTTTTCGACATTCCCCCGACCGTCCTTGAAAACATGTCCGGTGAAGTCGTCCCGCCAGAGGCGCGTCCCATCGGCGCTCTTACGACCAATGACCTTATCGGAGTCTCTCATCCAGTACGGGCCGCCACGAAAATCTCTAGCCCGAATCGCAACCGAATTCGAACCCATATCTCCAACCATTTCCGAAGCCGCTTGTCGCGCTGAGCGGTGACTAGGGAATTTGTATCCGCCTTCCACCACGGCACCGCCGTGGCGGGCAGCAACCGCTGCGTCTCTGCAGTTGTGGACGAGGACGGGAGCGCTGCCGGCCAGCACATAGTACGTGTGGATGTCCTCGACGGTGAGGTTGTAGACGGCGGTCACCTGCGTCCAGTGCCGTGTCCGCACCACAGTCAGGGTGTCGCCGTCGGGCGTCGCCACCTGGTCACCGGCCACGAGTTGCCCGGCGTCGATCCACCGGCCCTCGTCGTCCACCCAGAACGGGTGGCCGTCGGTGGCCACGATGTCGGCCGTCGCGTCCCCGGCGTCGCCGTCGGTGTCGACGGTGACGTCGACCAGGTCGCGGTGGCCCTGACCCTGGATCAGGCGACTCACCGGCTTGCCCTCGGTCTCACCGGTCTCCGGGTCGGTCGCCAGCACCTCGTCGTCGAGGTCGACGTCCTCGATCGCCTTCGTGGTGCCGTCCGCGAGCAGCACCAGCGTGCCGGCCACGAAGCTGTTGGAGAAACAGTCCCGCGCGGCGGTGGACGCCCCACCACCCTGTGAGGCCCGGCTGCCCGGCGAGGCCCCGCTGGCCTTGCCGGCGCGTGCCGCGCCGGCACCTCGGCCGGCACCCTTGCCGGCGAACATGTCCAACGCGGCCACGGTGAGGTTGCCGGCGCACTCCGGGCCCGACTTGTCCTCACCACAGCCGACCGACTGCTTGACCGAGTCGCAGGCGGCCTTGTCGTTGTTGTAACCGCAGTCGCCGGCCTTGTCGAACTGGTCCGCCGCGGCCTTCGCCTTGCCACGAACGCTGTCGCAGGCGGCGTCGCTGTCACCGGAGGCGCAGTCGTCCACCTCGGCGTAGGTGTCCAGCGTTCCCTTGACCGTGTCCTTGATGCCGCTGGCGACGGTCCCGACGTACTCCTTGGCGGCGTCCAGCGTCTTGTCGATCCAGCTGTGGCCGTCCAGTTCCACGTTCGAGATCGGGTTGCCGCCGGCGAAGGCGTACCGGTTGCCGGTGTACGGGTCGACCGCCAACGCCAGGTCGTTCAGCGCCCCGTTGTAGGAGTCGCGGGACAGGAACTGGTTGATCCCCGGGTCGTAGTCGCGGAAGCCCATGTCGTACTTGCCGGTGGACTGGTCGAACCGCTTGGCCTGGAAGCGGTACGAGTTGTAGGGCACCCGATCCGGGTTGTCGGGGTTGTCGGCGTCCGGCTTGTCCACGCCGGTGAACTGACCGGAGTCGTTCTTGCCGTAGGCGGTGTAGCCGTAGGTCGCCCGGCCGTCGCCCTTGTCGTCGGTGATCTGCTCGACGTCCGAGCCGCCGTCGTAGCCGACGTACGAGTCCTCCTGGCTGTTGTCGGTGTTGGTCTTGACCTGTGACAACAGACTGCCGCCGGGGCCGCGCTGGTAGGACTTGACGACCTTCGTGCCCTCCAGCTCGGCGGAGATGTCCGAGCTGAGGCCCAGGTAGGCGTACGTGGTGGTCTTGCCGCCGTACGTCCGCTCGACCTGCCGGTCCAGCGGGTCGTACTTGTACGTGGTCGTCTTGTTGCCCGGGTTCTTGACGTTGGTGACCACGTGGTCGAAACCGTCGTAGGTGTAGCTCTCCAGCGTGGTCTCGGCGGCGGTCACCGTCTTGAGCCGGCCGTACGGGTCGTAGGCGTAGGTCGCGCGCACGCCGTTCGTGGTCGCGTACTGCAGCCGGTTCTTCGTGTAGTTGTACGAGGTGGGGACATCGCCGACGGTCTGCGTGACGACGTTGCTGTTGGCGTCGTGCACGTAGCTCTCGGTCGTCGCGCCGGCCCCGGTCTTGGTGACCGAGCGGACCCGGTCCTGCGGGTCGTACGTCCAGGTGGTCGTCGTGTCCAGGTACGCCGTGCGGTTGTCCGCGTTCTGCTTGCGCGAGACGTCCTTGGACTTCTGCCCGTTCGCCGCGTACTCGTAGGTGTGCTGGTTGACCAGCGTCCCGGCGGACTTCTTCTCGGCCTGGCTCTGGACCGCGCCGTTGAGGAAGTAGGCGTAGGTGACGACGTTGCCGTTGCCCTTGGTCTCGGTGTCGGTCTGCCCCCGCTTGGTGTAGGTGTACCGGGTGTACTTGGGCTTCGGGTCGGTCGGCGAGGTCATGTTCTTGATCTCGGTCGCCAGGTCCCGCTGCGGCTCGTAGGTGTACTCGGAGATCTGCGTGTCGTGCGTCCGGCGCTTGAGCAGTCCGTTGGGCTCGTAGCTGAACGTGGTCGTGTTCTTGACCGTGCCGGACTTCTTCTCCTCGACGCTGGCGACCTGGTTACGCGGGTCGTAGGAGATCACGTACGTGTCGACCGTGGCGCCGGTGCTGGCGTCCGACATCTTCGTCAGGTTGGCGTTGACGTCGTACTCGTAGCTGAAGTCCTTGCGCGCCGTGCCGGAGCCGGCACCGTTGTCGGCCTGGGTCTTCTTCTTGCCGTCCGGGTGGTACGTCCACAGCATCTCGCGCGGGTTGCCGCTGGCGCCGGTGACCGTACGGGAGGTCTGCGCGCCGTTGAGGTCGTACTTGTAGGCGGTCTTGATGTTCCAGCCGACGTCCTCGGAGGTCCGCACCCAGCCGGTGTCGTAGAACGTCTGGACGGTGTCGTTGCGGGTGCTCTCCCCCTGCGACGGCGGGGCCGAGATCCGCTCCGGGTTGCCCACCTTGTCGTAGGTGTAGATCGTGGTGGCCGGGGTGGTGAACCGCTCGTCGTCGCGGTCGTACGGCTGCTGGACCTCACGGACCCGGTTGAGCTTGTCGTACAGGGTGACTGTGGTGAAGTCGTCCGGGTCGTCGGCCTCGGCGGTGTCCACGCCGCGCGGGCTGACCTGGGTGGTCCGGTTGCCCACCTCGTCGTAGCCGTAGCGGGTGGTGCGGTAGGTGATGGTGCCGTTGGCCGAGGAGTAGGGCACCTTCTGCTCGATCAGCGCGGACCGCTCGTCGTAGCTGAGGAGCGTCTTGTTGCCGTCCTGGTCGGTTGAGGACTTCGTGTTGCCGTCCCTGTCGTACGAGACGGCAGTGGTGTTGCCCTTCGCGTCCACGGTCTCGATGACCCGGTGGTTCGCGTCGTAGTTGTACTTGGCGGTGTAGTCGGTGGAGTCGGCCGTCGCCATCTTCCGCTGGTCGGCCACGTTGATCATGTTGCCGACCCGGTCGTAGTCGATGTGCACCCGGCCGTTGGCGGCGTCGGTGACGTCGGTCAGCTGGTTCAGCTCGTCGTAGACGTAGACGGTCGCGAAGTCGTTCGGGTCCGTCGGAGTGAGCATGCCGCGTGGCTCGGTGATCTTCGTGACGTTGCCGACGGGGTCGTAGTCGTACTTGGTCGTCGGCGCGTCGGACGTGCTGGTGTCCTTGGCGGTGGTGACGGTGCTCGTCCGGTCGAGCAGGTCGTAGGTGGCGGTGGTCACCGCACCGGTGGCGGAGGTCTGCTGGGTGACGTTGTCGTTCTTGTCGTAGACCGGTGCCGGGGTGGTGGCGTAGACACCCGCCGCACTGTCCACCGGGATCTTCCTGGTGGTGGGCCGGCCGAGGATGTCGTAGCCGTACGTCGACGTGTGCTGCTTCGCGTCCGTCATGGTGGTGACGGAGCCGATCGCCGAATAGGTGTAGGTGGTGTCGTTGAGCAACGCGTCGGTGATCGTCCTGGGAAAACCGTTGGCGTCGAAGCTCGCGTACTTGGTGACACCGTCGTTCGCGTCGGTGGCGGTGAGCATCCGCCCGGCCGCGTCGTACGTGTACGAGGTGGTGAAGTCACCCTCGGTGCTGGTCGCCGTGCCCTTCGGGTCGGTCACCGAGGTGACGTTGCCGACCGCGTCGTAGCCGAACTTCCAGTGCCGGCCCTCGGCCGAGTACTTGTCGGTGAGTTCGGCGGTGTGACCGCCGAGCCCGAACCGGTAGTCCATCCGGATACCGGGGGTGTTGTTCTTGACCGCCTCCGCGTCCCGGACCTCCAGCGGCAGGCCGGTCGCCTGGTCGTAACGCCAGGTCGAGACCGCGTTCTTGGCGTCCTCGAGGCGGACCACGTTGTTGTCCGCGTCCCAGCCGAGCAGCGTGACCTCGGCCTTGGCGTTCGAGATCCGGGTGCTGCGGCCGTAGCCGTCGATCGTCGTCTCGGTCGCCCGGCCCTTCGGGTCGGTCACCGTGGTGACCACGCCCGTGCTCGCGCCGCCGTCCGGGTCCTGGTACTCGAACAGGGTCGACCGGTTGAGCCGGTCCGTCATCGTGTTGACCTTGCCCTGCTGGAACGCGTCCCCGGGATCGTTGTAGGCGATCTTCGTGTTCGAGTTCCGCGGGTCGGTGACCTTGATCAGCCGCGCGTTCTGCGCCCCCTGCGACTCGTCGTAGGCGTACCCGAAGGTCTTGGCCTCCGCCGTGCCGGCGCCGTCGGTGACCTCCCGGAGCAGGCCGGTGTCGCTGTAGACGAAGGAGAGCGTCCGGCCGCTCACGTCGGTGACCGACTTGAGCTGACCGATGATCCGGAGGTTCTGGAGGTTGGTCAGCGACTGCCGGGTGCCGGCGACGAAGGCCGTGTACGCGTCGCCCGGCTCGTAGTAGTCGAGCGTCAGCGTCTGCCGGTTGTCCGGATCGGTGAGGTGCCGCAGCACCGCCGCGTTGCGGTTGCCGACCTGCTTGCGCTCGTACGCGAAGCGCAACTGGTTGCCGTTGCGGTCCCGCACGGCCATCTGGTAGCCCTGCTCGTCGAAGACGAACTGGCTGCGGTCCGGCCGCGTCATCGTCCACGCCTCGGCGGGGTCGCCGCTGCCTGTGCGTTGCAGGTACAGGTGCACACCGGACGCCTTGACGTACCGCCAGTCGGCCGGGTTGCCGCTGCCGTTCTTGTTCAGCTCGAACAGGTGGGTGGTGCCGTCGCCGTCGGTCATCGCGACCTGTTGCGGCCAGGTGGCGTCCCCGCCCCGGAACTCCAGCGGCGAACCGAGCCGGACCGCGCTGGAGGTGGACAACGACCAGCCGAGGCCGGCCGACGAGGTGGACGTGTCCTGGCTGTTGTACGTCATCCGGACGAACGTGGTGACGCCCCGGCTCGGGTTGTTGATCGGGTTGTAGCCGACCAGGGCGTTTCCGGAGAACTGGTTGACCAGCAGCGTCGAGCCGGCCCCCGTGCCACCGCCCGCGTACTGGTAGAACTTCTCCAGCCCGAGCTGGTCGGAGGTCGGGTCCTCCACGGCGACCGACTGGTCCAGCGGGTCGATCTGGGCGGTCTGCGACAGCCACTGGTTCGTGGTCTTGTTCCGCAGTTCCCACTTCAGCACGTACGGTTCCCGGCGGTCACCGTCGCTGCCGGACGTCGGTGCCTTCACCGTGCCGTTGACGGTGACCACGCCACCGGGCGCCTGCGCGGACGGCAGCGGGGTCTCGATCGGGTCCGCGCTCACCGCGGTGCCGTCCTGCCGGGTCCACCGGTACGACAGCACCCAGTCCGACGGCGACCACACCGACGACGTGGTGTTCGTGACGGTGACCGGCACCAGGTACTGGTCACCCGGGACCATCCGGCCCGGGGTGTTCGGCGCGTAGTAGGTCCGGTCGCTGGTCGGCGCGGTGAAGATGACCCGGAGCCGGGGGCGCAGCGACGGCTCGGCCGCCTCGGCGGAGAGGAACAGCACCCGCTGCTCCGCGCCGGCCTCGTCGGCCTGCCGGATCAGGACGCCCTTGTTGGTGGCGGCGTCGTCGATCCAGCGTTGCACCAGCGGTCCGGCCTCCCAGTTCGTCCACCCCGGATCCCCGTTCAGGGAGCCCACCGTGGACTGGACCGTCGACTCGGCGTCACCGCCCGGCGTGGTCCAGGCGGTGCCGGTCTGGGCGCTGTTCCACGTCGAGGTGGTCTCGCTGAAGCCGCGGGTCAGACCGCGTAGCTGGAACTGCTGCTGGCCGACGCCCGTCCCTTCGCTGTACCAGCCCCAGAGCCCGACCTGGGCGTTGATCACCTTGGTCTTGGCGGGCAGGCCCGTGACGTTGGGGAACTTCAGCACGACGCGGCTGGTGCCGTAGATCGAGCCCTTGTTGCCGACCTGGAGTTCGCCGCCGGCGTCCAGCGTGTCCCAGTTGTTGTTGGGCTTGGCGCTGGTCAGCGTGTTGTCGTCGGCGCCGGTGAAGAACTTGATCACCTGGCCGGCCTTTGGCAGCCGCACCATCTGCGTCTGCGCCGGGAGGACCGTGCCGTCGCGCAGCCGGGCCGCGACCATGTAGAAGTAGGCGTCACCGAACTGGCCGGACGAGTTCGCCGGGGTCGGCGTCGCGTGCGTGTCGGCGTAGCTGGTGCGACCCGGCCGTACCGGCGCGACGAGCGTGGCCGCGCTCGGCATGAAGTTCTGCGTCCGGCTGGCGTGCACCTGGTATTCGAGCAGGTCGTCGTCCGGCGACGAGGACGGGTCGGCGTAGGTCGACCAGGACAGGTCGGCGCCGGTCGCGCGGACGGTGTTCACCGGGTTCAACGCGACCCCGGGGCGTCCCCAGGTGAGCACCAGCTTCGGGCCGTGGTCGTCCTCGCCACCGTAGGAGAAGTCGCCGGACTCGTAGCGCGGGCCGCCGTTCTTGTTCGACTCGTCCTTGCCCTTGACCATGAAGCCGTGGTTGGTCGCGGGGTCCCCCAGCCAGCCCTGCACGATCGAGCGGACGCTGTAGCTGTGCCAGGCGTTCGTCTGGTGCGCCGGCTTGGTCACCTCGGCGCGCTTGACGAAGCGCACCCCGTCGGCCACCACCGTCTTGCCGGCCACATCGCCGAGGACCACCTTGTGGGTGGTGCCGGCCTTGAACGCGTACGAGCCGATCGACACCCACGTGCCGTTGCCGGAGCCGGTGGTCTGGTTGACCGTCTTCACCACCGACCCGCCGTCGTAGTGGACGGTGTACGGCGCGTTCGTCGCCCGGTTGCTGCCCGGTACGTAGTGCACGAACACCTCGTACTGGCCGGTCTCGGTGAGCCGGGGCACCCAGGTGAACGTCTGCCCCGTGGTGGAGTCGGAGTTGTAGCGGTAGGCGCCGTTGAGCGCCTGGCTGCGGTCGGTGCCGGTGGCACCGGGCCACTCCCCGCTCGCGGTGACCTTGGTGGCGTCCGCCTCGTCGACCTGCTCGCGGTTCTCGCCGACCTCGGCGAACTTGCCGCCCATGCTGTCCCACGTCGCGGTGCTCTCGTTCCACGCCGCTGTCACCCGGCGCGCCTCGAACGCCATCGAGTAGTCGTCCGCGCCGCCGTGGGTCTGGTCGAAGTACATCTCGAGTTGCGCCGAGTCCAGCACCGTGTTCGCCGGGACCTTCGACAGGTCGAACTTCGTCAACGACCGGAAGGTGCCGCCGCTGGAAGCACCGGCGGACAGCCGCCAGGTGCTGTCGAAGTTCTCCGTCGGGCCGCCGGAGGCGAGCATGACGTCCTGCGCCTGGCCGAGCGTCGGCTGGATCTTGATGGTGGGGTCGATGACCACCGGGTACTTCCGGTCCGGGCTGCGCAGCCAGGCACCGTCGGCGCTCACCGTCACCACGGTGCGGCCGCCCTGCTGCTCGATGCGCTGGGTGACCTGGTAGCTGACCCGCTTGCCGACCACCGAGCCCGGGTCGTCGGCACTGTCGTACATGTACGGCCGCGGCATCGTGAACAGCGGCGGGCCCTCGCGGTCGGTCGCGTAGAACGACACCGAACCGTCGGCGTGCGCGACCGGCCGCACCTTCCGCGTGTCCAGCGTGAACGAGTACGTCGCCGGTCCGCTCGGCGGAGCCGCCAGCACGATCTGTTCCTTGACCGCCGAGCGGGTCACCTCGTAGACCAGGTCCGCTCCGCCGACCGCACCCCGGTAGCTGACCCGCGTACCGCTCGCGGTGGGCCGCAGCTCACGCCGGTCCCCGGCGAGTCCGAGCGTCAGCCCGTACGCGCCGGTCGAGTAGGACAGCACCCGGTCGCTGCGGTCACCGAACCGGGAGACGAACGCGTTGCGGGTGGCGGCGTACGGATATCCGGCAGTGGTGCCGGCCGCGATCGCAGGCCGGATGTCCTGCCAGCGGCCGTTCCCGTCCCGGTAGTGCACCGGTTCGCGGCTGACCTCCGCCTGCGTCCGGCCGTCGGCGAGCTGGAAGACCTTGCCGGTGGCGGTACGGCGGTCCGTGAGTTCGCGGACCCGCCGGGGCGCGGGTATCGGGGCGGCGGGTACCGGCCGGGCCACCGACGGAAGCACCTTGCCCGGCCCGGGCGGGGTCGCCGGCAGGTCCCGGCCCTTCACCGCGGGCGGGCGGAGCACCGTGCCGGGGCGCGGTTCCGGTTTCTCCTGGCCCGGTGGCCGGGCCTGTGCCGGGGCGCCGGAGACGACCAGGACGGCACCGATCACCGCCGCGAGCAGACGGCGGGCATGACGTTGACGCATGCGTGTCCTCCATGCGGAGCGCGCGAAAAGGGCGTGACGAGTCCCGGCACGTGACGTGCCGTTCGTACTGCCGCGAAGGAGAATCCGCGCACGCGCATGCGTGTGCCGACACCGCGACCAAGCTCTGTGAGCGAGTCGGTTCAGCGCCCCCCGTGGGTGCCGGAAGGAATCTAACAACCTTCGATGTCGCGGAGCAATAATTGTCGTCGATCAATTTTGACGCGACGAAGCCCTCTCACCACTTTCTGTGAGAGGGCTTCGTCGCGCGGGTCAGCCGAGCCGGGCGACCGCGTCGCGCAGGCGGACCAGGTCGCGCCGGCGCCGCTCGTAGGTGGCGGCCAGCCCGATCAGCAGCAGCCCGCCCACGCCCAGGAAGGGCCAGCGGGGCAGCAGCTCCCAGCCCCGGGCCAGCTCGTGCAGCGCCAGCGGCACCAGCGTGGCCGCGCCCAGCACCACCGGTGCCTGCCAGCGCCGGGCAGCCCCGCCCAGCACCACCGCCACCGCCGCCGCGCCGAGCGCGAGCCGCCGCCACGGCTGCGGCTCACCGAGGGCCAGCACCGACACGAGGCTGGGCAGAAACGCCGCACCGAGTCCTGGGCCGAGCGTCAGCCAGCTGGTCAGCCCGGGCCGGCGCCGCAGCGCCAGCAGCCCGGCGCCCAGGGCGAGCGCCGCCGCCGGCAGCGTGTACGCCTCCAGCACGACCACACCGCCCGCTGCCAGCAGCAGCCACCCGCCGACCAGCTCGCTGCCGGCGGCCACCACGGCCAGCACGCGACGCCCGCCCGGCGACTCGCCCCGGCGCGGCACCCTGAGCGCGACGGCCGCGCCCCAGAGCACGCAGACCGCCGCCGCGTGCCGCAACGAGCCGCCGGCGAGCAGCAGCGCGAGCAGCGCCACGGCCTGTGCCGCCGCCTCCATCGCCCACGCGACGGCCTGCCCCGCGCCGACGCCTCCCGGCCCTCGGACCACGCGCAGCAGCGGCACCGCGTGCAGCGTCACCGCCGCGACGGCCAGGGCCGCGAACGCCCCGGTACGCAACGGCTGCCCGGCCGTGAGCGACGCGACGACGGCGAACCCGGTGGCCGCCGCGACGGCGCCCAGCCACCCCACGATCCGGACCACCACCGGCCGCCCGGCCACCCCGGTCACGGCCCCGGCCAGCACCAGCACGCCGAGCGCGGTGAGCGTCCCGGCCCGGGTGGCGAGCAGGCCGCCGAACCCGGGAACGGCGAGCACCACTGCCAGCGGCACGAGCACCGCCCGGTACGCGCCGGTGAGCGCGGTGGCTAGCAGCGCGGCCAGCCCGATCCCGAACGCCGTCGCCGGCACCACCGGCCAGGGCGCACCGGCCGCCGCCGCCAGCACCGGCAGCGCCACCGCGCCGAACGGCGACGCGGCGACCCACCACGCGACGCGGCGACCCGTCGCGGCGTACGCCCCGGCGGCGGCACCCAGGAGCAGCAGCACCAGCCCGGCGCGGGCGGTCGAGGCGGACGCCGCCGCGACGGCGGGCACTCCGGACCCGGGGCGCACCGGCAGGTCCGCGAGCACCAGCAGCACGGTCCGCGCCGTGGCCAGCAACGCCACCACGGCCAGCGCGGCGCCCACCGCGCGCGGGGCGGCCGCCGGCCGGGAGCCGCCCCCGGCGGCGAGCGCCAGCAGGACTCCGGCCGCCGCGTAGAGCGCCACCGGTTCCCCGCCCGGCGCGACGAGCGGCACGAGGCCGGTCCCGGCGAGCGCCACGGCGAGCCCCGTCGAGGCGTACCCGCTCAGGTCGGGCCACAGGCGACGGACGGCGAGGTGGACGACGAGCGGCACCACGACGGCGGCGAGAGCGCCCCGCAGATGCCACCACAGCGGCGCGCCGAGGCCGAGCAGCGCGACGGCCACCGCCGCCGGTACGGCGACCAGCGCCACCGCGAGCGCGACGCCGCCGACGACCGGCTGCGCGCCCTGCCCGCGCCGGCCCAGCCCGGCCACCGTCACGCCGAGCACGGCGGTTCCGGCGAGCACGGCGACGACCCCGCCCGGAGCGGCGCAGCCGACGAGCAGCGCGTGCCCGAGCAGGACCGCACCGGCCGACGCGGTGACCGGGACGACGACCCGTCCCCCACGCGGCCGGGCCACCGCCACCAGCAGCAGCGCGGCGGCCGTCGCGAGGTCCACGACGAGCACCAGCGGCCACGGCGTCGCCGTCACGGCCGGCACGGCGAGCGCGACCAGCCCGGCGGTGATCGCGCCGACCAGCGGCCGACCTGCCCGGGGCGTCAGCAGCGCGACCGCGCCGGCGGTCAGCAGCAGAGCGACCGGGAGCTGCCAGCCCCAGGACGGGGCCGGTACGTCCCGTCCGCCCTGCCAGGCCGGGAACGAGTCGATCGCGGTGGCCGCGCCGACCAGACCGGTGAGCACGACACCGACCTGGCCCAGCGCGGCGGCCACCGCGAGCGCGCCCACCCGGGGACCGGTCCGGACCGGCACGGGCAGCGCCCGGACCGCACCGGCGAGCGCCGCCACCACGAGACCGGCGGCGAGCAGCAGCAGCCCCGGGCGCAGTTCACCGACCGGCCGGATCAGTGCGAGGGCGAGCACCGGCACCAGCAGCCCGGTGGTCGTTGCACGCCAGACCCGGCTGCCGGCCGCGAGCGCGCCGGCGACCACCGCCAGCGCCACCACCAGCAGCGGGCCACCGGCCAGCAGCGGCACGCCCGCCGCGTGGCCGACCGCCAGCGGCACCAGCGCGCAGCCGGCCGCCACGACCAGCGCCACGCCGTGCCCGGTCCAGCCCAGCACCCGCCCGGCCGCCGAGGCGGTGGGGTTGCCGGAGGTACGACGGCGCAGCACGACCACCACGGCGAGATCACCGAGCGCCACGGCGGTCAGCACCAGCGCCCAGCCGGCGGCGGTGGGCCGGAACGCCGCAGCGGCCAGCGGCAGCACCGGCTGCGCCAGCAGCCACGCCGCGAACCAGGGAGCGGTGAGCCGGCTGACCAGCGCGTATCCGGCCGCCACCACAGCACTGACGGCCGCGACGAGCGCCGCGTACCGGCTGCCGGGCAGGCCGGCCACCCCGAACAGGTCCACCGACCAGGCGGCGTACCCGTCCAGGACCACCAGCAGCAACGCCACCGAGGCGAGTGTCTCGGCGGTGCCGCGCAGCCCGCGCGCCCGGGCGACGAGCGGCGCGGCCAGGGCCAGCGCGGTGACCGCCAGCAGGATCAGCGCCCGGCCAGTCACTCCGAACGTGGCCCAGGCGACAGTGGTGAACACCACGGCGGCGGTGCCGAGCAGCAGTCCACCGAGGACGAACAGCAGGCCCTGCACCGCCCGGGTGGAGGTTTCCGCGCCGCCGGGGCGTACCGGGGCGGCGGGCGCGACCGCGCGCGGCGGCGGCGCGGCCACCGGGAGCGGCGCGGGGATCTCCTGGCGGATCCGGGCGGCGAGCGCCGCCCGCCGCTGCCGGGCCGTGCCCAGCCGGCCGGACAGGTCCTGGTACGCGAGCCGGGCCGCCTCGACGCGCGGCACCAGCTCGGTGATCTCCCGGTCCAGCCGGACCACCTCGGCGGCGGGCGGATAGGGCGGACGGCCGCAGCCGCGACATCCGGCGACGAGGTCGGCCGGGGCGCCGCATCCGGGGCAGGGGTAGCCGGTGTTCTCCACCCGACCAGCTTCGTCAGCGACGGAGCGGACGGACAGAGTAGGAATACCTAGGGCCGGGTCTGCTCGTGTACCCAGGCGGTGTAGCCGGGGTTGCCGCTGTCCTCCCGGCTGACCAGGATCTCCGGCACCTCGTACGGGTGGTTGGCCCGGAGCTGGTCGACCAGGGCGTCCACGCGGTCCGGCGCGGTCTTGAACCGCACCTGCCACTCGACGGTGGTCTGGATCGCCGACTGCCACCAGTAGGTGCTGTCCACCGGGCCGCCGACCTGGGCGCAGGCCGCCAGCCGACCGGCGACTGCCGCGGCTGCCAGCACGTCCGCGACCCCGCGGGCGTCCACCACCGTCGTCACCACGCAGATCTGCTCCACCAGCGCACCCTACGCGGCGGACCTGGCACCGCGCTGAACACGCGCGGCGATTCCGCTCAGGCGTCGTCGGCCGCGCCGTTGCGGTTGGCGGCGATCCACGTGTCGATGCGGGCCCACCAGTCGAACAGCCAGTCGACGCGTTCCTGCTTGCCGGCCGGGATCTCCTCCGGCGGCACCGACCAGAACCGCATCACGATCCGCTTGTCCATCGGCAGTTCGCGCCACACGTCGGCGACGGTGAGCATCTGGTCCAGACCGGTGTGCGCCACGAAGATCACTCCGGCGTCCGGCGCGGCGTCCAGCGCGGCGAGCAGCCCGCCGGGCTGCGGGGCGAGCACGTGCCGCATCCGCTCGGCCCGCCGCGCCATCCGCTCCAGCCCGAGCCCGCGGAGCCGGTCGATCGCGCGCAGCCGCCGGGACGGGGTGAAGTTTCCCCCCTCCGGGAAGATCACGAAGGCGTCGTCGTCGTCCAGGCCGGTGGCCAGGTGGCCGATCTGCCGCACCACCGACTCCCGCCCGTCCGGCCCGGCCGCGATGAACCGGTTGGGCAGCCGGTTGAGCAGCACGTCGATCGCCGGATCCCACTGGAGGGTCTCCTTGAGCACGATCCGGGGTTCCCGGTTGAACCAGTTCACCAGCGCGTGGATCAGGATGAACGAGTCACCGGGCCCGGCGTGCCGGCAGACCACCAGCTCGGGGCGGCCCGGCAGGGCGGTGTCCGGGTCGGCGCCGACCACGTCGATGCTCAGCCGCAGCGTCCACCGGGCCTGCCAGAACATGATCCGCAGGAACCAGCCGGCCAGCACGTAGTGGGCCCGCTGGAACGCCGGCGCGCGCTTGTACGCGCCGAAGCCCGAGGCCAGCCACAGCAGGAACAGCGCGAGCAGCGCGGCGGCGTCCCAGACCAGGTAGACGGTGCCGATCCAGAGCAGTCGCAGCGGGCGCAGCCGCCCCGGCACCAGCGGAGACGCGGCGAGCGCCAGCAGTGCCCAGGCCGGCAGCGTGGTCACCACGAAGAAGGCGAGCAGCACCACGCCAGGGGCGAGCACCAGCCGGCGGAGCCAGCGGGGTGGCAGCGGCATTCAGCGCTCCAGCGCGGTGTCCAGGTATCGGCGCGACGCAGTGTACGCGCGACTGATCCGCCGGCCCACCGCCGCCGTGTCCCGGTACGCCCACGGGCTGTCGTCGCGCGGCTCCAGCCCGCCGGTGGGCAGCACGTGCACCTCCACGTCCTCGGGCAGCGCCGCCATCTCCCGCGCGAACCGGTGCCGGCGGGCGATCTCGAACGCCACCTGGGCGATCTCCCAGGGGCGGCGCGGCGGGCTCAGCTCGCGTTCTATCCGGCCCACCTGGAGCACGAAGATCTGCTTCGCGCCGAGCGCCACCGCCTCGCCGACCGGGATCGAGTTGACCACCCCGCCGTCGATGTAGTGCTGGCCGTCGATCTGGGTCGGGGGCAGCAGCCCGGGTACCGAGGCGGAGGCGAGCACCGCCGGCACCAGTGGTCCGCTGTGGAACCAGTGCTCGGCGGCACGCTCGATGTTCGCGGCGCAGCAGCGGAACGGCACCGCCAGGTCGGCGAAGGTGGTCTCCTCGCCCAGCGTGCTCTCCAGCAGGCGGTACAGCGGGCGGGGCGAGTGCAGGTGGGTGCGGGCGGCGAATCGGCGCAACTGCCGGGCGACCGAGTCGCCGTACACCTCGCTGGCCTCGGGCGAGGCCCAGAGCCGGACCAGCCGGTCGGTGACCGCCTCGGTCGGGTCGGCGGCGACCAGGGCGCCGTTGACCGCGCCGATCGACGTACCGAGCACCAGATCGGGTGTGATCCGGGCGCGGAACAGCGCACGCAGCATGCCCACCTCGACCGCGCCGAGCACTCCCCCGCCGCCGAGCACGAACGCCACCGGACCTGCTGCCATGCGTTCATCCTGGCACGCGGCGCACAACCGGCCGGGCGGACGTCCCCGCCGCTCCCGGCGGTGACGGGGAGCCATCGCGGATGTGCGCCGCGCGATTGGCGCCGCGCGGACTGTTGACACGTAAGACACATTCACGGAACCTGATAGCGCTCCCGAGCACAGGCAGGTGCGAGCTGATGGCGACACTCCAGGCCGGCCGTCTGCTGGCCCGGCGGTACCGGCTCATCGACCGGATCGGTGCCGGTGGCATGTCGGTGATCTGGCGTGCCCGCGACGAGGTGCTCGACCGGGTGGTGGCGGTGAAGGTGCTCGCCCCCTCGCTCGCCGCCGACGCGCGGTTCCGCGACATGGTTCGCGAGGAGGCCCGCTCGGCCGCCCAACTCGACCATCCGCATGTCACCGCCGTGCACGACTACGGCGAGACGGTGGCCCCGGACGGCTCGATCACCTCGTTCGTGGTGATGGAACTGCTCAGCGGCGAGGAGCTGGAGCACCGGCTCACCCAGGGGCCGCTGCCCTGGCCGGTGGCGGTGGAGACGGGCGCGCAGGTGGCCGAGGCGCTGGCCGCGGCACACCGGCTCGGCATCGTGCACCGCGACGTCACACCGGCGAACGTCATGATGACCGGCACCGGCGCGAAGGTGCTCGACTTCGGCATCGCCACCCGGATCGGCACGCCGGACGACGACGAGGACGGCGGCACGTTCGGCACCCCGGCGTACGTGGCCCCGGAACGGCTCGACGGGGCGCCCGCCCAGCCGGCCACCGACGTGTACTCGCTCGGCGTGCTGCTGTTCGAGACGCTGACCGGGCAGCCGCCGTACCCGGCGGAGACCTGGGAGCAACTGAGCGCGGCGCTCGCGGACAGTCCGGAGCCCACGCTGGACGACGTACCGGGGCTGCCCCGGACGGTCGCGGAGATCTGCCTGCGGTGCCTGGCCCGCGACCCGCGTCGCCGGCCCACCGCGCACCGGGTGGCCGCCGTGCTGCGCGACCAGATGCTGCCGGCGGACCCACAGGCCGCCACCATGCTGGCGCCGACCATGACGCTGCCCGCTCTGACCTCGCCGCCGGCCGGCCCGGAACCGGCCGCCGCAGCCGCGCCGCCGGGGCCGGTCCCGCCCCCGGAGCCCGCCCCCGCCGCGCAGCCGGTTCCGGCAGCCGGGCCGGGCCGGCGCCGCACCCTCACGGTGGCGGCCGTCGGTGTGGCAGTGGTCGCCGCCGCGGCGCTGCTGGCGCCCGCGCTGACGCCGGACCGGCCCGCCGACCCCCGGGTGCTGCCGACCGCCGGGCCGGTGCAGCCGACGCCCGCCGAGCCGCCGGTGACCGAGACGCCGGCCACCACGTCGCCGGCCGCGCCGACGTCGGTGCCGCCGACCGGCGGCGCCCGCCCGCCGGGCGCCGGTCAGGCCGACGCCGCCGAACGGGTGGACGGGCTGATCGAGGACGGGCTGACGGAGGGCCAGATCCGCGAGGACGTCGGGGTGGACCTGCGCAACCTGCTGCGCAACGCGGTCGCCGCGAGCGGTGAGGGCGAGGTGACCGCCGCCGTGGACCGGCTCCGCGGCAAGATCGACGAGCGTCGCCGCGAGGGCAGCATCAGCCCCGGGTACGCGCGGCGACTCGACGCCGCCGCGGCGGAACTCGTGGCCGGGCAGACCTGACGGCTCACCCGGCGACGGCCGGCGCCACCGCCAGGGGTGCCCGTGCGGGCGCCCGCGCGGCGAGGAAGCCCCGGTAGACAGCCTCGTAGTCGGCGGCCATCCGCTCCACCGAGAAGTTCTCCCCCACGTGCGCCACGCAGTCCGCCGGGTCCAGGTCAGCCGCCGCCCGCAACGCCGCCGGCAGCTCGCCGGGGTGCTCGCAGACGAAACCGGTGACCCCGTCGCGGACCAGCTCCGGCACCGCGCCGCGGCCCAGCGCCACCACCGGTGTACCGGTCGCCATCGCCTCCACCATCACCATGCCGAACGGCTCCGCCCACTGGATCGGCATGATCAGGCAACGCGCGTCCAGCAGCAGCCGCAACGCCGTCGCCCGGTCCGCGTTCACCACGAGTGTCACGTCGTCGCCGAGCAGCGGCCGGACCACCTGTTCCAGGTAGCGGCGCTCGGCCGGTTCGTTGCTCTTGCCCGCGAGCGTGAGCGGCAACCCGGCCGCGCGGCAGGCCGCGATCGCCACGTCCGGGCCCTTGTCCGGGCTGAACCGGGCCAGCCAGAGCACCGGGCCCGCGCCGGGGCTGCGCTTGCGGGGGATGTCCCGCAGCGGCATCGCGTTGTGCACCGTGCCGGCCCAGGGCAGACCCGGGTTGGCCCGGCGCTGGGTGTGCGAGATCGCGACCAGCCCCACCCCCCGGTCGGTGTTGCCGAGCACCGTGCCGTACTCCCCGACCGGGTTGCCGTGCACGGTGGCCACGGTGGGCACCCGGCGGCGGCCGGCCACCAGCGGGCCGATCGTGGTGTGGTCGTGGATCAGGTCGAAGGCGGCCGGGTCGACCAGGCGGTCCACGTGAGCGAGATGCGCCAGTTCGGGCAGCGACTCGCCCATCCGCTCGTACTGGAGGTCGTCGCAGGTGGAGACGAAGTCGGCGGCGGTGCCGTGCTCGGTCCCGGCGCCGAACAGCGTGACGCGGTGTCCCCTGTCGACGAGCGCGTCGACGAGGCCCGCCACCACTGTCTCCAGACCGCCGTAGCCGGGCGGCGGCACCGACAGCCACGGCGGCACCACCATGGCGATCCGCAGCGGCCCGGCCCGGGCGCGCTCCGGGGACTGCTGGTTCACGGCCACGAGTCCTCCCCGTCGGTCCCCGGCGTACCCCGCTGCGCGCGGGTTCCCGGCCCGGCCCGCGGTAAACGACACCGGTCAGCCGGACACCACGATCCCGACGTGCACCTCCCGTACGCCGGGCAGCGCCCAGGCGGCCCGTTCCGCGTCCTCCCGCTGCCACCAGGCGCTCACCGCGCCGTCGAGCACCACCGTGTCCCCGTCGACCCGGGCGTCGATCCGATCGGTCCCGGTGCGCCGCAGCAGCAGGGCGCGCAGGTCGAGCCGCCTCTGCTCGTCGCTCGGCGGAGCCGGGGGCCGCACCTCGACCAGGTTCGTCACCCCGCGTACGCCCCGCAGCCGGCGCAGTTCCCGCTCGGCGGTACGGCGCTGGAAGCCGAACTCGACCTCGCCCCGGAGCATCACCCAGCCGTCGGCCACCGTCACGTCCAGCCGCTCGGCGGGCACGAAGCTGTCCCACTCCAGCGCCCGGCCTGCCGCGATCGCGATGTCCGCGTCGGTACGCAGGTCCGTGGCGGGCAGGTCGACGGCCAGGTCACTGGCGACCGCCCGGACGCCGCGTACCCGGTGGGCGCAGCGCTCGACGGCCCAGCGCCGGGCGTAGCTGTCCACCTGGCCGGTGAGCGTGACGACGCCCCGCGAGACCGTCACGCCGACCTCGGTGGCGCGGGTCTGCGCGTCCCAGTCCAGTTCGGCGAGGACGTCGCGCTGGATCTCCTGGTCGGTACGCACGGCGGACGTGGTCGTCATGCCCCGAGCCTGCCCACGGTGCGGGTGAGGCGCGCTCACCCGCACCGGGTGAGAAAACGAGGAGGGGCGGCGGGTGACGGAGCCAACCCCCTTGGCTCCGTCACCCGCCGCCCAGGAGGGAGGCAGGTCCTCGGGACTACGACGTCTCGGCGAGCGTCACGGTTGCGCTCTCGCTGGATCCGTTTCGCTTGTACTGCACCTCGACCCGGTCACCGACCTTGCCGGCCTGCACGGCGCCGACCAGGTCGTTCGAATCGTTGATCACCTTGTCGCCGAACTTGGTGATCACGTCGCCGCGCTGGAGCCCGGCCTTCTCGGCGGGGCTGCCGGGCGTGACGGCGGCGACGAGCGCTCCGCCGTCCTCGGCGCCGTTCACGCTCACCCCGAGCGAGGGGTGGCTGATCTTCTCGCCGCGCTGGAGCTTCTCGGCCACGTCCTTGGCCTTGTTGCTCGGGATGGCGAAGCCCACGCCGATGTTCCCGGTGCTGCCCTGTCCGGCGGTGGCGATGGCGGTGTTGATGCCGATGACCTCACCCCGGGTGTTCACCAGCGCGCCGCCGGAGTTGCCCGGGTTGATCGGGGCGTCGGTCTGCAGGAGGCCGGAGATCGAGCTCGCGCCCTGCTGCGGGTTCTGCTGCTGGCCGCCGCCCGCCTGGATGGTGCGGTCGCGGGCGCTGAGGATGCCGGCGGTGACCGAGCCCTGGAGGCCGAGCGGGCTGCCCAGGGCGAGCACCTGGTCACCGACCTGCATGGCGTCGCTGTCGCCGAACTTGGCCGCCTTCAGGTCGCTGACGCCGCTGGCCTGGACCACCGCCAGGTCGGTCTTCGGGTCGGTGCCGACGACCTTCGCGGAGGCGCTCTTGCCGTTGGCGAAGACCACGCGGACGGTGTCGCCGCCGCCGGCGACCACGTGGTTGTTGGTGAGCACGAACCCGTCGGCGCTGAGGATCACCCCGGAGCCCTCACCGCTGCCCGTCATGATCGTGACGATGCTGTCCTGGACGGAGGCCGCGATCTTGGGCAGGTCGGCGCTGTTGATCACCGGAGCGGCCGAGTAGGTGCGGGTGGGCCCGTCCCCGTTGAGCCCGAGAGCGAGGGCGCCACCCGCCACGCCGGAGCCGAACATCAGCGCCAGTGCCAGCGCGCCCGCGCCGACGATCTTCCCGGCCCGGCTGGGCCGCGGCGGCTGCTGCTGGCCCCACTGCGGCATCGGCTGCCCGGGCTGGTACGACTGGTAGCCCTGCTGCGTCTGGTACGGCTGAGCCTGGTACGACGGGACCGGCCCGCCGTGCTGGGTGGACGGGTAGCCCGAGGTGGCCTGCTGGTTCCAGCCGCCCTGCTGCTGCCCGTACCAGGGGTGCGGCTGCCCCGAGGCCGGATACGGCGGCGCGGACGGCGTCGCCGGCTGCGGCGGGTACGGCCCGGCGGGCGTGCTGGTTCCGGCGGCCGGGGAGTCGGCCGGAACCGACGCCGCGGCCGGGTTGCTGGAGGAGTCCGACGTCCCGCTCTCGACGCGGGGCAGCTCGGCGGTGTGGTGCGACGGCTCGGCGTCGGCGGGGGCCGGCGACCGCTGCGGATCGGTCTCGTGGTCGGTCATGTCACCAGCTTTCCCCGTAGCACTGTCACCAGCCTGGAATCCGCCTGGAAGTTTTCTGAATGTCACTCGCCCGGCTCGGGCGCCTCCGGCAGCAGCGGCAGCTTCACCCGGAACGTCGCCCCGCCGCCCGGCGTCTCCGCCACCTCGACGGTGCCGTGGTGCGCGGCGACGAGCGCCGCCACGATGGCCAGGCCGAGGCCGGTGCTGATCGGTCCGCCGGCCCGGCGGGTACGCGCGGCGTCCACCCGGTAGAACCGCTCGAAGACCCGCTCGGCCTGCTCCGGGGTGAGCCCGGGACCGGTGTCCGCCACCTCCACCACGGCGAGGTTGCCCGCCTCCGCCCGCAGCCGCAGCGTCACCGACGCGTCCGGCGGGGTGTGGGTGAGCGCGTTCGTCATCAGGTTGCCGATCACCTGACGCAGGCGCGCGTCGTCGCCGAGCACCACCAGCGGGCCGGCGCCCGGCTCCCGCTCCAGCTCGATCCGCCGGTCCGGGGCGACCACCCGGGCCGCCTCCACCGCGTCCGAGGCCAGCACCGGCAGCTCGACCGGGGCCAGCGCGATCGGCCGTTCCCGGTCCATCCGCGCCAGCAGCAGCAGGTCCTCCACCAGCAGACCCATCCGGGACGCCTCGTCCTCGATGCGGCGCAGCAGGTCGGCGGTCTGCTCCGGCGCCCGCGCCGCGCCCTGCCGGTACAGCTCGGCGAAGCCCCGGATGGTGGTCAGCGGCGTGCGCAGCTCGTGCGAGGCGTCGGCGATGAACTGCCGCATCCGCTCCTCGGACCGGCGGGCCCGCGCCTCCGACGCCTGCGCATACGCGGCGGCGTCCCGCGCGCCCATCTCGGCGCTGCGCGCCGCCGCCTCGGAGGCGGCCCGCGCGGTGAACGCGGCCTCGATCTGGGCCAGCATGGCGTTGAGCGCCCGGGACAGGCGGCCCAGCTCAGAGGTCGGGCACGACCGCCCCTCCTCCGGGTCGGGCACCCGCCGGGTCAGGTCACCGCCGGCGATGGCGGCCGCCGTACGCTCTATCTCCACCAGCGGCTTCAGGCTGGTACGCACGATCCCGGCGCCGACGGACGCCAGCGAGATCAGCACCGCGCCACCGACCAGGAGGTCTATCCACACCAGCCGGCCGACCGCGGAGTCGATGCCGGTGAGGTGCTGCCCGAACGCGATGATCCGCCCGTCGGGCAGGGCGGTGTAGAGCATCCGCCACCGGCTGCGGCCGTCCTCGGAGCGCACGGTGAACGGGTCGCCCACCCGCTCCTGGTAGCCCGCGTAGTCGGCGGGGAACCGGGGCAGTTCCTCGTCGCGCAGGCCCTCGTAGCGCCTCGGCTCATCGGGCAACTCGCCGGGCGCCACGGTGGACGCCACGTAGTCCGACGGAATGGTGATCTTGATCGGGCCGCCGCCGGCCCTGTCGAGCGTGTTGGCCACCGTGTACGCGCCGCCGCGGAGCTGGTCGTCCGCCTGCCCGATCAGGTAGTTCCGCAGCAGGAACGCCGTCAGACCGCTGATCACCACCAGCGCCACAGCCACGAGCGCGAGGACCGCGGCGACGAGCTTCAGCCGGAGCGGGACGCTACGCAGCCTGCCCTTCGCGTCGTGGACGACGTTCACGCCGCCGGCTTGCGGAGCACGTATCCCACTCCCCGGAGCGTGTGGATCAGCCGGGGCTGGGTGTTGTCGACCTTGCGCCGCAGGTACGAGATGTAGGACTCGACGATGTTGTCGTCACCCCGGAAGTCGTAGTTCCAGACGTGGTCGAGGATCTGCGCCTTGCTGAGCACCCGGTTGGCGTTGAGCATCAGGTAGCGCAGCAGCTTGAACTCGGTCGGCGACAGCTGTACGCGCTGGCCGGCCCGGTGCACCTCGTGGGTCTCCTCGTCCAGTTCCAGGTCGGCGAAGGTGAGCCGGGAGGGAGTCTGGTCGCCGGTCGCGGTACGCCGCAGCACGGCCCGGATCCGGGCGGTCAGCTCCTCCAGGCTGAACGGCTTGGTGACGTAGTCGTCGCCGCCCAGGGTGAGCCCACGGATCTTGTCGTCGGTGGCGTCCCGCGCGGTCAGGAAGACCACCGGGGTACGCGTACCGCCCTCGCGCAGCATCCGGATGACCTCGAAGCCGTCCAGGTCGGGCAGCATCACGTCGAGCACCACCAGGTCGGGCCGGTGGTCCTTGGCGGCGTTCAGCGCGGCACTGCCGCTGGTCGCGGTGGCCACGTCGAAGCCCGCGAAGCGCAGGCTCGCGGAGAGCAGTTCGAGGATGTTGGGGTCGTCCTCGACGACGAGAAGCCGAGCCTCGGTCTGGGTAGCCGCCATGTCACCCATCATCCGCGCTCCGGCTGCGGCCGCGCTGGGTGCTCCCTGGAAACAACCTGTGAGATCAGCGGAGCAGTCGCCGCAGGCCCTCCAGCGCGCCGTCGAGCAGCCGGATCGCGGTACGGAGCTGGTTGTCGCTCAGCCGCCGGGCCCGGACCAGCGCCCCGACCTCGACCGTGAACGCGGCCAGCCGCTTGTCGAAGTCGGCGAGCAGCGGCGAGTCGTCCGGACGGGCCGGGCCCTCGCCGGTCGCCGGCCGGGCGGTGGACGCCGTCCAGCCGCCCTGCCGGGTCTGGCGGGCCACCTCGCGCAGCTCCCGCTTCAGGTCGCGCACCGATCCGCGCACCTCGGTACGGATCTCCCCGGCCAACGCGGAGAGGTCCTCGACGGCGGCGCCGATGTCGCTCTCCAGCGTCGACAGCTCGTCGGCGCGCTGCCGCAGTTCGGCGCGGCCCGCCTCGGTGATCTCGTAGACCTTGCGTCCGCCCGCTGCGGTGTGCGTGACCAGCCCTTCCGCCTCCAGCCGCTGCAGGCGGGGGTAGATGGTGCCGGCGCTTGGTGCGTACAGGCCGAGGAAGCGCTCCTCCAGCAGACGGATCAGCTCGTAGCCGTGCTTCGGGCCGTCGTCGAGCAGCTTCAGCAGGTAGAGCCGGAGCCGGCCGTGGCTGAACACCGCGGTCACGGCACGTCCTCCACATGGTCGGCGGGCGCGACCGGGCGGGCGAGCAGCGCGATGCTGCCGGAGGTCGCGGAGGCCCAGAGCCTACCCGCACCCCCGCCGAGCACACCGTGGCTGTCCTTGATCGAGCCGAGCCCGCGCCCACCGCTGTCCACCTGCGGGAAGCCGCTGGTGATCTTGCCGGAGGTGGTGTGCAGGTGCACGGTGAGGTCGCTGTCCTCACGGACCCGCACGGTGATGCTGCCGGAGATGGCGCTGAGCCGGATCTCGCTGCCGCGCGGGTTGTCCAGGTCGCAGGTGATCGAGCCGGAGACGGCGTGGGCGCGGACCCGCTCGGGCGCGCTGTCGGCCAGGATCAGCTCACCGGAGACCGTCTCCAGGTCCAGGTCGCCGCCGATGCCGAGCGCCTCGACCGGCCCGGAGATGACCTTCGCGCTGGTGCGTCCCCGCAGCCCGCGCAGCGTGACCTGCCCGGAGGTCACGTCGACCCGGGTCTCCCGGCGCAGCCCGGAGGCGACGAGCGCGCCGCTGACCACCGACAGGGTGGCGAGCACGTCCGGCGGAACCGCTACCGACACCTCGGCCCGGATCCGGTTGCCGAACCAGGAGAAGATGCCGAACAGGCCGGGCTTGCGCTTGTGCCGGATCGTCAGCCGCCCGTCGCGGACCTCGACGAGGAGCGGCCGGCTGCTGACCCGGGTCACGTCCACCCGGGCCGGACCGTCGGCGCCGACCACGTTGAGCCGGCCGCTGATCAGTTCGGCGTCGAGCCGGGTGATCGGCTCGTCCACGGTGATCCGCTGCGGGCTCTCGACCGTCCAGTTGGCCATGACACGCTCCCCTCGTCGGCGTGCCGACCCACGGCACACCCGGTGTTGCGAGGAGCATAACGCGATACATCGCGACTGAACAAGACACTATCGCGACTGTGTCGCGTCCCTGACGGCCGCAGGTCAGGCTGTCAGGTCGAGCGGTGGCGCGAGCAGGGGTCGAGGGCCGGATGGACGGCGGCCTCGGCGATCCGGGCCAGCGACCTGCGGTCCGCGCCCTCGGCCGGGTGCAGCGCGGCGCTCACCGTCACCGACGCGGTCAGGTCCCGGGCGGCGAGCACCCGGCGTCCCGACGCCCAGAGCGTCTCCGCACCGAGGAAGGCGGGCAGGGTGCTCGGATCACCCGCGTACCGGTAGCCGATGCGCAGCGGCACCACCGGAGCGCCCGCCGCCACGGCGGCCTGGAACATCGCCGGGCGGAAGCCGCGGCTCGGGCGGCAGTCCGTCGCGGCGCCGCACCAGGTCGTACCCTCCGGGAACACCGCCACCGACCGCCCGGACCGCAGCGCGCCGGCCACCCGCGCGACGGTGGCCGGCAGGTCACGCGGCCGGGACCGGTCCACGAAGACGGTGCCCGCCGCGGCGGCCAGCGCGCCGACCAGCGGCCAGCTCCGGACCTCGCGCTTCGCCACCATCCGGACCGGCGACACGGCGAGCACCGCCAGGACGTCCAGCCAGGAGACGTGGTTGGCGACCAGCAGCGCACGCCCGCGCGGCACCCGGCCGCGGACCAGCAGCCGGACCCCGAGGGTACGCAGCGTCCACCGCGCCCAGCCCCGCAACGCGGCCCGGCCCCGGGCGGCGGACAGCAGCGGCAGCAGCACGGTCAGGCCCGCCCCGGCCAGCAGCATGCCGAGTACGCCGAGCAGCCGTCCCGCCCGGCGCAGCCGCGACACGTCCGGGGCGGCGAGCGGCGGAAGGCAGTCCGGCCCGCAGCCGGAGGTGGGCCGCCACAGGCCCTCCCCGGCACCCGGACCGGCCACCCACGGCTCGGCGGCGGCGGTCACGACCCGGCCTCGCCGAGGAAGTGCCGCAGGTAGCGCGGGTTCATCCGGTCCAGCGAGAACAACACGTAGAAGTCGGCGCAGCCGAAGTCCGCGTCGTACCCGGGCTCGCCGGCCACCCAGGCGCCCAGCCGCAGGTAGCCGCGCAGCAGCGGCGGCACGAGCGCCCGCCGTTGCGCCGGCTTGAGCGCGGCGAGGTCGGCGGCCGGCGCCTCGGCGAACCAGGGCCGGCGCGGGGTGACCCGCAGCAGCGGCGGGGCGAGGTGCCGGGCGGTGACCTCGGCCCACACCTGCGCGGCGGCGGTCCCGCCGTCGGCGACCGGCACCGAGGCGCAGCCGCCGAGCCAGCGGGCGCCGCGCAGGTGCAGGTAGCGGCAGATCCCGGCCCACATCAGGTTGATCACCGCGCCGGTGCGGTGATCGGGGTGGACGCAGGAGCGGCCCGCCTCGACCAGGTGGTCGCGGAGCGGGGCCAGCGGGCTCAGGTCGAACTCGGCGTCGGCGTACCGGCGGTCGGTGCGGCCGGGCGGCAGCAGCCGGTACGTGCCGACGACCTCGCCGGTGCCCTCGCGCAGCACCACCAAGTGGTCGCAGTACGCGTCGAACCCGTCGGTGTCGAGCCCGGTGGCGGCGGTCGGCAGGGTGGCGCCGAGTTCGCCGGCGAACACCTCGTGGCGCAGGCGTTGCGCGGCCGCGACCAGTGTCGGGTCGTCGGCGATCAGCAGGGTGTAACCGCTGGTCGTGAGCGGTGCGCCAGCGGCGTGCAGAACGGCCATGACTCCTGTGTAGGTGCCCCGGGTTGCCGCCGGACGGGATGAGGGGTGTCGATCCGGTGAACGCCGGTCGGCGGCGGCGTGCGAACCGGGACGGCCGGGACGGGACCGGCGTGTGCGAGGCTGCCGGGCGGACCGCCGCGACGGCGCCGGCGGAGGGAACCCGGAGGTGCACATGCTGGTCGAGGCCCGCTTCCAGGGGCCGGACGGCTCCGGCAACGGCGGCTGGAGCGCCGGCATCTTCGCCGCGCTGATCGACGACCGGGGGCCGGTGGAGGTCACCCTGCGCCGGCCGCCGCCGCTGGACACGCCGCTGACCGCCGCCGACGGCGAGGTACGCGACCCGGACGGTCACCTGATCGCCCAGGTGCGCCGGATCGAGCCGGTCGACGCGGTGGTGCCGCCGGTGGACCCGGCGACGGCGGAGCAGGCCGCGCGGGCGTACCCCGGTCTGGTCGACCACCCGTTCCCCCGCTGCTACGTCTGCGGCCCGGCGAACCCGGACGGGCTGCGGATCTTCCCCGGCCGGCTGCCGGACGGGCGGACCGCCGCGCCGTTCCGCGCGCCGGCCGAGGTGGTGCCCGCGACGGTGTGGGCGGCGCTGGACTGCCCGGGCGGCTGGGCGGTGCTCGCGCCCGGCCGGCCGTACGTGCTGGGGCGGATCGCCGCGCAGGTCACGGCGCTGCCACGGCCCGGCGACGAGTGCGTGGTGACCGGCGTCGCGGTCGGTTCCGAGGGACGCCGGGCCGAGGTGCACACCAGCCTGTACGGTGCGGACGGCGCGCTCCTCGGCCGTGCCCGGGCGACCTGGGTGGCGCTGCCGGCCCGGTGATCTCCTCCCTGAGGAGGACGGCGCGTACGCGTCCCGCCTGATTGACCCCCTTGCGCCGGGTTGGAAGGCTGTTGCCGGGTGCCCCCGCAACGGCGCCCCACCGGCGCGCGACGAGCCCGCCGGGGCAGGAGAGGAGAATGATGTCCGACGGGCAGCCACGCCCCAGTGCCGGGACCGGCCAGATCATCGTGTCCGGCCTGACCAAGCAATACAAGAACGTCCGCGCGGTGGACAACCTGTCGTTCACCGTCGAGCCGGGCCGGGTCACCGGCTTCCTCGGCCCGAACGGCGCCGGTAAGACGACCACGCTGCGCATGCTGCTCAACCTGGTGACGCCGAGCGCCGGCACGGCCACCATCGGTGGCAGCCGGTACGCCGACCTGCCCGACCCGCTGCGTACGGTCGGCGCGGTGCTGGAGGCGTCCAGCGCGCACAAGGGCCGCACCGGCATCAACCACCTGCGGGTGATCTGCGCTGCGGCGGGCCTGCCGAAGGAGCGCGCCGACGAGGCGCTGGCGCTGGTCGGGCTCACGCCCGCCGCCAAGCGCAAGTTCAAGGGCTACTCGCTCGGCATGAAGCAGCGGCTCGGCATCGCCGCAGCGATGCTCGGCAACCCGCAGGTGCTGATCCTGGACGAGCCGGCGAACGGCCTGGACCCGGAGGGCATCCGCTGGATGCGCGGCTTCCTCAAGGGGCTCGCCGCCGAGGGACGGACGGTGCTGGTCTCCAGCCACCTGCTCTCCGAGATGCAGCTGCTCGCCGACGACGTGGTGATCATCGCGGCCGGCAAGCTGGTCCGGCAGGGCCCGGTCGACCAGGTGATGGCGTCGATGACGCACGACGTGCGGGTGCGGGTGCGCACCCCGCAGGCCGACGAGCTGGTCGCGGCGCTGCGCGAGCAGTCGGCAACCGTCGACACCGACCCGCACGGCGCGCTGCTGGTGACCGGCGTGGACGCGCCGACCGTGGGCCGGGTCGCGCTGGCCGCCAAGGTGGAGCTGCACGAGCTGACCACCGAGCGCCCCGACCTCGAAGGGGTCTTCCTGGAGCTGACGGCCGGAAAGGCGGAGATCCGATGACGCTGGTCCGATCCGAACTGCTCAAGATCCGTACCACCAGCACCTGGTGGATCTTCGGGCTGATCAGCCTGGCGCTGTGGGCGCTCACGCTGTTCTTCAACTGGTTGCAGACCGAGGCGCTGGCCGGCGGGGACTTCGGCGAGGTACCGGCCGAGCAGTCCGACCAGTTGCAGGCCATCTCGGCCGCCGACAACCTGGCGGCCAACCTCTACACCAACGGCCAGTTCTTCGGCCTGCTCATCGTGCTGCTGCTCGGCATCGTGGTGGTGACCAGCGAGTTCTTCCACCAGACGGTGACCACCACGTTCCTCACCGCACCGCACCGCACCGCGGTGATGCTGGCCAAGCTGGCCGCGGCCGGCGTGCTGGCGCTGCTGTTCTGGCTCGTCACCACTGTGCTGAACCTGATCATCTCGCCGCTGATCCTCAACTCGGTGGACGTCGGCTCGCAGCTCGGCAGCGGGGCGATCTGGCGGGCGATCGCGCTCAACGGCCTGGCCTACCTGCTCTGGTCGGTGCTCGGCGTCGGGCTCGGCGTGCTGATCCGCAGCCAGATCGGCGCCACCGTGACCGGCATCCTGTTCTACCTGGGTGGCGCGATCGGTGCGGCGATCGTGCTGAGCCTGCTCGCCTCGCGGTACGGCGACTGGATCAACAAGCTCCAGCTGCTGGTCCCGTCCCTGGCCTCCGGGCTCATGGTGGGCGGCGACACCGACATCCCGGGCAACCCGCCGCAGTGGGCGGGCGCGCTGGTGCTGATCGGGTACGCGGTGGTGGCCGGCGCGATCGGCGTGGCCACGATCCGCAAGCGCGACATCTCCTGACCTCGCGGTCAGGCCGGGCCCCGGCCGGTGACACCCGTCACCGGCCGGGGCCTTCGCCGTCTAGCAGGAGTCGGCGGATCACGCAGCGTTTGCCGAACTTCTGGCATCTTCTGTGAAACGGACCACCAGCCGGAGGCGAGAATGCCTGCGCGCAGCGCACGGCGTAGCCTTGGAATCGGTTTACCCAGCGTCGGCAACCGGGGGTCACCGGGGGCCACCGTGACATTCACAACCGCGTGAAAGAGGCGATTAGCGGCCGTGTCGACCCAGCAGACTTCGCAGGAGAACCCACTGGCGGGTTTCGGCCCGAACGAGTGGATCGTCGAGGAGATGTACCAGCGTTACCTCGCCGACCCCTCGAGCGTCGATTCGGCCTGGCACGACTTCTTCGCCGACTACCGGCCGGCCCCGGGCGCCGCCACGCCGCGCCCGGACGGGCAGGCCAAGCCGGCCGCGAAGCCGGAGCCGGCCGAGCAGCAGGAAGCAGTGGCCACCGTCAAGGAGCAGCCCGCCAAGGCGGAGCCGAAGGCCGCCCCCAAGGCCGAGCCGAAGGCGTCCGCCCCGGCCAAGCCCGCAGCGAAGCCGGCGGCGAAGGCGCCTGAGCCGGCGAAGAAGTCCGCCCCGGCCAAGCCGGCCGCCAAGGCGCCGACCGCGAGCGCCGCGGGCACCACGCCGCTTCGCGGCGTCGCCGCCAAGATCGTGCAGAACATGGACGCGTCGCTGTCGGTCCCGACCGCCACCAGCGTGCGCGCCGTCCCGGCCAAGCTGCTCGTCGACAACCGCATCGTGATCAACAACCACCTGACCCGTGGTCGCGGTGGCAAGGTCAGCTTCACCCACCTGATCGGGTACGCGCTGGTCCGCGCGGTCGTCGAGCACCCGGAGATGAACAACTCCTTCGCCGAGGTCGACGGCAAGCCGGCGATGGTCCGCCCGGAGCACGTCAACCTGGGCATCGCGATCGACCTGGTCAAGCCGGACGGCTCGCGCAACCTGGTGGTGCCGTCCATCAAGGGCTGCGAGCAGATGGACTTCCGGCAGTTCTGGCAGGCGTACGAGGACGTGGTCCGGCGCGCCCGCCGCAACGAGCTGACCATGGACGACTACTCCGGCACCACGATCTCGCTGACCAACCCGGGCGGCATCGGCACGGTGCACTCGATCCCGCGTCTGATGCAGGGGCAGAGCGCCATCATCGGCGTCGGTGCGATGGAATACCCGGCCCCCTACCAGGGCATGAGCGAGGCCACCCTGGCCGAGAACGCGGTCAGCAAGGTCATCACGCTGACCAGCACGTACGACCACCGGATCATCCAGGGCGCGCAGTCCGGCGAGTTCCTGAAGGTGATGCACGAGCTGCTGCTCGGCGAGCGTGGCTTCTACGACGACATCTTCACCTCGCTGCGGATCCCGTACGAGCCGGTGCGCTGGATGCGCGACGTGGCCGTCGACAGCGAAGGCCAGATCAACAAGACCGCTCGGGTGCACGAGCTGATCCACGCGTACCGGGTGCGCGGCCACCTGATGGCCGACACCGACCCGCTGGAGTTCAAGATCCGCAAGCACCCGGACCTGGACGTCCTCCAGCACGGGCTCACGCTCTGGGACCTCGACCGCGTCTTCCCGGTCAACGGCTTCGCCGGCCAGCAGCGGATGAAGCTGCGCTCGATCCTCGGCGTGCTGCGCGACTCGTACTGCCGCCGGGTCGGCATCGAGTACATGCACATCCAGGACCCGGAGGAGCGCCGCTGGATCCAGGAGCGGGTCGAGCGCAAGTACGAGAAGCCCAGCTCCGACGAGCAGAAGCACGTGCTGAACCGGCTCAACGCCGCCGAGGCGTTCGAGACGTTCCTGCAGACCAAGTACGTCGGCCAGAAGCGCTTCTCGCTGGAGGGCGGCGAGTCGCTGATCCCGCTGCTCGGCGAGGTGCTGGAGTGCTCCGCCGAGGCCGGTCTGGACGAGGTCGTCATCGGCATGGCGCACCGCGGCCGGCTCAACGTGCTGGCGAACATCGTCGGCAAGCCGTACGAGAAGATCTTCTCCGAGTTCGAGGGACACCTCGACCCGCGGTCCACGCAGGGCTCGGGCGACGTGAAGTACCACCTCGGCCAGAACGGCAAGTTCACCACCCCGGACGGCGAGCACGCGGTCAAGGTGTCGGTGGTGGCGAACCCGTCGCACCTGGAGGCCGTCGACCCGGTGCTGGAGGGCATAGTCCGGGCCAAGCAGGACCGGATCGACCTCAAGCTGGAGGGCTACACCGTGCTGCCGCTGGCCGTGCACGGTGACGCTGCCTTCGCCGGCCAGGGCGTGGTCGCCGAGACGCTCAACCTCTCCCAGCTGCGCGGCTACCGCACCGGCGGCACCGTGCACGTGGTCGTCAACAACCAGGTCGGCTTCACCACCGCCCCGGAGTACAGCCGGTCCAGCCTCTACAGCACCGACGTGGCCCGGATGATCCAGGCGCCGATCTTTCACGTGAACGGCGACGACCCGGAGGCAGTGGTCCGGGTGGCCCGGCTCGCGTTCGAGTACCGGCAGGCGTTCAACAAGGACGTCGTGATCGACATGGTCTGCTACCGCCGGCGCGGGCACAACGAGGGTGACGACCCGTCGATGTCCAACCCGGAGATGTACAAGATCATCGACTCGAAGCGGTCCGTCCGGAAGCTCTACACCGAGGAGCTGATCGGGCGCGGCGACATCACCGTGGAGGACGCGGAGGAGCTTCTGCGTGACTACCAGGGGCAGCTGGAGCGGGTCTTCAAGGCCACCCGGGACGCCGCGACCACGCCGCGTCAGCTCAGCCGCCCGGCGCGGGAGGAGGAGCCGGAGCCGCAGGTCGACACCGCCACCGACGCCTCGGTGGTCAAGGCGATCGGCGAGGCGCACGTCAACCTGCCGGAGGGCTTCACCCCGCACAAGCGGATCCAGCAGCTGCTGGAGCGGCGCCGCAAGATGTCCGTCGAGGGCGGCATCGACTGGGGCTTCGCCGAGATCATCGCGTTCGGCACGCTGCTGCACGACGGCGTCACCGTCCGGCTCGCCGGGCAGGACTCGCGCCGCGGCACGTTCGTCCAGCGGCACGCCTCGGTGGTCGACGCCAAGACCGGCGAGGACTACCTGCCGCTGATGTCGCTCACCGCCGACGGCGAGCGGTCGCGCTTCTTCGTCCACGACTCGCTGCTCTCCGAGTACGCGGCCATGGGCTTCGAGTACGGCTACTCGGTGGAGAACATCAACGCGCTGGTGGCCTGGGAGGCCCAGTTCGGTGACTTCGTCAACGGCGCCCAGTCGGTGATCGACGAGTTCATCTCGTCCGGCGAGGTGAAGTGGGGCCAGCGCTCGGCGGTGACGCTGCTGCTGCCGCACGGCCACGAGGGCCAGGGCCCGGACCACACGTCCGGCCGCCCGGAGCGGTTCCTGCAGCTCTGCGCCGAGGACAACATGCGGGTGGCCATCCCGACCACCCCGGCGAACTACTTCCACCTGCTGCGCCGCCAGGCCCTGTCGCCCAAGCGCAAGCCGCTGGTGGTGTTCACGCCGAAGTCGCTGCTGCGGCACAAGCTGTGCGTGTCGCCGGTGGAGGACTTCACCACCGGGACGTTCCAGCCGGTGCTGGCCGACACCGCGGCTCCGGCGCCGGAGCAGGTGAAGCGGGTGCTGCTCTGCTCGGGCAAGGTCTACTACGACCTGTTCCAGGCCCGGCAGGAGCGGGGCGTGACCGACACCGCGATCATCCGGATGGAGCAGCTCTACCCGCTGCCCGTCGAGGAGGTCCGGGCCGCGCTCGCGCAGTACCCGAACGCCGAGGACTTCGCCTGGGTCCAGGAGGAGCCGGCCAACCAGGGCGCCTGGTCGTTCGTCGCGCTCAACCTGCTGGAGCACCTGCCCGAGGTCCGGCTGCGCCGCATCTCCCGGCCGGCCGCCGCCGCGCCGGCGGTGGGCTCGGCGAAGATGCACGAGGTCGAGCAGAACGCGCTGATCGAGGCGGCTCTCCCCCGCCCGTGACACCACCGGCAGCGGCCCGTCCCGACCCGGGGCGGGCCGCTGCCGTACGACGACGAGAGGAAAACCGTGTACTTCACCGACCGTGGCATCGAGGAACTGGTCGAGCGCCGGGGTGACGAGCAGGTCAGCCTGGAGTGGCTGGGCGAGCGGCTGCGCGACTTCGTCGACCTGAACCCGGAGTTCGAGACCCCGATCGAGCGGTTCGCCACCTGGCTGGCCCGTCTCGACGACCCGGACGAGGACTGACGGGCGTCAGCCGGTCGCGCCCCGCCCGGCGACCCGGAGGTCTCCGGTGCGCCGCAGCTTCTGCCAGCCCAGCCGGCCGCCGGTCAGCGCGGTGCCGACCGCCTGGAGCAGCACCAGGTACATCACCTGCCGGTAGACGAACTGCTGCAACGGCAGCACCCAGAGCACGCCGAGCTTCTCCCGGTCCAGCCGGAAGGCCAGTACCGCGGTGAGGAACTGGAGCGCGAGCATCGCCAGCCAGGCCACCACCGTGTCGCTGCGGTCCAGGAAGATCAGCCCGTAGATCGCGAGCAGGTCGATCACCGGGGCGGCCAGCGGCAGCAGCACGCCGAACAGCGTCAGGAACGACAGGGACCGGCGGCCGAACCGGCCCGACGGGCCGCTCTCGATCACCGAGCGCCGGTGCTTCCACATCGCCTGCATGGTGCCGTAGCTCCACCGGTACCGCTGCTTCCACAACTGGCCGATGGTGGCCGGCGCCTCGGTCCAGGCGCGGGCGCTCTCCTCGTACACGATGTGCCAGCCGGCGCGGCCGATGGCGATGGTGACGTCGGTGTCCTCGGCCAGCGTGTCGTCGGTCAGGCCGCCCACCTGCTCCAGCGCCTGGCGCCGGAACGCGCCGATCGCGCCGGGGACGGTGGGCATGCAGCGCAGCGTCTCGTAGAGGCGGCGGTCGAGGTTGAAGCCGATGACGTACTCGATGTGCTGCCACTTGGCGATCAGGCCGCGCCGGTTGCCGACCTTGACGTTGCCGGCGACCACGCCGACGCGGGGGTCGGCGAACGGCTGGACCAGCCGGCGGACCGAGTCCGGCTCGAAGATCGTGTCGCCGTCGACCATGACGATCAGGTCGTGCCGGGCCAGCGCGACGCCGGTGTTGAGCGCGCTCGGCTTGCCGCCGTTGGGCTTGCGGACGACCCGGACGTTCGGCAGGCGCAGCGCCGCGACGATGTCGGCGGTGCCGTCGGTCGAGCCGTCGTCGACCACCACCACCTCGATGCCGCCGGGGTGGTCACCCAGGGCGAGCGAGCGGACCGCCGCGGCGATGCCCTCCCGCTCGTTGTAAGCGGGCACGATCACCGAGACCGGTTCGGTGACCGGCGGGCCCCAGGACCAGTCGCGGCGACGGCGACGGCGCGCGTGCCGGGTGGCCAGGACGAACAGCAGCAGGGTACGGCCGACGGTGAGCACCCCGACGAGCACGAAGAAGACGCCGAGCACCCCGAACATGCCGTCGGCCACGCGTACCGCGCCGACCAGGACGTGGCCCCGCAACCGCTCGTCGAGCGTGGCCGCCGTGTGCCCGCCCACCGGGCCGGACACACCCGCGGCCGCGAACGTCTGGTTGAGTCCCTCGCTCACCGTGGTGAAGCGGTACCCGCGCTCCAGCATCGCCGGGATGTACCGGTCCAGCGCGGCCACGGTGCCGGACCGGTCGCCGCCCGCGTCGTGCCACAGCGCGATCGTGCCGGCCGTCCCGTCCGGCGTGGCGTTCGCGACCATCTCCTCGACCGGGGGCAGCTCCCAGTCCCGGCTGTCGACGTCGTTGACGACGGTGAGGTAGCCCAGCTCGCCCGCGTGCCGCAGCATCGGCCAGTCCCGGTCGGTGTAGGCGTCCGCGCGGGACGAGTACGGGAAGCGCAGCAGCGACGGCCGGACGCCTGTGGTGCTGGCGATGGCGAGCTGCGTCTGCGCGTACTCCAGCTCCCGCCGCCACTCCGGCAGCGCGGCGAGGTCGGGGTGGGTGAACGTGTGCACGCCCAGCTCGTGTCCCTCGGCCACCAGCCGGCGGGTCACCTCCGGGTTGCGGACCACCTGCGAGCCGATGACGAAGAAGGTGCCCTTGACCTGGTACTTGTCCAGGACGCGTAGCACCTCCGGCGTCCACCGGGGGTCGGGTCCGTCGTCGAATGTGAGCGCGACGGTGCCCTCCGGCAGGCGGTGCGACTGGGTGCGGCCCTCCGCGCCGACGTTGACGATCGGGCCGCCCCCGATCACCGAGCTGGGAACCTCCCGCTGACTGCCGGGCGTCACCCGGTTGTCCGGTACGAACGCGGCGTTCGTGTACGCCTCGACGACCAGCAGACCGGCCAGGACGACCACGACCATGGCGACCAGGGCCCAGCTCGGCCGGGGCAGCAGACGCCGCCCACGGGACCGGCGCGGGCCGGGGATCTGCGGCGCTCCGGGGATCTGCCGGACGGCCGGCACGACCGTGGGCGCGTCGTCCGGCCGCAGCCCGGCCCTGTGCCGGCGGGCGGCGTGCACCCGGCGGGGGTCCAGCGTGACTGTGGGCTGCTCGCTTGTCGGCGGGTTCGGACGCGCGGGCGCCTGGTCACTCATCGGCGGGCGCGACCGGCGCGGCGGGCGGGTCGACGACGGACGGCGGGTCGACAACGGGCGGCGGCACCTCGGCGGTGGGGGCGGTGGGCGGCGCGGTGGTGGCCGGCGTCCGGACGGGCCGGGGCTCGGTCGGGGCGGTCCGGGTCGGCCGGGGATACCGAGGGCTCGGCGGGACCGTGGTGGCGGGGGCGACGGAGGTGGCCGGCACCCGCACCGGAGCGGTACGGATGTCGGTGGGCGTGTCCGGCGTGGGACGGGTCGGCGCGGGCGCGGGCGACGCCGGCGGGTTCGGCGACGGCAGCCGCTGCTCGGTGGTCGGCTCGACGAACGGGATGACGCTGTCCGGGGTGATCGGACCGCCGGCGAAGCTGGCTCCCACCATGACCGTGTAGATCACACCCGCCGCACCCGCGCAGTAGGCGAGACGGCGCAGCCGCCGGCGTCGCCGCCCGCTCGGGTCTACGAAGACGGGGGGCGATTCCGGTACGACGGGAATCAGTGCTGTCGGGCCTTCCACAAGGCCAAGTGTAGATGCGAAAAATTCCCACCTTCTCCCCCGGCTAGCCGCGCTGACCAGGCAGAACGGACAGCACCGACCTCGATCTTGTAGGTTGGTTGCCGTGGCGCGCAGCGTGTACCTGACCGGCGTTGGCTCGGGCGGGGGAAAATCGACGGTGGCCCTCGGGCTGGCCGAGTTGTTGTCCCGGCAGGTGGAACGGATCGGCGCGTTCCGGCCGCTCGTCGCCGGTGACGGCACCGACCCGATCCTCGCTCTGCTCACCGAGCGCTACCGGATGGACCTGCCGGTCGACGAGCTGCACGGCGCCACATACGCCGAGGCGAGCGCGCTCGTCGCGGACGGCCGCCGGGAGGAGCTGATCTCCCGGATCGTCACCCGCTACCGCGAGGTCGAACGGCGCTGCCCGGCGATAGTCGTGGTGGGCAGCGACTTCGCCTACGGCGACGGCACCGGCCCGCGCGAGCTGGCCTTCAACGCCCGGCTCGCGACCGAGTTCGGCAGCGTCGTGGTGCCCGTGGTGGACGGGTTCGGGCAGACGCCCGACGCGATCGCGGCGGCGCTGCGTGGCGCGTACCACGATCTGGTGGACCTCGGCGCGACGGTGATCGCGGCGCTGGCCAACCGCGTGCCGGAGCCCATGACGCTGCCCGAGCTGCCGGTGCCCGCGTACGCGATCCCGGAGGTGCCGACCGTGTCGGCGCCGACGGTGGCCGAGGTGGCGGCGGCGCTGCGCGGCACGGTGCTCACCGGCGACGAGACCGCGCTCGACCGCGACGTGCTCGACTACGTGGTGGGCGCGGCGCACGTGCCGACCCTGCTGGACCACCTCACCGACGGCGCTCTGGTGATCACCCCGGGCGACCGCGCGGACCTGCTGGTGGCCGCCGGCGCCGCGCATGTCGCCGGGCAGGTCTCGCTGGCCGGGCTGGTGCTCACGCTCGGCGAGCAGCCCGACCCCCGCGCGATGCGCCTGGTCGAGCGGATGAACACCGGGCTCCCGGTGCTGTCGGTGCCGAGCGACAGCTACGACACGGTCTCCGCGTCCAGCCGCATCGAAGGCCGCCCCAGCACCGCCAACCCGCGCAAGGTCGAGGCCGCGCTCGGCGCGTTCGAGCGCTGCGTGGACACCGACGACCTGGCCCGCCGGCTGCGGGTCAGCCGGTCCGCGCGGGTGACCCCGCTGATGTTCGAGAACGACCTGATCGACAGGGCCCGCGCCCGGCGCCGCCGGCTGGTGCTGCCCGAGGGCGCGGACGAGCGGATCCTGCGCGCGACCGAGGTGCTGCTGCGCCGGGGCGTCGCCGAGATCACCCTGCTCGGCCGCCCGGACGAGATCGCCCGCCGCACCCGGGAGCTGGGCGTGGACCTCGGCGACGCCCAGGTCGTCGATCCGGTGACCAGCCCGTGGCGGGACGAGTTCGCGCAGGCGTACGCGCGGTTGCGCGCCCACCGCGGCGTCACAGTCGAGCTGGCGCACGACATCGTGGCGCAGGCCAACTACTTCGGCACGATGATGGTGCAGACCGGCCACGCCGACGGCATGGTCTCCGGCGCCACCCACACCACCGCCGCCACCATCCGCCCGGCCTTCGAAATCATCCGGACCGTGCCCGGCGTCTCCGTCGCCTCCAGCGTCTTCTTCATGCTGCTCGCCGACCGGGTGCTGGTGTACGGCGACTGCGCCGTCAACCCCGACCCGGACGCCGACCAGCTCGCCGACATCGCCATCTCCTCGGCCGACACGGCGGCCCGGTTCGGCATCGAACCGCGGGTGGCGATGCTGTCGTACTCCACCGGCAGCTCCGGCGCGGGCGCCGACGTGGAGAAGGTCGCGGCGGCCACCAAGCTGGTCCGGGAACGCCGGCCCGACCTGCTCGTCGAGGGCCCGATCCAGTACGACGCGGCGATCGACCCGCAGGTGGCGGCCACCAAGCTGCCGGACAGCCCGGTCGCCGGGCGGGCCACGGTGTTCATCTTCCCAGACCTCAACACCGGCAACAACACGTACAAGGCGGTGCAGCGGTCGGCCGGCGCGGTGGCGGTCGGGCCGGTCATGCAGGGCCTGAACCGGCCGGTGAACGACCTGTCCCGGGGGGCCACCGTGCCGGACATCGTCAACACGGTGGCGATCACCGCCATCCAGGCCGCCGCGGAGGCGTCGGAATGAGCCGCATCCTGGTCCTCAACAGCGGATCATCGTCGGTCAAGTACCGGCTGTACGACGGCGACGACATCCTGGACAAGGGCACCGTCGAGCGGATCGGCGAACCCGGCGGCGGCCCGGCCGACCACGAGAGCGCCGTCCGGGAGATCATCGGCCGGCTCGACCTGACCGGCCTGGCCGGCGTCGGCCACCGGGTGGTGCACGGCGGGCGGAAGTTCAGCGAGCCGGTACGCATCGACGACGCGGTCGTCGCCGCCATCGAGGACCTGGTGCCGCTGGCCCCGCTGCACAACCCGGCCAACCTCGCCGGCATCCGGGTCGCGCTGGAGGCGCTGCCGGACACCCCGCAGGTGGCCGTCTTCGACACCGCGTTCCACCACACGCTGCCCGAGGCCGCCGCCACGTACGCGATCGACAAGGCCACCGCCGAGCGCTACGGCGTCCGCCGGTACGGCTTCCACGGCACCTCGCACGCGTACGTCTCGCGTCGCGTCGCCGACCTGCTCGACCGCCCGTACGACCAGATCAACACGATCACGCTGCACCTGGGCAACGGGGCGAGCGCGTGTGCCGTCCAGGGTGGGCGCAGTGTAGCCACCTCGATGGGCATGTCCCCGCTGGAGGGCCTGGTGATGGGCACCCGCAGCGGCGACCTCGACCCGACAGTCATCTTCCACCTGCGGCGCGAGGGCGGCATGGTCGTGGACGACATCGACGACCTGCTCAACCACCGCAGCGGCCTGCTCGGGCTGACCGGTGCCAACGACATGCGCGAGGTGCTGGCCCGGCGTGCCGCCGGTGACCCGGACGCGACGCTGGCGTTCGACGTCTACTGCCGGCGGATCACCGGCTACGTGGGCGCGTACTACGCACTGCTGGGCCGGGTGGACGCGATCGCGTTCACCGCCGGGGTCGGCGAGCACGCCGCACCGGTCCGGGCTGCCTCGCTGGCCGGGCTGGAGCGGCTGGGCGTCGCCGTCGACCCGGCGCGCAACGACGGCCACGGCGACCGGGTCGTCTCCCCGGACGGCGCGGAGGTCGCGGTGCTCGTGGTCGGCACCGACGAGGAGCGGGAGATCGCCCGCGAGACCCGCGAGGTGCTGGCCGTCTGATCGCGTGCGCCCCGGCCTTTCGGCGCGGACCGGACGGGCCTCTCGGGCCGGACGGGCCAGGATCGACGGCGGTCGGCCCGGTCAGCCCAGGGCGATCCAGGCGACCAGGGCGATCACCACGACGGCGGCGACGGTCCCACCGGCGATCAGCGGCAGGCGCGACGGCGCCGCCGCCGACGCGGCCGGCTCGGGAGAATCGACGAATGCGCGGAACTGCGCGGTGTTGCCACTCGGGTCGGTGTAGTCCTCAGCCATGCGGCTGACCCTAGCGAAGCCCACCGGACCGGTCCGCCCCGCCGGGCCGCCACCTGCGGATCCGGTCGACGGGATCGGGCAAACCCGGCCACCCGGTGGAGGCGGGAGCCGACCGGGTGGCGGTGCCGACCGGCCCGGACGGCGGGCGCGGGCTGACCGCTCGGCTGCCTACCGTGCAGGTGTGAGGGGGCAGCGGCTGGTCGCCGCGCTGATGACGGCGCTGCTGGCCGGTTGCGGCCCGGCCGTGGCCACCTCCGACCCGGTCCCGGGGAGCGTCGGACCCGCGCCGGAGCGCCCGTACGCGGTCGGGATGCGGCAGTTCACGCTCGACCCGGACGGCAGGCGTCCGCTGCCGGTCACCGTCTGGTACCCGGCGCAACCGTCTCCCCCACCGCCGCACCCGGCCGGCCCCGGCTCGGCAGGTTCCGGCTCGACTGGTCCCGGCTCGGCCGGTTCCGGCTCGGCCGACCCACTTTCGGCCGACGCGCCTTCGGCCGGGCCTCTTCCGGATAGTTCCGGCTCGGCCGGTGCCGATCACGCGCCGGCGCTGTCGAGCCCGCGCGGGCCCCGCGTCTCGGCTCTGCCGTCCGTCGTCGCCACTCCCTCCGGATCCGGCCGCGCCGCACCGGCGAGCCCCGGCCCGCGCGTCCGGCCGGGAGCCCCGTTCGCCGCCGGACGGTTCCCGGTGGTGCTCTACAGCCACGGGCTGCGTAGCCTGCCCGCCCTGCACGCGGCGCTGACCAGCCGCTGGGCCGCCGCCGGGTTCGTGGTGGTCGCGCCCACCTACCCGCGGACGAACCAGCGCGCCCGCCCGTTCACCCGCGAGGACGTCCGCAACCAGCCCGCCGACGCCTGGCGACTGATCCGCCACCTGGTCCGCCTCGGCGCCCGCCCCGGGGATCCGCTCGGCGCGCACCTGGCGGTGGACAGGTTCGCCGCCGCCGGGCACTCGGCCGGCGGTCACACCACGCTCGGCATGTTCGCCTCCGGGCAGCCGTACCCGCTGCGCGCCGGACTCGTGATCGCCGGTGGCCGGATGGTCGCCGGGCTGTCCCGGCCGCTCGCGCCGATGCTGTTCGTGCACGGGAGCGCCGACCGGATCGTGCCGGAGTCGATCGGCCGGGCCGCGTACGCCCGCTGTCTCGGCCCGGCCGCCTTCCTGAGCCTCACCGGTCAGGGCCACGGCGAGTACCTGACACCGGGGCGGCCCGGTTTCCCCCAGGTGCTCGCCACCACCACCGACTTCCTGCGCTGGACGCTCTACGCCGACCGCGCCGCCCTGCGCCGCCTCCCCGCCGACGCCACCGCCCCCGACCAGACGACCTTCACCACCCGCTCCCTGCCCACCTGACCACCACCCGCCCTCTCCGTCGCCGACGATCATGAGGTTGGCGGCGACAAACCGGGCAGCCGATGCCGTCAACTTCATGATCGACGCGGCCCCCCGGGGCGGGTGGGTACGGTGCCGGGGTGGACGGGACAGAGGGGCGGCAGCTGGGGGCGATCCGGGAAGTCGTCGGCGCCGGACCGTGGGCGGGCACGCCCCTGCCGGACGGCATGCTGGCCGGGCCGCCCGGCCGGATCGGCACGCTCGCGGCGCCGGTGATCAGCGTCGCGGCGCAGATCGAGTTCAAGGAGATGTTCCCGGTCTGGATGCCGGAGCGCCCCCGCCGGGCCAAGGACGCGGCCGACCTGGCTCGCCTCCGGGCGTCAGCGGGTGGTCACCCGGCGCGGTGACCGCACCTGATGGCCGGAATCGCGAGGCACAATCGAGTTCATGCGCCGTCGTCCCGTCGCCCTGCTCACCGCCGCCGTGCTCGGCGCCGCCCTCGCCGGCTGCTCGGAGCAGCCCAGTGCCCCCGCCGAGCGGCCCGCCCCCGACGCCCCACCGACGACCACCACATCCGCTCCGCGCGTACCCGCCGGCAAGGCCCCCACGGAGAGCTTCGCGGTCGGCGTACGCCAGGTGAAGCTGAACCGCGACGGCGACCGGCCGTTGCCGGTGACCCTCTGGTACCCGGCGGCGGGCGCGGCCGGTGGCGCGGTCGAGCGCTCCGCCCCGGCGGCGGACGGGCGGTTCCCGGTGGTGCTGTTCAGCCACGGGCTCAGTGCCCGGCCGGAGGATTACCAGGCGCTGCTGACCCGCTGGGTGGCGGCCGGGTTCGTGGTCGCCGCGCCGCGGTTCCCGCACACCTCCCGGGGCACCGACGGCAACCCGCTGGACGTGCTCAACCAGCCGGCCGACGTGTCGTACGTGCTGACGCAGGTGCTCGCCCTCGGCGAGAAGGCGGGCGATCCGCTGCGCGGCCGGCTGGACCCGGAGCGGGTGGCCGCGACCGGCCACAGCGCCGGCGGCGTGACCACGATCGGGCTGTTCACCGCGGGCCGGGACGAGCGGCTGGACGCGGGCATCGTCTTCGCCGGCACCGCGCTCGGTGTGGGTACCGCGTTCGCCGGTGCCGCCGCGCCGCAGCTGTTCGTGCACGGCGAGGCCGACGAGGTGGTGTCGTACGCGGCGGGCAAGGCCGTCTTCGACGCGGTGCCGTGGCCGAAGGCGATGCTCAGCCTGCCCAAGGGCGACCACGGCCGGGCGCTGCTGGGCGACGGCAAGGCGCTGGGCGTGGTCGCCGACACCACAGTCGAGTTCCTCCGCTGGACGCTCTACGGCGACCCGGCGGCGAAGAAGCGCCTCCCGGCCGACGCCGCCCGGGGCAACCTGGCCACCCTCGACGACCGCCTGTAAGGAAGGGCCCCTTCTTAACGTCTCCGGTAGAGAAGGGGCCCCTTCTTAGTGAGTGTTTGAGATTTGGGGTGCGGCGGCGTGTTGGGTTGAGGTGAGGGAAGGCCCTCGGTAGGTCCGGTGGTGTCGAGCCAACCGTTTCCATACCGAGGGCCTTCTGATGACGTTGTACCCGATCACTGTCACGCCGTCCGCGTCGCCCCGCCGTTATCCGTCGCAGCGGGTGCGGCGGGAACGGGAACGGGCGGTGCGGCGGCGGTATCCCGGTGATCTGACCGATGCGCAGTGGGCGTTGATCGCGCCGCTGGTCACGCCGGTGTCGGTCGGTCGGCGGGGGCGGCCGCCGTCGCATCCGATGCGGGCGATCGTCACGGCGATCTTGTATGTGGCCTGCACCGGTTGTCCGTGGCGGGCCCTGCCGCGGGAGTTCCCGCCCCCGGGGACGGTGTACTGGTGGTTCGCTCGATGGCGCGATGACCACACGTTGATGCGTCTGCACGACCGGTTGCGGGAGCAGTGCCGTACCGCCGCCGGACGGCACGCGCATCCCAGCGCCGGAGCGATCGATTCTCAGTCGGTGCGCGCCGCGGACACCGTGCCCCGACACAGCCGCGGTTTCGACGTGGCGAAGAAGGTCAACGGCCGTAAACGCCACATCGTCGTGGACACCATGGGCCTACTCCTGGCCGTCATGGTCACCGGCGCGCACGTCAACGACCGCAGCATCGCCCGGGACCTGCTCTGGCGCACCCGGCTGTTCCACCCCCGCCTACGCCTGCTCTGGGCAGACGGCGGCTACATCGGCACCCTGAGCACCTGGGCCCGCCACGCCCTCGACCTCACCGTGCACCTGGTCCGCAAACTCCCCGGACAACACACCTTCGTCGTGCTGCCCCGCCGCTGGGTCGTCGAACGCACCTTCGCCTGGATCAGCAAGAAACGCCGCTGCGTCCGCGACTACGAACGCCTACCGGCCAGCCACGCCGCCTTCGTTACCTGGGCCATGATCCACGTCATGGTCACCCGCCTGGCCCGACACACGAAACCGGCCCAGGCAACCCACACCTGAGCCGGAATCTCAAACACTCACTTAACAAGCCTTCCGCGCCGACCGCGCGGCCGGCGCGCGCCGCGCGCGTCACGCGGTGTGGTCGACGACCACCTTGCCGAAGACCTCACCGGAGTGCAGCCGGGCGAACGCCTCGGAGATCTCGCTGAACGGCACCACCCGGTCGACCACCGGGCGCACCTCGTGCTCGGCGCAGAACGCGAGCAGCTCGGTCAGCTCGTCCGGCGTACCCATCGAGGTGCCGAGAATCTCCAGCTGCATGGCGAAGACCCGGCGCAGGTTGATCTTCGGCTCGTGCCCGGCGGTGGCGCCGGAGACCACGATCCGGGCCATCGGGGCGGCCGACTTCAGCGAGTGGTCGAACGTGGCCGCGCCGACCGTCTCGATCACCACGTCGACCCGCTCCGGCAGCCGCGCGCCCGGTTCGAGCGCGGTCGCGCCCAGTTCGGTGATCCGCTCCCGCTTGGCGGCGTCGCGGCTGGTCGCGTACACCCGCTTGCCGAGCGCGACGCCGAGTGCGACAGCCGCGGTGGCCACGCCACCGCCGGCGCCCTGGACCAGCACCGACTCGCCGTCGGCGACCCGGCCCTTGGTGGTCAGCATCCGCCAGGCGGTGAGCCAGGCCGTGGGCAGGCACGCCGCGTCGGTCGCCGACAGGCCGTCGGGCAGCGGCAGCAAATTCATCCGGGGTACGGCGACAAGCTCGGCGAACGTGCCCTGGTAGTGCTCGGAGAGGATGGAGACCCCGCGCGGGTCACCGGGGGTGGGCACGACCGGGTAGATGACCACCTCGTTGCCGTCCGGGTCGGTGCCGACCGCGTCACAGCCGAGGATCATCGGGAGCTGGCCGGCGGTCAGGCCCACGCCGCGCAGCGACCAGAGGTCGTGGTGGTTGAGCGAGCTGGCCCGTACCTGCACGGTGACCCAGTCGTCCTGCGGGTGGGTCGGCTCGGGACGGTCGCCGACGGCGAGCGCGGCGAGCGGGTTGTCGGCGTCGAAGGCCGAGGCATAGGCAGCACGCATGATCGGCACGGTAACAAGCTGAGCAGCAGTTAAGAAGGGGCCCTTCCTCTACCGGAGGCGTTAGGAAGGGCCCCTTCCTTGCATCTCAGCGGCGGGCGACACCGTCGCGGCGGGCGGCCTCCGCGACCGCCTCGGCCACCGCCGGCGCGACGCGCGGGTCCAGCGGCGACGGCACGATGGCGTCGGCCGTCAGCGACTCGGCCACCACCCCGGCGATGGCGTCGGCGGCGGCCACCTTCATCGAGTCGGTGATCCGGGTGGCCCCGGCGTCCAGCGCGCCCCGGAACACACCGGGGAACGCGAGCACGTTGTTGATCTGGTTCGGGTAGTCGCTGCGCCCGGTGGCGACGACCGCCACGTGCCGGGCGGCCACCTCGGGGTGCACCTCCGGGGTGGGGTTGGCGAGCGCGAACACGATGCCGCCGGGGGCCATGCCGGCCACCGCCGCCTCCGGGATCTGGCCGCCGGAGACGCCCACGAGCACGTCCGCGTCGCGCAGCGCCTCGGTGATGTCGCCCTGCCGCCCGTCGGCGTTCGTCATCTCGGCCAGTTCGGCCTTGGTGCCGGTCAGCTCGCGGTGCCGGCCGATGATGCCGCGCGAGTCGCACACCACCACCCGGTCCGGGTCGACGCCGCCGGCGATCAGCATCTTGGTGACCGCCACCCCGGCCGCGCCCGCGCCGCTGACCGCCACCCGCAGGTCGCCGAGCTTGCGGTTGAGCAGCGCCGCGGCGTTGCGCAGCGCGGCGAGCACCACGATCGCGGTGCCGTGCTGGTCGTCGTGGAAGACCGGGATGTCCAGCGCCTCGTCGAGCCGGCGCTCCACCTCGAAGCAGCGCGGGGCGCTGATGTCCTCCAGGTTGATCCCGCCGAACGAGGGCGCGAGCGCCTTGACCGTCGCGACGATCTCGTCCACGTCCTGCGTGTCCAGGCAGACCGGTACCGCGTCCACGCCGGCGAACTGCTTGAACAGCACCGCCTTGCCCTCCATCACGGGCAGCGCGGCGCGCGGGCCGATGTTGCCCAGACCGAGTACGGCGGAACCGTCGGTGACCACGGCGACGGTGTGCGACACCCAGGTGTAGGTGTCGGCGAGCGCGGGGTCGGCGGCGATCGCCTCACACACCCGGGCGACCCCCGGGGTGTACGCGAGGGAGAGGTCCTCACGGCTGGTCAGCGGCACGGTGGAGGCGACTGCCATCTTGCCGCCGACGTGCAGGCGGAAGACGGGATCGGCGGGGTCCGGGGTGGACGAAGACATGGTGACTCCAGGATCTGTCGAGCAGACGGACCGGCCGGCGTGGTCAGCGGTGGTCAGCGACCGGCGGCGCGGCGGTGCGGGGGTCACCCGGGCACTTTTCGAGCATAGTCACGCACCGGCGCCCAGTATGTGAGCGGGGTCATATCCGCTCCGGTCGTTACCTGCTCCTGACCCGTCCCGGGCGCGGCCACCAGCGGGCCACCACCCGGCCGCGGACGTCGGCCACCCCGTACGCCCGGGAGTCGTCGGTGACGAACTCGTTGTCGCCGCGCAACCACCATCCGCCGTCGCGCGGTTCCACCGCCCGCTTGACGACGAGCAGGTCGGGACGGCTGCGGAACACCGCGACGACCACGTCACCGGGGCGTACCGGCCGGCCTCCGGTGCGCACCAGGACCGCGTCGCCGTGACGCAGCGCCGGGGCCATGGAGGGGCCGGTCACCAGCACCGGCACCAGCGGGCCGCGCAGGGCCGGTAGTCCACCGGTGGGCGCCATGTCACCTCCCAGCCCCCGAGGGCGTCTCCAGGAGTAATGTCGTCTTGGATCATCGCAAACAACCCATGGAGGACCCTGATGCGCCTTCCCCGCATCCTCACGCCCCGGGTGACGGCCAGCGCTCACTGCGACCTGCCCTGCGGCGTCTACGACCCGGCCCAGGCCCGGATCGAGGCCGAGTCGGTCAAAATGATCTGCGAGAAGTACCAGGCCAACACCGACCCGGAGTTCCGCACCCGCGCCATCCTGATCAAGGAGCAGCGGGCCGAGCTGGTCAAGCACCACCTGTGGGTGCTCTGGACCGACTACTTCAAGGCGCCGCACTTCGAGAAGTACCCGCACCTGCACCAGCTGTTCAACGAGGCCACCAAGCTGGCCGGCGCAGCCGGCGCCAAGGGTGGCACCGACCCGGCCAAGGCCGACGAGCTGCTGGCGAAGATCGACGAGATCTCGAAGATCTTCTGGGAGACCAAGCAGGCGTGACGTCGCCCGACGGCACTCCGACGATCCGGCCGGTACGTCCCGAGGACGTACCGGCCGTCGTCGCCATGGTGCACGAACTCGCCGAGTACGAGCGCGCGCCCGAGCAGTGCCATCTCACCGCGGCACAGCTCGAGGCGGCCCTGTTCGGCCCGTCCCCGGCGCTGTTCGGCCACGTCGCCGTCGACGCGTCGGACCAGCCGGTCGGCTTCGCGCTCTGGTTCCTCAACTTCTCCACCTGGGCCGGTGTGCACGGCATCTACCTGGAGGACCTCTACGTCCGCCCGGACGCCCGGGGCACCGGCGCGGGCCGGATGCTACTGGCCACCCTCGCCGCGATCTGCGTCGAGCGGGGCTACCAGCGGCTGGAGTGGTGGATGATCAACTGGAACCCGGCGGCCCGCTTCTACGCCGCGATCGGCGCCACGCCGATGGACGAGTGGACCCCGTACCGGCTGGCCGGGCCGGCGTTGCGCGAGCTCGCCACGCACGCGACGGCCGCGCCCACGCGGTCGGCCCCCTGACCGGGTAGAGTCCCGCACCGGGGGGAGGAGCCGTGACTCAACTGACCGGGCACCCGGCGACCGACGACGACGTCGTCCATCTCACCGTGCCCGCCGACGGTGGCTACCTCGGCGTGCTCCGCACCGCCACGGCCGGGCTCGCGGCCCGGCTCCAGTTCGCCCTCGACGAGATCGAGGATCTGCGTATCGCCGTCGACGAGGCGTGCGCCATGCTGCTCGCCATCGCCACCCGCGACGCCGAGCTGGAGTGCCGGTTCGCGGTCACCGAAGACGCGCTCACCGTCGAGGTGACGGTGCCGACGGTCCGGGGCGCCACGCTGCCGTCCGAGTCGTCGTTCGCCTGGAAGGTGCTGACCGCGCTGACCAGCGGGGCGAACGCCCAGGCGTCCGGCGGCCGGGCCACCATCTCGCTGCTCACCCGCCGCGCCGGCGGCTTCTGACCAACAAGCGGCCGGCGGCGTCCAGGCCCCGCGGGCTCTCAGCCGGCCGGCTCACCGAAGCCCAGCGCGCGGTTCGTCGGACCGCTCACCAGCAGCCCGACCATGCCGATCCCGAGCGCGATCAGCGGTACGCCGAGCCAGCCCATCCCGCCCTCGATCATGAACCAGCCGACCGGCAGCAGCATGAGCTGGAGCACGATGGCCGGCGCGCGGGCCCCGGCGCGGCGGCGGGACAGCGCGCCGCCGAGCGCCCAGAGCGCCACCGCGCCGCCGACCGCGAAGACGGTCACCAGCAGCGCCGAGGTCAGGTCCGTCGTGTCGGCGGTGAGGTCGGACCAGATGAGCCACACCGCGATCAGCCCCAGCGCCACCGCCTGGACACGTAGCAGGAGCACCGCCGCACGCAGCGTGCCGGGGAGCGGGTCGGAGTCGATCGTCACGGGCGCCACGATACCGGTGGGTAGTCGCGGTACAGTGCCGCCCATGCGGGCCGTCCTGGTGGTCAATCCGAAGGCCACCACCACCAGCGAGCGCAGCCGGGACGTGCTGGTCCGGGCGTTGCGCAGTGAAGTCGACCTGTCGGTGCGGTACACCCGCCGACGGGGCCACGCCATGGATCTGGCCCGGGAGGCCGCCCAGGAGGGCGTCGACCTGGTCGTCACGCTCGGCGGCGACGGCACCGTCAACGAGGTGGTGAACGGCCTGATGGCGGCGGAGCCGCCGACGTTCCGCACCGGACAGACCTCGGCCGAGCGGCTGCCCGCGCTGGCCACCGTGCCGGGCGGTTCGACGAACGTCTTCGCCCGCGCGCTCGGGCTGCCCCGGGAGTGGCCGGACGGCACCAGCATGATCCTGGAGGGGCTGCGGCTGGGCCGGTCCCGCACGATCGGGCTGGGCCGGGCCGACGACCGCTATTTCACGTTCTGCGCCGGCTTCGGGCTGGACGCGGCTGTCATCCGCCGGGTGGAACAGGCCCGCAAGAAGGGGCGCGTCTCCACTCCGGCGCTCTACTTCCGCTCCACCGCGAGTCAGTACTTCGTCGGCTCGGACCGCCGCCACCCGTCGATCAGGCTGGAGCGCCCGGGTGAGGCGCCCGACACGGATCTGGCCACCGCGATCATCCAGAACACCGCGCCGTGGACGTACCTGGGCGACCGGGAGATCAACCCGAACCCGGAGGCGTCGTTCGACCTGGGGCTCGACGTGCTCGCGCTGCGGCGGTTGCGGGTGGCCAGCACGGCCCGTACGGCGGCGCAGTTCTTCTCGAAACGACCGGATCCGCACGGCAAGCAGGTGCTGCGGCTGCACGACGTGGCCGAGTTCACGCTGGTCTCGGAGCGTCCGTTGCCGTTCCAACTGGACGGGGACTACCTCGGCGAGCGGGAGAAAGTCCGATTCACATCCGTACCGGCCGCACTGAGAGTAATCTGCTAGGTCTCGGGTATCCCAGTCGGTTGACGCGGACCCCCCGCCGCGCGGGCGCGGTGGCCGCCACGCCGAGGAAGGGTGCCGGAAATGTCAGCAACCTCACGCAGACCGTACTACATTGATTAACGACTGTGGCACGCCGGGTAACCAGGGCTCTGGCAAACCCGGACAAATGGGTGGTGAGCCCGCTCACTGTTCGGAGTTTTTCCGAGCGTCACCCTTGACATCGCTGTAGTTCGTGAAAGTATTCACAAGCGAACTCGTGTTGCCGGGACATTGCCTGGATATGCTCGTTCGGTTGAGCTGTTCCAGCAGGTCCCCGGCCCCGCAGCCTGCTCACGCAGCGCCGAATTGATGGATGCTGACCGTCACCATTCGGCAATGCGGACGCAAATAGAAAAAGCAACGAAGCGTTATCTGGCCACCCACTAAGAATGAGGAGTGTTGCCGCCATGGACTGGCGCCACGATTCGGTCTGCCGCGACGAGGACCCGGAGCTGTTCTTCCCGATCGGGACGTCCGGTCCGGCCCTCCTGCAGGTGGAGCAGGCGAAGGCCGTCTGCCGGCGCTGCCCCGTGACCGACCAGTGCCTGCAGTGGGCGCTGGAGTCCGGTCAGGACGCCGGCGTCTGGGGTGGGATGAGCGAAGAGGAGCGCCGCGCGGTGAAGCGCCGCGGCGGTCTCCGGGTGCTGCGCGCTCACTCCGCCTGACCCGTACACGCTGACCGCCCCGGCCGGGATTCCGGCCGGGGCGTTCTGCTGTCCCGGACCGGGTCAGCCCGCCACCGCCTCCACCCGCCGCCGGACCAGGTCCGCCAGCTCCGGCAGGTCGGTCAGCGGATCGGCCACCGCCACCGCGCCGGCCGACCGGGCCGACGCGCGTACCCCGTCGTGGAACCGGCCCGGGGCCAGGAAGTAGGCCGCCACCGCCACCCGGCGGGCGCCCGCCGCGCGCAGTCGCGCCACCGCGTCGCCGACCTCCGGAGGCGCCGCCGAGGCGTACGAGACGCGGCAGGGCAGGCCCAGCCCGGCACCGAACGCCGCCGCGACCCGGCCCACCGAGGCCCGCGCCGCCGGATCCCGGGTGCCCGCCGCCGCCAGCACCACCGCGTCCAGCCCGCCCGGCCCGTCGCCGGTCGCCTCCGCCAGGCGTCGGCGCAGCCCGCCCAGCAGCCCGCCGTCCACCCCGTCGCCGGTCGGCCCCAGCACGTCGGTCACCCGTACCTCGATGTCCGCGCCGGCCGCCGCGACCGCCGCCGGGATGTCCACCTTCCGGTGGTACGCGGCGGTCAGCAGCAGCGGCACCAGGACCGCCCGGGAGTGGCCGTCGGCGGCCAGCCCGCGCAGCACCTCGGCCGGCCCGGGATCGGTGTGGTCGAGCCAGCTCGGCAGCACCGGACGGCCGGGGCAGGTGTCCGCCACGGCGCGGGCCAGCGCCCGCGTCGCCTCGGCCGCGCGCGGATCACGGCTGCCGTGGGCCACCAGCACCACCGGTGGCCCGGCGCTCAGGTGTGCAGGCCGCACTCGGTCTTCTCGAACATCGCCCAGCGCCCGGAACGCGGGTCCTCCCCCGCCCGGGTCCGCCGGGTGCACGGCCAGCAGCCGATCGAGCCGTAGCCGCGGGCGAACAGCTCGTTGACCGGGATGTCGTACCGGGCCACGTAGGCGTCCACCTCCCGCTGCGTCCACGCCGCTATCGGGTTCACCTTGACCTTGCCGCGCCGCGCGTCGAAGCCCACCACCGGCGTGTTCGCCCGGGTCGGCGACTCGTCCCGGCGCAGCCCGGCGGCCCAGGCGTCGTACCCGGACAGCGCCCGCTCCAGCGGCTCCACCTTGCGCAGCTGGCAGCAGTCGTCCGGGGACCTGTTGAACAGGCGCGGACCGTACTGGCCGTCCTGCTGCCCCACGGTCATCCGGGGCCGGATCGAGCGCACCCGCACCGGCATCCGGCGGGCCACCTCGTCGCGGACCTTCAACGTCTCCGGGAAGTGCAGCCCGGTGTCCAGGAACACCACGTCGACGCCGGGCGCGACCCGGGAGACCAGGTGCGCCAGCACGCCGTCGGCCATCGAGCTGGTCACGCAGAACCGCTCGCCGAACGTCTCCACCGCCCACCGCGCGATCTCCAGCGCGGGCGCGTCCGCCAGCTCCCGGCCGGCCTCCTCGGCCAGCGCGCGCAGCTCGTCCGGGTCGCGGCGGGCCGGCGCGGCCGGACCGATCAGCCCGAGGCCGGCGGCCGAGACAAGGCCGGTCACCGGGTCACCGCCCGGCTCAGCAGGCCGGTGAACTTCACCGCGAAGACCCGCGCGCAGGCGTGGCACTCCCAGGCGCCGTGCCCGGCCTCGTGCGGCCGCAGGTCCTCCTCACCGCAGTACGGGCAGTAGAGAGGCGCGGATCGGGCATCGCTCATCGGAGCTCCTCCTCGTCGACTCTGATCACCCAGTTGGCGAACGTCTCGCCCTCGGTCCGGCCGGCCAGGTAGCGGCGGGCCAGTCGTTCCACGTACGCCGGAAGCTCCTCCGCGGTGGTCTTCAGACCGCGCAGCTTGCGGCCGAAACCGGCGGTCTGCCCCTGCGCCATGCCGAGGCCGCCGCCGAGGTGCACCTGGAAGCCCTCGACCTGCCGGCCGTCCGGGCCGACCACGAGCTGGCCCTTGAGCCCGATGTCGGCGACCTGGGTGCGGGCGCAGGCGTTCGGGCAGCCGTTGAGGTGGATGGAGATGTCCGCGTCGAAGTCGCGCAGCTGCTCCTCCAGGCGCGCGACCAGTTCCTCGCCGCGCCGCTTGGTCTCGACGATCGCCAGCTTGCAGAACTCGATACCGGTGCAGGCCATCGTGCCGCGCCGCCAGGCCGACGGCCGGGCCTCCAGGCCGATCCCGCGCAGCGCCGCGACCAGCTCCTCGGTCCGCTGCGGCGGCACGTCCAGCACGAGCAGCTTCTGGTACGGGGTGAGCCGCACCCGGCCGCTGCCGTGCGCCTCGACCACGTCGGCGAGCTGCGCCAGCTGGGTGCCGGAGACGCGGCCCACCACCGGGGCCGCGCCGACGTAGTTCGCGCCGTCACGCTGGGCGTGCACACCGATGTGGTCGACCGGCTTCGCCGGCAGCTCCGCGGCCGGACCGTCCAGCAGCGTGCGGCCCAGGTACTCCTTCTCCAGCACCTCGCGGAACCGCTCCACGCCCCAGTCGGCGACCAGGAACTTCAGCCGGGCCCGGTTGCGCAGCCGGCGGTAGCCGTAGTCGCGGAAGATGCCGACCACACCGGCCCAGACGTCCGGCACCTCGTTGAGCGGCACCCAGACGCCGAGCCGCTTGGCCAGCATCGGGTTGGTGGACAGCCCGCCACCCACCCAGACGTCGAAGCCGGGACCGTGCTCCGGGTGCTCCACGCCGAGGAACGAGATGTCGTTCGCCTCGTACGGGGTGTCGACCAGCCAGGAGATCGAGGTCTTGAACTTGCGGGGCAGGTTGGAGAACGCCTTGTCGCCGACGTACCGGCGGACGATCTCGTCGATCGCCGGGGTCGGGTCGAGCACCTCGTCCCGGGCCACCCCGGCGACCGGGCTGCCCAGCACGATCCGGGGGCAGTCGCCGCACGCCTCGGTGGTCTGCAGGCCCACCGCCTCCAGCCGGCGCCAGATCTCCGGCATGTCCTCGACCCGGATCCAGTGGTACTGGATGTTCTGCCGGTCGGTGATGTCGGCGGTGTCCCGGGCGAACTCGCGGGAGATGTCCGCGATCACGCGGAGCTGGGCCAGGTTGAGCTGGCCGCCGTCCACCCGGACGCGGAGCATGAAGAACTCGTCCTCCAGCTCGTGCGGCTCCAGCACGGCGGTACGCCCGCCGTCGATGCCGGCCTTGCGCTGGGTGTAGAGGCCCCACCAGCGGAACCGGCCGCGCAGGTCCTGCGGGTCGATCGAGGCGAAACCGCGGTGGGCGTAGATGTTCTCGATCCGGTCCCGCACGTTCAGCGGGTCGTCGTCCTTCTTGATCCGCTCGTTGGGGTTGAGCGGCTCACGGTGTCCGAGCGCCCACTGCCCCTCGCCGCGTGGCCGGCGGGGCGCACGGGCGGCAGGCGCCGGGGTGTCGGGACGGGTCGGGGTGCTGCTGACCGCCATCGCGGCGTCCTCCATGGTCTGCTGCGGTGCCTGGGAGCGCGGGCGCGGCGGCCGACCCTGGAGAGGGCCGTGGACGGCGATGTCGATGACGGCCGGCGCGAGTACGCGCCCGAGACGGAAAGGTCGGGCGTCGTCAGTGGGCCGGACAGATCGCGCTGCGCACGCGGCCGTAATCGACGTGGCGGCGAGCCACGAAGCGGCGGACGACAGCGGCGGTCATGTGCCTCATGCTGCCACATCACGCCCTGCCCGACCACAGCTCCGCACTGTGATCCCACATCACGGGCCCACCCCGCCCGCACCCACCCCGCTGATCATGAAGTTGGCGGGGACAAAGGGGACGGTGGATGCCGTCAACCTCATGATCGACGGGGCCGGGTGGGGTTCGGGTGGGGCCGGGTGGGTGGGTTTCGGGGGAGCGGGCGGGTGGAGGGGAGCGGGCGTGTGACGCTGCGGGGGTGAGGAGGTTCGCGCCCGCGTCTGCCCGCGGCCGGTCGGGTCCGGTGGTGTGGGTGGTTCCCGGACTGCTCACGCTCGTGGTGACGCTGGCGGGCATCGGGCACGCCCAGCCGTGGCGGGACGAGCTGGCCACCTGGAGCGCGGCCACCCGGCCGTTACCGGACCTGATCCGGATGACCCGCACGATCGACGCCGCCACCGGGCCGTACTACCTGCTCGCGCACGGCTGGACGGCGCTGGCCGGTACGTCGCCGACGGCGTTGCGGCTGCCGTCGGCGCTGGCCATGGCGGTGGCCGCCGCGCTCACCGCCCGCCTCGGCGCGGTGCTCGTCGGCCGTCGCGCCGGGCTGCTGGCCGGAGTGCTGTTCGCGGTCCTGCCGGTCACCTCGCGGTACGGCCAGGAGGCCCGCCCGTACGCCCTCGCGACGCTGCTCGCCGTGCTGGCCACGCTGCTGCTGGTCGAGGCGCTGCGCCGGCCCGGGCGGTGGCGCTGGGCGGGGTACGCCGCAGCGGTCGCCGCGCTCGGCCTGCTCCACCTGCTCGCGCTCACGCTGCTCGCCGCGCACGCCGTGGTGGTGCTGCTGACCGCCGCACGTGGCCCCGCGGCGGTCGTAGATCCGCCCGGCCAGTTCCGAGCCGAGATGCCCGACGCGAGCCGGCCACGCCGCAGACACCCACGACGTTCCACCCAGCCACGAGATCGAGCGCCGGTGGAACGCCACGGGTGTCACGGCGCCCCGCAGACACCCACGGCGTTCCACCCGGCCACGAGATCGAGCGCCGGTGGGACGTCACCGGTGTCACCGCATCCCGGGGGGAGCAGGGAGCACGGCACGGACGCGCCGGAAGCGGAACCGCAGGACGTGACCGGCGAGGCTCGGGAGGCGTCGGCGCCCGGCCGACGGGTGCTGGCCGGGTGGCTGCTGGCGCTGGTGCCGGTCGTCGTGCTCGTCACCCCGCTGGCGCTCGTCGCCCGGGGACAGCGCGGACGGCAACTCGACTGGGTGGACCCGGCGCGCCTGCCGGACCTGGCGGCGCTACCGGGTGCGCTGGCGCAGAGCGGCGTCGTCGGCGGGTTCGTGCTCGCGCTCGCGGCGCTCGGCACCGCCCGGCTGGGCAGACGGGCGCTGCTGCCCGCCGCCGCCGTGCTGCTGCCGGTGCTGCTGGTCTTCGCCGCCGGAGCCGTGGTGCCGCTCTGGGTGACCCGCTACCTGGTCTTCACGGTGCCGTTCGCCTGCGTACTGGCCGGCGCCGCGCTGGCGGGGACAACGCGGACCGGTCCGGCACCACAGAAGGCAGGGCAACCGCTCGCGGCCGGACTCGCGGTGGTGGTCCTGGCCGGGCTGCTCGGGCTGCCCGATCAGGCGGCCCTGCGCCGTACCCACGAGTGGCCGCGCAGCGCACCCGTCGACTACGCGGGCGCCGCCCGGATCATCCGCGCCGAGCAGCGGCCGGGCGACGCGATCGTCTACTCACCCCGGGACGGGTGGCTGTTCCCGGATCTCGGCATGGCGTACCACCTGGGGCCGAGGCTGCCGCGCGACGTGCTCGTGGTCCGCGACCAGCGTCAGGACGCGAGCCTCTGGGCCGTCGAGTGCGACGATCCGGCGCGGTGCCTGGCCGGGGTGGACCGGGTCTGGCTGGTGGTCACCGGCCGTCGCGCGGACCCGACGGCGGCGGTGCCGGGCGCGAAGGGCGACGCGCTGCGCGCGGGCTACACGGTGCGGCAGGTCTGGCCCCGGCCGGGGATCACGGTGGCCCTGCTCGTCCGGTGAGGCGGTCGGTGGTGCCGCGGGCCAGCGGTACGACGATGGTCGCCTCGGTGCCGCCGTCGGCGCCGTTGCGCAGGTCGATGGTGCCGCGCAGCTCGCCGGTGACCAGCGCCCGGACGATCTGCAGGCCCAGGTTGCCGCCGCGTTCGGCGTCGAACTGCTCGGGCAGTCCCCGGCCGTTGTCGGTCACTGTGACGTGCAGTTGCTTGCGGGCCCGGTGCGCGGTGACCACCACCTCGGGCCGGGCCGCGTCGACCACCGCCTCGGGCCGGGCCGCGGTGACCGCCGCCTCCACAGCAGGAGGCGCGGCGGTCTCCTCGTCGGCCGGTGGGAAGCCGTGTTCCACGGCGTTGAGCAGCAGCTCGTTGAGCACCATCACCAGCGAGGTGGCGATCTCGGCGGGCAGGACGCCGAAGGTGCCACGGCGGCGCATGCCCACGCTCACCTCGGTGACGGCGACCTCGGTGGCGGCGCTGGCGACCCGGTCCACGATGCCGTCGAACTCGACCACCTCGTCACTGGACATGGAGAGCGTCTCGTGGACGAGCGCGATCGAGGCGACCCGGCGTACCGATTCCTCGAGCGCCACCCGCGCCTCGGGCATGGCGACCCGCCGGGCCTGGAGGCGCAGCAGCGCGGCGACGGTCTGGAGGTTGTTCTTCACCCGGTGGTGGATCTCCCGGATGGTGGCGTCCTTGGTGATCAGGGCGCGGTCGCGGCGGCGTACCTCGGTGATGTCGCGGACCAGCACCAGCGCGCCGATCGGCACTCCGGCGGGCATCAGCGGCAGCGCCCGGGTGAGCATGGTGGCGCCGCGCGCGTCGATCTCCCGGCGGGGTGGCGCCTCGCCGCGCAGCGCGGCGAGCACGGCGTTGCCCGCGTCGGTGCCTTCAAGGGGGTCGCCGGCGAGCCGGCGGTGCAGCTTGGCCAGGTCCTCGCCGACCAGGTGGGAGGCGTAGCCGAGGCGGCGGTACGCGGACTGCGCGTTCGGGCTGGCGTAGGTGACCTTGCCGTTGGCGTCGAGCCGCACCAGACCGTCGCCGACCCGGGGCGCCGAGGTGGTCTCGCCGGGGTGCCGGGGCGGCGGGAACGTGCCGTCGGCGATCATCTGGGCGAGGTCGTCGGCGGTGGTCAGGTAGTTCAGTTCGAGCTGGCTCGGGGTGCGCGCGGTGGACAGGTTGGTGTCCCGGCCCACCACGGCGATCACCTCGCCGGCTTCACCGTCGCCGGTGCGCAGCCGGACCGGGATCGCCTCGTGGCGGGCCGGGACGTCGCCGTACCAGACCGGGTCGCCCTCGCGCCAGATTCGCCCCTGCCGGTGGGCCACCTCCAGGTGGGCTACCTCGGCCCCGCCGACGATGCGCCCGACCTGGTCGTCCAGGTAGGCGGTCGGCGCGGTGGTGGGACGGACCTGGGCCACGCAGAGGTACGTGCCGTCGCCGTCCACCGGCACCCAGAGCAGCAGGTCGGCGAAGGACAGGTCGGACAGCAGCTGCCAGTCGCCGGCGATCCGGTGCAGGTGGTCGATGTCGGCCGGGCGGAGCGCGGTGTGCTCCTCGGCGAGGTCACGGAGGGTGGACACGCCCCACAGCGTGCCACGCCGGGCCTCACATCGTCGCCGTGACCTTCTTCAAGCCGCGCGGCGCGTCCGGGTCCTCGCCGCGTGCGAGCGCCAGGGACAGCGCGAGCCGCTGCAGCGGCAGGATGTCGAGCAGCGGCGCGTACCGCTCGTCGACCTCGGGCACCGCCATCCGGGTCTCGCCGACCTCGGCGGAGCCGACCACCACCACGTCGGCGCGGCGCTCGCCGAGCCGGGGCAGCACCTCGCGCATGGACGTACCGCCGGGGCCGGAGCCGACCACGGCGAGCACCGGGACGTCCGGGTCGGTCATGGCGAGCGGGCCGTGCAGCAGGTCGGCGCCGGAGAAGGCGAGCGCCGGGAGGTACGAGGTCTCCATCAGCTTCAGCGCCGCCTCCCGGGCGGTCGGGTACGCGTAGCCCCGGCCGGTGGTGACGAGCTGGGCGGCGAACCGGTAGCGCGGGGCGAGCCGGGCCGGGGTGTCGTCGGCGAGCGTCCGCGCGGCCAGCTCGGGCAGGCGGCTCAGGGCGGCGCGCTCGTCGGCGGGCAGCACGCCGTCACCGGCGCGTACCCCCTCGATGAGCATGAGCAGCGCGAGCAGCTCGGCGGTGTAGGTCTTGGTGGCGGCGACCGCGCGTTCGTGGCCGGCGGCGATGTCGACGCTCAGCTCGGCGGTCTCCACCAGCGGCGAACCGGGGTTGTTGGTGACGGCGAGGGTGAGCGCCCCGGAGGCGCGGGCGACCCGCAGCACCTCGGCCAGGTCGGGCGAGCCGCCGCTCTGGCTGACGCCGACGACGAGCGCGTCGGAGAGGTCGGGCCGGGCGCCGAAGACGGTGATCGCGCTCGGTGAGGCCAGCCCGGCGGGCAGGCCGAGGCGGATCTCGGTCAGGTAGGCCGCGTAGAGCGCGGCGTGGTCGGAGGTGCCCCGGGCGGTGAAGACCACGTGCCGGGGGCGGCGTTGCGCGACGACGGCCGCCACCTCGGCGATGGCCGCCGCGTGCTCGGTGGAGAGCAGACGCTCGTAACCGGCCGGCTGCTCGTCGATGTCGGCGGCCATTCCGGCCCCTGGACGCGTCACTCCAGACCTCCTTCTGCGCGTTTCCCGCGCGTTCGGTGCTCAGTCTTGCACGTTTCAGCAGGACCGATCAACGCAACGAGCAGGAGTGCGCAGTGGATCACTAATTGACGGAAGATCCCCTAGGCTTGCCCGGCTGACCGACCGACCCGATCCGGCGAGAGGACGACGTGCCCGACGACGACGCCGCGCTCTCCGCGGAGGAGGAACTCGCGCTGGCCCGGCTGGCACTGGGCGAGGGCGACCTGCGGCACGCCGCCGACCACGTGGCCGCCGCCCTGGTCCGCTCCCCCACGCTGCCCGAGGCGCACGAGACGCTCGCCCGGCTGAACGCGGCCAGCGGCGGCGACCTGGACCTCTTCCCGCTCGGCCAGCAGGCGTTCGTCGGCGCCGTGGTGGCCCGCGCGCACCTGCTCGCCGCCGCCGGGCGCCCCGCCGAGGGACTCGACCTGCTCGCCGCCGCCACCGGCTACGCGCCGGCCGCACCCTGGGCCGCGGTGCCCTGGGTTACCGCCGCCGAGCTGCCGGAACGCCTCGACCCGGAGCGCACCGCCCGGATCCTCATGCAGGTCTGCGCGGCGGCGCCGGACCCCGCGCCGCGCCGGCTGCGCGAGCCGCTCGCGCCGTACCTCACGCTGGCCCGCAACGCGATCACCGTCCACCCGGCCCATCCGCTGCTGCTGGGCGCGGCGTCCGCGCTGGCCCGGCGCCTCGGCGAGGTCACCCTCGCCGTCACCTGGGCCACCCGGGGGGTACGCGCACAGCCCACCAAACTCGGCGAGGTGTGGCTCGGGTACGCGTACCGCAGCGCCGGCCGGACCGCCGAGGCGCTCGCCGCACTGGAACGCGCTGTCGCGCTCGATCCCGACGACCTCGCTGTCTACGCGGACATCGCCGGCACGCTGGCCGACAACGGCCGGCTCGACGCGGCACTGGGCTGGATCGACCGGGCGCTGGCGAAGGACCCCACCTTCGACTGCGCGGTGCACACCGCGCACCGGCTGCGCTACCTGCGCGACGGGAACGTGGACCACCTGGTGGCCCTCGCCGACTTCGTCCGTGACCACCCGGACGACACGCACGAGCACGGTGACCTCGCCGAGTGCTGCCGGGGCCGCCCCTGGCTCGGGCAGGTGACCCCGGCCGGCGACGACGCCACGGCCCTCGACGGTCCCGTCCCCTCGGCGGCAGCGGTACGACGGCTCCAGCAGCTCGCGCACCCGGCCTGGGCGCACCCTCCGGCCGCGTACGACGCCGCCGTCGGGCTGGCCACACTGGACCTCGCCGACCTGCTGGCCCTGCTGGCACACCCGCCGGAGGCGCCGGAGACCGCGCTGGGCCGGGTGCTCGGCGGGCAGGATCCGGCACTGTGGACGCGCTGCGCGCAGGTCTGGGCCTGCCTCGGCCTGCTGCACCATCGCACCGACGAGCCGTGGGCCGGGTCGGCGCGACGGCGGGTGCTGCGGGAACTGGCCACCGGTGATCTCGGCCCGGCCGCCGAGGCGGCACTGTTCGCCCTGGTCACCGCCGCCTGGGTGGATCCGGACACGCGCACCGACGTGGCCGCGCTGGTGGCCGGCCGGGTCACCGAGGTGGCGACCGGACCCGGCCGGCGTACGCCGGTGGCGGTGTCGCTGGCGTACCTGGCGCGGGCCACGCCGGCCCTCGACCCGGCGGCACGCGCCACCGCCGACCGGCTGATCGCCGACGCCGAGGGCGGTCCGCTGCGGCGTCTCTGGCGACGCCTCGCCGCCCTGTTCCGCCGGGGCTGACCGCGGACGCGCCGCGGCCCCGCGTACCCCCGGGACGGGGCGGCGGGGCCGCGACGGTGCTTCAGGCGACGGGGGCCTTGCCGAGCGCGGCCTCGGCCTGGTCCTCCGGGGTGGTGCCGGCCGGCGGTACGTCGTTCGTCGCGCGCAGCGGCACCTCCTTGATGAACCAGGCGAGCACCGGTACGGCCACGGTGAAGACGACGGCCCAGAAGAAGACGTGCGAGATGGCGTCGGAGAGGCCGCCGAGCACCGCCTCGCGCATCGGGCCGGTGAGTTTCTTGAGGGCCTCCAGGTCCATCGCGCCGCCTTCGCCGCCGGAGCCCGCGAACGCGGAACCGGCGGCCGAGTCGGCCAGGCGGTTGGCGAAGATCGCGCCGAAGAGGGAGACGCCGAACGAACCGCCGATGGACCGGAAGAAGGTGGCCGCGCCGCTGGCCGCGCCGAGGTCCTTCTGTTCCACGCTGTTCTGCGCGATGAGCATCGAGGTCTGCATGAGGAAGCCCATGCCGACGCCGAGCACGATCATGTAGAGCGAGGACTGCCTCTTGCTGGTGTCGACGTCCAGCAGGCTGAGCAGGCCCATCCCGGCGGCCATCACCACGCCGCCGACGATCGGGAAGGCCCGGTAGCGGCCGGTCTTGGTGATGGTCCGGCCGACCACGAGCGACACCACGAGCATGCCGAACATCAGCGGGAGCAGCAGCAGGCCGCTGTTCGTGGCCGACGCTCCCTGCACGGTCTGCTGGTAGAGCGGCAGGAAGTTCATCGCGCCGAACATGGCGAAGCCGAGCAGGAACCCGATCACCGAGATCAGGGCGAAGTTGCGGTTGGCGAACAGGCTCAGCGGCAGGATCGGCTCCGGCGCGCGCCGCTCGACCAGCGCGAACGCGCCGAGCGCGAGCACCGCCAGCACGGCGAGGCCGAGGATCTGCGGCGAGACCCAGTCGTACTCGTTGCCGCCCCACGTGGTCACCAGCACGATCGCGGTGATGCCGACGGACAGCAGCGCCGCGCCGAGCCAGTCGATCTTGTGCTCGGTGCGGTACTTCGGCAGGTGCATGGTGGTGGCGAGGACCAGCAGCGCCAGCCCGCCCAGCGGCAGGTTGACGTAGAACGCCCAGCGCCAGGAGAGGTTGTCGGTGATGAAGCCGCCGACGAGCGGGCCGGCCACCATGGCGATGGCCATGATGCCGGCGATCATGCCCTGGTAGCGGCCCCGCTCGCGCGGCGGGACCAGGTCACCGATGATCGCCATGACGCCGACCATCAGGCCACCGGCGCCGAGGCCCTGGACGGCACGGAACGCGATCAGCTCGGTCATGCCGGTGTCGGCGCCGCCGAAGACGCCGGAGCCGGACATGCCGCAGAGCGCGGAGCCGGCCAGGAACACCACGACAGCGGTGAGGAAGACCGTCTTGCGGCCGTAGAGATCGCCGAGCTTTCCCCAGATCGGCGTGGAGACGGTGGTGCCCAGCACGTACGCGGTGACCACCCAGGTGAAGTGATCGGCACCGCCGAACTCGAAGACGATGCGCGGCAGCGCGGTGCTGACGATCATGTTGTCGAGCATCGCGAGCATCATCGCGATCATGAGCCCGAACAGGACAACCCGGACGTTTGGTTTCGTGGTCAGCTGGGCTGGTTGACTCATCGGTAGGCTCCCCCGCAGATCGGATGATCGACTTACTTGCCGCCCGGCTAGTTAACTTACTAGCCGGACGGTAAGCTGGTGGCGGGCGCACGTCAAGCGGATTGAAAGGATGTCGGCCGGTGAGGGAGACCACAGGTGGCACGCGGCAGCGCATTCAGGCCGTGGCCTTGGAACTCTTCACCGAGCAGGGCTACGAGAAGACGTCACTGCGGGAGATCGCCGAGCGGCTGGGCGTGACCAAGGCGGCGCTCTACTACCACTTCAAGAGCAAGGACGAGATCGTCACCAGCCTGGTCGACGACCGGCTGCGCCGGATGGACGAGCTGATCGCCTGGGCCGCCGACCAGCCCCCCACGCTGGCGACCCGGCGCGCCCTCGTCGGCCGGTACGCCGACAGCATGTTCGCCGGGGACCTGCCCCAGGTGATGCGCTTCTTCGAGCAGAACCAGACGGTGCTCAAGAGCCTGGTCGCCGGCCAGCAGATGCGGGAGCGGATGATGCGGCTCGCCCACGAGCTGTGCCGGGGCGACGACTCACCCGCCGCCCAGCTCCGCGCCGCGCTCACGCTGTTCGCCGTGCACAGCAGCTGGTTCGCGGTACGCGCGCCGGGCATCACCGACGACGAGCGCAAGCGGATCGCGCTCCAGGTGGCGGACGAACTGCTCGCCAAGATCGGCGAGGCCGGCCAGGGCTGAGCCGGTTCAGCCCGCCGCGCTCAGGTCCAGCCGCAGGCCGCGCAGGTCGATCCCGGGCGCCGGGCTCCAGTCCTTCTCCGGGTACCTGACGAAACCGAGCCGCTCGTAGATGTGGTGCGCGCTCACCGCCATCCCGGCGCGTACGCAGATCACCACCGCCGTACAGCCCAGCTCGGCCGCGCGCGCCACGCACGCGACGGCGAGCGCCGCCCCCGCGCCCCGGCCCTGGGCGGCCGGATCCACCGCGAGCATCCGGAACTCGGCCTCACCCGGGCCGGCGAGTTCGGCGTACGGGGTGCCGGCCAGCACGAACGTCACCGCCCCGAGCACCTGACCGGTGGCGTCGTCGACGGCCACCAGCACCTCGCCGGTCTCGGCGCGGCCGGCCACGTCGGCGAGCACCGGCGCGTACCCGGCCTCGTCCTTGAGCTGGCCGTCCGCCTCGTACGCGGCGACGGTCAGCCGGGCCACGGCGGGGAAGTCCGCCGGCTCGGCGCGGCGTACCCGCGGGCCGGTCAACCGATCTCCGCGATCAGGTCGCCGTCCTGCACCACGTCGCCCTCGTTGACGGCGAGCGTCCGCACCACGCCGTCGGACTCGGCGACCACCGGGATCTCCATCTTCATCGACTCCAGGATCACCAGGGTGTCGCCCTCGGACACCGTGTCGCCGGCCGACACGACGACCTTCCAGACGTTCGCCACCATCTCGGCACGGATCTCCTCGGCCATGTTCCGGCCCTCCCTCTGTCCGACAGCTCCCCGACAATCCTGCGAACGGTATCCAATCATGACGCCGGTCACGCCGGGCCGCGCACCACCGGTCGCCCGATGCGCCCCGCCGCGCCCGGGCGGGCGGCGACGGCACTAGCATCGTGCGGGTCGGCCACCGGCGAGCCCGGAGGGCCGCACCGCGACCTCCGCCGCGCCCAGCCGCGGACGGAACCGTGACCAGCACAAGGAGGCAGAGCATGGCGAAGAAGGCCCGGAAGAAGAAGGCCCGGAAGAAGAGCAGCGCCAACCACGGCAAGCGCCCCAACTCCTGATCATCGGGATCAGCGCGGCGCACTGCGCCTGACACGCGGAACGGCCCGGGTCCGAATGATCGGACCCGGGCCGTTCCGTCGCTTGTTCAGTCGGCCAGTTCGCGGGACTCGGTGGTCTCGAAGACGACCAGCTCGGTCAGCCGCAGGCGCAGCCGTTCACGCAGCTTCTCCGGCGCCGCCTCGTTGCCGCAGCACCGCGCCACCAGCGCCTTGACCTCCTGCTCGATGCCGTACTCGCGCAGGCACGGCCCGCACTCGTCCAGGTGGTGCCGGATCAGCACCCGGCGCTCCTCGGCGCACTCCAGGTCGAGGTAGAGGTAGACCTCGGCGAGGACCTCGTGGCAGTCCGTCTCGTGCGGTTGTCCACAGCTCACGGTCACACCTCCCGGCCGGCGGCGGCGGTCGAACCCTTCTTCGACGAGGCGGCGCTGAAACCCCGCTCCGCCGCGTACTGCTCCAGCAGCTTCCGCAGATTACGTCGGCCACGGTGCAGACGGGACATCACGGTGCCGATCGGCGTGCCCATGATGTCGGCGACCTCCTTGTAGGAGAAGCCCTCGACGTCGGTCAGGTAGACGGCCAGGCGGAACTCCTCCGGCAACTGCTGGAGGGCCTCCTTGACGTCGCTGTCCGGCAGCCGGTCGAGCGCCTCCGTCTCGGCCGAGCGCAGGCCGCTGGACGTGTGCGACTCGGCCTCGGCGAGCTGCCAGTCGGTGATCTCCTCGGTCGGCGCCTGAATGGGCTGGCGCTGCCGCTTGCGGTAGGTGTTGATGTAGGTGTTGGTCAGGATCCGGTAGAGCCAGGCCTTCAGGTTCGTGCCCTGCTCGAACTGGTGGAAGGCGGCGTACGCCTTCAGGTACGTCTCCTGAACCAGGTCCTCCGCGTCCGCCGGGTTGCGGGTCATCCGCAGTCCGGCAGCGTAGAGCTGATCGACGAAGGGCATCGCGTCCCGCTCGAAGCGGGCCCTGCGCTCGTCCGTCTTCTCGGTGGTCAACCGCACATCCCCTCGCGTCGGATGCTTTCCCGCCGAGGATACGCGTACCCACTTGCCGGCAGATTCACTTCCGGAGTGTGTGCCGGTGCTCACGACCGACGCCGCCGCGGGCCACTCCGGCGCGTCGAGCAGCCGCCGGAGCTGGCGCTCGTCCCGTTCGTCCCGTTCCCGGCTCCGTGTCTCGATCGGCACCGGTCACCCCCCTCGCGCTGGCAATGTCGTCGTCCAAGGGAGGTAACGCGAGTTGCGGGGCGTGGCATTCCTCCGGCCCCACCCGATCCTGGTCCCGGCCTCGGCCGCGACCGACGCTGGGACCAGGAAGGGCCTGGGAGGGTGGCCCCGGCGCGCCCGAACCGGGCGGCCGGCACCAACCGGTGCAACGACCCGCCGCGGCGGACGGTCACGGCGCGCGCCGCCCGGTCAGGACGACCACCCGTGTACGCGCAGCCAGTCCCGCACCACGACGGCCGTGCCGGCCGGATCGCGGCGCAGGTCGTGGCGCTCCCCCGGCCGGACCACCACCTCGATCCCGGGGCCGGGCTCGGGCACGCCGAACGGGTCCCGGTCGCCGTTGACGACGAGCGTGGGCAGCCCGGTGAGCAGTTCCCCGGCCCGGGAGCGCTCCGGCCGGCCCGGCGGGTGCAGCGGGAACGCCAGCGCCACCACGCCGACCGCCCCGACGGCGGCTGCGGTACGGCAGGCCACCCGGGCGCCACTGGACCGGCCCCCGACCACCCAGTGGCGCACCCGTGGGGCACGCCGGCGCAGTTCGGCCAGCACCGCCGTCCACGCCTCGTCGAGGTGTCCGGCCGGAGCGGGCGCGCGTCGGCCGGCGACCCGGTACGGCTGGGTAACCAGGGCCACCCCGGCTCCGGCGGCGAGCACCGCCTCCCGTACCGCGGTGAGGTCCGGCGCGTCCACGTCGCCGCCGGCGCCGTGACCGAGCACGAGCACCGCCGCGCCGTCGGCGGGCATGTCGAAGCGGAGCCGGGCGGGCCCGCGTGGTGTGTCGATCTCGTCGTCGTGCCGCACCGGCTCATTCTGCGCGGACCGGGCGGCCCGCCGGCGGCCGGGCGGGAAACGCCGACGTCGCCCGCGGCCTGCCGGAGCGGGCCACGGACGATGTCGGGATCAGCTCAGCGGAACCAGCGTGAGTAGGCGGTCGCGCACCGGCGGACCGGCGTCGTCGAGCGCGTCCGGGTCCGGCTGCACCTCGCTGCGCCAGGCCACCAGCATGGCGCGCCGCTCACGCGGCGTGGTGCCGCCCCAGACGCCGTGGCAGTCGCCCACCTCCAGCGCCCAGGCCAGACAGGAGCCCTGGACGTCGCAGGTGCGGCAGAGCGCCACCGCCGCGTCGGCCGGTTCGTTCGGTGCCGGAAAGAACGTCTCCGGATCGACGTTCTGACAGGTGCCCCTGGTGCGCCACGCGTCGTCCTGGCGTCGTTCGCTCAGCGCCCGCAGCAGTCGCGGATCGCGCCGCGCGGCGGCCACCTCGTGCGGGCGGGGCATGCGTGCCCGTGTCAATACACCCACCTCCCCCGTGGGAACCGGCATTGATCTCTCGCAAGATCGATGGGTGTCATCCGCCCCGTGCGAACAGACGCCCATCACCGGCGCTGTGTTCTATCGCATTCGCATACGTCAGGACAAGAGTCTTCAATGAAACTGACTGAACGTCCGGGCGACTTTTCCGGCGCAACCCCGACAAAAAGGTCACGCGAATGTGGCAGAGCGTGATCAGAAGAGAGTCGGCTCGACGGCCGTCTCGACACCCGCCGGAACCACCGGGGCGACCAGCTCCGGGCCGTCGTTGCGGACGTCGCCGACCGCCCGGGAGACGGGCCGGATCTCCAGCCCGGCGAGCAGCCCGGGCTCCGGTGGCGCGAGCAGCTCCGCCGGCTCCTCGGCCGGGCCCAGCCATCCCGGCCAGCGCTCCGGCGACAGCAGCAGCGGCATCCGGTCGTGCACCTCGGCCAGCTCGCCGACCGCCGCGGTGGTGAGCACGCTGAACGTGAGCCGGGCCGTACCCGCCGACTCCCAGACCGACCAGATGCCGGCGAAGGCCAGCACCGAACCGTCCCGCGGGGTCATGAAGTAGGGCTGGCGCCCGCCGTCGGCGAGGCGGACCCACTCGTACCACCCGTCGGCCGGAACCAGGCAGCGACGGCGGGCGAAGGACGGCGCGTACGCCCGGCTGGTGGCGACCGTCTCGGCCCGCGCGTTGATCATGCGGGCGGCTCCGGCGGCGCTGCGCGACCACTGCGGGAGCAGGCCCCAGCGGCCGAGGGAGAGCAGCCGGTGCCCCTCCGGGGCGAGCCGGACCAGCGGCACCGGATCGGTCGGCGCGACGTTGTAGTCCGGCGTCACCCCGCCGGTCTCGTCGGCCGACTCGAACAGCGCGCTCAGGTCCGCGGCGCTCCGGGTCGTGGCGTACCTCCCGCACATGGCGCACACGCTAGCCGCATCCGGACGTTCCGGCTGTCCCGCCCAACGGGAGCAGCGGCACCGGACGGTTCCACCCGGCCGTGAGCTTGGCAGAATGTAACGGTGAGCAATCCGACCGCGACGCGTCCGCAGCAGCAGTGGGCCGCGCCGACCGCGAGCGACCCGGTCGCCGCGACGCTGCGCCTGCCCGGCTCCAAGTCGATGACCGCCCGGGCCCTGGTGCTCGCCGCGCTCGCCGGCGGGCCGTCGACACTCGCCCGGCCGCTGCGCGCCCGGGACACCGAACTGATGGCCGGTGGCCTGCGCGCACTCGGCGCCCACATGTCGATCTCGGACGACGACCGCTGGCTGGTCCGCCCCCACCCGCTGGCCGGCCCGGCGCACGTCGACGTCGGCCTGGCCGGCACCGTGATGCGCTTCCTGCCCCCGGTGGCCGGACTGGCCGCCGGGCGGGTCACCTTCGACGGCGACCCGCACGCCCGGACCCGGCCGCTCGGGCCGCTGATCGGCGCGCTGCGCACGCTCGGCGTCCGCATCGACGCGCCGGCGGTCGGCAGCCTGCCGCTCGTCGTCCTCGGCGCGGGCCGGGTGACCGGCGGCGACGTGGTGATCGACGCCTCCGCGTCCAGCCAGCTCGTCTCCGGGCTGCTGCTCGCCGCACCCCGCTTCGACCGGGGCGTCGTGGTCCGGCACGAGGGGCCGCCGGTGCCGTCCGCGCCGCACGTGCGGATGACGGTGCAGATGCTGCGCGCGGCCGGCGCCGCCGTCGACGACACCACGCCCGACGTCTGGACGGTCGAGCCGGGCCCGCTGTCCGGGCGCGGCTGGGAGATCGAGCCGGACCTGTCCGGCGCCGCGCCGTTCTTCGCCGCCGCGCTGGTCACCGGCGGCGAGGTGACGCTGCAGGGCTGGCCGCGCAGCAGCCTCCAGCCGGTCGAGCAGCTCCGGGACCTGCTGCACCGGATGGGCGGCGAGGTGAGCCTCGGCACCGACGGCCTGACCGTGCGGGGCACCGGCACGGTGCGCGGGATCGACGCCGACCTCTCCGACGTCGGCGAGCTGACCCCGGTGCTGACCGCGCTCACGCTGCTCGCCGACGGTCCGTCCCGGCTCACCGGCATCGGCCACATCCGCGGCCACGAGACCGACCGGGTCACCGCGCTCGCCAAGGAGTTCACCGCGCTCGGCGCGGACATCACCGAGACCCGTGACGGGCTGGACATCCGGCCCCGCCCGCTGCGGGGCGGGACGTTCTGCACGTACGCCGACCACCGGATGGCGCACGCCGCCGCGGTGGCCGGGCTGGCCGTCCCCGGCATCGAGGTCGACGACGTGGCGTGCACCTCCAAGACCATGCCGGAGTTCCCGGCACTATGGTCGGGGATGGTGACCGGCAAGAACTGACAGCGGGGGGACGTCCTGGCGACGAAGCGGCGCGAGTACGACGAGGACGACGTCCGGGTACGACCGGGCCGGTCGTCGCGCCCGCGTACGCGCACCCGGCCCCGGCACGACGACGCCGTCGACGGCTTCGTCATCGCCGTCGACCGGGGCCGCTACACCTGTGTGATCCCCGGTGCCGGGCCGGACGCGCCGCTCGTGACCGCCATGCGCGCCCGCGAGCTGGGGCGCAAGTCGGTGGTGGTGGGTGACCGGGTGGGGCTGGTCGGGGACACCTCCGGGGCGGCGGGCGCGCTGGCCCGCATCGTGCGCATCGCCGAGCGGACCTCGGTGCTGCGGCGTACCGCCGACGACGACGAGACCACCGCCGAGGGGCGGCTGGAACGGGTCGTGGTCGCCAACGCCGACCAGCTGGTGATCGTCAGCGCGCTGGCCGACCCGCCGCCGCGCACCGGGTTCATCGACCGCTGCCTGGTGGCCGCGTACGACGCCGACATCGAGCCGCTGCTCTGCCTCACCAAGGCCGACCTGGACGGCCCGGAGGCGGTGCTCGGCTACTACACCGAGCTGGAGCTGCCGTACGTGCTGATCCGGCCGGACTCCGACCTGGCCGCGCTGCGGGCACTGCTCGCCGGCCGGGTCTCGGTGATGGTGGGCCACTCCGGGGTGGGCAAGTCGACGCTGGTCAACCGCCTCGTCCCGGACGCCGAACGGGCCGTGGGCACGGTCAGCGCGATCGGCCGGGGCCGGCACACCTCGACCAGCGCGGTGGCGCTGCGCCTGCCCGCCGAGCCCGGCGCCGACGGCGACACCGGCTGGATCGTCGACACCCCGGGGGTCCGCAGCTTCGGGCTGGCCCACGTGTCCGCCGAGAGCCTGCTGCACGGCTTCCCCGACCTGGTCGAGGCGACGGTGGACTGCCCGGCCAACTGCCCGCACACGGCCGACGAGGCGGACTGCGCGCTCGACGCCTGGGTGGCCGCCGGGAAGGCGGACGCGCGCCGGCTCGCCTCGTACCGCCGGTTGCTGGCCTCGCGCAGCGGCGAGGGTGACCCGCGCGAGCCGGAGCGCAACCCCGGCGACCCGCTCGCCGGGTCCTGACCGGCGGACCGGCGGCGACCCGCCGTCGCCGGCCCGGCCGCCGCCGCTAGCGTGTCGGTCATGACCGGGTACGCCGACGACCTCGCCCTCGCCCACCAGCTCGCCGACGCCGCGGACGCCGTCTCCTCGGCCCGGTTCCGCGCGCTCGACCTGCGCGTCGAGTCCAAGCCGGACCTGACCCCGGTCTCCGACGCGGACACCGCCGTGGAGCGGGAGATCCGCGCGCTGCTGGCCGCCCACCGTCCCGGCGACGGCCTGCTCGGCGAGGAGTACGGCGCGCAGCCGCCGGCCGGCCCGGACGGGCGGCGCTGGGTGATCGACCCGATCGACGGCACGAAGAACTTCGTCCGGGGCGTACCCGTCTGGGCCACGCTGATCGCGCTGCTGGAGCACGACCGGCCGGTGCTCGGCCTGGTCTCCGCCCCGGCGCTGGGCCGCCGCTGGTGGGGTGCGCTCGGCGCGGGCGCGTTCGCCGGCACCGGCGCGGCGGACGGCACGCCGATCCGGGTCTCCGGCGTCACCGCGCTGGGCGACGCGAGCTTCTGCTACTCGTCGCTGACCGGGTGGGAGCAGGCCGGCCGGCTGGACGCGGTGCTCCAGCTCATGCGGGACACCTGGCGCAGCCGCGCGTACGGCGACTTCTACGGCTACATGCTGCTGGCCGAGGGGGCACTGGACGTGATGGTGGAGCCGGAGCTGTCCCTGTGGGACATCGCCGCGCTGGTCCCGATCGTCACCGAGGCGGGTGGAACGATCACGGATCTGGCCGGGCGGCCCGCGCCGGCCGGTACCGACTCCGCCGACATCAGCGCCGTGGCCAGCAACGGAGCGCTCCACGACGACATCCTGGCCCGGCTCGGCCGTCCAGCCGAGCGCTGACCCGGGCAGAGCCTCTATCCTCGCCAGGTGGTTTCCTCCGGTTGGTGCTTCCTGGCGGCGATGATCATCGCGTACGGCTTCGCCAACCTTCTCCAGTCGGTCGCGGCCGCGCGGACCACTGTGCACCACACGTTCGACCCCGGGCTGCTGCTGCGCCTGGCCGGGCACCGGACGTACCTGATCGGCCTGGCCTGCCAGGTGGTCGGCTTCGTGCTGGCCTTCCTGGCCCGCCGTGACCTGCCGTTGTTCCTGGTCCAGGCCAGCGTGGCGGCCGGGCTCGGGGTGACCGCCGTCCTGGGCGTGCTGGTGCTCAAGTGGCGGCTGCCCGCCGCCGAGGTGGTCCTGCTGGTGCTGCTGTTCGCCGGCATCACCGCGCTCGTGCTCTCGGCCCAGCCCGCGCCGTCGCGGCAGCTCGGCACCGCAGGGCTGGTCGGCCTGGCGGTGGCGGTGGCCGCGATCGCCGGGTCCGGATTCTTCGCCGCCCGGCTGCACGGCGCGCTCGGATCGGTGGTGCTCGGCTCGCTGGCCGGGATGGCGTTCTCCGCCGCGGCGGTGGCGGCCCGCCCGCTCGCCTCGGCCGGCTCGGCGGAGGCGTTCGTCCGCGACCCGCTGCTCTACCTGCTGATCGTCCACTCGGTGATCGGTCAGCTGCTGCTCGGCCTGGCCATGCAGCGCGGGTCGACCACGGCGGCGGTGGCGGCGATGGACGCCGCCGGGGCGGTGCCCGCGGCGATCGTCGGCCTGCTGCTGCTCAACGACAAGATCTGGCCGGGCCGGGAGTGGCTGGCCGGGCTCGGCTTCCTGGTGACGCTCGCGGCGGTGGTCGGCCTGACCCGGTACGCCGAACCGCAGCACCACCACGCCGGCGCCCGCGACCGCCAGAAGGCGGTGGTGGGCGCCGGGATGGTGCCGGTTCAGGCCGCCTCGACCGGCCCGCGTTCGGAGACGACCACCTCGACCTCTGGCGTCGCCTCGACCGGCGTCGGCTCGATCGGCGTGGCCGGGCGGCGCCGCCCGATCACCCGCTCGTAGAGGCGCTCCAGCGCGGCGGCGGTCCGTTCCCAGGTGTAGCTGCACCGGACCCGGTCCACCGCGGCGTGCCCGTACGCGAACCGTCCGGCGTTGTCCGACAGCAGCCGGCGCAGCGTGACGCCGAGCGTGCGCACGTCGCCCGGCGGCACCAGCTTGCCGGTCACCTCGTCCACCACCGCGTCGGCGATGCCGCCCATGGCGTAGCCGACCACCGGCACGCCGCAGGCCATCGCCTCCAGCGACACCCGCCCGGCTGAGGCGTAGTGCGGGGTGCAGGCCACCACGTCGGCGGAGCGGTACCAGGTGGCCATCTGGTCGTGCGGCACCGCGCCGACCAGCTTCACCTGCTCCGCCACGCCCGCCCGCTCGGCCAGCTCGCGCAGCCGGCGCGCCTCGGCGTGCCCGGCCAGCCGCTCGGCCGGCGGACCACCGGCGATCACCAGCTCCGCGTCACCCACCAGCCGCATCGCCCGGATCAGGTCGTCCTGGCCGTGCCCGGGCGCGAGCCCGCCGACGGACAGGATCCGGGACCGCTGGTCGCGGGGCGCCGCCTCGCCGTCCGGGTGGAACTGACCGATGTCCACCCCGGTCGGCACCATCGCCACCGACGTGCGTTGCAGGCCCATCCGGGTCAGCTCGTCGACCTCGTCGTTGCACTGGGCCACCGCCACGTCCACGGCCCGGGTCAGGGCCCGTTCCAGCGGGATGCGCTCCCCCGGCCCGGTGTACTGCCGGCCGAGGTGGCGCAACTGCTCCACGCCGAGCGAGTGGAACGTCTGCACCACGGGGATGTCGGTGGCGCGTACCGCGTGGGCGGCGGCGAGCCCGCCGACCCAGTAGTGCCCGTGCACCACGTCGGGGGTCCAGTCCCCGGCCCACTGCCCGGCCAGCCAGCGGCCGTACTCGGCGACGAAGGGAACCAGCTCGGCGGTGGAGAGCACGTCGGGCGGGCCGACCGGGACACGTTCCACCCGGTAGCCGTCGAGTTCGGTCAGGGCGGGCTGGGCGGACGCGGCACGGCGCTCGTAGACGCGGACCTCATGGCCCCGGGCGGCGAGTTCCGCCGCCACGCGCGCAATGTGCTCCTGCGTCCCGACGGTGGGACCGTCGGTGGACGAGCCGGCGTGCGCGCATACAAGGCCGACGCGCATGGTGCACCTCCATGCGTTCTCTGCAAGCGGGGTCTCCGGTCAGAGCGTCCCATTAACCCAGGTCCGGTGCGCCCAAACCTGACAGATCAGGGTCACCCGGCCACCGCGTCCCGCGGACGGGACAGCCGACCGATGCCGATCACCGTCGAAAACGGTCGGCATGTCCGCCCGGGCCGGGGGTACCGACGGAGAATGCCGCTGACCCGCAGCCTCTCCGACGCCACTGTCGTCATCACCGGTGCCTCCAGCGGGATCGGCGCTGCCACCGCGTACGCGCTGGCCCGCCGGGGCGGCGACGTGGTGCTGGCCGCCCGGACCGAGTCCGCGCTGCGCCGGGTCGCGGCGTACTGCCGGGAACTCGGCGGGCAGGCGCTGGTGGTACCCACCGACGTGACCGACCCGGAGGCCGTCGGTCGGCTGGCGGAGCGGGCGGTGGCCGAGTTCGGCCGGATCGACGCCTGGATCAACAACGCGGCGGTCGGCACCGTGGGGCTGTTCGACGAGATCCCGGTGGCCGAGTTCCGCCGGGTGGTGGACGTGAACCTGCTCGGCGCCGTGTACGGGACGCGGGCCGCGCTGCCCTGGCTGGGCGCGGCCGGCGGCGGGGTGCTCGTCAACAACGCCTCGGTGCTGGCCGAGGTGGCGATGCCGTACCAGTCGGCGTACAACGCGACCAAGCACGCGATCCGCGGGCTGGCCGACACGGTCCGGCAGGAGCTGCGGGTGACCGGCCGGGGGAACATCTCGATCTGCACCGTGCTGCCCGCCACCATCGACACGCCGTTCTTCCGGCACGCCGCCAACCACTCCGGCCGGGAGCTGACCCCACCGCCGCCGGTGTACCCGCCGGAGATGGTCGCCGAGACGATCGTCAAGCTGCTGCGCCGGCCCCGGCGCGAGGCGTACGCGGGCGGCGCGGCCCGGCTGATCGGGCTGCAGTGGCGGCTCGCCCCGGCGCTGGCCGAGCGGGTGATGGGCTGGTACACCGCGCGCACCCAGTTCGGGCCCGGCGTACGCGACGACTCCACCGGGACCGTGTTCACGCCGGGCTCGGCGGCGGAGCGGACCGACGGGTGGTCCGGCCGGCGTGGTCAGGTGCTGCGGCTGACCGCAGCGGTCGGGCTGGCCGCCGGCACCGCTGTCGGTACGGTGAAGGCGATCAGCCGCCGGTCCCGGGCCGGCCGTCCGTGAGTCCCGTCGACCGGACCGGTGCGCGGACGCGGGCGGACGTGCACAATGGGGCGATCATGCCGACGGATGCGCGTTGCCTGGTGGAGACCGACGATTCGTCCCCGACGGTCCGGCTGACCGGGGTGCTCGACCGGTCCGAGGTGCAGGCCGTACGGGACGCGCTGCTCGCCCGGCTGTGGCGGCGCCCCGGGGCGCTGCTGGTGGACCTGTCCGGGGTACGGATCCCCGACCCGCTGGCCCGCGACGCGCTGGACGAGGTCTGCCGGGCGGTCGCCGACTGGCCCGCCGCCGAGCTGCTGCTCGACCCGGACGGGCCGCCGCGGGAGGCGCCGCCCGAGCCGATCGAGGTCGAACTACCCCCGGTGGTCGAGGCCGCCCGTGAGGCGCGGGTCCTGGTCACCGGCGGGTGCGTCAGGTGGGGTCTGCCGGAGCTGGTCGAGCCGGCCTGCATCGCGGTCACCGAGATGGTCAACAACGTGGTGGCGCACGCCGTCACGCCGATGACGCTCCGGCTGGCCCCGCGCGGCGGCGCGCTGCACCTGGCGGTCCGGGACCACTCGACCGGGCGGCCCGCGTACGGCGGGCCCGCACCGGTGGACTCGGTGGGCGGGCGAGGGCTGCTGCTGATCGACACGGTGGCCCGGCGCTGGGGCAGCACGGCACTGCCGGACGGCAAGGTGGTGTGGTGCGTGCTGTACCCCGAGGACGAAGCGGCGTACCGCAACTGAGGTGCCTTTTCGCACCGTTGCTCCCGATCCACCCGGCCGGTCGCGGTTAGGGCGGGGAGCGCAGTGGGTAGTTCCCGGGCATGCGCGACGACGAGTACCCCACCCCCGTGTCCGATCCCGAGGCGGAGGGCCTGCCCGACACCGCCGACGACGACTCCACCGCCAACGACGACGTGCTGACCGGGCGCGAGGCGGACGGCCCCGAGCCGGCCCAGCTCCCCGGTGACCGTACGCCGGTCGCCGTGGACCAGTTCGGCACCACGGCGGAGGAGCAGCTCGACGGCGAGTCGCTGGACTACAAGCTCCAGCGCGAGCGGTACGAGCGCCCCGCCGACGACCCGCTCGCCGGCCCGGTCGATCCGGACATCGCGGCCGAGGCGGACAGCGAGGAGGCCGCCGCGCAGGCCCAGCTCGACGCCGACGTGATCGACCTGGGCCCGGTGTCGGACCCGAACTCCCCGGTGTCGGTGTACGACCACGGCCAGCTCGGCACCGTCGCCGACCACCAGGTGGGCCGGCTGGTCGAGCCGGACGAGGGCGCGCACACCGACCAGGAGACCGACAACGTGGCCTACGACGCGGGCGCGGCCGGCGGCGGGGCCAGCGCGGAGGAGCTGGCGATCCACGAGACGCGGCCGCCGGACGCGCGCTGACCGCTCACTCGTCCAGGCCCCGCTCGATGGCGTACCGGGTCAGTTCGACCCGGTTGTGCAACTGGAGCTTGCCCAGGGTGTTCTGCACGTGGTTCTGCACCGTCCGGTGGGACAGGCTCAACCGGTCGGCGATCTGCTTGTAGGACAACCCCTTGGCGACCAGACGCAGCACCTCGGTCTCCCGTTCGGTGAGCCGGGGTGCGTCGTCGTGCGGGGCGGGCGGCGCCGCGGCCAGCCGCCGGTACTCCCCCAGCACCAGCCCGGCCAGGCCGGGTGTGAACACCGGCTCGCCGGCCGCCGTGCGCCGCACCGCGTCCAGGAATTCCGCCGGTGCGGCCGACTTGATCAGGTAGCCGGTGGCGCCGGCCTTGACCGCGTCCAGCACGCCCTGCGCCTCGCCGCTGGCCGAGAGCATGAGTACCCGCACGTCCGGCAGTGCGGCGCGGAGACCCCGGATCACCTCGACGCCGGAGATGTCCGGCAGCTGAAGGTCGAGCACGACCAGGTCGGGGCGGGCCGCCGCGGCCACCCGTACCGCCTGCCGCCCCTCACCGCTCGTCGCCACCACCTGGTGGCCCGCCTCGGTGAGGTCACGGGCCACGCCCTCGCGCCACATCGGGTGGTCGTCGACCACCATCACCCGGATGCTCATCCGCGGCTCCTCGGCACGACCAGCTCGATCTCGGTGCCGGCGCCGGGCGCGGACACGATCCGCACCTCGCCGCCCAGGTCGGCCACCCGGCCACGGATGGACTGCGCCACCCCGAGCCGGCCCTGCGCGGCGGCCTCCGCGAGCCGGCCCTCCGGGATCCCCGGTCCCTCGTCGCGTACCGAGACGGTCACCGTCTCCTCCTCGTCCTCGATCAGCACCCAGGCCCGCCCGCCGGCGTGCCGGGCCACGTTGTCCAGCGCCGCGCCGACCGCGGCACCCAGCTCACCAGCGGCCCGCGCCGGCAACGGCACCGGTGTGGCGGGCGCGGACACCACGACGGTGGCCGAGGCGTACCTGTCGATCAGGTCGCGCAGGTCCTGCTCGTCCCCGGCCCGATCCGGCGGCGCGCCCGTCCGGCCGATCAGCGCCCGCAGCGCCTCCTCCTGCTCGCCAGCCAGCCGGGCCAGCTCGGCCGCCTCGCCGTCCAGGTCCGCGCCGCGCCGCCGGACCAGCGCGAGCACCTGGAGCACCGAGTCGTGGATGTCGCGGGCCAGCCGTTCCCGCTCCCGGGTGGCCGCCTCCAGCTCCACCGCCCGCTGCAACCGCTCCTCCGCCTGCACCGCCAGCCGCGCCACGTGCCCGACCACCACGCCGGCGAGCAGCATCAGGATCGCCCCGGTCAGCGCGGACGGGCTGATCCGGTCGCGGGTGGCGAGGTCGGCGCCGCCGAGCACGATCGCCGCCACCGCGCCACGGCGGCGTCCGCCGGCGACCGCCCAGGCCAGCACCGGCCCGGCCAGCCAGGCGGCGGTCAGCATCGGCACTCCGGCGGCGAGCGCCGCCTGGCCGACCACCCACGGCGTGACCAGGATGATCGCCAGCACCACACCGAGGTCGGCCAGCAGCAGCGGCCAGCGCCGCCCGGCCGGACGGCCGTAGGCGGCCGCCGTCACGCCGCTCCACGCCAGCATCGCCAGCAGGACACCGCCCGCGGCGACCGGGTGCGCGTAGCTGCCCGCGTCGCGCAGCACGACCAGTCCGACGTACGCGAGCGCGGCGAAGCGGAACACCGCTATCGATCGCCAGAACGGGCCCTCGAGGCCGGAGGACGACGGCATGTGCGACACCCTGTCACAGCCGGTCCAGGGCACCCCGCCCGGTGCGGCCCGAGAAACCCTGACGTACGGTGGAAATGCCGCGAAAGTCGTCGAGAGCCATCGTCGGGACGGGGTCATGACAGACGCAGAACTCCCCGCACCGCGTACGGTTGTGCCCATCGAACCTTCCCTGCTTCTCGCCACCGCCTTCGACCAGGCGCAGGTGACCGGGCTGCGGCACTCGGTCACCTCCTGCGCGCACGGCTCCGGCCTGTCCGGCCAACGGCTGGACGACTTCGTGCTGGCGGTCAACGAGCTGATCACCAACGCGGTCCGCCACGGCGGCGGGCAGGGCTGGCTGCGGCTCTGGGAGCGGAACGGCGAACTGGTCTGCGAGGTCGCCGACCACGGGCCCGGGATCAGCGAACGGCGGCTGCGCGACCGCGAACGGCCCGCGCCGGACACCGCCGGCGGCTGGGGTCTCTGGCTGGCCCGCGAGTTGAGCGACGCGATGGAGGTGGAGACCGGCGCCGCCGGCACCGTCGTCCGGATCACCGCCGCGCTCGCCACCCGCCAGCCCGCCACCGGTCCGCTGGACGGCTGACCCGCCACCGTCAGGCGAACAGGGCGCTCACCGACTCCCCGTTGTGGATCCGCCGCATCGCCTCGGCCAGCGCCGGCGCCACCGACAGCACCTCCAGCTTCGGCACCCGCTTGTCCGCCGGGATCGGCACCGTGTTGGTGCAGACGATCTCCAGGACGCCCTCCTGCGCGCTCAGCCGCTCCAGCGCGCCGCTGGAGAACAGGCCGTGCGTACAGGCCAGCCGGATCGAGCGGACCCGCCGCTCGCGCAGGTGCGAGATCAGCTCGATCACCGTGCTGCCCTTGGCGATCTCGTCGTCCAGCACGATCACGTCCCGGTCCGCCACGTCGCCGATGATCGTGCTGATCTGCACCCGGTCGTCGCTGTAGCGCTGCTTCGCGCCCGCCGCCACCGGCGTGCCCAGCATCCGGGCGAACGCGGCGGCCTCCTTGGCGTTGCCCAGGTCCGGCGAGACCACCACCGCGTTGCTCAGGTCGTACCCCTTGAAGTGGGTGGCCAGCTCGCGCAGCGCGTGCAGGTGGTCCACCGGGACGCTGAAGAAGCCGTGCACCTGTGGCGAGTGCAGCGTCATGGCCAGCACCCGGTGCGCGCCCGCGGAGGTCAGCAGGTCGGCGACGAGCCGGCCACCGATGGAGATGCGCGGCGCGTCCTTCTTGTCCGACCGCGCGTACGCGTAGTGCGGCAGCACCACGGTGATCCGCGCGGCCGACGCGCCCCGGGCCGCGTCGATCATGAGCAGCAGCTCGACCAGGTGCTCCTGCACCGGCGGCACCAGCGGCTGGATGAGGAAGACGTCGCGCTCCCGGCAGTTCGCCTGCAACTGCACCTCGAGGCAGTCGTTGGCGAACCGGGACACCCGCACCGGGTGCAACGGGACGTGGAGGTGGGCGCAGATCTCGGCGGCGAGGTCGGGATGGGCCGACCCGCTGAACACGGCAATGTCACGCACGTCTGATGATCGTACGGGCCGCGGGGAGGAGACGGTGGACGCTCGCGGCGGGTACGGTGCTGCCGTGACCGCAGAGTTCGTCGCCGCCATCGACCAGGGCACCACGTCCTCGCGCTGCATCGTCTTCGACCGGGCCGGTGAGATCGTCACAGTGGCCCAGCGCGAGCACCGGCAGATCTTCCCCCGGCCCGGCTGGGTCGAGCACGACGCCGAGGAGATCTGGACGAACGTCGAGCACGTGGTGCGCGAGGCGCTGGCGAGCGCGGACATCGGCACCGAGATGCTCGCCGGGGTGGGCATCACCAATCAGCGCGAGACCACAGTGGTGTGGGACCGGGAGACCGGCCGCCCGGTGGCGAACGCGATCGTCTGGCAGGACACCCGCACCGGCCCGCTGCTGCGCGAGCTGACCGGGACGTACGACGAGGAGCGGCTGCGGGCCCGCACCGGCCTGACCCCGGCCACCTACTTCGCCGGCCCGAAGCTGCGCTGGCTGCTCGACCACGTCGACGGGCTGCGCGAGCGGGCCGAACGCGGCGAGGTGCTGTTCGGCACCATGGACAGCTGGCTGATCTGGAAGCTGACCGGCCGGCACGTCACCGACGTGACGAACGCCAGCCGCACCATGCTGATGGACCTGGAGACGCTCGACTGGGCCCCGGAGCTGCTCGACGCGCTGCGGATCCCGGCCGCCGTGCTGCCGGAGATCCGCAGCTCGGCCGAGGTGTACGGCACCGCCCGGGGGGTGCTGGCCGGGGTGCCGGTGGCGAGCGCGCTCGGCGACCAGCAGGCGGCGCTGTTCGGGCAGACCTGCTTCCAGCCCGGCGAGGCCAAGTGCACCTACGGCACCGGCAGCTTCCTGCTGCTCAACACCGGTGCCAGCCCGGTGCCGTCGCGGCACGGCCTGCTCACCACGGTGGCGTACCGGATCGAGGGCCAGCCCGCCGTGTACGCGCTGGAGGGCGCCATCGCGGTCACCGGCTCGCTGGTGCAGTGGCTGCGCGACAACCTCGGCCTGATCTCCACCGCCCCGCAGGTCGAGGAGCTGGCCCGTACTGTCGACGACAACGGCGGCTGCTACGTGGTGCCGGCCTTCTCCGGCCTGTTCGCCCCGCACTGGCGCAGCGACGCCCGGGGCGTGATCGCCGGGCTGACCGGCTACATCACCAAGGGGCACCTGGCCCGCGCGGTGCTGGAGGCGTCGGCCTTCCAGACCCGGGAGGTGGTGGACGCGATGAACGCCGACTCCGACGTGGCGCTGCGCCGGCTGCGGGTCGACGGCGGGATGACCGGCAACGAACTGCTGATGCAGTTCCTCGCGGACGTGCTGGACGTGCCGGTCGTGCGGTCCCGGATCACCGAGACGACGTGCCTCGGCGCCGCTTACGCCGCCGGCCTGGCCGTCGGGTTCTGGCCCGACCTGGCCACGCTGCGCGAGAAGTGGCGCTCGGACGCGCAGTGGGAGTCGACGATGGACCCGGCGCACCGGGAGCGTGAGCTGCGCCAGTGGCACAAGGCGGTGCGGCGCACGCTCGACTGGGTCGACTGAGCGTCAGTCCCAGCGGTTGCCGGTGAGCTTCTCGTACACCTCGACGTAGCGGGCCCGGGTCGCCTCGATCACCTCGGCCGGCACCTCCGGCGCGGGCGGCTGCTTGTCCCAGCCGCTCGCCGTGGCCCAGTCCCGCACGTACTGCTTGTCGTAGGAGAACTGCGCGCGGCCCGGCTGGTACGACTCGGCCGGCCAGAACCGGGACGAGTCGGACGTGAGCACCTCGTCGCCGAGGACCAGCGTGCCGTCCGCCGCCCAGCCCAGCTCCAGCTTCGTGTCGGCGATCAGGATGCCCCGCTCGGCGGCGATCTCCGCACCGCGCCGGTAGACGTCGACGGTGATCTGCCGCAGCCGCTCGGCGACCTCCGGCCCGACCTTGTCCACCACCTGCTCGTACGTGATCGGCTCGTCGTGCTCGCCCTTCGGCGCCTTGGTCGACGGCGTGAAGATCGGCTCGGGCAGGATCGACGCCTCCACCAGGCCGCGGGGCAGCGGCACCCCGGAGACCGAGCCGGTGCGCTGGTACTCGGCGAAGCCGCCGCCGGTCAGGTAGCCCCGGGCCACGCACTCGACCGGCACCATCTCCAGCCGCCGGCAGCGGATCGCCCGGCCGGCGAACTCCTCCGGTACGTCCGTCGCGGAGATCACGTGGTTCGGCACCAGGTCGGACAGCTGCTCGAACCACCACAGCGACAGCGCGGTGAGCAGGCGGCCCTTGTCCGGGATCGGGGTCGGCAGCACCACGTCGTAGATGGAGACGCGGTCGGTGGCGACCAGGATCAGGTCCTCGCCGTCGGCGTAGACGTCCCGGACCTTGCCCGAGTGCAGAAGTTCCACGGCGCTAGTACACCATGAGCAGCGCGGGCCGCCGGGCGCGCCCACCGGCGTCCCGTCCGGCGTTGACACCCGGCCGGGGGCCGGTGAAATGATCCGTCCACCCCACCTTCGGAGAGAGACCTGTGCGCGCTCCGCAGTCCGTACCCCGTCCCGGGCTCGACCGGCGACGGTTCCTCGGCGCGCTCGCCGGTCTGCCGCTCGCCGCCGGAACGCTGCCGCTGCTCACCGGATGCAGCCCGGAGGAGGTGGCCGCCGACGAGGGCCCGGTCGAGCTGTCCGTGTTCTGGTGGGGCGACGCCCGCCGCGCCCAGGCCACCGAACAGGCGCTGCGGCTGTACTCGCAGCAGAACCCGCGGGTCAGCTTCCGGGTCACCTGGCAGGGGCTGAGCGGCTACTACGACCGCCTCGCCACCCAGGCCACCGGCGGCAACGCGCCGGACCTGTTCCAGATCGACGACACCCTGCTCACCGAGTACGCCGGCCGGGACATCCTGCTGGACCTCACCCCGTACGCCGCGGACGAGCGGCTCGACCTGCGTGAGGTGCCGGAGCAGCTGGCCCGCTACGGGCGGGTGGACGAGCGGACCGTCGGCGTGCCCGCCGCGCAGACGAGCGCGGCGCTGGTGTTCAACCGCGGTCTGCTGCGCCGGCTGGACCAGCCCGAGCCGCGCACCGGGATGTCCTGGAAGGAGTACGTGAGCTGGGCCGCCCGCGTCACCCGCGCCTCCGGCAACCGGGTGGCGGGCACCATGGACGCCTCCGGCGACTACCGGGCGTTCTGGCTCTGGCTGCGCGGCCAGGGCAGCGAGCTGTACCAGGGCCGGCAGCTCGGCTTCAGCTCCGCCGAACTGCTCGCCTGGTTCGAGTTCTGGGAGGTGGCGCGCTTCGACCGGGCCACGCCGAGCGCCGCCCTGGTCGAGCAGGCCGACAGCGGCGAGCTGGCCCGCCAGCTCGTGGTCACCGGGCACACCGCAGCCTCGTTCGCCTGGTCGCACCAGCTGCCCGAGTTGCAGCGCCTGGCCGACGACGAACTGGGCGCCGTCGCCTTCCCCGGTACGCCCGCCGCCCAGTGGCCCCGGGCGTCGATGTACTGGGCCGGTTTCCGGGGCACCCGCCACCCGGAGGCGGTGGTGAACGTGCTCGACTTCCTGACCACGAACGTGGCGGCCGGTCGGCTCCTCGGCGTCGAACGCGGCTTGAACGCGAGCAAGCAGGTGCGTTCGTTCGTCGCCGCGGAGGTGACCGGCCGGGCCGAGAAGCGCATGACGGCGCTCGGCGCCGAGCTGGACGATCTGGCCGGTCCGTCCCCCGCGCCGCCGCCCAAGGGGCACGCCAAGGTGCGCGAGCTGCTGATCGACGCGGCCGAGAGCATCCGCGGCAAGCAGGCCGGCGCCCGCACCGCGACCTCCCGCTTCATGGCTCAGGCGAACACCGCCCTGGCCGAGTGACCCGCCCCGCCCGAGGCGGACAGGGCGGGCGAGGGCTCAGCGCGGGGGGCGGTTGCGGCGGTTACGGGTGAGCAGCACCACCAGCAGCACGATGCCGCCGACCACCACAAGGCAGCAGAGCAGGCCGAGGAAGCCGAACCCGCCGCGGGAACGACGGCGGGCGGCCTCCACCACGATCTCGCCGGTGCCCGACGACGCCCAGGCCGCGACCGGCACGAAGACCGAGAGCACGACCGTACCGAGGACCGCGCCCAGGCGGCCCCACCACTTGTTCCATCCAGACATGCCCCCATCCTCGCCGAGACCCGCAACCGGGGCACGGCGGACGGAAAGGATGTCGCCGGACACGGCGAAGGGCCCGGAGCGAACTCCGGGCCCTTCGTCACGAGTAGCGGGGACAGGATTTGAACCTGCGACCTCTGGGTTATGAGCCCAGCGAGCTACCGAGCTGCTCCACCCCGCGTCGGCTCGTACAGCTTATCGCACTCCGATCCTGGAGATCAGCCGGGTCCCCCGGAATCCCCCTCGGGCACCGCACGACGATCCGAAGTCCCGCCGGGCGAGGTCGAGCACGAGACTCTCTGGCGATATGACTGAGAGTCATAATCATGACTCTCAGTCATATGCGTCTCGGGACTTCTCTTCTGCCGAGCCGGTCGCGGACCGTGACCACGGCGCGCGATCCGCAGATGCGCGTGGGACACCGGCGGAAACGGCGAAGGCCCCGGAGAGAACTCCGGGGCCTTCGCCACGAGTAGCGGGGACAGGATTTGAACCTGCGACCTCTGGGTTATGAGCCCAGCGAGCTACCGAGCTGCTCCACCCCGCGTCGGCTCGACAACCGTAGCGCACCGACCGGGGGAGGCGCAAAACGGGTACTCAGTCCCACCACCGCCGGATCGCCCCTGCTCCCACAGCACCGTCACCGACGGCCGCCCCGGGCGGGCTGCTCGGGGCAGGCCCGGACCGCCACGCGCACCTCGGCCAGCGCCGGGGCCGCCGCACCGGCCCGGTAGATCGTGATGCTGTGCCGGTAGTTGCCGGACGGCACCTCGTCCGCGGGCGCACCGGCCCGGCGGTACGGCAGCGACCGGCCACCGCGTAGCCGTACCGGACGGCCCGGCCCGACGTGCTGCGGGGGTTGCGGCCGGGGAGTCCGCTTCACGACAGAGCCCGTGGTCCGGGTGACCGTTGCGGTCCCGGACCACGGGCTCGTGGTGTCAGCTCGGCGTCAGCCGCTCGGTGTCGGCGCGGGTGACGTCGGTGCCGGTGGCGAGGCGCTGCCCGACGGCGCGGGGTTACCTGAGCCGTTCGCCGCGGCCTGGGCCTGCTGGAACGCGCTCATCGCCTCGTCCAGCGCCTTCAGCGCACGCCCGTACCGCTCGAAGTCGCCGGACGCCTGCGCGGCCTTGACCTCGGCGATCGCGGTCTGCACCCGGGCGGCGGCCTGGGCCAGTTCCCCGCTCACCGGCGGCGTGTTGTTGTCGCCCGCGGTCGGCGACGGCGTGGGATTGTCGGGCGTCGGGTTGTCGTCGGTGCTCGGCGGCGGGTTGTTGTTCGGTGCCCGCTTGCCCTGCTCGACGAGTTGCTTGATGCCGTCGTTGAGGTTGTTGGCGAGCACCACGTACGAGCCGCCGTCACCGTAGGAGAGCAGCACCTTCTGCAACAGCGGGTACGCGTCGGTGCTGCTGCTCTTCACGTACACCGGCTCGACGTAGAGCATGCCGTCGGCGAACGGCAGGGAGAGCAGGTTGCCGTACTGCACCTGCGCCTGGTTGGAGGAGAGCAGGTTGAGCTGCTGCCGGATGTCACCGTTGTTGGTCATCTGCTGGTGCACCTGCGTCGGCCCGGAGATGCGGGTCTGGTCGGGCAGCTCCAGCACCTCCAGTCTCGGCTGGCCGTCGACGTACGACCCGGAGACCAGCGCGGCGAGGTTCTGCCGCCCGTTGGGGGTGACCGCCGAGGTCAGCTGGAAGCGTGGTCCCTCCTGCCCGGGGAACTGCGTGAACAGGTAGTACGGCGGCTGCTTCTGCCCGCTGTCCGGCGCGTCCGGCACGTTCGGCACCTGCCAGAAGTCCTGGCCGGAGTAGAAGTCGCCGGGGTCGGTGACGTGGAACTTGGTCAGCAGGTTGCGCTGCACCTTGAACAGGTCGGCCGGGTAGCGGAAGTGCTCGGCCAGCTCCGGCGGGATGTCGCCCTTGGGCAGCACCAGGTCACCGCCGAACGCCTTGTTCCACGCCTTGAGCACCGGGTCGGTGTCGTCGTACGAGTAGAGCTTGACCGTGCCGTCGTACGCGTCGACTGTCGCCTTCACCGAGTTGCGGATGTAGTTGACGTTCTCCCGGGCGAGCTGGAACGTGCCCCGGCCGGTCAGCTCGTCGGTCGTCTCGGCCTGGAGGTTGACCCGCTCGGCGTACGGGTAGGTCGCCGCCGTGGTGTAGCCGTCGATGATCCACAGGACGCGCCCGTTGACCACGGCCGGGTACGGGTCGCCGTCGAGCGTGAGGAACGGCGCGACCTTCTCCACCCGGTCGCGCGGGTTACGCACGTACAGCAGCTTCGAGTTCTCGTTGACCGCCTCGGAGAGCAGGAAGTTCGACTCCTGCTCCTTGATCGCGTAGAGCAGCCGGCGCGGGAACGAGCCGATCTTGACGCCGCCTTCGCCGGTGTAGGTGTAGTACTGCTCACCGCCGGTGGAGGTGGGCCGGTCGAACTCGACGTTGCGGTCACCGGTCTGCCCGACGATCGCGTAGTCGTTCGCCTCCATCCGCTCGCCGTAGTAGATCCGCGGCTGCTGGGCCGGGATCTCCTCGGTCGGCGCGGAGCACGCCTCCTGCGCCTTCTCGCCGAGGTAGCCGGAGACGAAGTACGGCTGGCCGCCGCAGACCACCTGGTTCGCCGGGGCGGCCACCAGGCCGTACCCGTGGGTGTAGACGGTGTGGCGGTTGATCCAGTTGCTCTGCTGGTCGGTCAGCTCGCCGTAGTTGATCTCACGGACGCCGACCACGTAGTCGGAGGTCTTGTCGTTGACCGAGTACCTGTCGATGTCCAGCTTCGAACCGAAGTCGTAGAAGCCCCGGACCTGCTGGAGCTGCGTGTACGTCTCGGAGACCAACTGCGGGTCGAGCAGCCGGATGTTCTGCACCACCGAGGTGTCGGTGGCCAGGCTGGCGGGTGGAACAAGGTTGCTGGCCGCGTACGGTGTGGTCTTCGCGCCTTCCAGGCCGAACGCGGACCTGGTGGCCTTGATGCTGCGTTCGATGTACGGCGCCTCCTTGTCCCGGGCGCTCGGCTTGACCTCGAAGGTCTGCACGGCCCACGGGTAGATGCCGCCGATCGCCACCGCGGAGACGCCCAGCAGGGCGAGCGAGATGCCCGGCCAGACCAGGTTCCGCATCACCGCGTTGGAGAACACGATGATCGCCAGCGCCACCAGGACGGAGATCCAGGCGAGGATCTCCTTCGCCGGGAGCAGCGCGTTCACGTCCGCGTAGCCGGCGCCGTAGAGCTTGGCGCCCTCGTTGTACTCCAGCAGCATGGCCCGCCGGTCCAGCACGTAGGCGACGGCCTTGAGCAGCACGAACACGGCGACCAGCGAGCTGAGGTGGGCGCGGGCGGCGTTCGTCATCCGGTCGCCGATGCCCTGCAGGCGCACGCCGCCGAAGATGTAGTGCACGGCGAGCGCGCCGAGCAGCGACAGCACCACGGCGGTGAAACCGACGCCGAGCAGGTAGCGCCAGAACGGCAGCTGGAAGACGTAGAAGCCGACGTCGATGCCGAACTCCGGGTCCTTCACCCCGAAGTCGCCGCCGTTGCGGAACAGCAGCCACTGACCCCAGCGGCTCTGCGCGGAGAGGCCGGCGAACAGGCCGACGACGGCGGCGGCGAGCGCGATCCAGGTGCCGAGCCGCGGGCTCAGCAGCATCCGGTAGCGCTCGAGCGTGGCCTGCTCGGCCGAGTGCGGGCGCATCTTGGGCCGCAGCCGGTAGGCCAGCCAGAGGTTGCCGCCGACGAGCAGCGCCATGCCGGCGCCGATCACCAGGAACAACAGCAGGCGGGTGGCGAGCACGCCGGTGAAGACCTGGGTGTAGCGGACCTCGTCGAACCAGAGCCAGTCGGTCCACGCGTTCACGCCCCACCCGAGGAGGGTGAACAAGATGAACACCCCGATCAGGACACCGATGGTGACGCGTCCGCGCCGGCTCATCCTCGGTAAGGGACTGCTACGCATGACCACTGTTGGCTCCGCACGCTCGATGTGATCGGCTCCGACCAGGCACCAAGAGTACGGGGTGTTCCTGAGCACGTCGGGTCAAGGTCACGTCACGATCCGCCAGCCGGTCGGCGCCCGGCCCGCCTCAGCAGCGCGTCGGCTGTCCCCCGGCGCGCAGCGTCTCGAGTGCCTTCAATGCCTCACCCAGCGTGGCGACCTTCAGCAGCGGCAGGCCCGGCTGCGGGTTGCGGACCGCCTCGGCGCAGTTGTCGGCCGGCACCAGGAACGCCTTCGCGCCCGCGTCCTTGGCGCCGACCAGCTTCTGCGCGATGCCGCCGATCGGGCCGACGCGACCCTCGTCGTCGATGGTGCCGGTACCGGCGATGATCTTGCCGCCGGTCAGGTCGGCCGGCTCCAGCTTGTCGATGATGCCGAGCGAGAACATCAGCCCGGCGCTCGGCCCGCCGATGTCACCCAGGTCGATCTTCAGGGTGAACGGGTGCGGCTGCTGCTGGTCGATCTCCACCCCGATGCGCGGCCGGCCGTCCTGCTCGCGGCTGGTCACCGTGGCCGTACCAGGGGTCTCACCACGGGTGTAGCCGATCGTCAGCGCGGTGCCCGCCGGCTTCGCGCGGATCAGCTCGGTGAGCTTGGCGGCGCTCGTCACCTGGACCCCGTCCACCGAGGTGAGCACGTCGTCGGGCCGTAGCACGCCAGCCGACGGGCCACCCGCCGTGACCGCCTTGACCAGGACCTTGATCGGGTAGCCCAGCTCACGCAGCGCCGCCGTCTCGGCGCTGGTCTGCGAGTTCTGGAAGTCCTCCGCGTTGCGCTTCTCGACCTCCTCCTGCGACTCCCCCGGCGGGTAGACCAGCTCCCGCGGCACCACCGCCTCGTCCGAGGAGAACCACCCGGCCAGCGCCGAACGCAGCCGCACTGTCGGCTGCACACCGACTGTGGTGAGACGGAGCTGACCGGCGGAGGTGGACGTCGCGCGGCCGGTCACCTGGATGACCTCCTTGCCGTCCTCACTGCCCAGCGTGTTCACCGTCGGACCGGGGCCGAGCACCACGTACGGCAGCGGCACGCTCAGCACGCCGACGCTGAGCAGGGCGGTGAGCAGGGCACCGAGAAGGACGGTCACGCCGCGACGTCTCATGGGCCAGAGCGTACCGATCCGTACCCGGCCGCCCGGCGCGGTGACCCGAGGACTTCGCCCTCAGCGCAACGCCGAGTGGCACGACCTGCGGCGGCGCGCGCGTACCGTAGAGGTCGTGCCTGATATTCCGTTCGGTTTCGCGCTCCCGGGTGGTCAACCACCGGACCCCAACGATCCCGCGGCGATGCAGCAGTTCATGTCGCAGTTGCAGCACCTGCTCTCGGCGCCGGGCAGCGGGCCGGTCAACTGGGACCTGGCCCGGCAGGTAGCCGCCAGCCAGCTCGCCGCCGCCGGCGACCCGGCGGTGTCGCCGTTCGAACGCAACGCGGTCGAGGAGGCGCTGCGCATCGCCGACCTCTGGCTGGAGCCGGCGACCTCGTGGCCCTCCGGCATCCGCACCTCGGTCGCCTGGAACCGCAACGAGTGGATCTTCAAGACGCTCGACGTGTGGCGCAAGCTCTGCGACCCGGTGGCCAGCCGGATGGTCGGCGCGATGGGCGACCTGGTGCCGCCGGAGGCGCGCGCCCAGCTCGGCCCGATGCAGTCGATGGTCGCCACGCTGGGCGGCGCCCTCTTCGGCGGCCAGCTCGGCCAGGCGCTCGGCTCGCTCGCCGCCGAGGTGCTCTCCGCCGGTGACATCGGCCTGCCGCTCGGCCCCGCCGGCACCGCCGCGCTCGTCCCCGCCAACATCAAGGCGTACGGCGAGGGCCTGGAGCTGCCCGAGGACGAGGTACGCCTCTACGTGGCCCTGCGCGAGGCCGCCCATCAGCGGTTGTTCCAGCACGTGCCGTGGCTGCGCGGGCACGTGCTGACGGCGGTGGAGAACTACGCCGCGGGCATCCGGGTCAACCGGGAGGCGATCGAGGAGGCGATGGGCCGGGTCGACCCGACCGACCCGGAGTCGATGCAGGCGATCGCGCTGGAGGGCATCTTCACGCCCGAGGACACGCCCGCGCAGAAGGCGTCGCTGGCCCGGCTGGAGACCGTCCTCGCCCTGGTCGAGGGCTGGGTCTGCCACGTCGTCGACAGCGCCGCAGGTGACCGCCTCCCCAACGTGGTACGCCTCGGCGAGGCGTTCCGCCGCCGCCGCGCTGCGGGTGGCCCGGCCGAGCAGACGTTCGCCGCGCTGGTCGGCCTCGAACTGCGGCCCCGCCGACTGCGCGAGGCGACGGTGCTGTGGGAGGCGCTGACCGAGCACCGGGGCATCGCCGGCCGGGACGCGGTCTGGGGCCACCCCGACCTGCTGCCCTCCGACGACGACTTCGCCGCGCCGGAGGCGTTCGCCGCGACGAGCACCGATCTCGACGACGAGCTGGCGAACTTCGACTTCTCCGCCCCGGGCGCCCCCGAGGAGAAGTCCCCCGGCGAGGACGACGACAAGCGCTGACACCCACGCCGAACGGGGCCCGCACGGTTCACCGTGCGGGCCCCGTCCGCGTCCCGTCCCGCCCCGTCGATCTTGGGGTTGCGGCGCCCAGGATGCCCTGAATGCGGCGTCTGTCGGGCGCCACAACTCCAAGATCGCAGAGGTTTCGGGGCGGCGCGGGCGGGAGTTCCTCGATCAGCTTGTTGCTGCGTCGGGCGCCGCCCATCGGGCGAGACTGGCGTTCCGCGAGGTGGGATCGGTGGAGCCGGGAGCCTCACTCACAGATCGACGAAATCGGCGGGGTGGAGCGGTGTGGGCGCGGGCGGGGCGGCGGCGGGTCAGACGGGGCGGCCGGACAACAGGGCTCGGGTGGCCTCCCAGCCCTCGACGGCGGGATCGAGCGCGGCCAGGTCGGCCGGGCCGCGCATGCGGTGCCAGCCGGCGGTGACCGCCACGTCCCCGGGGCTCGGTGCCGCCCGCCGCACCTCGGCCGGCGCTGTCGTGTTCAGGTCCAGCGCCGGCAGCCACGCCGGTACGGGCAGCCGCGCCGCCACCCCCAGCAGCCCGGTGCCGCTCCCCTCGACCGGGGCCACCGCCACCGGCCGGGTGGTGAGCGGGCGCAGCAGCTTGCCGAGCGTCAGCCCGGGCACGTCCGGCGCGTCGGCCACCACCACCGCCACCTGGTCGTAGCGGGCCGCCCGGTCACCGGTGACCGCCGCCGCGCCCGGAGTGGCCGCGGGCTCCTGTCCGGACGACTCCCCGGCCAGCGCCGCGAACACCGCGTTCGGCGTCGGCTCGGGCACCTCGTACACCTGGGTGCCGGGCCAGACCACCGCGTCGGCCAGCCATCGGTCCCGGGCGGTGACCGCGACGGCGGTCTCCACCTCGTTCAGCGTGGCGAGCAGGTCGACCACGTCCTCGGCGAGCGCGGTCCGCCAGCGCGCCGGATCGATACCGGGCGGCGACCAGGTCACCGGGCCGAGCAGCGCCACCACCACACGTCGCGACATTCGCCGACCTTAACCCCCACCCCGCCCCGGGTCCGCGCACGATCATGAGGTTGGCGGTGACGAAGCGGACGGAACGCCGGGTCAACTTCATGATCGACCGCGACGGACGGACGGACGCGACGGGCGGACGCGACGGACGGACCGACGGGCGGGCGGTGGTCAGGGGATCGCGGCGGTGGCGGCGACGCCCTCCAGATAGCCGCGGGCACGTTCCGACCTCGGGTATCGGGCGACCAGCGCCCAGAACTCGGCGTTGTGGCTGGGCACGATGAGATGCGCCAGCTCGTGCAGCAGCACGTAGTCGATCACCCAGTCGGGCATGTCCTGGACCCGGTGTGAGATCCGGATGGTGCGGTCGGCGGGCGTGCAGGAGCCCCAGCGGCCGTTCTGGTTGGTCACCCAGCGGACGCTCGCCGGCGCGGCGGCCGACCCGTGCTCGGTCAGGTAGAGGTCGATCAGGCGGGTGGCGCGCGCGAGCAGTTCGGCGTCCGAGCGGGCCAGCCGCCCCTCGCGGGCGGCGAGCCGGGCGAGCATCCGGTCGACCCACTCGCTCTCCTCGGCCCGGGAGAACTGGTCGGGGATCAGCACGACGACGCGCTCACCGTCCCGGTACGCGGACACCGTGCGCCGCCGACGCTGGCTGCGCCGCACCTCGACGACGGGCTTCCGCGTCACGGCCATTACCGGTCCGCGCAGCCTCGGTTGACTGTCACGATGGAAAGCTAATGCGTACTGACCAGGACTCCGCAAGAGTCAACACGACGACACGCGCCCGGAAAGTGGCGGTTGATTGTCAGGAGTCCGGAAAAAATTCTTTGCGACGGTAGCTGACCATCACCTGACCGGCCCTGTTCACGTTAAGTGATCTACGACGAGCAACAGTCGGCGGGGCCGCGCGAAGCGGATCTGGGTGCATTCATCCGGCGTGTCCGCGCGAAACTGACTTATACGACGTTACTCGGCAGGCACACTCTCGACGTCGACTTGCTCACAGAGTCGGCGCACAGCTGACATGGAACCGCCCGTACCTGGGTAGGGTCCGCCAACCACGGTCAGGTGACTGACCGCGGAGAACCCCCCGGCGCCGGTGCCACGCGTGGGCCGCCGCAGGGATACCCGCCGGGACACCTCCGGCGGACGAGACGAGGAGGCTACCGTGGCCGACCAGGCCCAGACCTACAACGGTTACTGCGTGAAGTGCAAGGAGAAGCGGGACTTCGAGGGGCACGTGGAGGTCTCGAAGACCGGCATGAACATGGCAAAGGGCAAGTGCCCGGTGTGCGGCACAACAGTGAACCGCATCCTGGGCAAGGCCAAGGTCTGACCCGTACGACAGACACGGGGGAGGACGGCCGTCGGCCGCCCTCCCCCGTCGTATAGCCGACAGAGTTACCCGTCGGTTGTGGAAAACCGGCGAGAACCTGTGGACAACGCTGGCCACGGCGCGCCGCACCTGTGGACAACGAGCGACGGAGCGCGCGGATACGGTCACGATCAGTGGCGTGACCGACCCGACACCGCTCGTCCGTCCCGTGCTCCTGCCCGGCCTGACCCGTCTCTGGCGCGACCGGCACACGCTCCAGCTCGGCGAGGCACCCGGCCGCGCGGTGCTGCTGGAGATGTCCTCGCCGGGGACGGCCCGCCTGCTCGACCTGCTCGACGGCACCCGCAGCGAGCGCGCCGTGCTGGCCGAGGCGCGTGCCGCCCGGGTCCCGCCCGACGAGGCACGCGCCCTCTACGACACGCTCCGGAACGCCGGGCTGGTGGTGCCGGCGCAGGCACTGCTCCCCCGCGACCTCGCCGGTGCGACCCGGGCCCGGCTGGCCGCCGAGGCCGCCGCGCTGGCGCTCGCCTCACCCGACCTGCCCGGCACACCGGCCCGGCTGCTGCGCCGCCGCCGTGACGCCCGGGTGCTGGTCACCGGCACCGGACGGCTCGGCGCGGCGGTCGCCGTCGCGCTGGCCCAGGCGGGCGTCGGGCACGTCGTACCCGATCTGGCCGGCCCGGTCGGTGCCGGTGACCTGGTCGGGACCGGCCTGACCGCCGCGGAGCTGGGCCGGCCCCTGGCCCCGGCGGTACGCGCGGTGCTGGCGCGGTGTGCACCCGGCACGGTCACCGTCCCGTTGCGGGCGGCCCGGCCGGATCTGGTGGTGCAGCTCGGCGTCGACCGTCCGGCCGAACTGCTCGCCACCGGGTACGCCCGCCGACGCCGGCCCCACCTGCTGCTCGACCTGCGGGGCGGCGTACCGGTGGTCGGTCCGCTGGTCCGCCCGCCCGTCGGCCCCTGCCTGCGCTGCCTCGACCTGCACCGCGGCGACCGGGATCCGGACTGGCCCGCGCTCGCCGCCCAGCTCGCCGCCGACCGGGGCGAGCGGGCCTGCGCCGCCGCCACGCGGCTCGCCGCGACGGCCTTCGCGACGGCCGAGGTGCTGGCCCACCTCGACGGCGCCCAGCCGGAGACGCTCGGCGGCGCGGTGGAGATCCGCGGGCCGGGCCGTGTCCGTCACCGACGGTGGCCGCCGCACCCCTCCTGCGGTTGCTGCGGGCGTCGCCCGATCCGGTCGGCCCCCGGCCGCTACCCGCCGCACGGCAGCAGCGGAGGCCCCGCGTCGGTAACAATGGCCGGGTGACCGACATCCCGCGCCGGGCCGTGTCCCGCACCGCCAAACTCGCCGCTCTGCCGCTCGGGTTCGCCGGTCGAACCGTTCTCGGCATGGGCAAGAGGGTGACCGGCCTCGCGTCCGACGTCATCTCCGCCGAGATCCAGCAGCGCACCGCCGAGCAGCTGTTCAGCGTGCTCGGGCAGCTCAAGGGCGGGGCGATGAAGTTCGGCCAGGCCCTGTCGGTGTTCGAGGCGGCGTTGCCCGAGGAGGTGGCCGCGCCCTACCGGCAGGCGCTCACGAAGCTCCAGGAGGCCGCGCCGCCGCTGCCGGCGGCGACGGTGCACAAGGTGCTCGCCGAGCAGCTCGGCCCGGACTGGCGCGACCGGTTCGTCGAGTTCGACGACACCCCGGCCGCCGCGGCAAGCATCGGCCAGGTGCACCGGGCGGTGTGGCGCGATCCGGGGTACGAAGCGGCGGGCGGCCCCCGGCACCGGGACGTGGCCGTGAAGATCCAGTACCCGGGTGCCGGTGACGCGCTGCTCGCCGACCTCAAGCAGCTCTCCCGGCTCGGTGGCATGTTCCGGGCCATCCAGCCGGGGCTGGACGTGAAGCCGCTCCTGGCCGAGCTGCGTGAGCGCATCACCGAGGAGCTGGACTACGAACTGGAGGCGGAGTCGCAGCGGGCGTTCGCCGCCGCGTACGCCGACGACCCGGACATCTTCATCCCGGAGGTGCTCGACGCCGCGCCGCGGGTGCTGATCACCGAGTGGGTGGAGGGTATCCCGCTGTCCCAGATCATCCGGGAGGGCACCGAGGAGCAGCGCGACGAGGCCGGCCGGCTGATGGCCGAGCTGCACCTGTCCGCGCCGGAGCGGGCCGGGCTGCTGCACGCCGACCCGCACCCGGGCAACTTCCGGCTGCTCCCGGACGGCCGGCTCGGCGTGATCGACTTCGGGGCGGTGGCCCGGATGCCACAGGGCACGCCCGAGCCGATCGGCCGGATCGCGGCGCTGGCGCTGCGCGGGGACGCCGACGCGGTGGTGGAGGGGCTGCGCGCCGAGGGCTTCGTCAGCCGCACGGAGTCGATCGACGCCCCGGCGGTGCTCGACTTCCTCCGGCCGATGCTGGAACCGATCGCGGCGGACGAGTTCCGCTTCACCCGGGCCTGGCTGCGCGGCGAGGCGACCCGGCTGGCCAGCCCTCGCTCCCCCGCCTACCAGCTCAGCCGGCAGCTCAACCTGCCCCCGTCGTACCTGATGATCCACCGGGTGACGCTGGGGTCGATCGGGGTGCTCTGCCAGTTGGAGGCGAAGGCGTCCTACCGGTCGATCCTGGAACGCTGGCTGCCCGGCTTCGCGCCGGTGGCCTGAGCGCAAGCCGGTCACGAGCGGCCCGGCGAGCGAGTGAGCACAGCGAGAGGGGCGGTGACCGACAGGTCACCGCCCCTCTCTTGCTCGATCGTTCTACAGGACGCCCAGGTCGCGAGCCGACTGGCTGCGACTCCGCATGGCGACGGTACGGGCGGAACGGGTTGCCTCAGTGCTCGTGGTGGTGCGACCGGCCTGAGGCCGGCGCATTCGGGCCCTGGACAACGCTTCGTGGAGTAGTTGCATCTCGAATCCGTTCGGCAGGTTCAGCATCAGAATTTCTCTCTCAGGTCGGCCGGTGGAGGGACACCGGCATCGGTTCGGGCTCGGAACGTAGGTGTGTCAGGCTGCCAGCCGGACGGAGCTCCGCGACTCGGACAGCCCGCTGGCCGCCAGTCGCGCCTCCGCCTCGACCCGGAGCTGCGCGTCACGGGCGAGGTCCTCCTTGCGCGGACGGCCACGGGGCCGCTTGCGCGGGACGACCGCGCCACGCTCGAAGATCTCGCCGCCCCAGACGCCCCAGGGCTCGGCTCGCTCGACCGCACCGGCGAGGCACTCGACGCGCAGCGGGCAGTCCCCGCAGAGCGACTTGGCCAGCTCCAGCTCGGCGGGCGAGTCGGAGAACCACAGGTCGGGGTCGAACTTCCGGCAGGGCAGGTTCGCCTCCACCTCGACGCTCACGTCGAGTGGGGCCAACGCCAGACTCATCCTCCGGTCACCTCTCTCTCACTTCGATCTCGTGGATCGCATTCCGACGTACTTCGGCGGGGCAAAAAACTGAGGCCGCGGATCCCGGTAGCGGGTTCCGCGGCCTCGAGGTGAGCCGGTGTCTGATGGATCAGACTGGTCTACCTCGAGGTGGAACGCCGCGGACATCCGTGCGCTTCTTGGCGCCATCGATGCCCTTGCCCGCGAAGCCACTGGTCCCCTCGACTCCGGCGATCGGCGCAACGGTCAGGTTCAGCTCGGCCTGAACCTGGACCTGGTGCACCTGCGGAGCCGACGGTCGAGCAGCGAGGGCCACCCGGACGGCCGACAGCGGAGCGACGGCAGACGGCATCGCCGCGAGACGCTCGTAGTTGAAGATCTTCACTGGTGCCACCTCCCTACTCTCCTCGTGCCGACCGTGGACTCATCCCTCTTGAGCAGCCAGAACGGCGCCGCTCGCGAGGTGTGTCATGAGGCTATTCCTCGCCCTCGGGCGAGGGCAAACGATTTACGGCTAGTTTTCAGAAGTTTTCTGTGGGCAGACGTCGTCCACGGTGGCGCCGGCCACCAGGGCGAGCACCGTATCTCCGTAAAGACCGACTTTTCGGGGCCCGATCCCGGCGATCGCCACCAGTTCCTCGGTGCGGCCGGGCTTCCGTTCGGCCAGTGCGGTGAGCGTGGCGTCGGTGAAGACCACGTACGCCGGTACCTTCTGCGCGCCCGCGATCCGCTGCCGCCACTCGCGCAGCCGCTCGTACAGCTCCTCGTCGATGTCCGACGGGCAGGTCGGGCAGCGGCCCAGTTTGCGGTCCGCGCCGGCGAGCAGCGTGGCGCCGCAGATCCGGCAGGAGACCACCTGCGGCCGCCGCCGCTCGGCCCGCCGCGCCGGGCCGGTGCCGCCGGCCCGCTCACCACCGCCGGACCGGTCGAGCTGCGGCAGGAACCGCGACGGCCGTCGGGCCCGGCCACCCGGCGAGCGTGCCGTGGCGTACGACAGCCAGAGCCACTCCCGGGCCCGGGTGATCCCGACGTAGAGCAGTCGCCGTTCCTCCTCGACCTGCTCCATGGTCTTCGCGTACGTGGTCGGCAGTGTGCCCTCGGCCAGCCCGACCAGGAACACGGCGTCCCACTCCAGTCCTTTCGCCGAGTGCAGCGACGCGAGCGTGACGCCCTCGACTGTGGGCACGTGCTGCTGGGCGGCCCGCCGGGCGAGTTCCTCGGTGAACCCGGTCAGGCCGGGCTCCTCCTCGGCCTGCGCCGCGTACTCCTCGGCGAGCTGGACCAGCGCGGCGAGCGCCTCCCACCGCTCGCGCGCGGCGCCGCCGGGCGGGGGTGCGTCGGGGGCCCAGCCGACGGCGGTGAGCGCCTCGACCACGGCGGCCTGCAGCGGGGTCCCGGCGTCGGCCGACCGGGTGGCGGCACGCAGCGCGATCATCGCCTGGCGCACCTCGGGCCGTTCGAAGAACCGCTCCGCGCCCTGGAGCACGTACGGCACCCCGGCCTCGGAGAGCGCCTTCTCGTACGCCTCGGACTGCGCGTTGGTGCGGAACAGCACCGCGATCTCCCGGGCCGGCGTGCCGCCCGCCACGAGTGCCCGGCAGCGCGCCGCGACCGCGTTCGCCTCGGCCGGCTCGTCGGTGAAGATCCGCAGGTCCGGCTCCGGGCCGGGCCGGCGCTGGCCGTGCAGCTCCAGCCGCAGCCGCGCCTCGGCGCCCCGGGCCTGCGAGATCACCGCGTTTGCCAGGCCGACGACCTGCGGGGTGGAGCGGTAGTCGCGGACCAGCCGGACCACTGTCGCGCCGCGGTGCAGCCGGGGGAAGTCGACCAGGTACGACGAGGTGGCACCGGTGAACGAGTAGATCGTCTGGCTGGCGTCGCCGACCACTGTGAGGTCGTCCCGGCCGCCCAGCCACGCCTCCAGCAGCCGCTGCTGGAGCGGGTTGACGTCCTGGTACTCGTCGACCACGAAGTGCCGGTACTGGTTGCGCACCTGCTCGGCGACGTCCGGGTGCTCCTCGATGCCCCAGACGGCGGCGCGCAGCATGTCCTCGAAGTCGATCACCCCGTTGCCGCGCTTGAGCCGCTCGTACGCGTCGAACACGTCCGCCACCCGGGCCGGCTCGTACGGCGTCTCGCGCAGCGCCTTGGCCGCGGCGACCACGTACTCCCCGGGCTCGACCAGCGACGACTTGGCCCACTCGATCTCGGCGGACAAGTCCCGCGCGGCGGCCCGGTCGGCGCGCAGGCCGACCTTGGCGGCGGCCAGCGTGACCACCCGCACCTTGCTGTCCAGCAGCTCCGGCATGGCCCGCCCGGCCAGCAGCCGGGGCGCGAAGTAGCGGACCTGGCGCAGCGCCGCGGCGTGGAACGTGCGCGCCTGCACACCCTGCACCCCCAGCGTGCCGAGCCGGCTGCGCATCTCGGCGGCGGCGCGGGCGGTGAACGTGACCGCCAGCACATGCCGGCCGGCGATGTCGCCGGTCAACGCCCGGTACGCGATCCGCGAGGTCACCGCCCGGGTCTTGCCGGTGCCGGCGCCGGCCAGGATGCAGACCGGGCCGGCCGGGGCGGTCACCGCGGACCGCTGCTCCGGATCCAGCCCGGCCAGCACCCGTTCCGCCGCTGAGTGAACGCCCACAGCAGGGAATCATCCCAGCATCGTGTGACGTTGCAGCGGTTAGCCTGGCCTGATCGGACCGGGCGCGAGTCACCCCTTGGAGGATCGGACCATGCTGACGATGTATTCCACCCCGTGGTGCGGCTACTGCCACCGGCTGAAGTCGCAGCTCGACCGGGAAGGCATCGCGTACGAGGTGGTCGACATCGAGCAGGACCCGACGGCCGCGGACTTCGTGATGAGCGTCAACGGCGGCAACCAGACCGTCCCGACGCTGCGCTTCGCCGACGGCAGCGCCCTGACCAACCCCTCGATCACCCAGGTCAAGCAGCACCTCGCGGCGCTGCCCGGCTGATCTCCCGCGACGCCACGAGCGGCCGTCCCCGATCCGGGTGCGGCCGCTCGTCGTCGTTCAGGACCCGCCGCGGCTGAACACCCCGTCGTCGGCCGGTTTCCGGGGCGCCGGGATCCGGACCGGCGCCGCGACCGGCGTGGTCAGCCCGCGGCCCCGCCACAGGTAGAGGCCGGCCGCCGTGGTGACGGCCCCCACCAGGGCGAACAGCAGCCGGTAGTCGAACACGCCGACGAGCAGCGCGCCGGTGCCGATGGAGAGCGCCTGCGGCCCGCTGACCAGCGCCTCGGACGCGGCGGTGACCCGGCCCAGCAGCCGCGGCGGCGTCCGCCGCTGGATCAGCGTGTTCAACCCCACCATGGTCAGCGGCAGCGACAAGCCGGCCAGCAGCAGCGCCATCACCCCGAGCCACAACCGGGGGTACGCCAGCGCCAGCGCGGCCGGTCCGAAGAACGTCACGCCCGCGGCGAGCGCGCCGACCTCGCCGAACCGGCGGACCACGGCGGCCGACAACAGGCCGCCGACCAGCCCGCCGACGCCCTGCACCATGACCAGCACGCCGACGAACGCGGCGTCGCGGTGCAGGCCCAGATCGACGTACGCGAAGATCAGCGATTCGGTGAAGCCCATCACCAGCGAACCGAGTCCGTACCCGAGCAGCGCCCGGCGCAGCGCCGGCTCCCTGGTCAGGTGGCGCAGCCCCGCGCCCAGTTCGGACGGCCCGCGACGACCCGGGCGCGACGGTGTGCGCTCCTCCACGCGCAGTCGCACGACCACCGCCGCCGCGGTCAGGAAACCGGTCATGGCCAGCAGCACCAGCAGCCAGCCGCCCACGGCGGCGTAGACGCCCGCCCCGGCCAGCGGCCCGATCAGCCGCAGGCCCTGCCGGACGGTCTGGAGCAGCCCGTTCGCGTCGGCCAGCAGCTCGGCCGGAACCAGATGCCGGATCAGTCCGTTGAGTACGGCGGTGAGGGTGATGTACGACAGCCCATAGAACGCGGCGACCACGTAGATCACCCAGACGTCGGACCGGTCCCGGACGGTGAGCAGCGGGCCGAGCAGCACCGCCGCGACCAGGTTGGCGGCGATGAAGAAGGGTCGCCTGCGGTAGCGGTCGACCACCCAGCCGACGAGTGGGGCGAGCACCATCGGCGCGATGACCGCGAAGATCGTCGCCCCGGCCATGCTGTCCGAACCGGTCAGATCCTTGACCCAGACGGCCAGGGCGAGCAGCAGGACCGACTCCGCCGCCATGCTCGCGACGAGCGCGGCGAACAGGAGACGGAAGTCGGGGCGGCGCAGGACGGTGCGCATCGGTTCCCTCCGGCGGGGGTGCGCCACCAGGGCGCGTCGGGGGCGGGCGCTGGCGAAAGTCACCCTCCACGGTCCTCTTTTTGTCTCGTGACACGCCCGTACCGGAACCTCCGACGCCGGTCGCGCCGTCCATACTGACCGTGGGGGGCGAATTTCATACAGTTACCGTCGCGTCAAGCGGCGGTCGACGGGAAAGAGGACGCCGTGCCTCCTGCCGTACCAGGCCCGATTCTGCGCCGTCGTCGACTCGGCACCGAGCTGCGTCGGCTCCGCGAACAGGCCGGTCTGACCGGTGACCAGGTCATCGAGCGGATCGGCTGGGCCTCCGCATCCAAGTTGTCCCGCCTGGAGAACGGCCGCAGCCGTCCCGACCCGGACGACGTGGACGTGTTGCTGACGCTCTACGGCGCCGACGAGGAGCAGCGCGCGGAGCTGACCGGGATCACCCACGAGGCCGGCGACATGCGCGGCTGGCTGCGCAACTTCCCCGTGATGACCCAGCAGCAGCGCGCCTTCGCCGAGCTGGAGGCGGGCTGCGCGGAGATCTCCGAGTACAACCCGGTGCTGGTGCCGGGGCTGTTGCAGACGCCGGGGTACGCACGGCACCGGATCATGTCCGCCGCGCAGGTCGCGGCCGAGGCCGGCGACCCGGACGGCGAGGATCCGGAGACCGAGGTACGCGCGCGGCAGGCCCGGCAGTCTCTGCTGACCCGCTCCCCGGACGTGCCCCGCTACACGGCGGTGCTGGAGGAGGCGGCGCTCGGCCGCCGGGCCGGGCCGCCGGAGGTGTTGCACGAGCAGCTCGTCCACCTGTGCGAGATGGCGCTGCTGCCGAACGTGACGCTGCGTCTGCTGCTGCGGGACACCCGGGTCGGTGACTGGTACCTTCCGCCGACCGCGTTCTCGGTCTATCGGTTCGCCGATCCCCTCGATCCGGAGACACTCGCCATCGAAGGTGGGTTCACCGACGTCATGTCGACCGAGATAAACACCCTAAATCGCTATAAAGTGGTGTTCGAGTGGCTATGCTCGTCGGCACTCTCCGCATCGGACACCCTCTCCTGGTTGATCGAGGCGACGGGACGGCTGACCGGCACGGCAGTCGAGTCCACGGTGGCGTACGGGCCGGCAACGGCGCCGGCCCAGCGTCGCCGGGACTCGGGGCGCCTCACCACGGAACGGTGATCCGGCACGGACACCGCCCGCGCTCCGGCGTCGCTCGGTCCCATCGGAGCACCTCACCAGGAGCAAGCACCATGAACGAGATCCGCACCAGCACGACCACACTCTCGGGACGGCTCGCCGGCGCCGCCTGGCGCAAGAGCACCCGCAGCCAGACCTCCAACTGCGTGGAGGTCGCGCCGCTCGGCTCCGGGCCGGCCACCGTGGCGCTGCGGGACAGCAAGGACCCGAGCGGCCCGGTCCTGCTGTTCGACCGGGCCGGCTGGCTCGGCTTCCTCGCCGGCACGAAGAGCGGCCAGTTCGATCTGGACTGATCCGGCGAATCACGGGGGCCGTCGGCGCGAGCCGGCGGCCCCTCGCGCATGTCCATCCCCGACAACGGTGCTGACCTGGGATCCCCCGATCGGTCGAGCTGGCGCGTTCCCCTTGCCGGGCGTAAACATCGGCGTAACATGACGCGGGAGTGACGTGGAAGTTCCAGCGTGTAACCGCCGATTGTCCGGGGGACACCATGCGGTTCCTGATCGTCCGCACCGAGATCCGTTCCGTCGCCGACGCCGACATCGCCGCCGCCTGGGCGGGCGGGGGCCGGCTGCGTGACGAGACGAGCACGCCGGAGCCCCGCCGCCAGGTCGTCCACGCCGAGGACCGGGACGCCGCACTCCTTCTCGCCCGCGCACTGTCCGCCGTCGGTGCGGTACGCGCGGGCCGGCACCGGGTCAAGGTGCTGCCGATCGAGGAAGCCGCCCCCGGGCACCCGTACCGCTGGGACGGTGGATGACCGGACGCTGACGTCCGTCGTGGCCGGGACCGGCCTCCCCCGCCGCTTTCCCGCCTCACCCGGCCGCGACGGCACGTGTTCCCGGCCCGCGATCGTCGCGGCAACGACGGTCCGGGTCGGGGCCGCGTCCGCCCGTGGGCGGCGGCCGGTCAGCTGGTCAGCAGTGACCGTCGAGCCAGCGGTGCACCAGGAACAACGCGATCGACGACGGCGGCGGCAGGATCAGCCGGTCTCCCCCGCCCACCGGCACCGGCTCGTCCGCGAGCGCCGCCCCGATCTCCCGGCGGGTGAACCAGCGCGCGTGCGCGATCTCGGCCAGGTCGACCCGGATCGGCGCGTCCGCGTCGGCGCGGGCCAGGAAGCCGAGCATCAGCGAGCCGGGGAACGGCCAGGACTGGCTGCCCACGTACGCGATCTCCTCGACCGGGACGCCGACCTCCTCGCGGACCTCGCGCAGCACGGCGGCCTCGGCCGACTCGCCGGGCTCGACGTATCCGGCCAGGCAGGAGTAGCGGCGCAGGCCCGGCGTGCGCGGCCAGGCCGCGTTGTTACCGAGCAGGCAGCGGCCGTCCGGCCCGTCCACCCCGTCGTGCACCAGCACGATCATGGCCGGATCGGTACGCGGCCAGACCCGGCCGCCGTCCGGGTCGATCCGCGACCAGCCGGCCTCGTCGGCGCTCGTCGGCTTGCCCGTCGTCGACGAGTAGCCGTGCCGCAGGTGCCAGTTGAGCAGCGCCAGCGCGGTGGTGAACAGGCCCGCGTCCCGGTCGGTCATCAGGTGGCCGACCTCGCGCAGGTGGGCCGGGCGGGTGTCCGGCAGCGCCGGCAGCGGCCCGTCCACCGCGAAGACGGGTACGCCGTCCGGCTCGACGCCGAGGAACATCGGCACCGACCGGGGCACCTCGGCCAGCTCACCGGGACCGACCAGGACCAGCTCCGGCGGGGCCGCCGAGCCCCGGACCAGCGCCCGCCCCTCGGCCGCGGAGTCGAGCACCAGCACCCGCGCCCGCTCCCACGCCTCGGTCAACCAGCCCGGATCGGTACGCCGGTGCGCGGCCCGGTCGAGCGTCGACCGGGCCAGCGGCGGGGCGGACTCGCCGCTCATGCCGATTCCGTACGCACCGGTGTCAGCGTGGCCAGCGAGTCGGCCACCCGCTCGGCGTCGCCGAGCACGACGGTGACCGCGCGGGCCGGGGCCAGGTAGCGGGCGGCCACCTCGGTCACGTCGTCCACGGTCGCGGCGGCCAGCCGGGCGGCGTGCTCGGCGAGGAAGTCAAGCCGCAGCCCGTTGCCGGCGTACGCGCTGGTCAGCGACGCGAGACCGGCCTGGGTGGACATGCCGAGCTGGAGCGTGCCGAGCGCGTACTGGCGGGCCTGCTCCAGTTCGTCGGCCTTCGGCGGCACCGTGGCCAGGCGGCCCAGCTCGTAGGTCGTCTCCACCAGCGCCGCCGCTGTCACCTCGGTGGCCACCTCGGCGCCGGCGACGAGCAGCGAACCGGCCACCGAGTGCTCCACGAGCGAGTGCGGCCCGTACGTGTAGCCCTTGTCCTCGCGGATGTTCTCCACCCAGCGGGACGAGAAGTAGCCGCCGAAGATCAGGTTGGCGAGCTGCAACGCGGCGTGGTCCGGGTGGGTACGCGGCACCGCCGGCAGCGCGAGACGCAGCGACGACTGCACCGAGCCCGGCCGGTCGACGAGCAGCAGCGGCCCGGGCTCCAGCGGCGGCGCGGGCGGCAACTCGGCGACGTGGCCGTCACCGCGCCACCCGGCGAGCGCCTTCTCGGCCGCGTCCAGCGCCCGCTCCGGCGCCACGTCACCGACGAGCACCAGCACCGCGCCGGCCGGGTGTACCCGCTCGGCGTGCAGCCGGCGCAACGCGGCCGGGCGGACCGCCCGGACCTGGTCCGGGTCGGGCGTCTGCACCGCGTACGGGTGCCGGCCGTACACCCGCTTGAGCAGCGCGGTGCGGGCCAGGTGCGACGGCTGACTCTGCGCGACCTGGATGCGGTCGACCAGCCGGTCCCGTTCGGTCTCCACCCAGTCGGCGGGGTAGGTGGCGCCGGTGAGCACCTCGGCGAGCAGCTCCAGCATCCGGTCCAGCCCGGTGACCAGGCCCGCGCCGGAGAGCATCAGCCGATCCGGGTCGAGGCCGGCGGTCAGCCCGCCGCCGACCTTCTGCAGCTCGGCCGCCAGCTCGGTGGCGCTGTGCGCCTCGGTGCCGGAGAGCATGGTCTGCGCCAGCATCGCGCCGCGGGCCAGGTGGGTACGCCCGAACGGCATCCACAGTCGCAGCTCGACGAGCGGCACGGAGGAGCGGCGTACCGCGATCACGGTGAGTCCGTTGGCGAGCGTGCGCTCGGCCTGCTTGGGCACCTTGAGGCGGCGGTTGGGACGCAGCGCCGGCAGCGGCCGGACAGTGGTAGCAGTCATCGGGCTCCTCCGGCGACGACCTCGACGGATGCGCGGCGCTCGGGCCGCAGGGTGGCGGCGGCGGCGCGGACCTGCTCCTCGGTCACCTCGCCGACCAGCCGGGGCAGGTCGTTGAGCAGGCCGGGCTCGCCGCGTTGCTGTTCCAGCACCGCCATCCGCAACGCGCGGCCGAGCACCGCGTCCGTGTCGCGCAGCAGGTGGGTGGCCATCCGGGCCTGGGTACGCGCCAGCTCCCCCTCGGTCAGCCCGTCGGTCGCCAGCCGGTCCAGTTCCTCGTCGATCGTGCGCAGCACCTTGTCCACGTCGCCGCCGGGCGGCAGGTGTGCCTGGAGCAGCAGCGCGGTGGGGTCGCGGACGTCGAACGGGTCGCCCATGAAACCGAGGTACCCGCCGAGGCTGGTGACCGACCGGTCGCGTTGCACCAGCCGCTCGACCAGCCGGGAGGCGTCACCGTCGGTGAGCACCTCGGCCAGCACCACGTACGGCAGGTAGCCGGCGAAGTCGCTGACCGGGTCGGGCACCCGCCACGCGCCGGCCACCGCCGGGAGCGGGGCCAGCGCGTCGGTGTACGTGCTGCGCCGCTCGGCGGTCAGGTCGGGCTCGGCGAAGTCGGGCCGCTGCGGCGCGGGCCGGGCCGGCACGTCCCCGAAGTGCCGCTCGATGAGCGTGGTCGCCTCGGCCACGTCGATGTCGCCGCTGACCGCGAGCACGGCGTTGCCGCTGGCGTAGTAGCGGCGGAAGAAGTCGGCGGCGTCTGCCACGGTGGCCGACTCCAGGTCGACGAAGGAGCCGTAGCCGTCGTGCGCGTTGGGGAAGGTGTCGAACATCACCGGGGGCAGCGTCAGCCAGGGGAACCCGCCGTACGGCCGGTTCAGCACGTTGACCCGGATCTCCTCCTTGACCACGTCGACCTGGTTGCGCAGGTTCTCCTCGGTCAGCCGCGGGCCGCGCATCCGGTCGGCCTCGAGGAACAGCGCCCGTTCCAGCGCGTTCGCGGGCAGCGTCTCGAAGTAGTCGGTGTAGTCCAGGTGGGTGGAGCCGTTGAACGTCCCGCCGGCGCCCTGGACGTGTCGGAAGTGGGCCAGCTTCTCGAGGTTCTCCGAGCCCTGGAACATCAGGTGCTCGAAGAGGTGGGCGAACCCGGTACGCCCTTCCGGCTCGGAGCGGATGCCGACGTCGTAGACCACCGCGACCCCGATGACCGGGGCGCTGCGGTCCGGCGTGAGCACCACACGCAGGCCGTTGTCGAGGGTGAACCGTTCGACCGGGTACTTCGTCGCTGGGATCTTCGCTCTCCGCGTCGGCACGAGATCGACACTAGCGCCTCGGTACCCGCTCTACCGCCGGTGTGCCCTGGCCGAACGGTGGACGTTGCGGGACGGGTCTTGACGCCGAGGGCCGCTTGCCCCAGTCTTCCTACCAACTAAATAGGAATACTGCGGATTGGACATTCGATGAGAGGGCTTCCCCTGCGCCGCCTGGTCACCCTGGCGACCCTGGCCGCGGTCGGCGCGGCCACGCTCGGCACCACCGCCGCCTGCGGCGAGGACAGCGACGCCGGCGCCGCGTCCGGCCCGGTCACGCTGCGCCTGGGCTACTTCCCCAACATCACGCACGCCCCGGCCGTGGTCGGCGTGGAGAAGGGGATCTTCAAGGAGAAGCTCGGCAGCCACGTCGAGCTGGACACCAAGACGTTCAACGCCGGCCCGGCCGCCATCGAGGCCGTCTTCTCCGGCGCGCTCGACGCCACGTACATCGGCCCGAACCCGACGGTGAACGCCTTCTCGAAGTCCAAGGGCGAGGCGGTCCGGGTCATCTCCGGCGCCGCGTCCGGCGGCGTCGCGCTCGTGGTCAAGCCCGGCATCACCTCGGTGGAGCAGCTGCGCGGCAAGAAGATCGCCACCCCGCAGCTCGGCAACACCCAGGACGTGGCGCTGCGCTTCTGGCTCAAGGAGAAGGGCCTGGAGACCACCAAGGAGGGCGGCGGCGACGTCAAGATCGTGCCGCAGGAGAACGCGCAGACGATCGAGACGTTCGGCAGCGGCGCCATCGACGGCGCGTGGGTGCCCGAGCCGTTCGTCTCCCGGCTGGTCAACGCCGGTGGCAAGGTGCTCGTCGACGAGCGTGACCTGTGGCCGGACAAGAAGTTCGTCATCACCAACCTGCTGGTCAGCACCAAGTTCCTCAAGGCGCACCCGGACGTGGTGAAGAAGCTGGTCGAGGGCCAGGTCGCGGCGAACGAGTTCGTCAACACCAAGCCGGACGAGGCGCAGCAGGCCATCTCCGACCACATCGGCAAGATCACCGGCAAGCCGCTGGACCTCAAGCTGATCAAGCAGGCCTGGCCGACGCTGGAGTTCACCAACGACCCGATCCCGGCCTCGCTGAAGACCGGCCTGGACCACGCCGTCGCGGTCGGGCTGACCCAGCCGGTCGACCTGAACGGCCTCTACGACCTCAAGTACCTGAACGAGGTGCTCAAGGCGCAGGGCAAGGCCGAGGTCAGCCAGCCGTGACGTCGACGACCACGACCCCGCGCAGCGCGACCGGCTCGGTCGCGCTGCGCGGCGTGACGAAGGTGTACGGCCAGGGCGAGCAGGCGGTCCTGGCCCTGGACGGGCTGTCGCTGGACGTCGCGCCGGGCGAGTTCGTCTGCATGGTCGGCGCGTCCGGATGCGGCAAGAGCACGCTGCTCAACCTGGTCGCCGGGCTGGACCGGGCCAGCGGCGGCACGATCGAGCTGGGCGAGGGCGTCAACCCGGGACTGATGTTCCAGGAGCCTGCGCTGTTCCCCTGGCTCACCGTCGAGGGCAACGTCGAGGTGCCGCTGAAGCTGCGCGGACTCCCCCGCGACCAGCGCAAGGAGCGGGTGGCCGAGCTGCTGCGCACGGTCCACCTGTCCGAGTTCGGCCGCAAGCGGCCGCACCAGCTCTCCGGCGGCATGCGGCAGCGGGTCGCGCTGGCCCGCACGCTCGCGCTGGAGACGCCGGTGCTGCTGATGGACGAGCCGTTCGGCGCGCTGGACGCGATGACCCGCGACATCCTGCACGACGAGCTGGAGCGGATCTGGACCGAGCGCAAGCTCACCGTCCTGTTCGTCACGCACAACGTGCGGGAGGCGGCCCGGCTCGCCGACCGCATCGTGCTGCTCTCCAGCCGGCCCGGCCGGATCATCTACTCCACCGAGGTCGCCGTGCCGCGCCCCCGGCGGATCGACTCGCCGGAGGTCTCGGCCATCGCCGCCGAGGTCACCGACCGGCTGCGCAAGGAGGTGGGCCGGCATGGCCAGTGACACCCTGTCCGGGTCGGCGCGTACCGACGCGGAGATCTCCGGACTCGACGCGCTGGAGATCGCCGGCCGGGAGAAGGGCACGTCCCGGGTCCGTCGCCTGTGGTCGGCCACCTGGCCCAAGTTCGCCGCGCTCGCGCTCGCCGTCGCGATCTGGCAGGCGGTGGTCTGGTCCGGGTGGAAGGAGCCGTGGGCGCTGCCCGGCCCGGCAGTGGTCTTCGGCGACCTCGGGGAGTACGCGCTCAGCTCGGCGCTCTGGGAGGGCCTGGCCACCACCGCCCGGCGGGCGGCCGTCGGCTTCGCCGCCGCGGTCGCGGTCGGCCTGCTGCTCGGCCTGGCGGTGGCCCGGGTCAAGGTGCTCCGGGCCGCGCTCGGCTCGATGATCACCGCGTTGCAGACCATGCCGTCGATCGCCTGGTTCCCGCTGGCCATCCTGCTGTTCCAGCTCAGCGAGCAGGCGATCTTCTTCGTGGTGGTGCTCGGCGCCGCGCCGTCGGTCGCCAACGGTGTCATCCACGGCGTGGACTACGTGCCGCCGCTGCTGGTCCGCGCCGGCCGCAACCTCGGCGCACGCGGGCTCAACCTCTACCGGTACGTGATCGCGCCGGCCGCGCTACCCGCCATCGTGGCCGGACTCAAGCAGGGCTGGGCGTTCGCCTGGCGCAGCCTGATGGCCGGTGAGCTGCTGGTGGTCATCGCCACCCGCACCTCGATCGGCGCTCAACTCACGTACGCACGCGAGCTGAGCGAGGCGCCCCGCCTGATGGCCATCATGATCGTCATCCTGGTGGTGGGCCTGCTCGTGGACACCGCGTTCGGGGCCGCCGACAAGGCGATCCGTCGCCGCTGGGGCGTGCTGGACCAGGCCGGCAACTGACGTCGTGTACATCTCCGCGCGCGCCGACTACGCGCTCCGGGCCATGCTCGCCGTCGCCGACGCCGCCACCACCGGCGACCCGGCCTCCGGCGGCGGCGAGCTGGTCAAGGCGGCGAGCCTGGCCGAGAACCAGGACATCCCGCTCAGCTTCCTTCAGGGCATCCTGCTCGACCTGCGGCGGGCCGGACTGCTGCACAGCCACCGCGGCACCGAAGGCGGGTACGCGCTGACCCGCCCGCCGGACGAGATCAGCGTCGGAGACGTGCTGCGCGCGGTCGGTGGCGCGATCACGAGCGTCCGGGGCATTCCCGCGGACCGGGCCGGCTACCACGGCGTGGCCACCGGCCTGCGGGACGTGTGGCTGGCTGTGGACGGCGCGATCGCCCTGGTCGTGGACCGGACCACGCTCGCCGACCTCCTCAGCGACCGGGCCACGGCGCCCTGACGCGCGTCCGTCACCGGGCCGGCGGCTGCGCCTCGCGGACCATGCGGATCTCGCGTACACCGTCCTGGACCTGCGTGGTCCCGTCGGCGACGAAGCCGTGCCGGCGGTAGAACGCCTGGGCACGGGGGTTGGGGTCGGCGACCCACAGCGCCGCCGGCTCCGCCGGGTCGAGGACGGCCCGCAACAACGCCGGCCCGGCGCCGGTGCCGTGATCGGCCGCGTGCACGTAGAGGACGTACAACTGCCGCGCCCACGCCGCCTCGGCATCGAGCGGGGGGCCCGACATCGCGATCCCCACCAGCTCGCCACCCCGCTCGGCCACCGCCGCCCGGTTCTCGCGGTAGCGCTCGTCGGTCAACGCGGCGATCCAGAACCGCTCCCGGAAGGCCGGGAGGCCCGGATCGTCGAGCACCGCGTCCGGCATGAGCCCGCGATACGTCTCCTGCCAGCACCGCACATGGACGCGCGCCATACCGGCGGCGTCCTCGGCCCGGGCCGGGCGAACGGTGAGCGGCGGGTGCACCGTCGCATCGTAGGCGGCCGGCCGGGTCCGGCACCGCCCCTCTTCGGCGCGGCTACTGAGTGTGCGGAGCGCTCATCCCGGGCGTGAAGCTGCGGGCCGCGCCACGGTCCCGCGGGCTGTCGTCGGACGGCTGCCACGGCCCGAACGCGGCCACCGCGGCGAGCGCCAGGCCGGCCCCCGCCACCGCGAGCACCAGCAGCACTTCCCGTGCTCCGCCCGATCCGGTCTCCCCCGCCATCAACCGCTCCCTCCGCGTCCGGTCGACCCCCCGACCGGTCCCCCACGCGACAGCATCGCCGCCGGATTCCGGTGGGACAGTCGGGCAGCCGACCGAACAGAGACTGATTCCCGACTCAGGAGCGAATGCTCGGCCGGTCGGAGGCGAGGCCGGTCAGGCGCGGGCCGCCCGGGCCCGGCCCCGGACAAACACAAGTCCGACCGGACGGGCGGCCGGTCGGACGACGGGACGCGGTCAGCGGCGGCGCGGGCGCCGACGAGGCCGGGTCGCCGGGGCGGGGTGCGCGGCGGCGGGCGCGGCGATGGTCACCGGCACGCCGGACGGCTCCCGGGCGCCGGTGAGCCGGCTCAGCTCGCTGTCGCCGGGGCGTACCCGCGTGGTCTTGGGGTTGATGCCCGCGGTGCTCATCAGCCGGGCGACGTCGCGGCGCTGGTCCGGCAGGACCAGCGTGACCACGGTGCCCGACTCGCCGGCCCGCGCGGTCCGGCCACCCCGGTGCAGGTAGTCCTTGGCCTCGGCGGGCGGGTCGGCGTTGACCACCAAATCCAGCCCGTCGACGTGGATGCCCCGGGCCGCCACGTCGGTGGCCACCAGCGCGGTGACCTGGCCGGTGCGGAACTGCTCCAGGATGCGGGTGCGCTGCGGCTGCGACTTGCCGCCGTGCAGCGCCGCCGCGCGTACGCCCTTGGCGAGCAACTGCCGGGCCACCCGGTCGGCGCGGTGCTTGGTGGCGATGAACACGATCGTGCGGCCCTCGCGGGCGGCGATGTGCGCCAGCGCGGCCTGCTTGTCGTCCGCCTCCAGGTGCAGCACGTGGTGGGTCATCGCGGTGACGGTGGCGGTGCCCGGGTCGACGGAGTGCGTCACCGGGTCGGTCAGGAAGCGGCGGACCAGCCGGTCCACGCCCCGGTCCAGGGTGGCCGAGAAGAGCATCCGCTGCCCACCCGGCGCGACCTGCTCCAGCAGCTTCGTCACCTGCGGCAGGAAGCCCATGTCGGCCATCTGGTCGGCCTCGTCCAGCACGGTGATGGTCACCTGGTCCAGCCGGGCGTCCCCGCGGTCGATCAGGTCGTGCAGCCGGCCCGGGGTGGCCACCAGCACCTCGGCGCCGGCCCGCAGCGCGGCCGCCTGGCGGCCCAGCGAGAGCCCGCCGACCACAGTCGCGCAGCGCAGGCCGAGCGTGGCCGCGTACGGGGTGAGCGCGGCGGTGACCTGCGCTGCGAGTTCCCGGGTGGGTACGAGCACCAGCGCGAGCGGACGGCCCGGGCGGGCCCGGCGACCGGCCGTACGGTGCAGCAGCGGCAGCCCGAACGCGAGCGTCTTGCCGGAGCCGGTACGGCCCCGGCCGAGCACGTCCCGGCCGGCCAGGGAGTCCGGCAGCGTGGCCGCCTGGATCGGGAACGGCGCGGAGATGCCCTGGGCGGCCAGCTCGGAGACGAGCGCCGGGGCCAGGCCGGTGGCGGCGAACGTGGGCAGGGTCGTGGTCATGCGGACAGCCTTCCTCGAGGCGGCACGTGTCGAGGAAGGGCGCCGGGCTGCGGCGCGTCACCGGCGTCACCGGTGGTCACAAGCACGAACCGAAAGGGACGGGCCGGCCCGGCAGAGGCGGGCCGGCCCGTGCACCGCGCCCGAGAGGGCGCAGTGGTGGTGCCGGTTGATCTGAAGATCAGAGCGGGCGGATGTTCTCCGCCTGCGGGCCCTTCTGGCCCTGGGTCACCTCGAACTCGACCCGCTGGTTCTCGTCCAGGCTCCGGTAGCCGGAGGTCTGGATCGCCGAGAAGTGGGCGAAGACGTCGGCGCCGCCGTCGTCCGGGGTGATGAAGCCGAAGCCCTTGTCAGCGTTGAACCACTTGACGGTGCCAATTGCCATGTGTTTCGTCTCCTTGACGGAACGGTCGGCCCGCACGTGTTGCGGGCCGGAGAGGAGCACCCCGCGCGTGGAATACGCGGCGTGCCTGTCGCTGCTGGTCGCCCCGCCCGGAGAACTCCGGACACAACAAAGAGCGCCTGGGGCCACAATCCGCCAGGCGCACACAGAGTCTCTGGAAACCAAAACTGCAACCCGGACAACGTATCACGGATTCGTGCGCCGCGGGAGATCCCCCGGGATTTCCGGCAGGGCGGCCACCAGATCGGCCAGCCCGTCCGCGTCGAGCAGGTCGGCCGGGCGGACGGTCGCCGAGTCCCGCACGTAGTGGAACGCGGCGCCGACCCGCTCCACCGGCACCCCGGCCAGTTCCGCCCAGGCCAGCCGGTAGACCGCCAGCTGCACCGCCGCCGCGTCGGCCTCCCGGCCGGTGGGCTGCCGCCCGGTCTTCCAGTCGACCACGTCGTAGCGCCCGCCCGGGCGGGCGAACACGGCGTCCATCCGCCCCCTGACCACCACACCGGCGATGACGGTGGCGAACGGCACCTCCACCTCCACCGGCACCCGGTCGGCCCACTCGCCGGCCAGGAAGCGCTCCTGCAACTCGACCAGCGCCTCGTCCGGGGCCGCGCCCTCGTCCGCCGCGCCGGGCAGCTCGTCCACGTCGAGCAGCCGGTCCGCGCCGAAGCGCTGCTCCAGCCAGGCGTGGAACGCGGTGCCGCGCCGGGCGTACGGGTTCGGCTCTGTCGGCATCGGGCGGCGCAGCGTCCGGGCCAGTGCCTCCGGGTCGCGGCGCAACGCCACCAGCTGGGTCACCGAGAGGTGGCCGGGCAGTTCGACCTCGACCGCCTCGGCCTGCCGGGCCAGCTCCGCCCGCTCGGCGAGCAGCAGCTCGGCCTCGCGCCGCCAGCGGGTCACCTCGGCGTCGTCCGCCGTCGTGGCGAGCAGTGCCGCCTCGCGCCGGGCCGTCTCCGGGTCGGCCAGGTGACGGCGGACCAGCGCCGCCGCCTCGGTCAGCCCCGGCCGGCGGGCCCCCAGCGGGTCGGCCGGCCACTCGGCCCGCAGCACCGTCTCGGTGGTCGGGTTCACCGCGTCCCCGGCCGGCTCGGGCGTCCAGGCGTCCACCACGTGCCCGTCCGCGCCGGCCAGGCAGGCGTCGTGCACCTCGCGCAGGAACACCGACGGGCCCCGGAACCGCTTGGTCCCCTCCCCCCACCAGTAGCCGGAGCAGAGCAGCAGCCGGCGGGGACGGGTCACCGCCACGTACGCCAGCCGGCGCTCCTCCCGCTCGTCGTGCGCCCGCCAGGCGTCGGTGAAGTCGGTGAGCGCCCGGGCCACGCCGCGCTGGTCCTCCGCCTCCGGCAGGGCCAGCTCGGGCAGCCCGTCCGCGTCGCCGCGCAACGGGAACGGCAGCACGCCCAGCCCGCCCAGCCAGTGGTCGGAGTTGCGGACCGGCCCCGGCCAGACGCCCCGGGTCATCCCGGCGACCGCCACCACGTCCCACTCCAGGCCCTTCGCGGCGTGCGCGGTGAGCACCTGCACCGCACCGGCCACCACCTCGACCTCACCCGGCGCCAGCCCGCGCTCCTCGTCCTCGGCCGCAGCCAGGTAGGCGAGGAAACCGGCGAGCGTCGCGCCGGGCGTCTCGCCGCTGAACCGGGCCGCCACGTCACCCAGCGCGTCCAGGTGGGCGCGGGCCAGCCCGGCGTCGCCCGCGCCGTCCCGGCCGGCCCGGACCGCCACCTCGACGTCGAGGCCGATGGTCCGCTCGATGTCCGCGATCAGTTCCGGCAGCGACTGGTCCAGCCGGTACCGCAGCAGCGCCAGCTCCATCCCGTACGAGCGCAGCCGCGCGTAGCCCTCGGCCGAGTACGCCTGCGCCGGCCCCAGATCCGCGAGCGCCTCCACAAGCGTCGCCTCGTCCAGCGCGTCCACGGTGATCTCCGGGCCCTCGTCGCCGGTGAGTTCCCGGCGGCTGCGGGCGATGGCGCGGGCGCGGCGGTGCAGGGCGACCAGGTCACGCGGGCCGATCCGCCAGCGCGCGCCGGTCAGCAGCCGCAGCAGCGCCGCCCCGTCGGTCGGGTCGGCGAGCACACGCAGCGTGCACACCACGTCCCGTACCTCCGGGGTGTCCAGCAGCCCACCCAGGCCGACCACGTCGACCGGTAGCCCGCGGGCGCGCAACGCCGCCTCGATCGCCGGGATCTGGCTGCGCAACCGCACCAGCACCGCGGTGGTCGGGCGGCGGTCGGCGGGGATGTGCTCGGGCAGCGCGCCGGGCATCCCGGCCGCGCCCCGCCAGGCCGCCAGCACGCTGTCCGCGATCCAGTCGGCCTCGTCGGCGTACGTCTCAAGCAGCGCGCTGTGCACGGTGCCGCCGCCCTGCCCGCCCGGCGAGCGGTGCGGGATCGGGTCGCGGACGCTGAGCGCGGCGTGCAGTTCCGGCACCCGTGCGCCGGCCGCCCGCAGCGGCACCGACAGCGTGTTGGCGACGCCGAGGATCTCCGGCCGGTTGCGCCAGCTCGTCGTCAGGCTGAGCACGTCGGCGGGGCTGCCGTCGGTACGGGCGAACTCGGCCGGGAACCGGTCGAGCGTGCCGGCGCTGGCCCCGCGCCAGCCGTAGATGGACTGGCACGGGTCGCCGACGGCGGTGACCGGGTGGCCGCCGCCGAACAGCGCGTTGAGCAGCACCACCTGGGCGTGGCTGGTGTCCTGGTACTCGTCGAGCAGCACCACCCGGAACCGGTCCCGCTCGATCACGCCGACGCCGGGATGGTCGCGGGCCACCCGGGCCGCGCGGGCGAGCTGGTCGGCGAAGTCCATCGCCTCGAAGTCGTCCTTGCGCCGGGCGTACGCGCGGACCAGCGGCAGCAGCTTCAGCCGGGTCCGCTGGAGCTGGAGCGCCTTGCGCACGTCGGCGTAGACGCGGCCGGGCCGGGACTGCACGTCGGCGAAGAACCGGCCGGTCCAGGCGGCCAGCTCGTCCGGGTCGACCAGGTGTTCGTCCAGCTCACCGGCGAGGGCCAGCACGGCGTCGGTGATGGTCGACGGCATCCGGTCCACCTCGGACATGTCGCCGTCGTAGTTGCGCACCAGCAGGTCGACGAGCTGCCAGCGGGACGCCTCGGTGAGCAGCCGGGTGGTCGGCTCGTACCCGGCGCGCAGCCCGTGCTCGGTGACGATCCGCCCGGCGTACGAGTGGTACGTCGACACGGTCGGCTCGCCCGCCAGCGGATCGTCGTGCGGATCCCGCCCCTGTCGGCCGAGCCGTCGGATGAGCTGGTCGAGCCGCGTGCGGACCCGGTGCGCCAGCTCCCCTGCCGCCTTACGGGTGAAGGTGAGGCCGAGGATGTGCTCGGGGCGTACGTAGGAGTTGGCGACCAGCCAGACCACCCGCGCGGCCATCGTCTCGGTCTTGCCCGAGCCGGCGCCCGCGACCACCAGCAGCGGTTCCACCGGCGCGGCGATGATCGCGGCCTGCTCCCGGGTGGGCGCGGGCAGCCGCAGCAGCCGGGCCAGCTCGACGGGCGTGTAACGGGGCCCGGCGTCGGCGGTGCGCGGCGCGGGCGTGGCGGAGGCGCCGAACAGCGCCGGCTGAACGGTCACGGTGCCGTCCTTGTTCGCGACTGCGGGGCTCGCAAAACCGGCTCACTCCTCGCGCTCACGAGGTCTCCGGGGGCGGCTCGACCACCTGGCGGCCCTGGCCGGAGACCGGGCAGCTGGTGCGGACCGGGCAGACCCGGCACTTGGAGTTGGCCACGGCGGCGAACGTCGAGGCGGCCATCGTGTCGGCGGTCCGGCGCACCAGCGCGGTGGCCCACCCGGCCTCCGGCCCCTCCCCGGCGGCGGCCTGCGTCTGTTCCTTGGCGTCCCGCGCGCCGGTGCCGAGTTGCACCAGCGCGGCCCCGCCCGGTTCCTCGCCGAACTCGGCGAACCCGCCCGCCTCGACCGCCGCCTGATACGCACCGAGCTGCGGATGCTCGGCCACCTCCCGCTCGGTGACCGCCGTCGACTTGCCGGTCTTCAGGTCGATCACCACGAGCCTGCCCTCGGCGTCGACCTCCAGCCGGTCGACCCGGCCGGTCAGCTGGATCGGGCGGGACGGGTCGTCGAGGCGGACCGCGAACTCGTGCTCGATCGCGAGCAGCCGGCGCGGGTTGCCGGCCAGCCAGCGCAGCAGCTTGTCCACCATCGCCTCGGCGCGCTGCCGCTCCGGGCCGGCCATCCACCGGGCGGCCAGTTCGATCGCGTCGAACCGGGCGGCCACGTACTCCAGCAACGCCTCCCGGTCGACGCTGGCGTCCTCGGCGAGCATCGCCGCCGCGTGCACCAGGTTGCCGACGCCCTGCGCGGCGCTCGCCGGCGCGCTGCCGCCGTGCCGTTCCAGCAGCCAGCGCAGGCTGCACCGCAGCGCGCTCTCCATGGCCGACGGGGTGACCCGCACCGGCTCGCCCTCGTCGACCAGCGGCCGGTCGTCGGACAGGCCGCGCAACCCCCACCAGTCGTCCGGGTGCGCGCCGGGCACCCCGGCGGCGGCCAGCCGCGCCAGCTCACCCGCCGCCGCGTGCCGCCGGGTGATCGGCGTCGCCGGGTCGGTGACAGCGGTACGCAGCTCCGCCACCAACGCGGACAGCGTGAGCCCACGCGGCGGCAGGGTGACCGGGAGCGCGGCGGGCGGCCCGTCCTGCGGATGCTCGTCCCCGTGCGGCACCGGCCCGTCCGCGACTTGCCCTCGGCTGGCCGGGCCGTTCGCGCCGTTCCCGCTCGGTCCGTTCCCGCTCGGGGCGGTGCCGCCTCCGCCGGTGGCGGGTGGGTCGGCGGCGGCGAGTTCGTGCAGGAAGCGGCTCGGCTGTTCCTCGTGGTCGTCCCCGCCGACAGCGGCGGACGCGACAGCGGTGACCAGCAGCCGCCGCCGCGCCCGGCTGATCGCCACGTGGAACAGCCGCCGCTCCTCGTCCAGCAGCGCCGACGTCTGCCCGACCAGGCTGGCCCGCAGCCCGGCGCCGTCGGCGCGACCGGCGAGCACGTCGACGAGCCGCTCCGAGCCGAGCAGGCTGCCGCGCAGGCGCAGGTCCGGCCAGACGCCCTCCTGCACCCCGGCCACCGCGACCAGATCCCACTCCAGGCCCTTGGCGGCGTGCGCGGTGAGCAGGCGTACCGCGTCGCCGCGGTCGGCGGCGGCGGCGAGCGTGTCGGCGGGCAACTCCTGCCCGAGGACGTGGTCGAGGAACACCTCGGTACGTGCGCCGGGCAACCGGTCGGTGAACCGGGCCGCCGCGTCGAAGAGGACGAGTACGGCGTCCAGGTCGCGGTCGGCCGCCTCGGCCCGCCAGCGCTGGGCGGTCTCGTGCTCGCCGGTCGCCGCCCGCCCTCTGGTGATCGCCCCGGCCCAGCGTTCGGCCAGCCCGCTCTCCCGCCACACCGCCCAGAGCACGTCCTCGACCGTGGCACCGGGCCGGGCGGCCGTCTCCCGGGCGATTGCGAGCAGGTGCGCCACGGCCTGCGCGGGCGCCGCCCACCGACGCTCGATGGTGGCCAGGTCGGCCGGTTCGCGCAACGCCTCCACCAGCAGCTCGCCGGACGGGCGGCGGTCACCACCGGCCAGCGCCAGCGCCCGCAACCCCTGGCGCAGCCGCCGTTCGGCCAGCGGATCGGCGCCGCCCAGCGGCGAGTGCAGCAACGCGACCGCCGCTTCCTCGTCCAGCCGGTCGGGTTCGAGCGCGCAGCGCAGCAGGAGCAGCAGCGGGGCGACCGCCGGCTGGAGGTGCAGCGGCAGGTCCTCGCCGTGCACGACGGTCGGCACGCCGGCGGTGTGCAGGGCGCGCCGCAGCGACGGCAGTTGCCGGCCGGTGGAACGGACCAGCACCGCCATCCGGGACCACGGCACGCCGTCGAGCAGGTGCGCTTCGCGCAACGCGTGCGCCAGCCACGCCGACTCGCTGGTGGCGGAACGGAACGTGCGTACCTCCACCGTCCCGGCCGGCGCCCCGGGAAGCGGGCGCAGCCGCCGGTGCGCCGCCGGGCCGCGCAGCCGCCGGGCCAGCCGGGCGGTGGCCGCCAGCAGTTCCGGCCCGGCCCGGTAGGAGGTGGTCAGCGTGACCTGCGCCGCCGGCGCACCGGAGGCGGTCCGGAAGCGGTGCGGGAACGTGGTGACGCCCGCGGGGTCGGCGCCGCGGAACGCGTACGTGGACGAGTCCGGGTCGGCGAACGCGACGAGGGACCGGCCGCCTCCGGCCACCACGGCGAGCAGGTCGAGCTGGGCCGGGTCGGTGTCGGCCAGCTCGTCGACGTACACGTGGGCCAGGCGGCGGCGCTCGGCGGCGAGCAGCTCGGGGTCGTCGAGCAGCATGCCGGTGGCGGCACGCACCAGTTCCGCCGGGTCGTACGCGACCGAGCCCCGGTTGCTCACGTCGCGCAGGGCGAGCACGGCGACGTACTCCCGCAGGAAGCGCGCGGCGGCCGGCCAGTCGGCGCGGCCGAGCTTCTCGCCCAGCCGCGCCAGCTCGACCGGGCCGACGCCGCGCTCCGCGGCACGCATCAGCAGGTCGCGGAGCTGCTGGGCGAACGCCCGGGTACGCAGCGCGGGGCGCAGATCCTCCGGCCAGCCGACCGGGTCGTCGCCGGGCTCCTCACCCACCACGTCGAGCAGCTCACGGATGATCAGATCCTGCTCGGGTCCGGTGAGCAGCCGGGGTGAGGGCTCGCCGCGTTCGGCCGCCGCGCGGCGCAGCAACCCGAAGGCGTACGCCGGGAACGTGCGCACCAGCGGCTCCCGGACCACCCTGTGCCCGCCCTCGGCGATCCGCGCCTCGATCCGGTGGCGCAGCTCGGTGGCACCGCGCCGGCCGAAGGTGAGCACCAGGATCCGCTCCGGGTCGACGCCCTCGGCCACCCGGGCGGCCACCGCCTCGACGAGCGTCGTCGTCTTGCCGGTGCCGGGACCGCCCACGACGAGCATCGGCCCGTCGGTGTGCGCGACCACTTCGGCCTGCACCGGATCGGCCCAGCGCCCGGTGTTCGTGCCCTGCTCGGCCACGCCCTGCGGCGAAGGGCTCCCGGGTGAAGGCACGCCGGTCGCCGTCTGCGACAGGGCGTTGCCGGGTGGCGTGGCGGTCTGCGGGTGCGCGGCATCGCCCGCCGACCCCCCGGATCGCGGCTCCGCATCGGCCGGCCCGCCGGGCCGACCCACCCCCTGCCCCGCCCCGGCGTCGTGGGGGACCCCCGCCTCCGCGCCGCCGGGCCGGCGCACCAACCGGTACGCCTGCATCACCGACATCCCACCACGCCGGTACGACACCCGGAAACCGACGTCCGCCCCGCGCGCCGCAGCTCATCCGGGTGACGCGACAACCGCACCCGCTGTTCCGGTCGGCGGACGCGGAGGCGGCGACAAGTCCGGCGCAGCGCGGCGGGGCGGGGGGTCAGGTCAGGCGGGCGTCCACCAGGTCCAGGGCGGCGGGGACGCTGTCGGCGACCATCAGCAGGTCCAGCGCGGCCGGCTTGAGGAACTGCTGTTCGCCGAGCCCGCGGATCCAGTCGAGCAACGGCCGGTAGAAGCCGTCCACGTCGACGATCACCATCGGCTTGGCGTGCAGGGCCAGGGTGGCGGTGGTCCACACCTCGAACAGCTCGTCGAGCGTGCCGAGGCCGCCGGGCAGCGCCACGAACGCGTCGGACTTCTCGTCCATCAGCGTCTTGCGGCTGGCCAGACTGTCGGTCACCAGCAGCTCGTCGGAGTCCAGGTCGGCGACCTCCAGGTCGACCAGGGACTGCGGGATGACACCGACGGTGCGGCCACCGGCCGCCCGCGCGCCCTGCACCACGGCGCCCATCATCCCGACGCAGCCGCCGCCGCTGACGAGCGTGTGCCCGCGCCGGGCCAGTTCCGCACCGGTCTCGGTGGCGAGCGCGAGCCAGCGGGCGTCGAGGGTTCGGGAGGACGCGCAGAAGACACAGACGTTGGCCACGGGTCAGCTCCGTCCCGCCGGGCCCTCGGGGGCGGCCTCGGCGGCGGCGCGCTGGTCGGCGGCCAGCCGGGCGACCGCCTCCTCGCGGACCGCCTCCTGCTCGGCGGAGAGCACCGCCTCGGCCTCCACGATGTGCCGGACGGCCTCGTTGACGTCGTCGGTGAGACGGATCAGGTCGAGGTCGGCCTGGCCGATCTTGCCCTCGGCGGCCATGGTGCCGCGCAGCCAGTCGAGCAGTCCCCGCCAGTAGTCGGTGCCCATCAGCACGACCGGGAAGCGGGTCACCTTGCCGGTCTGCACCAGGGTGAGCGCCTCGAACAGCTCGTCCAGGGTGCCGAAGCCGCCGGGCAGCACCACGAACGCCTGGGCGTACTTGACGAACATGGTCTTGCGGGCGAAGAAGTAGCGGAAGTCGATGGCCAGGTCGACCCAGTCGTTGAGGCCCTGTTCGAACGGCAGCTCAATGCCGAGCCCGACGGAGAGGCCGCCGGCCTCACCGGCGCCCCGGTTGGCGGCCTCCATCACGCCGGGGCCGCCACCGGTGATCACCGCGTAGCCGGCCCGGGCCAGGGCGCCGCCCAGTTCCTCGGCCATCCGGCACTCGGGGCTGTCCGGCTTGCTGCGGGCGGAGCCGAAGACGCTCACCGCCGGGGGCAGGTCCGCGAGGGTGTCGAAGCCCTCGACGAACTCGGAGAGGATCCGCAGCGCGCGCCAGGCGTCCTTGGTCTTCCAGTCGCTGCGGCCCCGGGAGTCGAGCAGCCGCTGATCAGCTGTACTCGTCGGAATCGCCCGATTGCGCAGCGTCACCGCCCCGCGGTGCCGTTCTCCCCGGTGCCGCTCCCCCCGCCGGCCGCCCTCGGCCGACATTTCCCTGCTCTCGCCCATGGGGCCACCGTAGTGGAGCGGCTCTCACGCGGCGCGCAGGCCCGGGAGCCGGAGAAATCTTTGGGATCCGGGCAACTAATTCGGTCGCACGGACGTCTTACTATTCACATACCCGGTATACCCCGGGCGACGCGCCTTCGGGGGAGGAGCCAGCGTTGATCAGTAACAGCGAGATGATCCGGATCCGCCGTCAGATGCAGCGACGGATCCGCGACGTGGTGGCCGAGCGCCGCCGCGCCCGGATGATGGAGACCCACCGGTCCGACCTGACCGGCGAGACCGGCGAGGCGGACGCACCCCTGACGACGACCGTCTGACGGTCCCGGGGCCCGCGGGGCGGGCGCGGGCCCCGGGATCGCAGCGCGTCAGGCGGGGGCCAGCCAGCGGTGCAGCGTCGCCGCGCCGTCCCGGATCTTGGTCAGTTCGACGTGCTCGTCCTTGTGGTGCGCCAGGTTCGGGTCCCCGGGGCCGAAGTTCAGCGCCGGAATGCCCATCGCCGCGAACCGCGCCACGTCCGTCCAGCCCAGCTTGCCGATCGGCGCGGCACCGACCGCCGCCAGGAACTCCTGCGCCGCCGGGCTCTCCAGCCCGGGCGGAGCACCGGCGGCCGCGTCGGTGACCTCCAGGTCGAAGCCGGCGAAGACCTCGCGCAGGTGCGCCTCGGCGCCCGCCGGGTCGCGGTCCGGGGCGTACCGGTAGTTGATCTCGATTTCGCACCGGTCGGGGATGACGTTGCCGGCCACCCCGCCGGTGATCCGCACCGCGTTGAGGCCCTCGCGGTAGTCGCAGCCCTCGATCGTCACCCGGCGCGCCTCGTACGTGGTCAGCCGCCGCAGCACCTCGCTCGCGCCGTGGATGGCGTTCACGCCGTGCCAGGAGCGCGCCGCGTGGGCCCGCTCGCCGTGCGTGGTGACCACCGCCCGCATGGTGCCCTGGCAGCCCGCCTCCACGATCCCGTACGTCGGCTCCAGCAGCACCGCGAAGTCGGCGTCCAGCCACTCGGGGTGGCTCTGCGCGACCAGGGTGAGGCCGTTGTACCTCGACTCGATCTCCTCGGCCTCGTAGAAGAAGTACGTGACGTCGTAGCGCGGGTCGGGCAGCGTCACCGCCAGGTGCAGCGCGAACGCCACGCCGGACTTCATGTCGGAGGTGCCGCAGCCGTACATCAGGTCGCCGCGCATGGTCGAGGGGAAGTTGCCGTTGAGCGGAACGGTGTCCAGGTGACCGGCGAGCACCACGCGCTGCGCCCGGCCCAGGTCGGTACGGGCCATGACGGTGTTCGAGTGCCGGTAGGTGGTCAGGTGCGGCACACCGCGCAGCACCTCCTCGACGCAGTCGGCGATGGCCTTCTCGTTGAGGGACACCGACTCGATGTCGACCAGGGCGCGGGTCAGCGCCACCGGATCGGCCAGGACCTCGGGGGTCAACGGGTTCTGCATGTCTCGCACGGTACCGTCATCCTCGGTGGGCGCGAGGAACACGTACCGCGCCCCCGGCCGCGAGCAGCGGCGGACGCCGCCGCCGGAGCAGAGAGGTGTCACCGTGACGTCCGCACCATCCGCCTGGGGTATCGGCCTGGCCACCGTCACCGCGCAGGACCAGGTGCTCGACACCTGGTACCCGACCGGCAAGCTGGGCCTGGGCGAGCTGCCGCTGGTGCCCGGCGAGGACCGGGCCGACGTGCTCGACCTGCCGCCGGGTGCGATCGGCGAGCGGGCGCTGCCCGGGTTGCGCACGGTTGAGGTGACCACGCTGATCGGCTCGCTGGACGACCCGATCAAGGACGCCGCCGACGCGTACCTGCGGTTGCACCTGCTCTCCCACCGCCTGGTGCGGCCCAACGAGCTGAACCTCGACGGCATCTTCGGCAAGCTGGCGAACGTGGCCTGGACGTCGGCCGGGCCGTGCCCGCCGGAGCGGGTGGACGAACTGCGCGTCATCGAGCGGGCCGCCGGCCGTCACCTGTCCGTGTACGGGGTGGACAAGTTCCCCCGGATGACCGACTACGTGGTGCCGTCCGGGGTGCGGATCGCCGACGCGGACCGCGTCCGGCTCGGCGCGTACCTGTCCTCCGGCACCACCGTCATGCACGAGGGCTTCGTCAACTTCAACGCCGGCACGCTGGGCACCTCGATGGTCGAGGGCCGCATCGTGCAGGGCGTGGTGGTCGGCGACGGCTCCGACATCGGCGGTGGCGCCTCGATCATGGGCACGCTCTCCGGCGGCGGCACGGAGAAGGTGCGCATCGGTGAGCGGAGCCTGGTCGGCGCGAACGCCGGTGTCGGCATCACGCTGGGCGACGACTGCGTGGTGGAGGCCGGCTGCTACATCACTGCCGCCTCGAAGATCACCCTGCCGGACGGCCGGACGGTCAAGGCCCGCGAGCTGTCCGGCGTCGACGGGCTGCTGTTCTGGCGCAACTCGGTGACCGGCGCGCTGGAGGCGAAGCCGCGTACCGGCCAGGGCATCACGCTCAACGCCGCGCTGCACGCCAACGACTGAGCCGTACCCCCGTCCGGGTCCGCGCTCACCGCGCGGACCCGGACGGACGGCTCACCGCAGGCGGTACGCCTGGATGATCCGCTGGGTCACGGTGTTGCCGGCGTCGTCCCGGGCGGTGGCCCGCAACGACGCGTACCCCGGGCCGGCCGGGTGCCGGACGGTGGCCGTCCACGCCCCGCCCTGCTTCTTCAGTGTCGCCTTGCGCCAGGTCTTCCCGCCGTCGTAGGAGACGTCGACGGTGAGCGCGACGACCCGGCCGGACGGCGCGCCGGGCTGGCGCTGCACCGCCACCGGCACGGTGAACGTCCGGCCCGCCGGGGCGGAGCTGTCCACCGCCAGCGGCGGGGTGAACCGGACCGCCATGGCCGGCAGCCGGGCCGGCACGTCACCCGGAACCCGCTTGGAACGGAACGTCCAGCTCGCCGACACCTCGGTGCTCAGGTCGGTGAAGTCGCGCTTCGCCACGGTCTCCAGCCGGTAGTTCGCCGCTCCCGGCGGCACTGTGAACTCGCCGTACCCCGGGTAGGGCGATTCGCCGACCAGCTTGCCGTTGCGGTGGAGCCGGGTCTGCTCGACGTCGTTGAACGAACCGCCGGGGTGCCCGGACGCGTCGCTGTGCACCGGCAGCGAGACCACGAGGGTGTCACCGGTACGGGTGATGCCCTGCTCCGGCCACTGCGGCTGCGGGAACGACGGGCCGAACGGGGCCTTGTTCCATTCCTCGGTGTAGGTGTGCCCGGCCCGGTAGCGGGTGGGCACGGACTCCAGCACCGCCCGCGGCTGGAGCCAGCCGTCCTCGCCCCGCTCACCGAAGGCCAGTTCGGCGCTCCAGCGGGTGCGGGTGACGCTGAGGTGGTCGATCCGCTTGCCCGGCACCTGCACGGGCAGGACGATCGCCGAGCCGCCCATGTTGTAGTCGGGCTCCGGGTACACGACCAGTTCGTTGTCCATCCCCGTGTAGCCGGCGGCGAACCGGTTGACGACGGTGGCCAGGTCGGCGGGCCGGTAGTTCCGGACGAAGCCGGTCGGGAACCGGCCCGGGAACAGCTCGTTCAGTCCGTAGAAGTACGGGCTGCGCTCGGGCGCTGTCGGCTCGACCCACTGGCTGGCGAGCGAGCCGACGAACACCTTGTCGGAGACGCTGCGGCCGATCTGGGCCGAGTAGAGGCCCTCGAACTTGTCGGTCCAGAGCCCGAAACTGGCGTAGTAGTCCTCGAATCCCCAGGCCGCTGTGACGTCGATCAGCAGCGGCGCCGCGCCGCGCTGCGGCACCGTGGTGCGTACCGGCTTCGCCCGCCGGGCGTCCAGCGTGAGCCGCTGGTTCCCGGCCACCACCAGTTCCGGCTGGGCGAGGAAGGAAACCTCCGACCAGCCCTCGTCGCCGTCGACGAAGATCAGGCTCTGCACGCCGTACCTGCCCTTGGGCACCCGAAGCCGGGCCTCCCCGTCGGCGTCGTACACGTCGCGGTAGCTGCCGTCGTCGAGCCCGAGCAGAACGGTGTAGTAGCCGTCGGTCAGGGCACCCGAGCGGTCGCGGTGGGCCACGGTCAGGTCGTAGCTCTCCACCTCGCGGTCGACAGCGAGCGGCGTCACCGCCACCGCGTCGCCGGCGCGGGCGAGCAGGCGGCCGGTCCAGTAGCCGTCGGCGCCGCCGAGCCGGGTGTCCACCACGACCGTCACCTGGGCGCTGCCGCCCGCCGGGACGGTGAGCCGGGAGGCGCTGAGGGTGAGCATGCCGGCCGGTGCGGCCCGCCCGCCCGGCCCGGTGAACGCGGTGCTCAGGTCCAGCGTGAGCGGGGCGGTCCCGCCGTTGCGGTAGGTGACCGTCCGGCTGATCGGCTGGTCGTCGGTGTGCGGCCAGGTCGCCACGCCGAACGAGACGGACGCCGGTTCGCTCGTCACCTGCTGGGTGATCGCGCGGGCGAGGTCGACCCGGCCCGCGCCCTGCTGGAACGCGGTCTGCTCGGGGTGCGGCTTCGCCGAGGCCATGAGCGTCGCCTTGTAGCGCTCGGGCGTCCAGCCGGGGTGCTGCTGGGCGAGCAGCGCGACCGCGCCGGCCACGTGCGGGGCGGCCATCGACGTGCCGGACAGCGAGGCGTACCGGTCCCCCACCGGGTCGCCGATCTGGCCGTTCGCGGCCCGCGCGGCCACGATCTCCACACCCGGCGCGGTGATGTCCGGCTTGATCGCCCCGTCGCCGACCCGGGGACCGCGGCTGGAGAAGTCGGCGAGCGCGTCGTCCCGGTCCACGGCGCCGACCGCGAGCGCGGCGTCGGCGGTGGCCGGCGAGCCGACCGAACCGTCGACACCGTCGTTGCCGGCCGAGATCACGAACAGCGTCCCGTGCTGCTCGGTGAGCGTCCCGACCGCCTCCTCCAGCGGGTCCACCTCCGGGGTGTCGCCACCGCTGAGGCTCATGTTCACGACAGTGGCGTCCTGCTCGGCCGCGGCCCACTGCATGCCGGCCAGGATGGCCGACTCGGTGCAGCCGTAGACCTCGCAGACCTTTCCGGACAGCAGCGTGGCGTCGGGCGCCACGCCCCGGTACTTCCCGCCCGAGGCGGCGCCGCTGCCGGCGATGGTGGAGGCCACGTGCGTGCCGTGCCCGACGATGTCGTCCGGGTCCGCCTCCTCGGTGAAGTTGCGCGACTCGGCGACCTTGCCGGCCAGGTCCGGGTGGGTGAGGTCGACGCCGGTGTCGAGCACCGCTACCCGCACGCCCTTACCCGTGTATCCGGCGGCCCACGCGGTCGGCGCGCCGATCTGCGGCACGCTGTGGTCGAGTGTCAGCCGCCGCCGGCCGTCGAGCCAGATCCGGTCGACACCCCCCGCCGCGTCGAGCCGGGCGCCGGAACGGTCGGCGCTCACCGCCTTCCAGAGCGCGCCGGTGTCACCCTTGTCGGCGACGACCGCCGCGCCGGCGATCGCCGGCAGGTCGCGGGTCACCCGCGCGCCGGCGAGCGGGGCCGCCGTCCGCCGGGCCGCCCCCGGCCGGTACGTCACGAGCAGCGGTACGCTGTCGCGCCGCGCGTCGTCGTAGCCGGCCTCGATCAGCCCGCTCACGTCGAACAGCCGCCGGTCGAGCTTGCCCGCGCGGACCAGCGGGAGCGCGTCCTGCGGCAGCACGGTGAGCCGGTCGCGCTCCCGTCCGACCATGAACTGGATGCCGGCGCGACCGGCACCGGGGCGTACCGCGGCACGGCCGCCGGGGGCGACGGTGACCCGGTCGCCGGTGATCAGGGTGACGGTGACCGGGCGGGCGCCGGCCTGGGCGGACGGGCCGGTCGGTGCGGACGGGCCGGTCGGCGCGGCGGCCAGCGCGGGCACCGGCAGGCCGAGCGCCAGCGCCAGGCCGAGGCCGAGCGCCGTCAGCTTTCTGCGGTTCCGGAGCAACCTTCCTCCTTCGTCGGGCGTTTCATCGATGAGGGACACATCGACGCGGGTATCAGAATTGCATACCGCGTATGCAACAGGAAGTCGCCGATCCGACGGAACCGGCACCGCGTCCCCGGCCCGGCCGGGACGATCGAACGATGACCTCCATGAAGGACCGGATGCTGGCCGGCGAGCCGTACATCGCCGACGATCCGGCGATCATCGCCGACCTGGAGCGCGCGGCCCGGCTCAGCGAGCGGTTCAACCGCAGTTCCGCCGACGACCCGCCCGGCCGCCTCGCCGCGCTGCGGGAACTGCTCGGCTCACTCGGCGAGGACGCCTGGGTCCGGCCACCGCTGTACTGCGACTACGGGTACCAGACGCACATCGGCCCGCGGACGTTCGTCAACTTCAACGCGGTCTTCCTCGACGTCGCCCGCATCACCATCGGCGCCGACGTCCAGATCGGACCGAACGTGCAACTGCTCACCGCCACGCACCCGGTGGAGCCGGAGGCACGCCGGGCCAAATGGGAATCGGCCCTACCCATCACCATCGGTGACAACGTCTGGCTCGGCGGGGGCGTGATCGTCCTGGCCGGCGTGGCCATCGGCGAGAACACGGTGGTCGGCGCGGGCGCGGTGGTCACCCGCGACCTGCCGGCGAACGTGGTCGCGGTAGGTAACCCCGCTCGTCCGATCAGGAGCCTGGCTCAACCGTCCTGAGCTGCGGGAACAACCGTTCCAGCGGATGCGGATTCCCGGCCCGTCGCGCACTCTGGGTAGTAGCACGTTTACCGGGAGGCACGATGGAACGGGTCCTCGAACTGCGGGTGCACGGGGTCTCCAACACCCCGCCGGACCAGCTGCTCGGTCTGAACGCCGGCATCAACGGTGACGGTGCGCAACCAACGCTGGTCGCCGGCGGTCAGACCACCGGCTTCTTCCGGTCCAGCGCGGCGGGCCGGGACGACCCGATCACCGTCGAGGCGTACAGCTGGGGGCAGTTGACCTCCGGCGCGCGGACCCGGCGGGACGTGGAACGGGCGCTGTGGACGCTGATGCTCCCTTTCGCCCTGGCGAACGTCGCGCTGCACGCCCGCGACGGCATCCCGCCGGACCCGGACCAGGAACGCTGGGCCAGCCGGTCCGGCATCACCGCCTGGCTGATCCGCCTGTTCTGCCTGAGCCTGACCTGCACGCTCGTCCTCACCGTGACCGGCGTCGGCGTGGACCTCGTCGGCTGGCAGTGCGTCGAGACGGACTGCCTCCGCAAGATCCCCGGCCCGTGGGAGTTCCTCGGCGGCTCCTGGTGGCGCGAGGGCACCCGCGCTCTCGCGATCGGGCTGCTGCTGCCACTGCTCGTGCTGGCCGCGATCGGGCTCGTCGCCTTCCGCACCTACCAGTACGAGGCCCAGATGCCCGCCGATCCGCACCACCACGCGCCGGCCCGGGCGGACGGGGAACCGGTCGAACCGCCGCGTGAGCCCTCACGGAACCCGCTCCAGGACCCGACGTTCTGGAACGGGGAGGGTCAACTGCGCCGAGCCGCCGTGCTGCACCTGTGCACCGGTGCGGTCAGCGCCGCCGCCGTACCGGTCGTCGCGGTGCTGATCATGGACCCGCCGCGCGGTGTGCGGGCCGCCGTCGCCTGGCCCACAGTGACGCTGCTCGCCGCCGTGGTGGTGATCGCCGTGGTCGCGGTCGCCCGGCCCTGGCTGAGCCGGCGTCAGGGCGCCACCCCGCTCGGCCGGTGGAGCGCGGCGGTCGCGGCGCTCACCGCCCTCGGCCTGATCGGCACGTTCGCCCTGCTGCTGCTCCCCGAGGGGGCGGCCGGGCAGCCGCTGTCGACGTACCGTCCACCGGACGGATGCGCGGCGCAGCCGGACACCCCCGGTTGCCACGCCGACCGGTCCCTGCCCGGGTACGACACGGCGGTCGCCTGGCTCGTCGCGTACCAGGTGCTGTTGCTGCTCGCCATCGCCGCGGCGAACCGCTCCGGCCGCCGGGCGCTGGCCGGGCCCGCCGCCGGGATGGTGCTGCTGCCGCTCGGCGCGACCTGGATCGAACGCGGCCTGCCCGCGCTGCCCGCCGCGCCGGACGAGCTGCACACCTGGATGCTGGTCGGTCCGGCCGTCGCGCTGGCCACCGCCGGGCTGTTCCTGCCCCGCCTGCGTCCGGCGGTGCCGACCCAGCCGCTCGGCGCGTACACCGATCTCGCCTGGCGCGGCTGCGCCCCGGCGGTCATCGCCGGGTTCGGCTGGATGATGGCGGTCGCCTACTGCGCCGGGCTGCTCTACTGGGTCAGCGACCGGCTCGACGCGTCGGCCGAGCCGAGCGGCCCGAGCCGGGTCGTGCCGCCGCTCGCCGTCTTCTGGGCCGGGCTGGCCTGCGCGGTCGGCCTGGCCGCGCTGATCGCGCTGCTGGTCCGGGCCGTCGTCCTGCTGCACCGCCTGCGCCGGGTCGAGTACGCCCGGCTGGCCGACACACCCGGGCTGTCCGCGCACGACCTGCGGCGCTGCCGCGACGTCAGCACGTACCGGGCGCTGCACCGGCTGGTCGGCGAGCAGGCGGTACGGCTGGTGGGCTGCTACGCCGCGTTCTGCGCGATCCTTGTCACCCTCTGCTGCGCCGCCGCCCTGTCCGGCGAACGGCCCAGCCCGCTGTCCCCGTCCGGCTGGCAGACCGCCATCCACTGGACCGCCGAACGCGGCGACGCCGTCCTCGGCTGGCTGCCGGTGGTGATGGCGGCGCTCGGGCTGCTCGTCTACCGCACCGACTCGGTACGCCGCTCGGTCGGCGTGATCTGGGACGTGTGCACGTTCTGGCCCCGGGCCGCCCATCCGCTCGCGCCGCCCAGCTACGCCGAACGCGCCGTACCGGAACTCCAGACCCGGGTGGCGGGCCTGCTGGCGCTGCCGCCGCACCACGGCGACCGGATGGACGGCATCATCCTCTCCGGGCACAGCCAGGGCACCGTCATCTGCGCCGCGGTGCTGCTGCAACTGCCCCGCCGGTGGCGGCTGCGGACCTGGTTCTTTTCGTACGGCTGTCAGCTCACCCGGCTCTACGGCCGGGTCTTCCCGTCCTACTTCGGGCCGGAACGACTGCGGGCGCTGGCCGGTGCGCTCACCTGGCCCGGCGGGCACGTGGCCTGGACGAACTTCTGGCGGGACACCGACCCGCTGGGCTGGCAGGTCAGCGCCGGTCAGCGGGACGTGCCGGTGGCCGACCCGGAGGCGCTGCACCCGTCCGGGGGCGAGGTGGCCGACCCGCCCATCCGCAGCCACAGCGGCTACCCGGAGGCGGTGGAGTTCACCCGCGAGCGCGCGGTGGTGGCGCGGCTGCTGCGCCGCACCGTGCCCTCACCCCGGCAGCGGACCGGCTGACCCGGCGTCACGCCTGCGGTGGGTCGGCCAGGCGTACCACCAGATCGGCGTGCCCGGCCGTGCCGGCCACTCGCCGGGCGTTCTCCTCGTCGCTGCCCAGCGCCCAGGCGCGGGCCTGCTCCGGCGACTTCCCGTACGCCTCGTGGCGGGCGGTGAGCCGGCGCAGCCGCAGCTCCGCGTCCAGGTCCAGGAACCAGATCTGGTGTACGAGGGTGCGCACCTCCTCCCACGGGTCGTCCCGCAGCAGCAGGTAGTTGCCCTCGGTGACCACCAGGCGCACCTCGGGCGGCACCTCGATCGCCCCGGCGACCGGCTCCTCCAGGTCGCGGCGGAACTCCGGCGCCCACACCGACGTCGGTTCCAGCCGGCGCAACCGGCGCAGCACGGAGACGAAGCCGTTGACGTCGAACGTGTCCGGCGCGCCCTTGCGGTCGGCCCGGCCGAGCCGCGCCAGCTCCGACCCGGCCAGGTGGAAGCCGTCCATCGGGACCAGCCGGGCGACCGGGCCGAGCGCGGCCACGATCCGTTCGGCCAGGGTGGACTTGCCCGCGCCGGGCGCGCCGGCGATGCCGAGCAGCTGACGCGGACCCGCCTCGGCCAGCGCCCGCGCTCGGGCGACCAGCTCGTCGAGCGGCAGCACCTCCGCCGGTGGCATCAGCCCAGCACCGGCTCGCTGATGGTGAACCGCGCCTCGACCGCCGCCTGCACCGGCTGCGGCGCCGGGTCCAGCTCCAGTTCGCGCTCCGGCTCGGCGGAACGCGAGTACGCCGCCCCGACCATCATCATCGGCGGCCCGGCGCTCATCCCGGTGTCGGACAGCTCCCGCAACGCGATCACCCGGGCGCCGAGCGCCTCGGCGTACTCCCGGGCCCGGACCAGCGCGTCGGCGATCGCGGCCTGCCGCGCCTCCCGGTAGGCCGGGCTGTCCGGACGCAGCGACCACACCGGCCCGGCCACCTCGACCTGCTCCTGGTCGGCCAGGCGGAGCATCAGCTCGCCGAGCGCGGTGAAGTCGGTGGTCGTCACTGTGGTGCTCACGCTGCCCTGGTAGGCCACCACCCGCTCGCCGGAGCGCTTCGTCACCGGCCAGACGTGGACCTGGCCGGTCTCCCGGCGCTCCACCACGGGCCCGGCCGCGTCGAGCAGCGCGCGCACCGCGGCGGCCCGTTCGGCCAGCCGGGTCAGCGTGGTCTCCCGGTCCCGGTCCCGCGCCGTCGCCGTCGCCGTCACGGTGAACCGGGCCAGCTCGGGAGCCACCTCCCGGTACGCCTCACCGCGTACCGCCACGACCGGTGCGTCAGCCATGCCGCTCAGCCTAACGGCGGGGTGGCCGGCAGGTGCCCCATGTAGGTGACCGCGCCCGCCGCCTCCCGCACCTCGCTCAGGTGGCCGCCCGCCGCGCCCAGCTCCCGCAGGTACGCCAGCTCGCCCGCGTGGTCGTCGTCGGCCGGGAACTCCCGCCGGTGCGTGGTGAACGTCCGGGCCCGCAGCGTCGCGCGGACGTCCCGCCCCTCGGCGAACCGGTCCGCCAGCGCACCCGCGTCGCCGCCGCGCAGCGCCTCGGTCAGGTCGTGCAGGAACGCGCCGAGCGCGTCCAGTTCGGCGAGGACGCGGTCCCGGTTGCCGAGCAGCATGTTCGCGGTCCGCTCGGGTGGTCCGCCGGCGACCCGGGTGCCGTCGGAGAAGCTGCCGGCGGCGAGCGTCAACACCGCGTCCCGCAACGCCGACCGGTGCACGGTGCCGGCCAGCGCGCCGGCCAGCACGTGCGGTACGTGCGAGGCGAGCGCGGCGGCGCCGTCGTGCTCCGGGGCGGACATCGGCACCACCCGGGCGTGGAAGACGTCCACCAGCAGCACCGCCAGCCGCCGGAACGCGCCCAGGCCGGTCGGCCCCGGGCAGAGCACCCAGGCGGCGCCGTCGAGCAGGTCCGGGCCGGCGGCGCCAACTCCGGCCCGGTCCGCGCCGGCCATCGGGTGGCCCGGCACGAACCGGTGCCCGAGCCCCAGCACGGTGGCGGCGGTGCTCACCTCGGCCTTGACGCTGCCCACGTCGGTGAGCACGCACCCGTCGTCGGTGACGGCGGCGACCTGGGCCAGCGTCGCCGGCAGCGTGGGCAGCGGGCCGCAGAGGAACACCACGTCCCGCCCGGTGACTGCCTCCTCGACCGTGCCGGGCGCCTCGACGCCCCGGTCGCGGACCTGCCGGCGGGCCACCGGATCGGGATCCCAGCCGGCCACGTCGACACCCGCCTCGTGCAGCCGCAGCAGCACCGAGCCGCCGATCAGCCCGGTGCCGACCACCGCCGCCCGCGCCAGCTCGCCCGCCATGTCAGGCCTCGGCGAGCCGCCCGGCCACCGCGTCGACGCGCTCGTCGGACTCGGTGAGCGCCACCCGGACGTGCCGGGCGCCGGCCGGGCCGTAGAAGACACCGGCGGCCACCAGGATGCCCCGGCGGGCCAGCCACTCGACGGTCTCCCAGCAGTCCTCGTCCCGGGTGAGCCACAGGTAGAGCCCGGCCTCCGAGTGCTCGACGGTGAAGCCCGCGCCGGTGAACGCCGCGCGCAGCTTCTCCCGGCGGACGCGGTAGCGCTCCCGCTGGGCGTCGGCGTGCTCCTGGTCGCCGAGCGCGGCCACCATGGCGGCCTGCACCGGGGCCGGCACGATCAGCCCCGCGTGCTTGCGGATCTTGAGCAGCTCGGCCACCAGCGCCGGGTCACCGGCGACGAACCCGGCCCGGTATCCGGCCAGGTTGGAACGCTTGGACAGCGAGTGGACCGCCAGCACACCGTCGTACGAGCCGCCACACACCTCGGGCGACAGCACCGAGACGGGCTCGGCGTCCCAGCCCAGCGGCAGGTAGCACTCGTCGCTGGCGACCACCGCACCGCGCTCGCGCGCCCACTCGACCACCTTGCGCAGGTGGGCGGCGGGCAGCACCCGGCCGGTCGGGTTGCCCGGCGAGTTGACCCAGACCAGGCGGACCCGGGGATCCGGGCCCAGCGCGGTCAGTGAGTCGGTGCGTACCGTGGTCGCGCCGACGAGCCGGGCCCCGTCCTCGTAGGTCGGGTAGGCGACCGACGGCACCACCACCACGTCACCGGGACCGAGCCCGAGCAGCGTGGGCAGCCAGGCCACCAGCTCCTTGGAGCCGATCGTCGGCAGCACGCCCAGGCCGTCCACGCCCGCGCCGCAGGCCCGCGCGACCCACGCCGCGATCGCGTCCCGCAGGGCGGGCGTACCGGCGGTCAGCGGGTAGCCCGGCGCGTTCGACGCGTCGGCCAGGGCCTGGCGGATCAGCTCTGGCACCGGGTCGACCGGCGTGCCCATCGACAGGTTGATGAGACCGCCCGGATGCGCCGCAGCCGTGGTGGCCGCGGCGTCCAGGGTGTCCCAGGTGAAGTCGGGCAGCCGTGCCGAGACCGGCGAGCGCCGGTTCAGTGGCCCTCGCCGCGCGGCGGCTGCGCGGCGACGAAGGTGGCGTCCTTCTCCACCTTGCCGATCTTCGAGGCGCCACCGGGCGAGCCCAGGTCCTCGAAGAACTCGTAGTTGGCCCCGGTGTAGTCCTTCCACTGCTCCGGGACGTCGTCCTCGTAGAAGATCGCTTCGACCGGGCAGACCGGCTCGCAGGCACCACAGTCGACGCACTCGTCGGGGTGGATGTAGAGCATCCGATTGCCCTCGTAGATGCAGTCGACCGGGCACTCCTCGATGCATGCCTTGTCGAGCACATCCACGCACGGCTCGGCGATGATGTAGGTCACCGGTCTTCTCCTCCGCAGACTCGTCGCGATCACCCGCAACGGTAAGAGCCTAGTATCTCGCCGGGGAGGGGGTCGATCGTGCTCCGACAGCAGGACGTGGGACACCGGATCGTGGTCCGCCGGATTGTGGGGATTCGCGAGGGCCGCACGCTGTTCTCCGACGCGCTCGGCGAGCTCGTGGAGCTCAGCGAGACCCACATCACCCTCTCCACCGACGCCGGTCCGCTGCGCGTACCGGTGGCCGAGGTGCACCGGGCCAAGCGGGTGCCGCCGGCCCGGCGGCCCACCGCCGCCGCCGTGGTCGCGCTGGAGCTGGCCGCCGACGAGGCGTGGCCCGCGCCGGTACGCGGACGGCTCGGCGACTGGCGGCTGCGCTGGGCCGACGGCTGGACCGGCCGGGCGAACAGCGCGCTACCGGTCGGCGACCCGGACCGCCCGCTGCCCGCCGCGCTGGACGCGGTGCAGCGCTGGTACGCCGAGCGCGGCGGCACCGCCCTGGTGAACACCCCACTGCCGCTGGCCGCCCCGGTCGGCGCCGAACTGGACGCGCGCGGCTGGACGGCCCGGCCCCCGGTGCTCGTGCAGACCGTCCCGCTGCGCGCCCTGGCCGCGCCGCCGGACGCCGGGCTCGCCGACACGCCGCCGCTCGCCGGCCCGGACGGCACGCCGCCGGTGACTCTGGGCGGCGCGCCCACCGACGACTGGCTGGCCATCTCCGCCAGCCGCAAGGGCGGCCTGCCGGACGCCGCGCGGCACGTCCTCACCGCCGTCGAGCGGGTCCGCTTCGCCGAGCTGCGCGTCGACGGCCGGGTGCTCGCCATCGGCCGGGGGACGGTGACCGGCGAAGGCCGCTGGCTCGGCGTCAGCCTGCTCGAAGTGCTGCCCGAGGCGCGTCGGCGCGGATTCGCCGCCGCTGTCGTACGCGCCCTGGCCGGCTGGGGCGCCGCCGAGGGCGCCGGCCACGCCTTCCTCCAGGTCGAGCAGAGCAACACCGGCGCCGTCGCGCTCTACCGCAGGCTCGGCTTCACCACCCACCACACCTACCTGACCCGGGTGGCCCCGGCGGCCTGAGCGGCGCTCCGGTCAGCGCCGGACGATCCGGCGGGGCCGGGTGCGCTTCATCTCGGCGTACCGCTTGAGCTGGCGGGACCGGTAGTCCCGCCCCAGCGCGGTGAGGATCAGGTAGCCGACCAGCACGCCCGCCGCGGTCGCAGCGAGATAGAGCCAGATCTGGGCGAAGAACAGGCCCGCGCCGCCGCCGAACGGGTTCTCCCCGACCAGCAGCGGGCCGACGAACACGGTGAGCGCCAGCGCGACCGCGACCGCGGCGGCCAGGTCACCGGCCCACCGGCCCAGCGGCCGGTCGGCGCCCCACCGGAAGGCGGTGCCGGCCAGGATCAGCCCGATGACCAGGAACATGGCGAGCGAGACGCGGCCCGAGGCGGTGTCGTCGCCCGGGAACGCGAATCTGATGACCAGCCGGGCCACCACGTTCACCCCGAACAACGCGGCCGCCAGCACAGCTACCGCACGCCACCGCTGACCCATCGCACGCCTCCCGCCGTACCGCCCGCTCCCTCGGCGGGCCTCTGGCAGGAATGTCTACCATCGCCGCCTGTGCGGCGTCAGCACCTCACCGGCCAGGCGGCGGCGTCACCAGGTGCCGGAAGCCCACCACCGCGAACGTGACCGCCCCGGTCACGATCAGCGCGAGGCCGAGCACGTTGTCGCCGACCAGCCCGAGATCACCCTCGACGGTACGGACACCACCCGCCACGATCACCACGAACCACGGCAGAGCGGCCAGCACGATCGCCCACCGGCCTCCTGTCGACCGGTGCGCGTACGAGCCCAGCAGCACCGTCGCCGCCACCACGGCGGGAACCCCGACGACCGCCGCCCCGATCCCGACCAGCGCCTGCGCCGCGCCGGAGAGCCCTTGCACGACACTCCAGGCCCAGGTCGCGACGATCAGTTCGAGCAGCGCGAGCAGGACGCCGGCCCAGACCGTCACCACGCCGCCGGTCAGCCGCAGCGCGCGGTCCAGCGCCCGCTCCGCCCGGCTCGGCGGCGCGGCCTCGGGCGGCTGCTCGGCAAGTGTCGACACGGGTACGGCCGGCAGCGTCACCGGAGACCGGCCGCCGCGACCGGGGAGCGCTCCGGCGTGTCCAGGGCGATCCCGGCGAAGAGGTCGTCCTCCCAGCCGTACGGGCCGTGGCCCGGCCCCTTCTCGCCGACCGCGAGCGTGAAGTACTCGACACCCATGAACTCGCCGCCGAAGTTGCCGGCGATCGAGTAGAGCCAGGAGTTCGCCGGGATCTGGGTGGCGTGGGCGCGCATCGCCGCCTCCTTGGCGGCGTGCTGGTCGGTGCCGTCGATCCGGGCGGCGATCTCCGCGTCCGGCGTGCCGAACGGCAGCTCGTCGGCGCTCTCGATGCCGGCGAACGGGTTGTCCGACGACTCGGTGAACGTCTCCAGGCCGGCGTCGAGCACACTGCGCGGCATGGCCGTCCAGTAGACCTTCGCCGGGGCGATCCCCTCGGCGGCGGCCAGCTCGACCGCCCGCATCGCCACCCGGTGCGCCTGGATGTGGTCGGGGTGGCCGTAGAAGCCGTCCGGGTCGTACGTGACGAGCACCTGGGGGCGGACCTCGCGGATGACGTCCACCAGATATCCGGCGGCGACGTCCAGGTCGGCCTGCCAGAACGCGCGCGGGTGCTCGTTCGTGGCCATGCCCATCATGCCGGAGTCGCGGTAGCGGCCCGCGCCGCCGAGGAACCGGTGGTCGGTCACGCCGAGCGCGGCGCAGGCGGCCGCCAGCTCGCCGATCCGGTAGCCGCCGAGCTGGTCCGCCTCGGCCGCGCAGAGCTGGGCCAGCGCCGGGACGTGGATCTCGCCCTCCTCGCCGAGCGTGCAGGTCACGAGCGTGACGTGGGCGCCGGTGGCGGCGTAGTGCGCCATCGTCGCGCCGGTGCCGATCGACTCGTCGTCGGGATGCGCGTGGACCAGCAGGAGGCGTCGGTCGGGCAGCGTCGTCACGCCCGTCACTCTAACCGGCGGTCCTGCCCGCTCGACGGTGATGCGTCCGCCCAGGTCGGCCACATCACCTCCGGCACCCGCCTACGCTGCAGGCGTGGACTTTCCCGAGCTGGCCGCCCGTACCCGTCGGTTCAGCCACGGGGCGCCGCGTGCCGTCACCGTCGCGGGCGACGGCGCCCGGGTGATCTTCCTGCGTTCCGCGGGACCGGAGGACCCGGCCGACGCGCTCTGGCTGCTCGACGTCGACAGCGGCGAGGAACGACTGGTCGCGGACCCGGCGGTGCTGCTGGGCGCCGACGCCGAGCCGGCCCGTCTCGCCCCCGGCGAGCGGGCGCTGCGCGAGCGGTTGCGGCTCAGCTCCGGCGGCATCGGCTCGTACGCGCTGGACTCGGCCGGCCGGGTCGCCGCGTTCGCGCTGGCCGGGCGGCTGTTCCGGGCCGACCTGGTGCACGGCGACGTGGTCGAGGTGACAGCGGTCGGGCCGGTGATCGACCCGCGCCCCGACCCGGCAGGTGAGCGGCTCGCGTACGTCACCGACGCCGCCGAAGGGGTGCGCCGGGGCCAGTTGCGGGTGGTCGAGCCGGACGGCACGGACAACCTGCTCGCCGGCGAGGACAGCGGCGTCACCTGGGGGCTGGCCGAGCACATCGCAGCCGAGGAGTTCCACCGCTACCGGGGCTACTGGTGGGCGCCGGACGGGCGCAGCGTGCTGGCCGCCCGGGTCGACGAGTCCCGCCTGGAACGCTGGTACCTGCACGACCCGGCCGACCCGGCGAGCCCGCCGACGTCGCTCGCGTACCCCGTGGCGGGCGGGCCGAACGCGGAGGTCAGCCTGCACCTGCTCGACCTCGACGGCGGCTGGGTCGACGTGCACTGGGACCGCGAGACCTACCCGTACCTGAGTTCCGTCGACTGGACCGAGGGCGGGCCGCTGATCACCGTGCTGCGCCGTTCGCAGCAGCACGGCCTGGTGCTCGCGGTGGACCCGCGCACCGGGGAGACGCAGGTGCACGCTGAGCTGGCCGACCCGCGCTGGGTGGAGCCCATCCCCGGTACCCCGGCACACCTGCCCGACGGGCGGGTGCTGGTCGGCGGCGAACTGGCCCACGACGGGTACGACGCCCGCTGCCTGTTCGCCGACGGCACACTGCTCACCCCGCCGTCGCTGTACGTGCGGCGGGTCGTCGGGCGGCTGCCGAACGGCCCGAACGCGGCGGCGGACCTGCTGGTGGAGGCGAGCGAGGGCGAGCCGAGCCAGCGCCACCTCTACCGGGTGCGGACCACCATCGGCGGCGGCATGGACGCCCGCCGGATGGGCAGCGACCCCGGCTGGCACACCGCCTCGATCGGCGGGTCCACGCTGGCGGTGGGCATCGCGTCGCTGGAGCACGCCGGGGTCCGCTGGCGGGTGTGGCACGGGGACCGCGAGGCGGGTGAGCTGCGCTCGTTCGCCGCCACCAGCTCGTACGCGCCGCGGCCGACGATGGTCCGGGTGACCGACAGGCGACTGCCCAGCGCGGTGCTCTACCCGGCCGAGCACGTCAAGGGCACCCGGCTGCCGGTGCTGCTGGACGTCTACGGCGGGCCCGGCCATCAGGAGGTGGTGGCGGCCCGCGGTGCCTGGCTGGAACGGCAGTGGTGGGCCGAGCAGGGCTTCGCGGTGGTCACCATCGACAACCGGGGCACCCCGGGCATCGCGCCGTCGTTCGAGAAGGCGATCCACCGCCGGGTCGCCGACGTGATCCTCACCGACCAGGTGGACGCGCTCACCGCGCTCGCCGACAAGCACCCGGATCTGGACCTGGAACGGGTGGCGGTACGCGGCTGGTCGTTCGGCGGCTGGCTGGCCGGGCTCGCGGTGCTGCGTCACCCGGAGCTGTTCAAGTGCGCGATCGTGGGCGCGCCGGTCACCGACTGGGCGCTGTACGACACCGCGTACAGCGAGCGCTACCTCGGCATGCCCGATGACGGGATGGACATCTACGCCCACCACTCGCTGATCGAGCTGGCCGCCGAGCCGCTCGGCGACCCGGCGCAGGCCCGGCCGATGCTGCTGGTGCACGGCCTGGCCGACGACAACGTGCTGGCCGCGCACACGCTGCGGCTGTCCGCGGCGTTGCTGTCCACCGGGCGTCCGCACGCGGTGCTGCCGCTGACCGGCGCGAGCCACCTGGCCGCCGGCGGGGTGTCCGAGCGCCTGCTCCGGCTGGAGCTCGACTTCCTCCGCCGCTACTTGTAAGGAAGGGCCCCTTATTAACGCCTGCGGTAGAGGAAGGGCCCCCTATTAACGCCGCGCGTTAACAAGGGGCCCTTCCTTCGCCTACGGCTACTGCTTGACGTACGCGTTGACGAAGTTCGGGTAGCCGAACACGGAGGAGATGAACACCCCGCCCGCCTTGGACCCGTGCACGTTGTACGCCACGTCCACGTAGAGCGGCACCACCGGCGCGTGCTCCTTCATGATCCGCTCATCGAGCTTGCCCCACTCCGGGCCCTGCTCGGACGGCGGCAGCGCCAGGATCCGGTCCATCTCGGCGTTGATCGCGTCGTCGTTGAAGTACGACTGGTTGCTGTTGCCCTCGGCCTTGATGGTCCGGCCGTCGTAGAGCACCGGCAGGATCGACGCGCCGCTGGGCCAGTCCGCCGCCCAGTTGCCGATGTACAGGTCCCAGGGGTTGTTCTTCTTCTTGACCTCGTCCAGCTTCGCGTCGTCCGGGATGTTCCGGACGGTGATCTTGAAGCCGGCGCGCTCCAGGTTGCCCTTGAGCTGGACCGCCTCCGCCTGCTCGGTCGTGTTGTCGGCGACACCGAGCACCAGCTCCGGCGTCTGGCCGCCGAGCAGCTCCTTGGCCTTCTCCACGTTGCCGTTGGCGCCCGCCGGGTACGCGTCGTACGCCTTGTAGCCGATGGTCGACGGCGGCATCAGCGTGGTGATCGGCTGCGCGACGGTCTGGCCACCGAGCGCCTTGACCAGGCCCTCGCGGTCGATCGCGTAGTTCAGCGCCTGGCGGATCTTCAGGTCCTTGACCCGCTGGGTGTTGATCACGAGCTGGTTGGCGCTCGGGGTCGGGGACAGCAGCGTCCGGGACTTCAGCGCCGGGTCACCGGCCACCTTGGCCACGAGCGAGGCGGGCACCGAGTTGAACGCCAGCGCGCTCTGGTCGGCGCCGTTGTCCGCGATCACCCGGTTGTTCGCGGCGTCGGCGGTCGGCCCGAAGCTCCACACGAACTGGTCCGGGTACTGGTGCCGCACCGGGTCGGTCTTCGCGTCCCAGTTGGGGTTGCGGTCGAGCGTGAGCTGGACCCCGACCTGGTTCTTGGCGATCTTGTACGGGCCGGACGAGAAGGGCTTCTGGTCGAGGTTGACCCCGGTGTCCTTCTCCGGCTTGAGCGGCGCCGTGGTGGGCAGCGAGACCGCGAACGGCAGGTCGCAGCGGGGCTTGGCGAACTCGAAGCGCAGCGTCTTGTCGTCCGGCGTGGTCAGGCCCGGCGGCAGCGACGTCTTGTTCTTCTTGAAGTCCCACTTGGTGTCGTACTGCGCGGTGTCGGCCAGCCACTCCTGGATGTAGGTGGGGCCGCCGGTGAGGTCCGGGTCGAAGGAGCGGGCGATGCCGTAGGCGATCTCCTTGGAGGTGATCGGGCTCCCGTCCTCGAACTTCACCCCGTCCTTGATCGTGAATTCCCAGACCTTGCAGTCGTTGTTGACGTTCTTGCCCGGGGTCTCGGCCAGGTCACCCACGAGGACCAGGCCACCCTTGCCGTCGTCCTTCCAGGTGGTCAGGTAGCGGGCGAAGAGCGGGTTGGCCATCAGGCCGGCGAACGAGTACGTCCGCTGCGGGTCCAGGTGGGAGATGGGGGTCTCCCGGATGATGGTGAACGTCCCGCCCTTGGCCGCGCCGTCGATCTCGGCGGCCGGCCCCTGCGAGTCCTTCGGGTCGGTCGCGATGACCCCTGTCTGCTGCCGGTTGGTGTCCACCTTGGTGCCCTCGCCCGTGTTCTCCGAGCAGGCACCGAGTGCCACAACCAGTGCGATGGCACCGCCAGCGGCGGCCGCTGCGCGTGGTCGCATGTCCTACCTCCTCCACCCGTGCGCCGAGCGCATCCGCCGACGTCCCGAGGATCGTAAAGAAGAAAAACTACAACTTGGGTAACAGTTGTCGATAAATTTCGTCGCGGTTCAGCCGAGCCGTACCCGCGGGTCGATCACCGCGTAGAGCAGGTCCACGACCACGTTCGCCAGCACCACGAAGACCGCCGCGATCAGCACGGTCGCCATGATCGTCGGCAGGTCCCCCGAGCGGACCGCGTCGACAGCGGTACGCCCCATCCCGTTCAGACCGAAGGTCGTCTCGGTGATCACCGTGCCGCCCAGCGCCCCGCCCACGTCCAGACCGGCGATCGTCACCACCGGTGTGATCGCGGCGCGCAGCGCGTGCCGGCCGTACACCTTGCGTTTGGCCAGGCCCTTCGCCCGCGCGGTCCGGACGAAGTCCTCCGACAGTGTCTCCAGCATCTGCGCCCGGGACAGTCGCGCGTAGATCGCGGAGAAGAGGAACGCCAGCGCCACCCAGGCCAGGACCAGCCCGCTCGTCCATTTCAGCGGGTTCTCGAACAGCGAGGTGTAGCTCGGCACCGGCAGCAGGCGCAGGTTGTAGACGAAGACGATGAGCAGCACCGCGCCGACGAAGTAGAGCTGCAACGAGGCGCCGGTCAGCGAGAAGCCGATCGCGGCCCGGTCCAGCCAGCTGCCCCGGCGCAGCGCCGAGAGCATGCCCAGTCCGACGCCGAGCAGCAGCCACAGGATGGCGGCCGGGATGACGATGCTCAGCGTCACCGGCAGCACCCGGGCGATGGTGTCCGAGACCGCCTCGTTCGACACGTACGACCAGCCGAGGCAGGGGGCGTCGCACCGACCGCCCTGGGCGCTGCCCAGGTCCCGGCCGGTGAAGATGCCCTTCATGTAGCCGGCGTACTGGCTGATCAGCGGATCACGCAGGCCCAGCTCCTGGCGGACCCGCTCCAGTCGCTCCGGGTTGCAGTTCTTCGGGCACATGCCGGTGACCGGGTCGCGCGGCAGCGCGAAGAACATCAGGAAGCTGAGCACGCTCACCGCGAACAGCGTGAGCGCGGCGGACAGCAGCCGGCGGATGAGGAATCGCGTCATGGACCGGCCTCCTACCGGGACGACTTCGGGTCGAGCGCGTCGCGCAGCGCGTCACCGAAGAGGTTGAAGGCGAACACGAGCGCGAAGATGGTGATGCCCGGGAAGAAGACGTACGCCGGGTCGGTCTGCAGGTAGTCGAGACTGCGGTAGATCATGCGGCCGAAGCTCGGCGTCTCGTCGGTGAGGCCGACGCCGATGAACGACAACGCGGCCTCGCTGGTGATGTACTGCGGCACCGCCAGCGAGAAGGCGACCAGGATCGGCGCCCAGGCGTTCGGCAGCAACTGGCGGAACAGCATGTGCCCGAGACCGGCGCCGCTGGCCCGCGCCGCCTCCACGAACTCGCGCTCCCGCAGCGCGATGATCTGGCCCCGGACCAGCCGGGCCGTCCCGGTCCAGCCGAACAGGGCGAAGATCGCGATGAGCACACCGATCTGGAAGTACGCCGGCACGGCCTCGCGCTGGCCGTAGAAGCGCAGCGCGACGGTCGGCATCAGGGCCAGCGCGATGATCAGGAACGGCATCGCCAGGGTCAGGTCGGTGATCCAGTTGATCACGGTGTCCAGCCAGCCGCCCAGGTAGCCGGCGAGCGTTCCGAGCGTCACGCCGATCACCGCGGTCAGCACGGCGGCGGCGAACGCGATGAACAGCGATGTCCGCAGCCCGTGCACCATCCGGATGAAGATGTCCCGGCCGAGGCCGGGCTCCAGCCCGAACCAGTGCTCCCCGGTCACCCCACCGGCGTAGCCCAGCGGCATGCCGTAGCCGTCGAGGCGGTTCTGGAACTGCTCCTTCGGTCCCACCCCGTACAGCGCCTCGATGAGCGGCACCGCGAGCGCGACAAGGACGAAGAACACCAGCAGACCGCCGCTGATCAGCGCGGTGCGGTCCCGCTTGAGCCGCGCGAGGGCGAGCTGGCCGGGTGACCGGCCGACGAACTCCTTCTTACCGCTTTCGTCGCCCTCACCGGGGGACTCGATCTCGGCGAGCGCGACGCCCTCGACCGGCGACAGGCTCATTTCGACACCTCCACGGGTTCGCCGGTCGGCACGCCGACCGGTCCGCTCTCCGGGTAGTGGCAGGCGGTGAGCTGCCCGCCGCCGTCCCGCGTGGTCAGCGCCGGTTCTTCGGTGGCGCAGTGGTCGGTGGCTTTCCAGCAGCGGGTGCGGAAGCGGCAGCCCGATGGCGGGTTGAGTGGGGTCGGGACGTCGCCGGTGAGGCGGATGCGGCCGGCGGGTCCGAGAGTGGTGACGTCGGGGATGGCGGACAGCAGGGCCCTGGTGTAGGGGTGCTGAGGGTGGGTGTAGATGGTGTCGCGGTCGCCGATCTCGACGATCTTGCCGAGGTACATGACGGCGACGCGGTGGCAGAAGTGCCGGATGACGGCCAGGTCGTGGGCGATGAACACGAACGCCAGGTCCAGGTCGCGTTGCAGGCTGCGCAGCAGGTTGATGACCTGCGCCTGGATCGACACGTCCAGCGCCGAGACGGGTTCGTCGGCGACGATGAGTTTCGGTTTCAGGGCGAGGGCGCGGGCGATGCCGATGCGTTGGCGTTGCCCGCCGGAGAACTCGTGCGGGTACCTGTTGTAGTGCTCCGGATTCAACCCGACCAGTTCGAGGAGTTCCTGGACGCGGTGTTTGACGCCGCCGGGTGGGGTGATCCGGTTGACCTGCAACGGCATCGCCACGATCCGCCCGACCGTGTGTCGGGGGTTCAACGACGCGTACGGGTCCTGGAAGATGATCTGCAGGTCCTGCCGCAACCCGCGCAGCTCACCACGTTTCGCGTGCGTGATGTCCCGCCCGGCAAACGCGATCGACCCGGCGGTCGGCTCCAGCAGCCGAACGAGCATCCGCCCGGTCGTGGTCTTCCCACACCCGGACTCCCCCACCAGCCCGAGGGTCTCGCCCGGGCGCACGTCGAAGTCCAGCCCGTCCACCGCCCGCACCGCACCCGTGGCACGCAGGCCCTGCCGGACGGGGAAGTGCTTCGTCAGACCGCGCACCGACAGCAGCGGCTCGGTCTCGGTGCTCATCTGGCCACCCCCACCTGGGCGACCTCGTCGCGGTAGATCCGCTCCCGATCCCCCGCCGACAGATGGCAGGCCACCAGGTGCCCTGCCGCCCCCGCCGGGCCCAGCTCGGGAACCTCGGTGCGGGACCGGTCGCCGTTGACATCGGCCCACCGGCAGCGCGGATGAAACGCGCACCCCGACGGCAGGTTGATCAGACTGGGCGGGTTACCCGGAATGGGCACCAGGTCCGCGTCGGCGTCGCCGTGCAACGACGGCACACTCGACAACAACCCCCACGTGTACGGATGCTGCGGCGCCCGCAACACCCGCTGCACACTCCCGTGCTCCACCGCCCGACCCGCATACATCACCAACACGTCATCAGCCACCTGCGACACCACACCCAGATCGTGGGTGATCAACACGATCGCCGACCGGAACTCCTCCTGCAGATCGGCCAGCAGGTCCAGGATCTGCGCCTGCACCGTCACATCCAAGGCCGTGGTCGGCTCGTCGGCGATCAGCAGATCCGGGTCGTTCACAAGCGCCATCGCGATCATCGCGCGCTGCCGCATCCCACCGGAGAACTCGTGCGGATACTGCTCGAACCGCTTCGCCGGCTGCGGGATGCCGACCCGCCCCAGCATGTCCACCGCCCGGCTGCGGGCCTCCCGCTTCCCGGCCCTCGGGTGATGCACCCGGTACGCCTCCGCGATCTGCCTACCCACCGAGTAGTACGGATGCAACGCCGACAACGGATCCTGAAAGATCATCGCCATGTCCCGGCCCCGCAGCCGCCGCACCTCCTCCTCACCCAACCCCACCAGCTGACGCCCACCCACCCAGATCTCCCCCGAGATGGCCGTGCGCTTCGCGTTGTGCAAACCCAGGATCGCCAGCGACGTGACGCTCTTACCGGAACCGGACTCCCCCACGATCCCCAGCGTGCGACCCCGCTCGACAGCGAACGACACCCCGTCCACCGCCCGCACCACACCGTCCTCGGTGTCGAACCGCACCCGCAGGTCCCTGACCTGGAGATAGGGCCCGTCGCCGGAGCGCTGCTCCGGCACCTCCGGGCGGTCCGGCTCCCCGGACGGCACCGCCTCCGACCTGCCCATTGACCGCCTCCCCTTCGGTGATGAAGAGAACCTACAGGAAATCCCCAGAGGCGAAAATAAGCTACATCGAGCGGCCTGTCAGCGGCCTGAGCGTAACGACTGGGTTTCCGTCTCGCACGCCCGTCACCTGGGACATCCACATCCGCGACTGGCCGTGGTCGCCTCATCGTCGCACCCGTCGTGCGACGATGGTCGTGGCGATCAGGGAAGGATTCTCACCAGCACGAGGTGGAGGTGACCATGACCGCGGCGGTGTTCGGCCACGACGGCCCGTGGACCGAAGAGGAGTACCTCGCTCTCGGCGAGACGCAGGAACGCGTCGAATTCTTCGACGGGAGCCTCTACGTGACCCCAGGTCCCACCCCGCTGCACCAGAACATCTCCGGTGAGCTGCGGGCCGCACTCCGGGCACCGGTGCGCCAAGCCGGGCTTCGCGTACTGGAAGCGGTGAACGTCCGGCTCAGGCCGGGCCGCATTCCGATCCCCGACCTCGCCATTGTCGACGACATTGATCTTCGGGTTCCCGTGATCGAGGCGAGCAGCGTCCGGCTGGTGTGCGAGATCATCTCCCCGAGCAACGCCGCCACGGACAAGGTGCTCAAGATGCACTACTACGCTGCCGCCGGCATCGAGTGGTATCTCCTTGTCGACCAGGAAACCCTGACGATGCACCTTTACCAGCGGCAAGGAGCGCACTATGTCGAGCGGTCCGTCACGAAGGCCGGCGAGGTGCTGGAGCTGACGGATCCGGTCCACGCGACGATCCGGCCTGAGGGTCTGCTCGCCTGACGGATTTCGGTGCACTGGCCTAGGGTCGGCGCATGAGCGAGCGTCAGCAGGGCAACGGAGTGCCGGCATGAGCGAGTTCGACGCGGCGACCGCCGCCGTCCAGGCCGCCCTCGACGCGGGCGCCCGCTACGCCGACGCCCGCGTCATGCACCGCCGCTACGAGTCGATGTCGGCACGCAACGGCGACATCGAGGAGCTGAGCCAGGAGGAGAGCATCGGGCTGGGCGTACGCGCGCTTGTCGGATCGGGGTGGGGCTTCCACGCCGTACCCGATCTGTCCGACGCGGCGGCCCGCGACGCCGGCCGGCGCGCCGCGGCGATCGCCACCGCGAGCGCGCGGGTCCCCGGCCCGCCGATCGACCTGGTACCGGTCGAGGCGACGGTGGCGAGCTGGGCCTCGGACTGCGTCGTCGACCCGCTCGGGGTGCCGCTGTCGGACAAGGGCGACCTGCTGGTCCGCGCCACCACGACGATGCGCGAGCACGGGGCCGACCTCGCCGAGGGGCTCTACCAGATCTGGGACACCTCGAAGTGGTTCGTCTCCAGCGAGGGCCACCGGATCGACCAGCGCATCCGGGAGTGCGGCGGCGGCATCTCGGCCACCTCGATCGGTGCCGGCGAGACCCAGCGGCGGTCCTACCCGAGCTACCGCGGGCAGTACGGCACCACCGGCTGGGAGCTGGTCACCTCGCTCGACCTGGCCGCGCACGCCGCGCGGATCGCCGAGGAGTCCCGCGAACTGCTCACCGCGCCGCCCTGCCCGGCCGGCGAGACCGACCTGATCCTCGGCGGCGAGCAGCTCGCGTTGCAGATCCACGAGTCGGTCGGGCACGCCATCGAGCTGGACCGCATCCTCGGCTGGGAGGCGGCGTTCGCCGGCACGTCCTGGCTCGACCTGGCCCGCCTCGGCTCGCTGCGCTACGGCTCCGAGCTGATGAACGTCACAATCGACCCGACCATCCCGGGCGCGCTGGGCAGCTTCGGCTACGACGACGAGGGCTCGCCGGCGGTCGCCCGGGACGCGGTCCGCGAGGGGCGGTGGGTCGGGGTGCTCGCCGGCCGTGACTCGGCCGCCGTCGCCGGCCTGGACTACGGCGGCAGCGTACGGGCCGACGGCTGGGCCCGGCTGCCGATGGTGCGGATGACGAACGTGGGCCTGGAACCCGGCCCGCACACGCTCGACGAGATCATCGAGGCGACCGACGACGGGGTGCTGATGGACATCAACCGGTCCTGGTCGATCGACGACAAGCGGCTCAACTTCCAGTTCGGCTGCGAGGTCGGCTGGGAGGTGAAGAAGGGCCGCCGGGGGCGGATGCTGCGCAACCCGACCTACACCGGCATCGGGCCGGTCTTCTGGCGCTCGATGGACATGCTCTCCTCGGAGACGGTCGCCTGGGGCACGCCCAACTGCGGGAAGGGGCAGCCCGGTCAGGTCGGGCACACCGGTCACCCGGCCGCGCCGGCCCGGTTCCGCGGCGTCCGGGTGGGGGTGCGGGCATGAGCGAGCGCAGCGTGAGCGCCGAGCTGGAGATCGCCGCCGGGGTGGTGGACCTGGTCCGGCGTACGGCCGGTCCGGGTGCCGAGGCCGAGGTGCTGGTGACCCGCTCCGACCTGGCGCTGACCCGGTTCGCCAACTCGTTCATCCACCAGAACGTGTCCGAGACCGGTGTCTCCGTACACCTGCGGTTGCACGTGGACGGGCGGACCGCGACCGGCAGCGGCAGCCGGGTCGAGGCCGACGGGCTGGCCGCCCTGGTCGAGCGGACCCGGGCGGCGGCCCGGCTCGCGCCGCCCGACCCGGCCTGGCCGGGGCTCACCGCACCGGTGCCCGTGCCGTCGGGCGCGGCCGTCGACGAGGCGACCGCCTTCGCCTCGCCCGACGAGCGGGCCGAGCGGGTACGCGCGTTCGTGGACGCGGTCGACGGGCTGGAGGCGGCGGGCTACTGCCGCACCGGATACCGGTCGGGGGCGTTCGCCAACTCGGCCGGCCACACGGCCGTGGGCCGGGCGGCCGAGGCGGCGATGGACGGCATCGCCCGGGCCGGCGGCGCCGACGGGGTCGCGCGGCTCGGCGCCGACCGGCTGGCCGACCTCGACGGCGCGGCGCTGGGTGCCCGCGCGGCGGCGAAGGCGCGCGCCGCGGCCGACCCGGTCGAGCTGCCGCCCGGGCGCTACGAGGTGGTGCTCGAACCGGCAGCCGTCGCCGACCTGCTGCAGAACCTGGCCTGGTACGGCTTCAACGGCAAGCGGTACGCCGAGCGGCAGTCCTTCGCCGAGCCCGGTACGGCGCAGTTCGACCCGGCTGTGACGCTGGTGGACGACCCGCTGCACACCAGTACGCTGCCGTTCGATCTGGAGGGCACGCCGCGGCGGGCGTTGCCGCTGGTGGAGGGCGGCACCACCGGGTCGTTGGCGTACGACAGGCGCGGCGGCGCCGAAGCGGGCACCCCATCGACCGGGCACGGCATGCCGGGCAGCGCGACGTTCGGCCCGATCCCGCACAACATCCGCCTGCTGGCGGCAGGTGCCGACGCCGGCGTGGAGTCGGCCGCCGGGCCGGTGAGCGCGGGCGTGACCGGGGCGGTCGGCGACCCGGACACCGCCGCGCTGGTGGCCGGGATGCGGCGAGGGCTGCTGGTGAGCGACTTCTGGTACACCCGTGTGCTGGACCCGAAGCAGCTCGTGGTCACCGGGTTGACCCGCAACGGGGTGTGGCTGGTCGAGGACGGCGTGCCGACCCGGGCGGTGCGCGACTTCCGGTTCACCGAGTCGTACCCCCGGGCGCTGGGCCCGGGCCGGGTGCTCGGCCTGGGCCGGGCGGCGGTGCGTCAGCCGGGCCGGGTCGACGGTTCCTGGTACGAGGCACCCGCGCTGCGTCTGTCCTCCTGGCACTTCACCGGCGGCGCGTCCGGGTGACCCGGCGCGCCGCCCGGCGCGTCAGGCAACCGGTCGGCGCACCGTTCGACCGACCCGCCACATTGATCATGAACTGACTCTTTCCAAGCTGCGGGACACACGGGACACTGCGTTGCGCGGCCGGGCCGTGAAGATCGGCGTAACGTGTGTCACTTAGCCGCACCGGTTCGCCGGTGTGGCCTCGCGCGTGCGCAGGACGTGACAGTGACGTCAGGGAGATGACTCGAATGACAACTACGTCGGCCAGGACGCCGAGACCGCAGCCGCGGGGAGGGCGGGCACGCGCCGCCATCGCGGCGAAGACGTTGCGGACCGACAGATGGTGGCTCGCGCCGCTGATCACCGTGGTGGGGCTCAGCGCCTGGGTCATCTACGCGACAGTCCGGGTCTTCATGCACAAGTGGTACTGGGTGGAGCAGTACCACTACCTGACGCCGTTCTACTCCCCCTGCGTCACCGACCGTTGTGTCGAGGGCTCCTCGCACTTCGGCCAGTTCCTGCCCGGCTGGTGGATCATCCCGGACGCGGCGCTCACCCTGCCGTTCCTGCTGCTGTTCCGCCTGACCTGCTACTACTACCGCAAGGCGTACTACCGGTCGTTCTGGCTGTCGCCGCCGGCCTGCGCGGTGCCGGACGGGCACCAGTCGTACAGCGGCGAGACGCGGTTCCCGCTGCTCGGGCAGAACCTGCACCGCTACTTCTTCTACGCCGCGGCGATCATCTCGCTGATCAACACCTGGGACGCGATCCTGGCCTTCCACTCCCCCGAGGGCTTCGGCTTCGGCCTGGGCAACATCATCCTGCTCGGCAACGTGGTGATGCTGTGGGCGTACACGATCTCCTGCCACTCCTGCCGGCACATCATCGGCGGGCGGCTCAAGCACTTCTCCAAGCACCCGATGCGCTACAAGGCGTGGACCGGGGTGTCCTGGTTGAACGTCCGGCACATGCAGCTCGCCTGGATCACCCTGGGCACCCTGGCGCTCACCGACTTCTACGTGATGGCGGTCGCCGCCGGCTGGATCAACGACCTGCGGTTCATCAACTGAGAGCCTGGACATGACTGAGACGCGAATCGAACGACACCACTACGACGTCGTCGTGATCGGGGCCGGTGGCGCCGGCCTGCGCGCGGCGATCGAGGCCCGGCTGGCCGGCAAGAAGACCGCGATCATCTCGAAGTCGCTGTTCGGCAAGGCGCACACGGTGATGGCCGAGGGCGGCGCCGCGGCCGCGATGGGCAACGTGAACTCGCGCGACAACTGGCAGGTGCACTTCCGGGACACCATGCGCGGCGGCAAGTTCCTCAACAACTTCCGGATGGCCGAGCTGCACGCCAAGGAGGCGCCGCAGCGGATCTGGGAGCTGGAGACGTACGGCGCGCTGTTCGACCGCACCAAGGACGGGAAGATCTCGCAGCGCAACTTCGGTGGCCACGAGTACCCGCGCCTGGCGCACGTCGGCGACCGGACCGGCCTGGAGCTGATCCGTACGCTCCAGCAGAAGATCGTCTCGCTCCAGCAGGAGGACAAGCAGGAGTTCGGCAGCTACGACGCGCGGATCCGGGTCTTCTCCGAGACCACGATCACCGAGCTGCTGCTCGACGGCGACCGCGTCGCCGGTGCGTTCGGCTACTACCGCGAGTCCGGCGAGTTCGTCCTGTTCGAGGCGCCCGCGGTGGTGCTCGCCACCGGCGGCGTCGGACGGTCCTACAAGGTCACCTCGAACTCGTGGGAGTACACCGGCGACGGCCACGCGCTGGCGCTGCGCGCCGGGGCCACCCTGATCAACATGGAGTTCCTCCAGTTCCACCCGACCGGCATGGTCTGGCCGCCCTCGGTGAAGGGCATCCTGGTCACCGAGTCGGTACGCGGCGACGGCGGCGTGCTGAAGAACTCCGAGGGCAAGCGGTTCATGTTCGACTACGTCCCCGACGTGTTCCGCAAGCAGTACGCGGAGACCGAGGAGGAGGCGGACCGCTGGTACACCGACCCGGACAACAACCGGCGTCCGCCGGAGCTGCTGCCCCGCGACGAGGTCGCCCGCGCGATCAACAGCGAGGTCAAGGAAGGCCGGGGTACGCCTGCCGGCGGCGTCTACCTGGACATCGCCTCCCGTAAGTCGGCCGACGAGATCCGCCGCCGCCTCCCGTCGATGTACCACCAGTTCAAGGAGCTGGCCGACGTCGACATCACCAAGGAGCCGATGGAGGTCGGCCCGACCTGTCACTACGTGATGGGCGGCGTCGAGGTGGACCCGGACTCCGGCGCGGCGTACGGCACGGTACGCGGGCTCTACGCCGCCGGTGAGGTGTCCGGCGGCATGCACGGCTCCAACCGGCTCGGCGGCAACTCCCTGTCCGACCTGCTGGTGTTCGGCAAGCGCGCGGGCGGGCACGCGGCCACGTACACCGATCAGCTCACCACCCGCCCGGCGGTGTCGGTGGCGGCGGTGGAGGCCGCCGTGGAGACGGCGCTGGCGCCGCTGCAGCGCGACACCGGTGAGAGCCCGTACCAGCTCCAGCAGGACCTCCAGGCGGTCATGGGCGACCTGGTCGGGATCATCCGGCGCGAGGGTGAACTCGCGGACGCCATGCGCAGGCTGGCCGAGCTGCGGGAGCGGGTGGCGAAGGTGAGCGCGGTCGGCGGCCGGCGCTACAACCCGGGCTGGCACCTGGCGCTGGACCTGCGCAACATGCTCGTGGTCTCGGAGTGCACCGCGATGGCGGCGCTGGAACGGCAGGAGTCGCGCGGCGGGCACACTCGGGAGGACTACCCGGCGATGGACCCGAAGTGGCGCAGCGTCAACCTGGTCTGCTCGCTGGACGGGGACGCGGTCCGGCTGACCCACAAGCCGCTGCCGAAGATGCGGCCGGAGCTGATCGGGCTGTTCGACCGGGCCGAGCTGGCCAAGTACCTGACCGACGAGGAACTCGCCGAGTTCGACGCCCTCACCGAGGAGGCGAACAACTGATGGGAAACAAGCGCCAGTTCCGCATCTGGCGGGGCGACGAGACCGGCGGCGACCTGAAGGACTACACGGTCGAGGTGAACGAGGGCGAGGTGGTCCTCGACGTGATCCACCGGCTCCAGGCCACCGAGGCGCCGGACCTCGCGTGCCGGTGGAACTGCAAGGCCGGCAAGTGCGGCTCCTGCTCGATGGAGATCAACGGCAAGCCGCGGCTGGGCTGCATGACCCGGATGTCGACGTTCGAGGAGTCGGAGACCGTCACGGTCACCCCGCTGCGCACGTTCCCGGTGATCCGGGACCTGGTCACCGACGTCTCGTTCAACTACGAGAAGGCCCGGGAGACCCCGGCGTTCGCGCCGCCGGCCGACGTGGCGCCCGGCGACTACCGGATGCAGCAGGTCGACGTCGAGCGCTCGCAGGAGTTCCGCAAGTGCATTGAGTGCTTCCTGTGCCAGAACGTCTGCCACGTGATCCGTGACCACGACGAGAACAAGCCGGCGTTCTCCGGTCCCCGGTTCTTCATCCGGGCGGCCGAGCTGGACATGCATCCGCTCGACGCGCGCACCGACCGCCGGGAGTACGCGCAGTCGGACATGGGACTCGGATTCTGCAACATCACCAAGTGCTGCACCGAGGTCTGCCCCGAGCACATCAAGATCACCGACAACGGAATCATCCCCATGAAGGAACGGGTCGTCGACCGCAGGTACGATCCCCTTGTGTGGCTCGGTAACAAGATCTTCCGGAGGGGTCAGGTGCCTCAGACCAGCGCGACCAGCGGGCATTCGAGCGGTGCCGTCACGTCCGGAGGGGCGCAGAGCGGGGCGCACGCGCACGGCGGCGGTTCGCACGCCGGCGGGGTGCACTCGCACGCGGGCGGCTCGCACGACAGCGCCGCGGAGCGTCAGGCCCAGCAGGGCGTCAACTGGCACCGCGAGGTGCCGCACCCGACCGCCCCGGCGGTGGACGCCAACGGCAAGCTGCCGCTGACCGAACTGACGTTCAACAAGGCCGCCGCGCCGTCGCCGTTCGGCGACGACGTGACGTTCCCGCTGCCGCCCGAGCACCTCAACTTCGCTCACCCGCAGCAGGACGAGCCGAAGCACTGAACAGCAGCACGACGACGGGGGCCAGCGGCACGCGCCGCGGGCCCTCGTCCCGTTTCTGCCCGGCTGTCCGGTTCACCGGACGGCCCGGCTCGCGCCGCGTTCGCTCAGGGGGTGTCGAGCAGCGGGCGCAGCGCGGCCACGATCGGCACGTCGGCCGGCAGCCAGTCGACGCTGTCCAGGTCGGCGGCGGAGAGCCAGCGCAGGTCGGCGTGCTCCAGGGCCTTCGGCTCGTCGCCGTGCAGCAGGCGGGCGGCGTAGACGCGCAGCACGGATCGGCCGTGCGCCATCCGTACGTCCCGGCCGACGCGCGCGCCGATCGCCACCCGTACGCCGAGTTCCTCGACGCACTCCCGGGCCAGCGCGTCGGTCTCGGCCTCGCCCGGCTCGACCTTTCCGCCCGGGAACTCCCAGCGCCCCGCCACCTCGGGGGGCGCGGAGCGCTCGCACGCCAGCACCCGGCCGCCCTCGATGATCGCCGCCCCGACGACCACCCTCGGCTCCCGCCGGTCGGCCTGCCCGCTTCCGCTAACCCGTTCGGTCCGCACGGGCCACCAGCGTGCCAGATCAATCGGCGGTTTGGGTAGCTGCGTCGTCCGTCAGGTCAACAGAACACGGAAGTGTGGGCGTGGACACACCATCTGAGTGGCGAGAGACTAGAGGGCGTCGACTGGGACACGGGATGGCGACGATTTGGCCACAAGCCGGCAACGACGCCTGGGAGGTGCGGTGATGCGCGTGCTGTTCAGCGGCCGTGCGAAGCACGACTACCTCAGCGACGCCCTGGCCCTGCTGTCGGGATGGACGCGCGAGGGCGAACAGATCCGCCGCACGATCGTCCTCGACGACACCCAGCACGCCGCGCTCACCGAGCGGGTCGCGGTCGTGGCCGACGCGCTGCGGCTGCGCCCGGAGATCAGCCGCCGGGCCGATCGTACCCAGATCCGGCTGGGCCACGGCGACGGCGAGCCACTCACCGAGGGTGAGGTGCTGCTCGCGGCGCGCATCGAGGACGCGGTCCGCGCGGTCACCGAACCCTGACCCACTGGCACGCCCCGCCTACCCTCGGGTGCATGTCTGGCCCCACGTACGACCGCAAGGAACAGTTCCAGCAGATCCAGAGCGGGCTGCTGCCCGGTGAGCAGATCATCGCCGTCTACGACGCGGTGGGCACCGGCACCGGCTTCATCGGCCTGACCGACCGGCGGGTGATCATCCAGGACCGCTCCTTCGTCGGCAAGCGGTACGCGATCACCAGCATCCCCTACTCGAAGATCACCAGCGTGAGCGTGGTGAGCAACAAGTCCTGGGGTGGTTCGTTCTTCTCCACCGGTTCGATCGCCGTGCACGTCGGCACGCACACCTACGAGGTCGAGTTCCGGGGCGCACAGAAGAGCCACCACGTGCACAACGTGATCCTGCACCACATCTCCTGACCCGCCCTGGCACAATCGCCGCCATGCGACGGCTCACGGCGCGATGGCGGGCCTGGCGGGGCGACCGTCCGCGCGCCGTACGCCTGGTCCGCCGCCTCCTGGTGCTCGCCACCGCCGCCGTGGTGCTGCTGGGCGCCGCCACGGCCGCCAGCGCGGTCTGGGTCCGCGACGCCGCCGAGGGCCGCCTGTTCGACGCCGCGGACGCGCCGGAGACGCCGGTGGCCCTCGTGCTGGGCACCAAGGTGAACCCGGACGGCACGCCGGCGCCGTTCCTCGCCGCCCGGCTGGAGATCGCCCGCCAGTTGTACGCCGCCGGCAAGGTCAAGGTGCTGCTGCTCTCCGGTGACCACATGAACTGGGACTACGACGAGCCGGACGCGATGCGGCGCTGGCTCGTCGACCGGGGCGTCCCGGCGGACAGGACGGTGCTCGACCACGCCGGGTTCGACACGTACGACTCGTGCGTCCGCGCGCACCGCGTCTTCGGGGTCCGGCGGGCCACTGTGGTCACCCAGTCGTTCCACCTGCCGCGCGCGGTGGCACTCTGCCGGGACGCGGGCATCGACACCGTCGGCGTCGGCGACGACACCGCCCGCCGGTACGCCGGCCAGTGGCGGATCAGCTCCACCCGGGAGTACGGGGCGTGCGTCAAGGCCGCCGTGGACGTGCTGACCGGGCGGGATCCGGTGCACCTCGGCCGCCGGGAGACCGCTGTGGACGACGCGCTGCGGGCGTAATCCGGTTGTCCCCTCGGGCGGCCGCTGGTCTGCTGGACCCCTCGAAGCCGACCGGAGGGAGCACCGCCATGCCACACGCTGCGAAGCCCAGCCGACCCGTCGTCACCTCATCCGAAACGAGGCTTCGTGTTGTCGTACCCCATTCCGGCGCAGGTCACTGACCTCGCGCCGCGTCCTGCCCCTTCCGCCCGGCGGGAGGGCGTGTGATGTCCGTCTTCGACGATCCCGGCCTGTTCGGCCGGCTCTGGGCCGCCACCTACGACGGCCCCGGCAATCCCGACCCGGCCCCGGCCGTCGACTTCCTCGCGCCGCTGGCCGACGGCGGCCCGGTGCTCGAACTCGCTGTCGGCACCGGCCGGGTGGCCCTGCCCCTGGCCGCCCGCGGCATCGCCGTGGAGGGCGTCGAGGCGTCCCCGGAGATGGTCGCGCACCTGCGCGCCAAGCCGGGCGGCGCGGACATGCCCGTCACCATCGGCGACATGGCGGACGTCCCGGTCGCCGGGCCGTACCGTCTGGTCTTCCTGGTGTTCAACACGCTGTTCAACCTGGTCTCCGAGGAGCGCCAGGCGGCGTGCTTCCGCAACGTCGCCCGGGTGCTCGCGCCCGGCGGGGCGTTCGTCATCGAGACCTTCGTGCCCGACCCGGCGGACTTCGACCGGGACGAGCAGGTCCAGGTGCGGGAGGTGACCGAGGACTCGGCCACCATCCGCGTCCACCGGTACGACCGGGCGGCGCAGACGTTCGTGCGGCAGACCGTCACGTTCGACGCCTCGGGCGTGCACCTCAAGCCGTTCGCCATGCGGTACGCCTGGCCCGAGCAGATCGACGAACTGGCGGAGCGGGCCGGGTTGCGGCTCACCGAGCGGTACGCCGACTGGGACCGGTCGCCGTTCGACGCGGACAGCCGCTCGCACATCTCCGTCTACCGGCGGCGGTAGCGCTTCCGTCGAGGGCCGGGGTCTCGCGTCCCGGCCCTCGACCTGCGCCGATACGCTGACGGCGCCGGTGTCCGCCGTCCCGGCCGGGAGGTACCGATGACAGTCACCGTCGCCGCCATGGACGACTCGCACGCCGACGCCGTGCTGGAGATCTACCGCCTCGGCATCGACGAGGGCAACGCCACGTTCGAGACCGCGCCGCCGGACTGGGCGCGCTTCACCGCCACCCGCCTGCCCGGCCACCGCTGGGTGGCGCTCGACGAGGCCGGCGACGTGCTCGGCTGGGTGGCCTGCTCGGCGGTCTCCGACCGATGCGTCTACGCCGGTGTGGTGGAGCACTCCGTCTACGTGCACCCGCGGGGGCGCGGGCGCGGGGTCGGTCGGGCACTGCTGGACGCGCTGATCGCCTCCACCGAGGCGGCCGGGATTTGGACCATCCAGTCCGGCGTGTTCCCGGAGAACACCGCCAGCCTCGCGCTGCACGCGACGTGCGGCTTCCGCGTCGTCGGCACCCGCGAGCGGGTGGGCCGCCACCACGGCACCTGGCGAGACGTGACCTTGATCGAACGCCGCAGTCCCGCCGTCACCTGATCCGCCCCCGCCCCTGCCCCTGCCCGCGCCCGATGATCAAGGAGTTGGTGTCCGGTCGGGCCGGTCGGCGTGACCCGAACTCCTTGATCGCCGGCGGTTGGGGTCCCCTGTGGCACTTGACGCCCAACCTCCGGGGTGCCATGGTTAGTTACATGAGTAATGAACCAAAGAACCGGGATGGATGACGGCCGGCCGATCTTCGTCCAGATCGCGGAGCTGATCGAAAACTCGATCATCGACGGGACGTACGCGGAGGAGACCCAGGTGCCGTCCACCAACGAACTGGCGGCGTTCCACCGGATCAACCCGGCGACCGCCGCCAAGGGGATCAACCGCCTGGTCGATGACGGGCTTCTCTACAAGCGCAGGGGGATCGGAATGTTCGTGGCAACGGGGGCCGTCGAAACACTCCGGGAACGCCGCCGGCGCGAGTTCTCCGACCAGTACGTGCGGCCCCTCATCGAGGAGGCACGCAAGTTGGGCATCGGCACCGAGGAGCTGAAGAAGCTCATCGAGACAGGGGAGGAACAGCGATGAGCGTCGTGGCGGCAGCCGGCCTCACGAAGCGGTTCGGCGACGTGACCGCTCTCGACGACATCACCTTCACGCTGACCGGAAACAAGATCTACGGCCTGCTCGGCCGCAACGGCGCCGGCAAGACGACGCTGATGCAGCTGATCACCGGCCAGAACAGCAGCACCAGCGGCGACCTCACACTCTTCGGCGAGCGCCCGTACGAGAACGAGCGGGTGCTGTCGCGGGTGGCCTTCATCAAGGAGAGCCAGACGTACCCGGCCGCCTACCAGGTCCGGCACGTCCTGAGCCTGGCCAAGCGGCTGTTCCCCAACTGGGACGAGGACTTCGCACAGTCCCTCGTGGACGACTTCGACCTGCCGCGAAAGCGCAACGTGCGCAAGCTGTCCCGCGGCATGCTGTCCGCGCTGGGCGTGACGATCGGCCTGGCCGCACGCGCGCCGCTGACCTTCTTCGACGAGCCGTACCTCGGTCTCGACGCGGTCGCCCGGCAGCTCTTCTACGACCGGCTGCTCGCCGACTACGCCGAAAACCCGCGCACTGTCGTGCTCTCCACCCACCTCATCGACGAGGTGGCCGACCTGATCGAGCACGTGCTGCTGCTCGACCGCGGCAAGCTGCTGCTCGACGCGCCCAGCGACGAGCTGCGCGGCGAGGTGATGGAGGCGTCCGGCCCGGCCGCGGTGGTGGACGAGTTCGCCGCCGCGTACCGGGTGCTGCACCGCGAGCAGCTCGGCGGCGCGGTCCGCGCGTCGCTGCGCGGGTCGTTCGACAACGCCGAACGGATGCGCGCCAAGAAGCTCGGCATCGACCTGGCGCCGGTGTCGCTCCAGCAGGCAGTGGTGCGCCTGACGACGGAAAGGACGAAGACCCGATGACTCGCATCCTCGACGTCGCCCGGATGCACACCATCGCCTGGATCGGCCAGCTGGCCTGGCCGTGGGGCATCATGGCCATCTCGCTCGGCGTCAACCTGCTGATCTTCGCCTCGATCGACGAGGCGGCGCCGGGCAAGAACACCACAGGCGGTCTGGCCAGCCTCTACATCGTCTGCTCGATCGTCGCCGCCGCCTCGATCAGCCAGGTGTTCCCGTTCGCCCTCGGCATGGGCGTCACCCGGCGCACGTTCTACCTCGCCACGGTGCTCGTCAACGTGGTGCAGGCGGTCGTCTACGGCGTCCTGCTCTACCTGCTCAACCTGATCGAGGGCGCCACCGGCGGCTTCGGGATCCAGCTGCGGTTCTTCCGGATCCCGTACATCGACGTGGACAACGGGCAGCTGCAGATCGCCGTCTACGCGGTCCCGTTCCTGTTCCTGAACTTCCTCGCCGTCTTCGTCGCCGTCTGGTACGTCCGGTTCGGCATGAACGGCCTGCTCGGGGCCGGCGCGGCCCTGATCCTGGTGACCGGCCTGCTCGTCGCGTTGATCACCTGGCAGGGCTGGTTCGGTGACATCTGGCAGTGGCTGAGCAGCCAGCACCAGGTCAGCCTGCTGGTGGGGTGGCCCGCCCTGATCGCCGCGGTGGCCGCGCTCGGAGGCATGGCGGCCATCCGCCGGGCGAACGCCTGACGACAGGCACGGGTGGCGGTCGCCGGTCCGCGATGCGGGCCGGCGGCCGCCACAGCCATGTTCCGGCGGCCGACAACTTCGTCCGGTCGCATCGACAGTCGTTGTCGGACCCGCTCGCTAGCATTGCCGCGATCGCCGACGAGAGGGGTGCGCCGTGGACCAGAGCGACCTCAGGACGTTCGTGGACAGGGACCTGCAAGGCGCGCGCTTCACCAGGTCGACGCTGGCCGGCGCGGTGATGCGCGGCGTCGACGTGCGCGGGCTCGACATCGACGCGCCGTGGCTCATCGACGGCGCGCTGCTGGTCAACGGTGTCGACGTCGTGCCGCTCGTCGAGGCCGAACTCAACCGGCGGTTCCCCGGGCGCGAGCTGAGGCATGCCGAGGATCCCGATGGCCTGCGCGCGGCGTGGGCGGCGCTCGAACGAGCCTGGGCGGCCGCGGTCGACCGGGTCGTGTCCATGCCCGACGGCGCCGCCGACATCTCGATCGACGGTGAGTGGTCGTTCGCGCAGACCCTGCGCCACCTCGCGTTCGCCACCGACGCCTGGCTCGGCAAGGCGATCCTGCGCCTGCCGCAGCCCTTCCATCCGCTCGGGCAGCCACACGCCGAGTACGAGACGGACGGACTCGACATGTCGATCTTCTCCGCGGCGCGGCCGAGTCTCGCCCAGGTGCTCGATCTGCGGTCCGAGCGGCAGGCCATGGTGCGGGAGTTCCTCACGGGCGTCACTCCGGCGCTGCTCGCCGAGCCTCGACCGTCAGCGTGGTCACCCGAACACGAGGCACCGGTCCTGCACTGCCTCCACGTCATCTTCGACGAGGAGTGGGAACACCTCCGCTTCGCAGTGCGCGACCTCGACGCGCAGGAGTGACGCCGCGTCTCCATGTGGAGGGGGCGGTCAGTGCCTGGCCTCGTACCTGGTGAGGAGCACGCCGCCCGGGAACGTCCGGGTCTCCCGCAGGGCCAGGTTCACCCAGTTGTCCAGGGCCGTGAAGAACGGCATACCGCGACCGATCAAGACCGGATGAGTGACGAGCACGTACTCGTCGATCAACCCGGCCCGCATGGCCGCCGCGGCAATGGTGGCGCCACTGATGTCCATCGGACCACCGTCCTCGGCCTTGAGCCGGCTGATCTCGGTGACCGCGTCGCCGGTGACCAGGCGGGTGTTCCAGTCGACCGGCCTAATCGTCGAGGAGAACACCACCTTCGGCATGTCCCGCCAGCGACGGGCGAACTCGGCGTGCGCCGCTGTGACGCCCGGCTGTTGATCGGCGGTCGGCCAGTGAAAGCTCATCGCCTCCCACAGTCGTCGACCGTAGAGCGCCGTGCCGGTCGCCGCCACCCGGTCGGACCACCACTGGAACCACTCGTCGCTCGGCGTACTCCAGCCGAGGTCGTCACCGGGCGCGGCGACGTAGCCGTCCAGGCTCACGTTCATGGCGAAGGTCAGTTTGCGCATCGTGCCAGCCTTCCGTGGGTCGGTACTCGTCGTACAGACCAGCACGGCGCCGGGAAGACATCGGTCAGGCCACGCCGAGGGCCGACCCGCCAGGATTCAGACGTCGAAGCGGAACCAAGGACGCCACGGGTCGCCAGCAGCGGGAACAGGACTCACGGCCTGCTGGCAGGGCGTTGCGGGCGGTCAGCGCTGGTCGCCGCCTGACGGCATTGCACACGTCGAGCCGGGAATCACCGGGGCCGGCGGCAGGTTCTCGACTACCAGCTCTGCGGCTTCTTCCGCCGTTGCGGCCAAGCCGATGATCCGCTCATAACCGGCGGAAATGACCTGGTAGGGAGGGCCGCCGCAGGCGATGAGGGGCAGATCGTGGGCAGGGGTATCGGGCCAGCTCCAAGCGGTCCTGAAGAACTTGATCGTCCCGTGCGTTGCCATGGGGAAGAGGGCGCGCAACGTGGGGTGCTCATAGGCTGCCCGGAAGACCGGATCATCCACCCACCAGCCCTGCGTGTCCTCCATGAGCGCGCGCCAAACGTCGTCCGCCGATGTCGCCGGTTCCATCGGAGCATCCTTGCACGAGCAGCCAACTGCTCGATGATCCTGCTGATGCAGCGCTCAGTCCAGAATCAAATCAGACGTTGAAGCGGAACTCCACCACGTCGCCGTCCTGCATGACGTACTCCTTGCCCTCGATCCGGACCTTGCCGGCGGCCTTCGCCGCCGCCATCGATCCGGCCTCGACCAGGTCGTTGTAGGAGACCACCTCGGCCTTGATGAAGCCGCGCTGGAAGTCGCTGTGGATCACCCCGGCGGCCTCCGGCGCGGTCGCGCCGACCGGGACGGTCCAGGCCCGCGCCTCCTTGGGGCCGGCGGTCAGGTACGTCTGGAGCCCGAGCGTCCGGAAGCCCACCCGGACGAGCTGGTTCAGGCCGGGCTCGGACTGCCCGATCGACTCCAGCAGCTCGCGGGCCTCGTCCTCGGGCAGGTCGACCAGCTCGGACTCGATCTTGGCGTCCATGAAGATCGCCTCGGCGGGCGCGACCAGGCCGCGCAGCTCGTCGAGGAACTCCTCGTTGCCCAGCTCGGCCTCGTCGACGTTGAAGACGTAGAGGAACGGCTTGGTGGTGAGCAGGTGCAGCTCACGCAGGTGCTCCAGCTCGACCTTCGCGGCGGCGGCGCCCGCGTACAGGGTCACGCCGTTGTCCAGGACCTTGACCGCCTTCTTGGCGGCCTCGACGGCGGCGGCCCGGTCCTTGCGGAGCTTGGCCTCCTTCTCCAGCCGGGGCAGCGCCTTCTCCAGCGTCTGGATGTCGGCCAGGATCAGCTCGGTGTTGATCGTCTCGATGTCGTCGGCCGGGGAGACCTTGCCGTCGACGTGCACCACGTTCGGGTCGGAGAAGGCGCGCACCACCTGGCAGATCGCCGAGGCGTCGCGGATGTTGGCGAGGAACGCGTTGCCCCGCCCCTGCCCCTTGGAGGCGCCCCGGACCAGGCCGGCGATGTCGACGAACGAGACCGGCGCCGGCAGCACCTTCTGCGAGGAGAAGATCTCGGCCAGCTTGGCCAGCCGCTCGTCGGGCAGCCCGACCACGCCGACGTTCGGCTCGATGGTGGCGAACGGGTAGTTCGCGGCGAGCACGTCGTTCTTGGTCAGCGCGTTGAACAGGGTGCTCTTGCCCACGTTGGGCAGGCCGACGATGCCGATGGTGAGACTCACGACGAACCAGCTTACGCGCCTCGCCGCCACCGCCGGGCAGGCAGGTACGCGAAGCCGGTCACCGCGGCGCGGCGGACAGCAGGCGCGGCTCGATCCGGGTCTCCCGGGCGGTGCCGTCCTCGGCGCGGACCAGCTCGTACGCGGCCACGCCGGGTCGGTCGGCCACCGCCTCGGCCAGTCGGGTGCCCCGGTAGATCAGCCCCACGCCGTCGTCGGTGCAGTGGCTCGCGGGCAGCGTGCCGTCGGCGACCAGCCGGTGCATCAGCGGGCGGCGCTGCTCCTCGCTGTCGTAGTGCACGCCGTTGCCGTACGGGAGCCAGCCCAGCCCTTCGGTGAAGGGCCGCAGCGTCGGGCCGTAGCTGTCGGTGGCGCCGCCGGTGTGCCAGCAGATCGAGCCGGCGGAGACCCCGCCGAGCACCACGCCGGCCTGCCAGCACTCGTGCAGGATCTCCGGCAGGCCGTGCACCCGCCAGACCGCGCAGAGGTTCGCCACGCTGCCGCCGCCGACCCAGATGATGTCCTGCGCGAGCAGGTGGGCGCGGATGTCCTCGACGTTGGGCATCGGGTAGAGCGCCAGGTGGGAGGCGCGGAACCGGGTGCCGGCGAAGGCGCCGTAGAAGACGGTGAAGCCGGTCGGCTGGTCGCCGGTGGCCTGGCCGAGGTAGCAGACGCGCGGCGCGTCACCGGCCCCGGCCAGGTCGGCCATCAGGTCGAACAGGGCGCTGGGCCGGGCGTCCCACGGGCCGCGGCGACGGCCGGCGAAACCCATGCTGGTGGCGACGATCGTCGGTTCGGTGGCGGGCACGATTGTCCTCCCGGGCGGTGACGGTGCCGATCATTGTGCCGGATCCGCGGGCCCGGCCTCGGCCGCCGCGAGCAACGCGCGCAGCAGATCGGCCAGCCGGTCCTGGTCGGCTGGGGGCAGCGCGTCGAGGATCCGCCGCTGCACCGCGAGGCCGGCCTCGGCCGACTCCTCGACCACCCGCCGGCCGGTGTCGGTGAGGGTGACCCGCAGCGCCCGCCGGTCGGCCGGGTCCGGCGAGCGCCGTACCAGGCCCGCCCGTTCGAGGCGGTCGAGCCGCCCGGTCATGCCGCCGGAGGTGAGCATCAGGGAGGCGGCGAGCGCCTTCGGCGCCAGCGTGTACGGCGAACCGGAGCGCCGCAGCGCGGCGAGCACGTCGAACTCGCCCCGGCCGATGCCCCAGCCCGCGTACACCTTCTCCTGGCTGTCGCCGACCAGCCGGGCCAGCCGGTAGATGCGGCCGAACACGGCCATCGGCTCGGGCCGCATGCCGGGCCGCTCCCGCCGCCACTGTTCGACGATCGCGTCCACCTCGTCGCCTGTCACGGCTGCCGATTGTGCCGCACGTCCCACTTCCCCTTTTGGCTCGGGCCTGATTAGCTTAGCGCTAAGATACTTAGGGCTGAGAAAGAGGCCGACATGAACCCCCGCTGGACCGACGTCGCGCTCACCGCCGCCGCACCGATCACCTGGGGCACCACGTACCTGGTCACCGCCGAACTCCTGCCCCCGGACCGGCCGCTCTGGGCCGGGGCGATCCGCGCCCTGCCGGCCGGCCTGCTGCTGCTCGCCCTGACCCGCAGGCGACCACACGGCCTCTGGTGGGGGCGCGCCGCCGTGCTCGGCGCGCTCAACATCGGGGTGTTCTTCCCGCTGCTGTTCCTCGCCGCGTACCGCCTACCCGGCGGCACCGCCGCCGTTCTCGGCGCCGCGCAGCCGCTGCTGGTGGCGGTGCTGACCGTCGCGCTGCTCCGCGACCGCCCCACCCGGCCGGCGCTGGCCGCCGCCGTGGCCGCCCCGCTCGGCGTCGCCCTCGTGGTGCTGCGCCCGGGCGCCGGCCTCGACCCGCTCGGCGTCGCCGCCGGACTGGCCGGGGCCGTGGCGATGGCCGCCGGGCTGGTGCTCACCCGCCGCTGGGGCCGGCCGCCCGGCGTGGGCGTCCTGGCCGCGACGAGCTGGCAGCTCGTCGCCGGGGGCCTGATGATCGTGCCGGTCGCCGCCGCCGTCGAGGCCGCGCCACCAGTGCCCGACGGGCCGGCCCTTCTCGGGTACGCGTGGCTCGGGCTGGCCGGCACCGCCCTGGCGTACGTGCTGTGGTTCCGGGGCGCGGCACGACTGCCTGTCTCCCGCGTGTCGGTGCTCGGCGCGCTGAGCCCGCTCACCGCCGCGGCGCTCGGCTGGGTGGTGCTCGGTGAGGCGCTGGACCCGGTCCAGCTCACCGGTTTCGCGGTGGCGGTGGGGGCGATGGTGCTGGCCCAGATGCCGGACCGGACAGCGATCCCACCCGGCGCTCAGCCGGCCCGCAGCCGGCGCCAGTCGTCCGGCCACGCCTCGGCGGCGACGCCCTCGGGCAGCGCACCGGCCGGTAGTTGCGCCGCTGCCGCGAGCGGAAGCGTGAACCGGTGCGCGGCGGCGGGCCCGGCCGCGTACGACCGGTCGAGCAACCACCGCACCTCGTCGGCGGTCCAGCCGAGGCCGGACCGGGCGGCGATCTCGCGGACCAGTCGCAGGCCGACCCGGGTGTCGTCGTCGTAGAAGCGCATGCACCAGTGGTGGGCCCACATGCCGAGCGCGCGCAGCCCGTCGGGGTCGAGGGAGCCGGCCAGCCGGCCGCAAGCGGTGTCCGCGAAGGGGCGACCGGGGTCACCGGCCCGGTCACGCTCGATCGCGCCGTAGGCGGCCGGCGCCACCACCCGCATCCGCTCGTAGAAGCCCTCCACCACCGCGGCGTCAAGCGGTGCTCGCCCCGATCGCATCAGCGGACACCCCGCCCGGCCACGCTCACCATGCCCCGCACCTTTTCTTGAGTTGGTGGCGGGACGGTACCGACCACTTACGACACTTTCTCGGGTCCGCCGTCCATGATCCACGCCACCTCGGCGAGGTGGCTGCATCCCGGGACCGTTGACACCGCCACTTCCCCGAGCTGGCGCGACTGCCGCACGTGATGTCCGAATCCCGCCAGCCGAGCGTCGGAGCTGCAGGGCAGGATCGTGGCATGGAACTGGACTTCGAGCGGTGCTACCGAGCCGTCGACAGCCGCGACCCGCGGTTCGACGGCTGGTTCTACACCGGCGTGACGTCGACCGGGATCTACTGCCGGCCGTCCTGTCCGGCGATGACACCGAAACGGCGCAACGTCCGGTTCTTCCCGTCCGCAGCCGCCGCGCAGGGGGCCGGGCTTCGGGCGTGCCGCCGGTGCCGGCCGGACGCGGCGCCCGGCTCGCCCCAGTGGGACGTCCGAGCCGACCTGGTCGGCCGCGCCATGCGGCTGATCGCCGACGGCGTGGTCGACCGCGACGGGGTGCCCGGGCTGGCCACCCGGCTGGGCTACACCGAGCGGCACCTGCACCGGATGCTCCGGGCCGAGCTGGGCGCCGGCCCGCTGGCGCTGGCCCGCGCCCAGCGCGCGCAGACCGCCCGGATCCTGATCGAGACCACCGGTCTCGGCCTCGCCGAGGTGGCCTTCGCCGCCGGGTTCGGCAGCGTCCGGCAGTTCAACGACACGGTTCGCGAGGTCTACGGCGGCACCCCGTCCGAGCTGCGGGTCGGGCGCCGCAGCCCGGCCGCGACCACCGGGGCGGGCACGCTCTCGCTGCGGCTGGCATACCGGCCCCCGCTGCACGCGGGCGCGCTGCTGGACTTCCTCGCGCTGCGCGCGCTGCCCGACGTCGAGGTGGTCCGCGACGGCACCTACCACCGCGGGCTGCGCCTGCCGCACGGTCCCGCCACGGTGGCGCTGACCCCTGCCGACGGCCACGTGGCCGCCACGCTGCGGCTGGCCGACATGCGTGACCTGGCCCCCGCGGTGGCCCGCTGCCGCCGCCTGCTCGACCTGGACGCCGACCCGGTCGCGGTGGACGCCACCCTGGCCGACGACCCCGCGCTGGCCCCGGCCGTCGCGGCCGAGCCGGGCGTCCGGCTCCCGCACGCGGTCGACGGGTTCGAGCTGGCCGTCCGTGCCGTCGCCACCCAGCAGGTCTCGCTGACCTCGGCACGGACCACGCTCACCCGCCTGCTGGCCGCCACCCGATCCACCGGGGGTGCGGGCACCGACGATCCGGCGGACGGCCTGGTGGCGTTCCCCGGCCCGGCGCAGGTGCTCGCGGCGCCGGACGCGGCGTTCCGGATGCCGGCGGCACGCCGGGAGACGATCCGGGCGCTGGCCCGCGCCGTCGCCGACGGCGAACTCGACCTGGAACCCGGGGGCGACCGGGAGGAGGCGGTCCGGCGACTGGCCGCGCTGCCCGGCATCGGCCCGTGGACCACCGGCTACCTGGCCATGCGCGCACTCGGCGACCCCGATGTCGCCCTCACCACCGACCTGGGCGTACGCCGCGGCGCAGCCGCGCTCGGCCTGTCCGACGACCCGAAGACCCTGACCGCGTACGCCGACCGCTGGCGTCCCTGGCGGTCGTACGCGACGATCCGACTCTGGAGAGCAGCATGAACACTGTGGACAGCACCGTCATCGACACTCCCGCCGGCCCGTTGAGCGTGCTCACCGGCCCGGCCGGCGCGGTACGCGCGGCGGGCTTCACCGCCGAACCGGCGGCCCTGCTGCCGCTGATCCACCCGAGACTGCGCGGCGACCTGCGGGAACGGGCCGACCTCGGTCCGGTGACCACCGCCGTCCGGGCCTACCTGGACGGTGACCTGGCCGCCATCGACGCGATCGCCGTCGAGCAGCACACCGGCGGGCCCTTCCTGACGCACGCCTGGCAGGTGCTGCGCGACGTCAAGCCCGGCGACCCGGTCACCTACACCGCGTTCGCCGCGCTGGCCGGGCGGCCGGCTGCGATCCGGGCCGCCGCGGCTGCCTGCGCGCGCAACGCCGCCGCGTTGTTCGTCCCCTGCCACCGGGTGCTGCGTACCGACGGCTCACTCGGCGGCTACCGCTGGGGGCTGGACGTGAAGAAGTGGCTTCTCGGGCATGAGGGACGGGTGACGGCTAGCTGACAGCGAGACTGTCACCCCCGGCGGCTACCGTCGGGTAGTGCCCGCGTCCAGCGACGGCAACCCCGCGGCGCATATCGACGCCCGGTCCCAGCCGCTGCGCAACCTCTGGCGGCTGCGGCCCTACCTGCGCCCGTACGCGACGGAGTTCGCCTGGCTGCTGGTCGCGGCGCTTGCGGCCACCGCGGCGAGCCTGACCGTTCCGCTCGTGGTGCAGCGGGTCGTCGACGGGCCGGTGGCCCGGCACGACGAGGCCGGGCTGCTGCGGCTCGGCGCGCTGGCGCTGCTGCTCGGCGTGGCCGAGGCGGTCCTCATCTTCATCCGCCGCTGGACGCAGTCGTCGTCCTCGGTGGGCATGGAGGCCGCCATCCGCGCCGACATCTACGCCCACCTGCAGCGGCTTCCGGCCGGCTTCCACGACCGCTGGCAGTCCGGCCAGTTGCTGTCCCGGATCACCAGCGACCTCTCGGTGATCCGGCGGTTCCTCTCCTTCGGGCTGCTGTTCCTGGTGCTCAACCTGGTCACCTACGCGGCGGTGGTGGCGCTGCTGATCCGGCTGCACCTGTGGCTGGGGCTGCTGGTGGCGGCCAGCGCCGTACCGCTGTTCCTGATCAGCCGCCGCTTCGCCCGGCACTACCACGCGGCGTCGCGCCGCATGCAGGACCAGCAGGGCGACGTCGCCACGCTGGTCGAGGAGACGGCGCTGGGATTGCGCACCATGCGGGCGTACGGGCGCGGGCCGGAACTGGCGGCCCGGTTCGCCGTCGGTGCGCGCCGGCTGCACGACACCGGGATCGGCAAGGCTCGGCTGCTGGCGCGTACCTCCGCGCTGTTCGACCTGGTGCCGAACCTGACGCTCGGCGCGGTCCTGGTGGCCGGCGCCGCAGCGGTCGCCGACGGCGTGCTGTCCATCGGGGAGCTGGTCGCGTTCGTCAGCCTTCAGCTCATGCTGATCTGGCCGGTGCAGTCGCTGGGCTGGATCATCGCCAACGGCCAGGAGGCCGCGACCGCCGCCGACCGGATCCAGGAGGTCCTGGACACGCCGCCGACCATCGTGGACGCCCCGCACGCCCGGTCGCTCGACCGGGGCGAGGCACGCGGCCGGCTCCGCTTCGAGGGGGTCCGCTTCCGCTACCCCGGCACGTCCGGCCCGGTGCTGCGCGACCTGGACCTGACCGTCGAGCCGGGCGAGACGATGGCGCTGGTCGGCGTCACCGGCTGCGGCAAGAGCACGCTGCTGTCGCTGGTCCCCCGGCTGCACGAGGTGACCGGCGGCCGGATCACGCTCGACGGCCACGACGTACGTGACCTGCGGCTGGACTCGTTGCGCCGGCTGGTCGCCGTGGCGTTCGAGGAGCCGACGCTGTTCTCCATGTCGGTCTGGGAGAACCTGACCCTGGGCCGGCCGGACGCCAGCGAGGACGAGGTCCGGGCCGCGCTGGCGCTGGCCCAGGCGGAATTCGCGTACGAGCTGCCGTGGGGCCTGGCGACCCGGGTCGGTGAGCAAGGGCTGTCGCTGTCCGGCGGGCAGCGGCAGCGCCTCGCGCTGGCGCGTGCGGTGCTCGGCCGGCCCGCGGTCCTGGTGCTCGACGACCCGCTCTCCGCGCTCGACGTGCACACCGAGGCGCTCGTCGAGGCGGCCCTGCGCCGGGTCCTGCGGGAGACCGCCACCACGACCCTGCTGGTGGCGCACCGTCCCTCGACGGTGGCGCTGGCGGACCGGGTGGCGTTGCTCGACGACGGCCGGATCGTCGCCGTCGGCACCCACTCGGAGCTGCTGGCCCGGGTACCCGCCTACCGGGCGGTGCTGTCCGCCGAGCCGGAGCGACGGAGCGACGGCGTCGGCCTGGTGCGCTCGTGACCGGCCGCGCGCCGCGAGTGCCCCGGCCCCGCGACGCGCCGAACGGCTCCGGAACGACTGGCGCACGCGGTGGCAGCGGTGACGACCTGTCCCGGTGGCGGGGGCGGGCCGCCGATCCGGACGCGGACCGCAGCCGGGCCGAGGACTCGTCCCCGGAGGCGGTGGCCCGGCTGCGCGCCCGCAGCCGGCTGCTGCTGCGGCTGCTGCTCCGCCCGCACCGGCGTGCGCTGGGGCTGGCGGTGGTGTTGCTGCTGGCGCAGAACGCCGCCGCGATGTCCGGGCCGTACCTGGTCATGCTCGGCATCGACAGGGGCATCGGTCCGCTGCGGGCCGGCGACCCCGGCCCGCTGATCGTCGTCGCCGCCGCGTTCGTGGTCGCCACCGCTGTCGAGTACACGGCCCGGCGCGCGTTCCTCACCCTCGCCGCCCGGATCGGCCAGGCCGTCCTGCTGGACCTGCGCCGCCGGGTGTACGGGCACTTCCTGCGCCTCGACGTCGGGTTCCACGAGCGCTACACGTCGGGGCGGATGGTGTCCCGGCTGACCAGCGACCTGGAGTCGATCGGCGAGCTGGTCGACGGCGGCATCGACAAGCTGGTGATGGCCGGGCTGTCGGTACTGTCCGTGGCGGGCATCCTGCTCTGGCTGGACCTGCCGCTGGCGGCGGTGACACTGCTCGCGTTCCCGTTCCTGTTCGTGCTGTCCCGCTGGTTCGCCCGCGCGTCGGCCGGGGCGTACCGGCGCACCCGGGAGGCGGTGGCGCTGGTCATCGTGCACTTCGTCGAGTCCCTGCGCGGGATCCGGGCCGTGCAGGCGTACCGGCGGGAGGACCGCAACGACCGCATCTTCGGCGCGGTGAACGACGACTACCGGCGCTCCAGCCTGCGCGCGTTCCGGCTGATCGCGATCTACTCGCCGGGCATCCGGCTGATCGGCAACCTGACCGCGGCGGTGGTGCTCGGGTACGGCGGCTGGCGGGTGCTGGGCGGCGGCGTCGAGGTGGGCGTGCTCGCCGCGTTCCTGCTCTACCTGCGCCGGTTCTTCGAGCCGATGGAGGAGCTGAGCCAGTTCTACAACTCGCTGCAGTCGGCGACCGCCGCGCTGGAGAAGCTGGCCGGCGTGCTGGACGAGCACCCGGCGGTGCCCGAACCGGCCCGGCCGCTGCCGCTGCCCGGCGGGCCACCGCGCGGTGCGATCGTCTTCCGCGACGTCGACTTCGGCTACCGCCGCCGGACGCCGATCCTGTCCGGCCTCGACCTGACCGTGCCGCCGGGGCAGACAGTGGCGCTGATCGGGCCGACCGGCGCCGGCAAGTCCACTGTCGCGAAGCTCGTCGCCCGCTTCCACGACCCGGACGCGGGTGCGGTCCGGCTGGACGGGGTGGATCTGCGCGACCTGGCCGATGCCGAGCTGCGCCGGGCGGTGGTGCTGGTGACCCAGGAGACCCACCTGTTCAGCGGTTCCGTGGCCGACAACATCAGGTTCGGCCGCCCGGACGCCGACGACGAGGCGGTGGTCGCCGCCGCGCGGGCCATCGGCGCGCACGACTTCATCGCCGCGCTCCCCGACGGGTACGCCACCGACGTGCACCGTCGCGGCGGCCGGCTCTCCGCCGGGCAGCGTCAGCTCGTCGCGTTCGCCCGCGCGTTCCTCGCCGACCCCCGGGTGCTGATCCTCGACGAGGCGACCTCGGCGCTCGACGTGCCGACCGAACGCCTGGTGCAGCGGGCCCTGCACAGCGTGCTGCGCGACCGCACCGCACTCGTCATCGCCCACCGGCTCTCCACAGTCGAGACGGCCGACCGGGTCCTGGTGCTCGACGACGGCCGGATCGTGGAGGACGGCCCACCGGCCGAGCTGATCGCCGCCGACGGCCGCTACGCCGCCCTGCACCGGCAGTGGCGCGACTCCCTCCTCTAGCTCTCCCGCGGGGACGCGCGGGGTGGGGAAAGTCGTGGAGCGGCGCAGCCGGGCTGCCTACCATCGGCTGATGACCGACACGACGAGGAGCGCCCGCGGCGGCGTCCCCGAGCGTCCGAGCCTGGACGGCCTCGAGGAGACCTGGGCCCGCCGCTGGCAGGAGAACGGCACGTACGCGTTCGACCGCACGAAGGAGCGGTCGGACGTATACGCGATCGACACTCCCCCGCCGACCGTGTCGGGCGAGCTGCACATGGGGCACGTCTTCTCGTACACGCACACGGACACGGTGGCCCGGTTCCAGCGGATGCGCGGACGCACGGTCTTCTACCCGATGGGCTGGGACGACAACGGGCTGCCCACCGAACGCCGGGTGCAGAACGTGTACGGCGTGCGTCCCGATCCGGCGCTGCCGTACGACGAGGACTGGCGCCCGCCGACGGCGCCGGTGGACGACGCGGCCCGGAAGAACCCGACGGCGATCTCCCGGCGCAACTTCATCGAGCTGTGCGAGCTGCTCACGGTGGAGGACGAGAAGGCGTTCGAGGCGCTGTGGCGGCGGCTCGGGCTGTCAGTGGACTGGTCGCTGACGTACACCACGATCGGGTCGGCGGCCCGCGCCGCCAGCCAGCGCGCGTTCCTGCGCAACCTGGCCCGGGGTGAGGCGTACCAGGCCGAGGCGCCGACACTGTGGGACGTCGGGTACGGCACCGCCGTCGCGCAGGCGGAACTGGAGGACCGGGAGCGGCCGGGCGCGTACCACCGGCTGCGGTTCACCGGGCCGGACGGCCGCGAGGTGCTCATCGACACCACCCGCCCGGAGCTACTGCCGGCCTGCGTGGCGCTGGTCTGCCACCTCGACGACGAGCGGTACGCGGACCTGGTCGACGCGTCCGTGCGTACCCCGGTATTCGGGGTCGAGGTGCCGGTGCGCGCGCACCCGCTGGCGGACCCGGCCAAGGGCACGGGCATCGCGATGGTCTGCACGTTCGGTGACCTCACCGACGTGACCTGGTGGCGTGAGCTGCGGCTGGACACCCGCGTGGTGATCGGCCGGGATGGGCGGCTGCTGCCCGAGCCGCCGGCCGGCGTGCCGGCCGAGCCCTACGCGGCGCTGGCCGGGCAGACGGTGAACGGCGCCCGGCGGACGCTGGTGGAGCTGCTGGCCGACGCGGGTGACCTCGTCGGCGAGCCGCGCCCGATCACCCACCCGGTGAAGTTCTACGAGCGCGGCGACCGGCCGCTGGAGATCGTCTCGACCCGGCAGTGGTACCTGCGCAACGGCGGCCGGGACGCCGGCCTGCGTGAGGAGCTGCTGGCCCGGGGGCGGGAGCTGCGCTGGGTGCCGGAGCACATGCGGCACCGCTACGAGCACTGGGTGGGCGGCCTCACCGGGGACTGGCTGGTCAGCCGGCAGCGGTTCTTCGGCGTGCCGGTGCCGGTGTGGTACCGGCTCGACGACACTGGCGAGCCGGACTGGTCCCACCCTCTCACACCGGACGAGGCGTCGCTCCCGATCGACCCGACGAGCGAACCGCCACCCGGATACGAGGAGTCGCAGCGCGGCGTGCCGGGCGGTTTCACCGGCGACCCGGACGTGCTGGACACCTGGGCCACCTCGTCGCTGACCCCGCAGATCGTCGGCGGCTGGGAGACCGACCCGGACCTGTTCGGCCGGGTCTTCCCGATGGACCTGCGCCCGCAGGGGCACGACATCATCCGGACGTGGCTGTTCGCCACCGTGGCGCGGTCCCACCTGGAGCACGGCGCACTGCCGTGGCACACCGCTGTGCTCTCCGGCTGGATCCTCGACCCGGATCGCAAGAAGATGTCGAAGTCCAAGGGCAACGTGGTCACCCCGATGGCGCTGCTGGAGCGCAGCGGGTCCGACGCGGTCCGCTACTGGGCCGCCAACGGCAAGCCGGGCATGGACCTCGCCTTCGACCCGGCCCAGGTCAAGGTGGGCCGCCGGCTGGCCACCAAGCTGCTCAACGCGTCGCGGTTCGCGCTCGGGCTGGGCGCCGCCGACGCGCTGCGGGCCGCGGCGACCCAACCGCTGGACACCGCGATGCTCGCCGAACTGTCCGGCGTGGTCGCGACCGCGACCACCGCGTTCGACGGGTACGACCACACGGCCGCCCTGATGGCCACGGAGGCGTTCTTCTGGCGGTTCTGCGACGACTACATCGAGTTGGTGAAGGAACGCGCCTACGGCACCGGGCCGGCCGCCGACTCGGCCCGGGCGGCGCTGGCGACCGCGCTGTCGGTGCAGTTGCGCCTGTTCGCGCCGGTGCTGCCGTTCGTCACCGAGGAGGTCTGGTCGTGGTGGCGGTACGGGTCGGTGCACCGCGCGCCGTGGCCGACCACGTACGAGGTGGGCCGCGCGATGGAGGCGCCGGGTGACCCGGAGCTGCTGCGGCTGGCCGCGGACGCGCTGGGTCAGGTGCGCCGCGCCAAGTCGGAACGGAAGCTGTCGATGAAGGCGGAGGTGCCGCTGGCCGAGGCGCTCGGACCGGCAGCCGTGCTGGAGCAGCTCGGCACGGTCGCCGACGACCTGCGCGCGGCGGGCCGGATCGCGAAGCTGGACCTGCTGCCCGACCGCACCACCGAACTGGTCGTCGCCTGCGCGTTCTGACCCCGTGCAAGGAAGGGCCCCTTGTCAACGCCTCGCGTTGTTGAAGGGGCCCTTCTCAACACCCCGAAAGGCCGGCGGCGGTGCGTGCCTCAGTCGGCCGCGCAGGCCGCCTTGAGCTTGTCCCGGGCGGTGGTCAGATCCGCCTTGCTCGGCGCCTTGCCCGGCGCCTTGGCCCAGGTGTCGGCGAGGTCGGTCATGGCCGTGGCGACCCCCTTCACCGCGGCGTTCACCTCGTCGCTGCTGGTGAAGGCGTGCGTGTAGAGCGTGGCCGCGCCCGCGGAGTACTGGGCGCTGACCGCCGAGTGGCCGGCCGGCGGGCCGATCTTCTCCGCCTCGGCCACCTCCTTCAGCGCGGCCGTGATGTCCTTCTCCGCCGTCGCGCAGGTCTTCCGGGTGGCCTCGTCGAGGCCCACCGGGGCCGGCGTCACCGGCGGAACGGACGTGGCAGCCGGGGCGGAGGGCGCCGCCGACCCGGCCGAGGGCGTCTCCTCGTCGTCGCCGCAGCCGGACATGACGATCATCGCCACCGCGGCCGGAGCCAGCAGGGCGAGGCGAGCTGAACGCAAGGTGTTCTCCCCGTGTCGGTGTGCGTAGCCGCCGCAAACTAACAGACCGGACACGGCGGGGCAGAACCCGTTTTCCGGCGCTCGTACCGGAGAACGGGTTCCGCCCCGCAGTTCAGCTCGTCTCGCCGGCCACGCTGAACGAGCGCAGGCGGTCGATCGCCAGCACGGTGAACCCGACCGCCACCAGGGCGGTGAGCACCGCCGCCACCGGCACCGAGACGGTGGTGCCGAGCAGCGGCGTCGGCGCCATCCGGTCGGCCAGGGCGATCACCCACTGCTGGATCGACAGCACCCGGGTGCCGCCGACGAACCGGCCCAGCAGCCCTTCCCAGATCAGCACGTAGACCAGGCCGAGCAGCACCGGCCGCCGGGTCACCAGGCTCAGCGCCAGGAACAGCGCCGAGTACGCCAGCGCGCCCGCCGCCGAGGCGGCGACCAGAGCGAGTCCGAGGCGTACCGAATCGGCGAGCACGCCCGCGACGTAGATCGGGATGCCGACGGTGACCGCTGTGACGCCGGCCGCGACCGCCAGCTTCGGCAGCACGATCTGCCAACGCGGCAGCGGCTTGGTGAGAATGTGCACGACGGTGCCGTCGTCGATCTCCGCGCCGAGCACGCCGGTGCCCACGATCAGCGCCACCACCGGCAGCACCACCGCGAGCCCGAGGCCGACGAGCACCGGCGGGCCCCACTCACCGGGGTCGACGCCGAGCGACCGGCACAGCACCGCCAAGCCGATCAGGACCAGCGGCAACGGCAGCAGCATGAGGAACCGGCTCCGGCCGAACAGGCCACGCGCGGTGATCCAGGTGACTGTCGACATCATGCCTCCACCAGATACGAGAAGACGCTCTCCAGCGACTCGTCCTCCGGCAGGAGCTGCCGGACCCGGATGCCGTGCCGGAGCGCGATCCGGGGCAGTGCCCGGGTGAACGCGCCGTAGTCGCCGGCCTTGACCGTCAGGCCGGTACGGTCCAGCTCGACGCCGGAGACCGACGCCTCGGCCATCAGCGCCACCGCCAGCGCCCGGTCGTCGGTGGAGCGGACCGCGAAGACGTGCGGCCGGTTGGTCATCAGGCGGCGGATGGTCCGGTAGTCGCCGGAAGCGGCGAGCCGGCCGGCCACCATCACCTGGACCGTGCCGGAGACCTGCTCGACCTCCTCAAGGATGTGCGAGCTGAACAGGATGGTCCGTCCCGCGTCGCCGAGGCGGTGCAGCAGCGCCATCATGTGCAGCCGCTGGCGCGGGTCCATCCCGTTGAACGGCTCGTCGAGCAGCAGCACCTGCGGATCGTGCACGAGCGCGGCGGCGACCCGGGTGCGCTGCCGCATGCCCTTGGAGTAGGTGCCGATCCGGCGGGTCTGCGCGTCTTCCATCTCGACCAGTTCGATCGCCCGCCGGGTGGCGGCCTCCGGGTCGGGCAGCCGGTGCAGCTTCGCGCTGGCGAGCACGAACTCGTACGCGCTGAGGAACGTGTGCACCGCCTCGCGCTCGCTGACCAGGCCGAGCCGCCGGTAGACGGCGGGGTTGCGCCAGGTCGGCTCCCCGTCCAGCGTGACGGTGCCGCGCGACGGGGACAGGAAGCCCGCCATCATGTGCAGCAGCGTGGTCTTGCCGGCGCCGTTGGGGCCGAGCAGACCGGTCACGCCGGGACCGAGCCGCATGGTGACGTCGTTCACCGCCACCACGTTGCCGTACCAGCGGGACACGCCCGCCAGGTCGAGCGTGCTCGTCGCGGCGGCGGGCGCGCCGGCCGTCGACTGGGTGCTGATCGCCGTCATCGGGCGGCCACCTTCCGGTATCGCAGGAGCAGCAGGCTGACGCAGGCGGCGACCAGCAGCACGGCGGCCACGGCGTAGACCGGTCCGAAGTCGCCGATCGGCATGCCGCCGCGTCCCTGGGTCAGCCGGTCGCCGAGCGCCCAGTTGCCCACGCCGCCGACGAGCGTCGGCGGGGAGGCCACGAAGGCCAGCTCGTTGATCGTCTGCGAGGGCAGGATGGACAGCACGCCGACCACCGGCGTGGTCATCAGGAAGACCGCCACGATGCCGCCGGCCGCGAACGCGCGCTTGCCGGTGAGCGAGGCGACGAGCAGGGCGATCGAGGCGAACACCACCGCCCAGAGCCCGGCGTAGAGCAGCCCGGGCAGCAGGTCGAGCAGTTCGTCCCACACCCCGCCGATACCCCGGTTCGTGGTGAACGCGGCGCCGAGGAACATCACCAGCTGCGGGCCGCCGAGCAGCAGCCAGAGCGCGGTGACGAGCGCCAGCAGCTTGGACAGCGCGTAGTCGCCGCGCGGCAGCGGCCGGGAGAAGTACAGCGGAAGCACGCCGCTGCGCAGGTCGCGGGAGACCAGCTCGGGCGCGGCCACCGCGGCGAAGAAGATGACCAGCCAGCTCATCGCGTCGGCGAACTGGGCGTACGTCATCACCACCTCGCCGATCTGGCTGCGCACCGCTGTGACACCGGCGGCCACCACGGTGACCACGGAAACCACCAGCCACGGGAAGATCTTGGCCTTGGCGCTGCGGCCCAGCCCGAAGACGGTACGCACGCCGTGCAGGTAGAGCGCGCCGAAGACCTGCCGGCGGCCGAGCCGCGGGCCGGTGTAGCGCTGGTAGCCGATGTCGTGGATGACCCCGGTCGCGTCAGACATGGCTGGGCTCCCTCGCGGCGAAGAGTTCGGCCACCCGGTGCCGTCGCTGGTCCAGCCGGTGCAGCGGCAGGTCCAGCTCGGCGACCGCGCCGAGGATCTGGTCGTAGGTGGCGTCGTCGGCGAGCGGGACGAGCAACAGCCGCCCGTCGCGGGTCACCGGCAGGTCGAGCGCGGTGAGCCGGGCGGCCAGTTCCTCCGTGCCCTCGCTCACCTCGACGGCGAGCACGTCGGTGGCCGTGGTCATGGCGGACACCCGGTCGGCGCGCAGCAGCCGCCCGCCGTCGATGGCGACGAGCGTGTCGCAGATCCGCTCCACCTCGCCGAGCAGGTGCGAGCAGACCACCACCGAGATGCCGAACTCGGTGCCGATCCGGTGGATCAGCGCGAGCATGGCGTCCCGGCCGGCCGGGTCGAGGCCGTTCGTCGGCTCGTCGAGCAACAGCAGGTCGGGATCGTGTACGAGCGCCTGGGCGAGCTTGACCCGCTGCTTCATGCCGGTGGAGTAGCCACCGACGGCCCGGTGCCGCTCCTCGTGCAGACCGACGTGGCGCAGCGCCTCGGAGGCCCGTTCCCGGGCGACGGTGCGCGGCAGCCCGCTGATCCGGCCCAGGTGGGTGACCAGCTCGGCGGCGGACAGGTCGGGCGGGAGGGCGTCGTGCTCGGGCATGTAGCCGACCCGGGCGCGGACCGCGGCCGGGTCGGTGGTGGGGTCGAGGCCGAGCACCTGTACCCGGCCGCTGGTCGGCGGGAGCAGACCCAGCAGGATCTTGATCAGAGTGGACTTGCCGGCGCCGTTCGCGCCCACCAGCCCGATGATCCCCGGCTCGACCGACACGGTGAGGTCGGCCAACGCGGTGACCCGGCCTCCGTACGTCTTGGTCAGCGACTCGGTCGCGAGCAGTGTCACGCCGTTCAGCGTAGAACTCGGATGCCTCGCCGGAGCCCGTCCTGACCCCTGCGATCCCCTGATCCTCGGCCGTTGCGGCCCCTAGGTGGCGTCCGGGCCTCCGGGCCTCCGGGCCTCCTGGTGACGGGACGGGGTAGCGGGGCGGCGACCGCTCCGGGATGCTGCCACCGGGTGAGGCGACTCGACGGGGGGGCGGCATGACCGACGATACGGACCGGCCGATGGTGAGCGTGGTGGTGCCCGCGTACAACTGCGGCGCGAACCTCGATCCGCTCGTCGCGTCGCTGCCGAAGCAGGGGCTGCCGCCCGGTTCGTACGAGGTGATCTTCGCCGACGACGGATCGACCGACGGCACCCCGCAGCGCCTGGACGAGCTGGCCGCCGCCGACCCGCACGTACGGGTGCTGCACCTGGAGCACTCGGGCTGGCCGTCGCACCCGCGCAACAGAGGGCTGGAGGAGGCGCGCGGCGAGTACGTCTTCTTCGCCGACGACGACGACTGGTTCGGCGACGACGCGCTGGCCCGCCTGCACGCCTGCGCCCGCGATCACGACGCGGACATCGTCATCGGGCGGATGGTCGGGCACCGGCGGGGCGTACCGCGGGAGCTGTTCCGGGAGAACCGGTTCGGCGTCACGCTGGCGGACGCGCCACTGGCCGACAGCATGACCTGCCACGCGCTGTTCCGGCGGTCCTTCCTGGACCGGCACGGGCTGCGGTTCCCGGAGGGCCACCCGCGCCGCCTGGAGGACCACCGGCTGATGGCGGCGGCCTACCTGCTGGCCGGGCGCGTCTGCGTGCTGGCCGACCACCCCTGCTACCACCACGTCCGCCGGGCGGACGCGGGCAACGTCACCGCCACCCGGATGGACCCGGCCGAGTACTACGCGGCGCTGCGGGAGGCGCTGGACATCGTGGACGCGAACCAGTCGCCCGCCGCGACCCGCCTCCGCCTGCAGCGGCGCTGGCTGCGCAAGGAGATGCTGAGCCGGCTGCGCGGGCAGACCCTGCTGAGCGCGCCGGAGCAGTGGGCCGACCAGGTGGCCGGCGAGGTGGGCCGGCTCGTCGAGGAGCGCTTCCCGCCGGAGGCGGTCGCCGGGCTCCCGCCGATGTTCCAGGTGATCGCGCACCTCGCCGCGCAGGGCCGGGTGGCGGACCTGCGCCGGCTGGCGGAGTGGGAGGTGAGCGTCCGGCCGCACGCCGCCGTCGACAGCTGGAGGATCGACGGGCGGACGCTGACGGTCGCCGTCTCCGCCGGCCTGCGGGCGGGTGACGAGCCGCTGCGCTTCGACGACCAGGGGCTGCCGGTGCTCCCGGTGGCCGACGCGGTACCGGCCGGGGTCGTGATGCGGGCGGGCGGGGCGAGGACCGATGTCGTCGTCCGCCGGCGGGAGACCCGGGAGGAGTTCTTCCTGCCGGTGGCCGCCACCACCGAGCGGGCCGAGGCCGGCGAGGTGCGCCACCGCAGCACCGCCACCGTCGACTTCGCGACACTCAACGGTGGCCGGACCCGGGGCACCTGGGAGGTCCGGGCCCGGGTGATCCAGGCCGGCTGGGCGCTGGACGCCCGCCTGCCGATCGTGGTGCGCTGCCCGGCCGACGGCGGCCTGCCCCGGGTGGAGGACCCGCGCCGGCTCCGGTCCCGGCTCCGTCGCGCGGTCCGGCGGATCCGGGACCGGGCGCTCGGCCGGTCGGCGCGCGCCGGCAGCCGTTCGCACGATCGGCCGGCCGCCGCTCGCCGTTAGGATTCGATGACCCCGGTTCGCCTTCGGCACCGCCGCCGGACACGCGATCACCGGGAGGCCGGGTGGCGCTCTCGACCGATCGCCGGTGGGCTGCGAAACTGTGTGCCGGCCGGTGAGTTGGGGGTTCGATGAGCAACGGGTGGCTGCTGCCCGAGGACGTTCTGCGGGATGCGCCGTCGTACGCGCCCAGGCCCGCTGAGCTGGCCGATCTCCAGTTGTTGCTGAGTGGGGCGTACGCACCGCTCACCGGTTTCATGAGCCGGGCCGACCTGGCCTCGCTGAACCGGCGCGGCCGGCTGGCCGACGGCACGCCGTGGCCGGTGCCGGTGACGCTCCAGGTGCCGGCGGCGCTCGCCGACGGGCTGGACCCGGCCGACCCGACCCGCCGTGCGGTGGTGCTCACCGACGGTGAGGGCGCACCCGTGGCGGCGATGGACGTGACCGACGTCTGGCCGGGCCGCGAGGGCATGGTGGGTGTCGGCGGCGCGGTACGCCGCCTGGGCGACGGCGGCCACGGGCCGTTCCAGCGGCTGCGGCGCGGCCCCGACGAGGTACGCGGACTGCTGCCGCCGGGCCGGGTGCTCGGCGTGTTCGCCGACCGCCCGCTGCACCGGCCCCAGCTCGCGCAGATCGCGCACGCGGCCCGGACGCTCGGCGCGCACCTGCTGGTGATGATCCCGATCGGCGAGGAGTCGATCGCCGGGCTGCCGGCCGAGGCGCTGGTGCGCAGCGTGTTCGCCGCGCGTGACCGGATGCCCCCGGCCACGCTCGTGGCGGTGCCGCTGGCCCGGCGACGCGACGAGATCAGCGACGCGTTGCTGCGGGCCCGGGTCGCCGCCGCGTACGGGGTGACCCACCTGCTCTCCACCGAGGGCATGCTCTCCGGCGCCGGCCTGCGCGTGCTGGTGCCGCGCGAGCTGGCCTACGACAACCGGGACGGGCAGTGGCGCTGGCGCGAGGACATCCCGCCCCGCAACCGGCGGCTGGCGCTGAGCACGCAGGAGATCGACGACCTGCTGGACCGGGGGTTCCCGCTGCCCGAGTGGCACACGCCGCCGGCGGTGGCGAAGGAACTGACCCGGGCGCGCCCGCCGCGGCGGCACCGGGGCCTGGTGATCTTCCTGACCGGGCTGTCCGGCTCGGGCAAGTCGACGATCGCCCGTGGGCTGGCCGACGTGCTCCGCGAGCAGGGCGACCGCACGATCACGCTGCTCGACGGCGACGTGGTGCGGCGCGAACTCTCCGCCGGGCTGGGATTCAGCAAGGCCGACCGGGACCTCAACGTCCGCCGGATCGGCTGGGTGGCCGCGGAGATCGCCCGGCACCGGGGCGTCGGCATCTGCTGCCCGATCGCGCCGTACGCGGCGGCCCGCGCAACCGCCCGGGAGATGGCCGAGACGGCCGGGGCGGGGTTCCTGCTGGTCCACGTGGCGACGCCGCTGGCGGTCTGTGAGCAGCGCGACCGCAAGGGCCTGTACGCCCGCGCCCGGGCCGGTCTGATCACCGGGATGACCGGCATCGACGACCCGTACGAGGAGCCCACCGACGCCGACCTGGTGGTGGACACCTCGGATCTGAGCGTCGAGGAGGCCATCGGGAAGGTGATGGAGCACCTCACCGAGACCGGCTGGGTGGAGCCCCGCCTCCAGCCCGCCTGACCTCCGGCCGCCGGACGCGTCCGGCCTGTGAGCACCTAGACCGCCGTCGTCCGGCCTTCCGGACGGCGGCGGTCTCGCATCACCCCTCGTTGCGCGGTAGTGTTCGTCTTTGTTGGAACACGTTCGACCGCGTGGAGTGCCCACGTGAGTCGGTGAGGCGCGGAGGTGAGCCGGGGATGCTGGCGCGGCAGCGGCAGACGGCCATCCTGGAACGACTGCGCCGCGCCGGTGGCGTCCGGGTCACCGAGCTGGCGGCCGAGTTCGGCGTCTCCGACATGACCATCCGGCGCGACCTGGACACGCTGCACGAGGCGGGCCTGCTCGCCAAGGTGCACGGCGGCGCGACACCGGCCGGTCCCGGCTCCACCGACGAGCCCGGCTTCCACGCCAAGTCCGTCCGCCAGTCCGCCGAGAAGGCCGCCATCGCCGAGCACGCCGCGGGACTGGTCCGGCCCGGCGCCGCCATCGCGCTCTCCGCCGGCACCACCACCGCCGAACTGGCCCGGCGACTGGTCGACGTGCCCGGCCTCACAGTGGTCACGAACTCGCTTCCGGTGGCGGAGGCCCTGCACGTCGGTGGCCGGCCGGACCAGACGGTGGTGCTCACCGGCGGCGTCCGCACCCCGTCGGACGCGCTCGTCGGCCCGCTCGCCGTGGCCGCGATCGCCGCGCTCCACCTGGACCTGCTCTTCCTCGGCGTGCACGGGATCAGCGAACGGGCCGGTTTCACCACGCCCAACCTGATGGAGGCGGACACGAACCGGGCGCTCGTGGCCGCGGCGGACCGCCTGGTGGTGCTCGCCGACCACACCAAGTGGGGCACCGTCGGCATCTCGTCGATCGTGCCGCTGGACGCGGCGGACGTGCTGGTCACCGACGACCGGTTGGCACCCGAGGCCCGACGGGTACTCGAGGACAGGGTGGGCGAGCTGGTGACGGTGCCCACGACGAGGGGGGCGGAGTGAAGCGTACGCAGATCGCACTGGCCGACGGCCGCGAGCTGATCTACTTCGACGAGCGGGACGACGCGGTCCGCGACCAGCCGGACCGGCGGGACCTGCCCCCTCCCCCGCCCGCCTCGCAGCTGCGGTACGACCCACTGACCGACGAGTGGGTGGCGGTGGCGGTGCACCGCCAGACCCGCACGTTCCTGCCCCCGGCCGACCAGTGTCCGCTCTGCCCGTCCCGCGGTGACCGGCACAGCGAGATCCCGGCGCCCGACTACGACGTGGTGGTCTTCGAGAACCGGTTCCCCTCGCTGAGCCAGCGGGTGGCCGACGAGCCGGCCGAGATCACGCCGTTCACCCCGGTACGCCCCGGCCGCGGAAAGTGCGAGGTGGTCTGCTTCACCGACGACCACAACGCTTCCTTCGCCCGCCTCTCGCCGCGACGGGTGCGAACGGTGCTGGACGCGCTCGCCGACCGCACCACGGCGCTGAGCGCGCTGCCCGGCGTGGAGCAGGTCTTCCCGTTCGAGAACCGCGGCGTGGAGATCGGAGTGACGCTGCACCACCCGCACGGGCAGATCTACGCGTACCCCTTCGTCACGCCGCGCACCCGGACCATGCTCGCCGCCGCCCGGCGGCACGCCGACCGCACCGGGGGCAACCTCTACGCCGACGTGCTGGCCGCCGAGCGCGCCGCCGGGGAACGGGTGGTGACGAGCAACGAGCACTGGACCGCGTACGTACCGGCGGCGGCCCGCTGGCCGTTCGAGGTGCACGTGGCGCCGCACCGGCCGGTGCCGGACATCCCGGCGCTCGACGACGCCGAGCGGGACGCGTTCGGGCCGCTCTACCTGGACCTGCTGCGCCGCTTCGACGGGCTGTTCGACCTGCCCATGCCGTACATCGCGGCCTGGCACCAGGCGCCGGTACGGATCGACAGGGAGCTGGGCCACCTGCACCTGCAGCTGTTCAGCATCCGGCGGGCCAAGGACAAGCTGAAGTACCTGGCCGGGTCGGAGTCCGGCATGGGCGTGTTCATCAACGACATCGCCCCCGAGCGCGCCGCCGAACTGCTCCGCACCGCGTGAAAGGAAGGGCCCCTTATTAACGCCTGCGGTAGAGGAAGGGCCCCTTCTTAACCACCGCGGCGCGCGCATGGGGGCGCGGGGGGCCCGGGACAGGACCCCCCGCAGGGAAGGGACGGCTGGCTGCGCTGAGCAGCCACGAAGGTCGGCCGGCCGGCGCACGGCCACGGCCCACCTTCCTGGACGCGACTGGCATCTCGTCCACTCTGTCAACGAGGGCGCACCGGGCGAAGTCACGCCCGTCCCGACCGGCCCGAGGTGTTAAAAAGGGCCCCTTCTACAACGCGAGGCGTTAAGAAGGGGCCCTTCCTTACACTCAGGCGGCGAGCTTGCGCGCCAGGTTCTCGTCGAGCGCGTTCATGAACTCGTCGGTGGTCAGCCACGGGGCGTCCCGCGAGATGAGCAGCGCGAGGTCCTTGGTCATCTGGCCGCCCTCGACGGTGTCCACGATGACCTTCTCCAGCGTGTTCGCGAACTCGGTGACCGCCGGGGTGCCGTCCAGCTTGCCCCGGTGGGCCAGGCCCCGGGTCCAGGCGTAGATCGAGGCGATCGGGTTGGTCGAGGTCTTCTCGCCCTTCTGGTACTGCCGGTAGTGCCGGGTGACGGTGCCGTGCGCGGCCTCCGCCTCGACGGTGCGGCCGTCCGGGGAGAGCAGCACGGAGGTCATCAGGCCGAGCGAGCCGAAGCCCTGCGCGACGGTGTCGGACTGCACGTCACCGTCGTAGTTCTTGCAGGCCCAGACGTACCCGCCCTCCCACTTGAGCGCGGCGGCGACCATGTCGTCGATCAGCCGGTGCTCGTAGGTGAGGCCGGCGGCGTCGAACTCGGCCTTGAACTCGTTCTCGAACACCTCGGCGAAGATGTCCTTGAACCGGCCGTCGTACGCCTTGAGGATGGTGTTCTTGGTGGACATGTAGACCGGGTAGTTGCGGTCCAGGCCGTACCGGAACGAGGCGCGGGCGAAGTCCCGGATCGACTCGTCGTAGTTGTACATGCCCATGGCGATGCCGCCGCCGGGGAAGTTGGCGACCTCCATCTCCATCGGGGTGCCGCCGTCGGCCGGGGTGTAGGTGATGGTCACCGTGCCCGGGCCGGGAACGACGAAGTCGGTGGCCTTGTACTGGTCGCCGTGCGCGTGCCGGCCGATGATGATCGGCTTGGTCCAGCCCGGGACGAGCCGCGGCACGTTCGACATGATGATCGGCTCGCGGAAGACCACGCCGCCGAGGATGTTGCGGATGGTGCCGTTGGGCGACCGCCACATCTTCTTCAGGCCGAACTCCTCCACCCGGGCCTCGTCCGGGGTGATGGTGGCGCACTTGACGCCGACGCCGTGCTCCTTGATGGCGTTGGCGGCGTCGACGGTGACCTGGTCGTCGGTGGCGTCACGGTGCTGGATCGACAGGTCGTAGTAGTGCAGGTCGACGTCGAGGTAGGGCAGGATCAGCTGCTCCCGGATCTGCTTCCAGATGATCCGGGTCATCTCGTCGCCGTCGATCTCCACGACCGGGTTGTTTACCTTGATCTTCGCCATCGGCCGGCGCTCCTCTCGGGGGACACGTGCTCAAGCAGTACGAGCGTACTGGAAACTGGCCGGCAGTCCCCAGGCGGCCCGGGTGGGCCGCCGGAAAAGCGGGCTGCGCCGCGCCTCGGGCCGCTGGCATCATCGTCCGATGCCGCACAGCCGCACCCTCGGGTCTATCACGGTCACCGCGCTGGCCGACGGCGAGGGGCCCTTCTTCCAGCCCCGCGGCGAGGCGTTTCCCGACGCCACGGCGGCGAACTGGATGGCGGCCGACCGGCTCGACCCGGGTGCCGTCACCGGCGACGGCCGGTGGTGGCTGCGGTTCCGCGCGTTCGCGGTGCGGGCCGGCGACGGGCCGGTCACGCTTGTCGACGCCGGCATCGGCCCGGCCGGCTCGCTCGCCGCGAGCTGGGCGCCGGTCCCGGGCCGGCTCCCGGCCGAGCTGGCCGCCGCCGGGATCGACCCGGCCGACGTCCGCACCGTGGTCCTCACCCACCTGCACACCGACCACGTGGGCTGGGCCGGCGCGCTGTTCCCGAACGCGGATCATCTGATCCAGCGCGCCGAGCTGGACGCGCTGGAGCTGTTCCACCCGGACCTGCCGGCCCGGCTGCTGGGGCCGTTGCGCGCCGCCGGCCGGCTGCGGGTGGTCGACGGCGACACGCCCCTCACCCCGGGGGTACGACTGCTGCACACCCCCGGGCACACGCCGGGTCACCAGTCGGTGCTGGTCGAGGCGGACGACGAGCGCCTCCTGGTCACCGGCGACCTGCTGGTGCACGCGATCCAGTTGGTCGACCCGGCGCTGGCGTACGCCCACGAGGAGGACCCGGCCACGGCCCGCCGCTCCCGGCAGCACCTGCTGGCAACCCTCTCCCCCGCCGTCCTGGCCACCCCCCACCTGACCGCCCCCTTCACCACCCACCCCACCCCGCGCCCCACACCCGCGCCTCACGCCGTCGATCATGAGGTTGGCCGGTGAGTTGATCTCCTTTTCCGCCGTCAACTTCATGATCGACGGGGAGGACGGGGGACGGGCGCGGGCGGGACGGCAGAAGGCCCGCCGGCGAAGCCGACGGGCCTTCGACGCGATGGGACGGGCGTCACATGCTGGCGACGTCACCCTGCTTGGCGCGGACGGCCTCGGCGGCCTCCTTCAGCGCGGCCAGCTCGTCGGCGTCCAGGTCGGTCTCCACGACCCGCTTCACGCCCTCGGCGCCGATCTCGGCCTCGACGCCCAGGTAGACGCCGGAGATGCCGTACTCGCCGTCTACCCAGGCGCAGACCGGCATGACGGCGCCGGAGTCCTCGGCCACGGCCTTCGCCATCCGGGCCGCGGCGGCGGACGGGGCGTAGTACGCGGAACCGGTCTTGAGCAGCGCGACGACCTCGGCGCCACCGTTGCGGGTCTTGACGACCAGCTCCTCGATCTGCTCGGCCGGCATGACGTCACGCAGCGGCTTGCCGTTCACGGTGCTCTTGGACGGCACCGGGACCATGGTGTCGCCGTGCGAGCCGAGCGTCAGGGTCCGTACCGACTTCACCGGTACGCTCAGCGCCTCGGCGACGAAGTTGGTGAAGCGGGCGGTGTCGAGCATGCCGGCCTGGCCGAGCACCCGGTTCTTCGGGAACTGGGTGGCGAGCTGGGCCAGCGCGGTCATCTCGTCGAGCGGGTTGGACACCACGATGACGACGGCGTTCGGGGCGTACTTGGCGACGTTCTCGGAGACCTGCCGGACGATCTTGGCGTTGGTCTCCAGCAGGTCCATCCGGCTCATGCCCGGCTTGCGCGGCAGGCCGGCGGTGATGACGACGACGTCCGAGCCCTCGATGGCGTCGTAGCCCTCGCCGTTCGGGCCGGTGGTGACGCCGACGACCTTGGTCTCGAAGCCCTCGACCGCGCGGGACTGGTTGAGGTCGAGCGCGAGGCCCGCCGGCTTGCCCTCCACGATGTCGGTGATCACAACGGTGTCGAAGACGTCGTACTCGGCCAGGCGCTGTGCGGTGGTCGAGCCGTAGAAGCCGGCGCCGACGACAGTGACCTTCTTACCCATGGTCGTCCCACTCCCTGATACCAGTCGGTTTTCCGGACCGTATCAGCCATCCTGGCACCGATCGGGCCAGGGGCGGACGGTTATGACCTGCGTGGGCGTCAGGCGGTCCGCTCGGCCCGTTCGACCACGTTCGTCAGCAGCATCGCCCGGGTCATCGGGCCGACACCGCCGGGCATCGGCACCAGCTTGCCGACGACCTCGGCCACCTCCGGGTCCACGTCGCCGGTGTAGCGGCCCTTGCCGTCCTCGCCGATGACCCGCGTGATGCCGACGTCCACGACCGTCGCGCCCGGGTTGATCATGTCGGCGGTGAGCAGGCCCGGCACCCCGGCGGCGACGATGACGACGTCGGCGGCGCGGGTGTGCGCGGCCAGGTCGAGCGTGCCGGTGTGGCAGAGCGTCACGGTGGCGTTCTCGCTGCGCCGGGTCAGCAGCAGGCCCAGCGGGCGGCCGACCGTGTTGCCCCGGCCGACGACTGCCACGTTCGCGCCGCGCAGCGGCACGTCGTGCCGGCGCAGCAGCTCCACGATGCCGCGCGGGGTGCAGGGCAGCGGCCCGTCGTACCCGAGGACGAGCCGGCCCAGGTTGACCGGGTGCAGCCCGTCGGCGTCCTTGTCCGGGTCGATCGACTCCAGCGCGCGCTGGGTGTCGAGGTGGCCGGGGAGCGGGAGCTGGACGATGTAGCCGTGGCAGGCCGGGTCGGCGTTCAGCTCGGCGAGCGCCGCGTCGAGCTGCTCCTGGGTGGCGTCGGCCGGCAACGCGACCCGCAGCGAGGCGATGCCCACCTCGGCGCAGTCGCGGTGCTTGCCGTTGACGTACGCCTGGGAGCCGGGATCCTCCCCGACCAGTACCGTGCCGAGGCCGGGGGTGATGCCGCGTTCCGCGAGCGCCTTGACCCGGGCTCGTAGCTCGTCCTTGATCTCCGCCGCGGTGGCCTTGCCGTCCAGGATCGTCGCCGTCACGTCGTGATCGTCTCACGGCCGCGGACGGACCCGGACGACGACGGCTGACGATCACGCTGCGCAACGTGCGTTACATCACCGAGAGTGACCAGTCACGGTGACGCGCCGGGCCGTCAGCACCCTTGGAGGCAGGTACCTGACGATCGGGACGGACGCCCCAGGGCCACCCGTAGCGCTCTGATCGGTTCAGCGTCGGCGAAGAAAAGGCCTGGTGAAGTCCACGCGTAGCAGACAGATCCGGCAGCGGCAACGGCTGGCGAACACGATCCGTCATCGATTGACCACGCGAATGTTGTCGACCGGCCGGATCGCGACCTACCGTTACCGCTCGTTGCGCAGAGTCACCCAGCGTCGGGACGACCGCGCAGCGTGAGGAGATGAGGAGACCCCCATGCGTGTTCGTAGGCTCGCGGCCTGGGCCGCGCTCCCGCTCGCGGTGACGCTGGGCCTGACGGCCTGCGGCTCGGGCGGTGGCGGCGGCGGTGCCGGCGACTCCGACGCGGCCGTGCGGATCGAGATCGCCGAGCCGCAGCACCTGGTGCCCACAAACACCAACGAGACGAGCGGCTCCCAGGTCCTGTCGGCCCTGTTCAGCCCGCTCGTCGACTACGACGAGGCGAACAAGCCGCACGAGGTGGCGGCGGACTCGGTGACGACGTCGGACAACAAGGTCTGGACGGTCAAGCTGAAGCCCGGCTACACCTTCCACAACGGCGAGAAGGTCACCGCCGACAACTACATCGACGCCTGGAACTACGGCGCGTACGCGCCGAACGGCCAGAACTCCAGCTACTTCTTCGAGAAGGTGGCCGGCTACGACGACCTGCAGGGCGAGAACCCGAAGGCGACGACGATGAGCGGCCTGAAGAAGGTCGACGACCTGACCTTCACCGTGACGCTCAGCCAGCCGTACGTGGACTTCAAGTCCATGCTCGGCTACACCGCCTTCTACCCGCTGCCCAAGGCGGCCTTCTCGGCGCCGGGCGTGCTCGCCGAGGGCTACGAGCAGGCGCCGATCGGCCAGGGCCCGTTCAAGATGAAGGGCAGCTGGCAGCACGACGCCAAGGTCGAGGTGGAGCGCTACGACGCGTTCCCGGGCCAGCAGCCCAAGGTCGGCGGCGTCGAGTTCCGCATCTACCAGCAGCCGACCGCGGCGTACGCGGACGTGCTGTCGGACAACCTCGACGTGATCAAGACGATCCCGACCGAGAACCTGTCCACCGCCGCGACCGACCTGGGCGACCGCTTCCAGCAGAGCCCCGCCTCGTCGCTGCAGGTGCTGGCCTTCCCGACGTTCCAGGAGGAGTTCAGCAAGCCCGAGGTGCGCAAGGCGATCTCGATGGCGATCGACCGCGACGAGATCACCAAGTCGATCTTCAAGGACTCGCAGCAGCCGGCCCGCTCGTTCGTCTCGCCGGTGGTGGCCGGTTACCGGGAGAACACCATCGGCACCGCGGGCGCGTTCGACCCGGTCAAGGCCAAGGCCGCGTACGAGGCCGCGGGCGGCCCGAAGAAGATCGAGCTGTCCTACAACGGCGACGGCGGCCACAAGGACTGGATCGACGCGACCTGCAACCAGCTCAAGGCCAACCTGGACGTGGAGTGCGTCGGCACCGCCGAGCCGAAGTTCGCGGACCTGCTGACCAAGCTGAAGCAGAAGCAGCCGGTCGGCCTGTTCCGGATGGGCTGGGTCATGGACTACCCGTCCATGGAGAACTACCTCGGCCCGCTGTACAGCAGCACCGGCTCGTCGAACTACTACGGCTACAGCAACCCGGAGTTCGACAAGCTGCTCGCCGAGGGCGCCCGCGCGGCGACCGAGGACGAGGCGATCAAGAAGTACCAGGCGGCGGAGGACCTGCTCGCGCAGGACATGCCGGTGATCCCGCTCCGGTACGGGCAGAACAACTTCGGCCACTCGACCAAGGTCAAGAACGTCCACGTGGACCTCTTCGACCGGGTGGACCTGCTGAAGATCGAACGCGCCTGACACCCCGCTGACGGGCCGGGCCACCCCCACCGGGTGGCCCGGCCCTCGCATTGGCACGCATTTCGGCCGCTTTCGGCAGACTTGCCAGCATGTTCCGGTTCATCCTGCGGCGGCTGCTCCAGATGGTCCTCGCCTTCTTCGGGACCACTCTGATCGTGTACGCGCTGATGTTCGCGGGGCAGGGAGACCCGATCCAGGCCCTCGCCGGAGAGCGGCCGGTGACCGCCGCGCAGCGGGCCTACCTGACCGAGAAGTACCACCTGGACGCGACAGGTGTCGGCGGCTTCTTCTACCGCTACTTCGACTACCTCGGCGGCCTGGTCCGGGGTGACCTCGGGCAGTCGCTGACCGGGCGGCAGATCAGCGACATCCTCGCCGCCGCCTGGCCGGTCACCCTGAAGCTCGCCGTGATCGCGATGGCCGTGACCGTGATCTTCGGGGTCACCGCGGGCGTCATCGCCGCGATCCGGCGCTCCGGCGTGTTCGACCACGCCACGCTCGTACTCACACTGCTGGTGCTCGGCATCCCCACCATCGTGCTGGCCCCGCTGGCGCAGTACTTCCTCGGCGTACGCTGGCCGATCTTCCCGCCCACCGCCGGCGCCCAGCCGTCCTTCTACGCGCTGCTGCTACCCGGCATCGTGCTCGGCTCGCTGTCCCTGGCCACCGCGCTGCGGCTGACCCGTACCTCGGTGACCGAGAACCTGCGCGCCGACTACGTCCGGACCGCCCGGTCCAAGGGCCTGCCGCGGCGACGGATCGTCGGCGTGCACGTGCTGCGCAACTCGCTCATCCCGGTGGTCACCTTCCTCGGCGTCGAGCTGGGCAACCTGATGGGCGGCGCGATCATCACCGAGGGCGTGTTCAACGTCCCGGGCGTCGGCTTCAACCTGTTCCGCGGCATCCGCACCGAGGACGGCCCCCTGGTGGTCGGCATCGTCAGCGTGCTCGTCGTGGTCTACCTGCTGTCCAACCTGGTGGTGGACGTGCTCTACGCCGTCCTCGACCCGAGGATCCGCTATGAGTGAGCGCAGCGAGGTGCCGCAGTGAGCGACTTCGAGACGGTGGCGGCGACGGAGAACCAGGCCGCGCGGCGCGGCGTGTCCGGCGAACCGGGCACACCCGGCCGGGCCGGGCGGCCGGACCGGGCCCGCAGCCTGGCCGGTGACGCCTGGCGGGACCTGCGCCGCAACCCGGTCTTCTGGATCAGCCTGTTCCTGGTGGTGCTGGTCGCCGCGATGGCCGTGGCGCCAGGGCTGTTCGCCGCGAACGACCCGCGCGACTGCGTGCTGTCCCGGCAGCACGCCGGGCCGTCCGGCGGGGCGATCTTCGGGTACGACTTCCAGGGCTGCGACACGTTCGCCCGGGCGGTCTACGGCGCCCGCGCCTCACTGCTCGTGGGCGCGTTCTCGGCGCTGATCACCGGCGTGATCGCGCTCGTCGTCGGCATGGTCGCCGGCTACTTCGGCGGATGGGTCGACGCGGTGCTGTCCCGGGTGATCGACATCGTGCTCGGCATCCCGCTGCTGCTGGCCGCGATCGTGCTGCTCAAGCGGGTCAGCACGAGCGGCGACACGGTACGGCTGTTCGCGGTGATCCTCGTCCTGGCGCTGCTCGGCTGGACCACGGCGGCCCGGGTGGTCCGGTCCTCGGTGATCACCGCCCGGGAGCAGGACTACGTGGCCGCCGCCCGGATGCTCGGGGCCGGCAACGGCCGGATCATGTGGCGGCACATCCTGCCGAACGCGCTCGCCCCGGCCGTCGTGGTGCTCACCATCGCGCTCGGGTCGTTCATCGCGGCCGAGGCGACGCTGAGCTTCCTCGGCATCGGGCTGAAGGCGCCGACCATCTCCTGGGGCATCGACATCGACGCCGGCCGGGTGCACATGCGGGAGTCGGCGACGCCGCTGATCGTGCCGTCGACGTTCCTCGCCCTGACCGTGCTCGCCTTCATCATGCTCGGCGACGCGATCCGCGACGCCTTCGACCCGAAGCTCCGGTGACTTCTCATGACGCAGAACGCGGTCCGGCCCACGCCGGCCTCACCCACCCCGCCCGGCGGGCACCTGCTGGAGGTACGGGACCTGCACGTCGAGTTCCGCACCCGCGAGGGCGTGGCCCGCGTGATCAACGGGGTGACGTACCACCTGGACGCCGGTGAGACGCTCGCGGTGCTGGGCGAGTCCGGCTCCGGCAAGTCCGTCACCGCCCAGGCGATCATGGGCATCCTGGACACCCCGCCCGCGTACGTGCGCGCCGGGCAGATCCTCTACCAGGGGCGGGACCTGCTCACCCGGCCGGAGGAGGAACGCCGGCAGATCCGCGGCGCCGAGATCGCGATGATCTTCCAGGACGCGCTGTCGGCGTTGAACCCGGTCTTCCCGGTCGGCTGGCAGATCGGCGAGTCGCTGCGCGAGCGGGCCGGGATGTCCCGGGCCGACGCCCGGAAGCGCACCGTCGAGCTGATGGACCTGGTCCGGATCCCGGCCGCGGCGAAGCGGCTCGGCGACTACCCGCACCAGTTCTCCGGCGGCATGCGTCAGCGGGTCATGATCGCCATGGCGCTGGCGCTCGACCCGAAGGTGCTGATCGCCGACGAGCCGACCACGGCGCTGGACGTCACCGTGCAGGCGCAGATCATGGATCTCCTGGCCGACCTGCGCCGGGACCTCGGCATGGCGCTCGTCCTCATCACCCACGACCTGGGCGTGGTCGCCGGTGTCGCGGACCGGATCGCGGTCATGTACGCGGGCCGGATCGTCGAGCACGCCGACGTGCACGCGTTGTACCGGGCGCCGGCCCACCCGTACACCAAGGGGTTGCTGGAGTCGATCCCGCGCCTGGACGTGCGCGGCCAGGCGTTGTCCAGCATCCGCGGGCTGCCGCCGAACCTGATGGCGATCCCGTCCGGCTGCCCGTTCCACCCCCGGTGCCCGTACGTCCAGCCGGTCTGTGTGGACGAGGTGCCGCACGACCTGGTGCTCGGCGACGGGCGGACCAGCGCGTGTCACTTCGCCCAGGAGGTGCACGATGACCGCGACGGCTGAGCCCGCCAAGGTGCGCGGCGAGACGATCCTCGCCGTCGACCACCTGGTCAAACACTTCCCGATCAGCCAGGGCGTGCTGTTCAAGAAGACGATCGGCCAGGTCAAGGCGGTCGACGGCGTCTCGTTCGAGCTGCGGCGCGGCGAGACGCTCGGCGTGGTCGGCGAGTCCGGCTGCGGCAAGTCCACGCTGGCGCGACTGCTCATGCGCCTGGAGACGCCCACCGCCGGGCGGGTCACGCTGGAGGGACGCGACCTGCTCCGGGCCGGCGGTGCCGACCTGCGCCGGCTGCGGCGGAACATGCAGATGGTGATGCAGGACCCGTACACCTCGCTGAACCCGCGCATGACGGTCGGCGACATCATCGGCGAGCCGTTCGAGATCCACCCGGAGGCGGCGCCGAAGCGCAGCCGGCGGCAGCGGGTGCAGGAGCTGCTGGACGTGGTCGGGCTCAACCCGGAACACGTCAACCGCTACCCGCACCAGTTCTCCGGCGGCCAACGCCAGCGCATCGGCATCGCCCGGGCGCTCGCGCTGCGGCCCGAGATCATCGTCTGCGACGAACCGGTGTCGGCGCTGGACGTGTCCATCCAGGCTCAGGTGATCAACCTGCTGGAACAGCTCCAGGACGAGCTGGGGCTGTCGTACATCTTCATCGCCCACGACCTGTCGGTGGTGCGGCACATCTCCGACCGGGTCGCGGTGATGTACCTGGGCCGGATCGTGGAGATCGGCACCGAGGAGCAGATCTACCAGCGCGCGACCCACCCGTACACCCAGGCGCTGCTGTCCGCGGTGCCGGTGCCCGACCCGGAGGCCCGCGACCGGCGGACCATCATCCGGCTCACCGGCGACGTGCCCAGCCCGGCCGAGCCGCCGTCCGGCTGCCACTTCCGGACCCGCTGCTGGAAGGCCGAGGAGGTCTGCGCGACGCAGGACCCGCAGGCGGTGCCCCGCGCGGCGGACCCGCACCCCAGCGCCTGCCACTTCGCCGAGGTCCGCACCGAGACGTGAGCGCGACGAAGGCCCCGTCCCCCGGAGGAAGTGGGGACGAGGCCTTCGATGCGGGCACGCGTGCGGACGGCGGACCCGGGGCGAACCCGAGCCGGACCGGCGGCGTGAGGCGCGCCGCCGTACCGGTGGGCGGCAGCTCGCGGCGGAACCGCCGGCGCGAGCGCGCGTCCCGGTGCGGGCTGCGGGTTCGGTGCGGCTCAGGCGGCCGGCGGGGCGCGCGCGGCGAGCGGTCCGCGCGGCGGCAGCGGCACGACCGGCGGCCGGGGCGCGGGCACGACCGGCTCCGGCACGACCGGACCGGCAGCGCGCGGAAGCGCGGCCGGGGCCAGGTCGTCCGGTCCGTCGGCGTAGCCGAGGCCGCCGCCGTGGTCGTGCCACGGCCCGGCGGCGAGCTCCGGCCAGGACCGTTCGGGGTACGCGGCACGCAGCGCGACCGGGCTCGTTCCGCTCGCCGAGGCAGCGGCGGAAGCGGACGGCGCGACGGGGAAAGCGCCTTCGACGATCGGAGCGGCGGGTGCGACGGCCACGCCCAGGCCGGCCAGGACGAGCGCCAGCGTGACGACGACGGCGGTCAACCGGTCGCGAACACGCATGGCACACCTGCCGGGCTCACAGACAGCGGAGACGCTCGATCGTCGCCGCGCACACGCTAGCAACCGCCTCCGACGCCGGGCAACGGCACGGCCCCGGGTGCGCCTGTCGCGTGAACGACGGACGCACCCGGGGCCGAGGCTTCCCGGCGGGGCCGGTCAGTGGAAGAAGTGCCGGGTCCCGGTCAGGTACATGGTGACGCCCGCCGCCTTGCAGGCCGCGATGGTCTCCTCGTCCCGGATCGAGCCGCCCGGCTGCACGATCGCCCGCACCCCGGCGTCGATGAGGATCTGCGGGCCGTCGGCGAACGGGAAGAACGCGTCCGAGGCGCAGACCGAGCCGCGGGCCCGCTCGTCACCGGCCCGGCTGACCGCCAGCCGCGCCGAGTCCACCCGGTTGACCTGTCCCATGCCGACACCGACCGTGGCGCCGTCGCGGGCCAGCAGGATCGCGTTGCTCTTGACCGCGCGGACCGCCCGCCAGGCGAACGCCAGGTCGCGCAGCGTCGCCTCGTCGGCCGGGTCGCCGGTCGCGAGCGCCCAGCCGGACGGGTCGTCGCCCGGCGCGTCGACGGCGTCCCGCGACTGCACCAGCACGCCGCCGCTGACCTGCCGCCACTCCGCCGGCCGCACCGCGAACTCGGGCGCCCGCAGCAGGCGGAGGTTCTTCTTGGCCCGCAGCAGATCCAGCGCGTCCTCGTCGAAGCCGGGCGCCACCAGCACCTCGGTGAAGATCTCCGCGACCTGGCCGGCCAGCGCCGCGTCGACCGGCCGGTTCACCGCGATCACGCCGCCGAACGCGGAGACCGGGTCGCAGGCGTGCGCCTTGCGGTGCGCCTCGGCCACGTCCGCGCCCACAGCGATGCCGCACGGGTTGGCGTGCTTGATGATCGCCACCGCCGGCTGGTCCGGGAAGTCGTTCGCGGCTCGCCAGGCGGCGTCCGCGTCGACGTAGTTGTTGTAGGACATCTCCTTGCCGTGCAGCTGCTCGGCCTGGGCCAGCCCGGCCGGCGCGCCCGGGTCGGTGTAGAGCGCCGCCGCCTGGTGCGGGTTCTCGCCGTACCGCAGCACCGCCTGGCGACGCAGCGCCAGCCCGGCGAACTCCGGCCAGCCGTCCTCGGCCGGCGCCACGGTGGTGGCGAACCAGTCGGCCACCGCCACGTCGTAGTCGGCGATGTCGGCGAACGCACGGGCCGCCAGCGCCCGGCGCCGGGCCGGCGTGAAGCCGCCCTCGGCGAGCGCGGCCACCACCGCCGGGTACGCGGCCGGGTCGGTCACCACCGCCACCGAGGCATGGTTCTTCGCCGCGGCCCGCACCATCGCCGGACCGCCGATGTCGATCTGCTCGACGCACTCGTCGGTGTCGGCGCCGGAAGCGACGGTGGCCTGGAACGGGTAGAGGTTGGAGACCAGCAGGTCGATGCCGGCGATCCCGTGCTCGTCGAGCTGCGCGGCGTGCGCGTCCTTGCGGAGGTCGGCCAGGAGGCCACCGTGGATCTTCGGGTGCAGCGTCTTGACCCGCCCGTCGAGGATCTCCGGGAAGCCGGTGACCTGCTCGACCGGCGTCACCGGCACCCCGGCGCCGGCGATCGTCGACGCGGTGCTCCCGGTCGACACGATCTCGACTCCGGCCTCGTGCAGGGCGCGGGCCAGCTCGACCAGGCCGGTCTTGTCGTAGACGCTGACCAGCGCGCGCCGGATCGGGCGGCGACCGGCGTCCTCAGTGGCGTTCACGGGATGGTGACCTTTCTTCCGGTGATCGTCCAGCCTTCACGGACCAGGCGGCCGACCTGCTCGACGAGCTGGCGCCGCTCGGCGGACTTGATGCGCTCGGTGAGCGTGTCCTCGTCGTCGTCGTCGAGCACCGGCACGGCGACCTGGGCCACGATCGGCCCGGTGTCCATCCCGGCGTCGACGAAGAACAGCGTGGCCCCGGTGACCTTCACGCCGTACGCCAGCGCGTCGCGGGGGCCGTGGATGCCGGGGAACGCCGGCAGCAGCGTGTTGTGCGTGTTGAGGTAGCGGTCGCCGAACGCGGCCAGGAACTCCGGGCCGACGAGCTTGAGGAAGCCGGCGCTGATGACCAGGTCGGGCCGGTGCTCGGCGACCCGCGCGGTGAGCGCCTTGTCCCAGTCGTCGCGGGTGGGGTGGTCCTTGACGCGCTCGACGAAGGACGGCACGCCAACTGCGGCGGCCCGGTCCAGGCCGGCGATACCGTCCCGGTCGGCGCCGACGGCGACCACCCGGGCGCCGTAGGCGGGGTCGGCGGTGGCGTCCAGCAGCGCCTGGAGGTTGCTGCCGGAACCGGAGACGAGGACGACGAGGCGGGCGACGGACGCGGGCTCGGTCACCGGGCAACCCTATCGGGCAGGTCAGGCGGCTCGGCCGCGGGGCGGCGGCTCATCGGGTGACCTCTCGGATGGCGTGGTCGCGGTACGCTGCCGGTCGCCCGGTGTCCGGCCCCGTGCCCGGCCCGCACCCCCAGTGAACCCGGCACGCCGCGTGCCGCCGGACCGAGGAGTACGTCCCATGCAGCCCGGATACCCCCCACAGCAGCCGCAGCAGATCGACAACAACATGACGATGTCCATCGTCGCGATCTTCCTGTTCTGGCCGCTCGCGATCCCGGCCATCATCAACGCGTCGAAGGTCAACCCGCTGATCCAGCAGGGTGACTACGCCGGCGCCCAGGCCGCCGCAGCCGAGTCCAAGAAGTGGTCCAAGTGGGCCCTCATCGTCGGTCTGATCTGGATCGGCGTCATCGTGGTGGGATGTTGCCTCCTCGGCGGCCTGGCTGGTCTCGCCGGCAACAGCGGCAGCAACTGACCGACAACCCGAACCGATCTGAGGAGCACCCAGACATGCAGCCCGGTTACCCCGGACAGGACCCGTACGGCCAGCAGCCGAACCAGGACCCGACCGCTCAGCCGCACGACCCGTACGCCCCGCCGCCGCAGGCCCCGCAGTACGGCCAGCAGCCCCAGTACGGCCAGCAGCCCCAGTACGGGCAGCAGCCGCAGTACGGCCAGCAGCCGACCTCGGGCCAGCCGTACGGCCAGCCCACCTCGGGTCAGCCCGCCTACGGCCAGGACCCGTACGCGCAGCAGCAGCCGTACGGCGCCGCGCCGCAGTATCCGGGCGCCGGCTACCCGGCCGGTCCGGGCCAGGCCCCGAACAACACGCTGGGCCTCGTGTCCATGATCCTCGGTATCGCCTCGATCCCGATGGTCTGCTGCTTCTACCTCGGCATCCCGCTCGGTATCGCGGCGGCCGTCACCGGCTACCTGGGCCGCCAGAAGGCCGCGCAGGGGCTCGCCAACAACGACGGTCAGGCCAAGACCGGTCTGATCTGCGGCGCGATCGGCGCCGGCCTGGGCATCGTCCTGATCATCCTGGGCATCTTCGCCAACCTCAGCCTGCCGGCCCAGCCCTGATCGTCCGCCGTCCAGGGGCGTCCACCGACCGGTGGGCGCCCCTGACGCGTATCCCGCCCCCGGAGGCGGCGCGTCAGCGGGTGCGGGTCAGCGTGCGGGTGGCGGCGGCGCCGAGCACCGCGCCCACCCCGATCACCAGCGTGGCCACCACGGCCACCGCCCACGGTGAGGGCCCGACCTCCGCCAGCCGGCCACCGCCGAGCGATCCCCCGGAGGCCGCCGCGAACAGCCCCAGCAGCGCGCCGGCGACCGGCCCGGCGAGCACAGCCGGCAGCAGCAGCGCCGGCCAGCGGACCTCGGCCCGTTCCTCGGCGGCCGCGCGCAGCAGCCGCCGGGCCAGCAGCCAGCCGGCCGCCATCGCGGCCAGCACCGGCACTGCGAGCAGCGCGCCGCCCAGCCCGTCCATCGGGCCACGCGGCAGGCCGGCCAGCAGCGGTACGGCCGGCAGCGCGCCCACGGACACCTCGCTCGTCCGGACGGCGGTGTCGGTGCCGACCGCGAACCCGGGACCGAGCAGGTAGCTCGCCGACCAGGCGGTCGCGTTCGGCGCGTAGGCGAGGCTGACAAGCGTGATGCCCGCCTGGCCGGCCACCCCGGTCCGGTACGCCCCGATCATGTCGGCCGCGTCGCCGCCGCCGGTGGCCACGGCCAGCCCGGCCGCGCCGGCGCCCGCGCCGCACAACAGCAGCGCCGCGACCAGTCCGGTACGCAGGCCGTCGCGCACCGGCGGCGGGCAGCGCGCGGCCAGCAGCGCCCACACACCGGTGGTGCGCAGCGCGCCGACCAGAGCGGCCGGTACACCGAACGCGGCGAACGTGAACGCGGCGGTCACCGGGGAGACCCGCAGGCCGCCCACGTCGACGGCGAACGCGGCGAGCGCGCCGAGCAGCGCGTACCCGATGCCGACGGCGACCGCGACGGTGAGCGCCTGGCGGGGCGAGCCCCCACCGCGCGCCCCGACGGCCCGGCTGACGTGCACCCCGGCGCGGGTGAGCCGCCAGACGGCGAGCACGCTGAGTGCGAGCGGCGCCAGGCCGAGCGGCCCGGCGGTGGTGCCCAGCGGCACCCCGTGGCCGAGCAGCCAGCCGGCCAGGCCGGCGCGCAGCGCGCCGCCGAACGAGCCGGCGTCCTCGCTGAGCTGGGCGAGGCCCAGCACGACGGAGACCGGCAGCCAGGAGGTCAGCGCCGCCCAGAGCGCGGCCACCCCGGCGGCGACCGGTAGGGGAGCCCGGCTGCGGGGCTCCTCACCCGGTCGGGGCGCGGGCACCCGCGCGGCCGGGCGGGCACGGCCGGGCGGCCGGGAGCCGGCGGGGGGACCGGTGGCCGGACGGCGGGGCTGGTCAGGGGTGACGCGTGACATCGTGTCTACTCTGGCACGCCGCGGGAAGGACGGCAGTCCGATACCGGGTCGGCAGCGTGGCGAGTTCGCGCGAACCCCGGCCCCGCGGCGGTGATCCGGTCTAGCCTCGGCCTCAGACGCGTCCGTTTCCGTCGCGGCGCCGACCGCTCGGAGGAAGCCGTGCACGCTCCGTATCCGCCGCCCCCGCCGCCACCGGCCGTCGGCCGGGACCGGACCACGCTCTGGGGCGTCCTCGGCATAGTCTTCGGCCTGTTCTGCTGCGGCGTCCTCGGCATCGTCTTCGGCGCGCTGTCGATCCGCGACGCCCGGCGCAACGGCAAGTCGCAGCTGCTCGGCTGGCTGGGCATCGCGTTCGGTGTGATCAACATCGTCGCCAGCGCCATCGTGCGCGCCCGGGGCAACTCGTACTACCCGTACTGGTATCGCTGAACGCGAGAGGGCCGACCGGTTCCCCGGTCGGCCCTCTCGGCGTCTCGCACGACCGCTCAGCGGCCGGACATGAGCTCCCGCATCAGGTTGGCGGTCTCGGTCGGGGTCTTGCCGACCTTGACGCCCACCGCCTCCAGCGCTGCCTTCTTGGCGTCGGCGGTGCCCGCCGAGCCCGAGATGATCGCGCCGGCGTGACCCATGGTCTTGCCGGGCGGGGCGGTGAAGCCGGCGATGTAGCCGACCACCGGCTTGGTGACGTTGGCCTTGATGAACTCGGCCGCCCGCTCCTCGGCGTCGCCGCCGATCTCACCGATCATGACGATCGCGTCGGTCTCCGGGTCCGCCTCGAAGGCGGCCAGGGCGTCGATGTGGGTGGTGCCGATGATCGGGTCACCGCCGATGCCGACGCAGGTGGAGAAGCCGATGTCGCGCAGCTCGTACATCATCTGGTAGGTCAGCGTGCCGCTCTTGCTGACCAGGCCGATGCGGCCGGAGCCGGTGATGTCGGCCGGGATGATGCCGGCGTTCGAGGCGCCCGGCGAGGCGATGCCCGGGCAGTTCGGGCCGATGATCCGGGTGCGCTCGCCCTTGGACTGGTTGTACGCCCAGAACGCGGCGGTGTCGTGCACCGGCACGCCCTCGGTGATCACCACGGCCAGGTCGATGCCGGCGTCGATCGCCTCGACGACCGCGGCCTTGGTGAACTGCGGCGGTACGAAGATGACAGTGACGTCCGCGCCGGTCTCCTTCATCGCGTCCGCGACGGAGGCGAAGACGGGCAGCTCGGTGCCGTCGAAGTCGACAGTGGTGCCGGCCTTGCGCGGGTTGACACCGCCGACCACGTTGGTGCCGGCGGCGAGCATCCGCCGGGTGTGCTTGGAACCCTCGGAACCGGTCATCCCCTGCACGATGACCTTGGAGTCCTTGGTCAGCCAGATAGCCATTGTCAGACCCCCGCAGCTGCCAGCTCGGCGGCCCGCTCGGCCGCGCCGTCCATGGTGTCGACCCGCTGGATCAGCGGGTTGGCCGCGTCGTCGAGGATCGCCCGACCGGCCTCGGCGTTGTTGCCGTCGAGGCGCACGACGAGCGGCTTGGTGGCCTTCTCGCCGCGCTGCTCCAGCAGCGCCAGCGCCTGCACGATGCCGTTGGCGACCGCGTCGCAGGCGGTGATGCCGCCGAAGACGTTGACGAAGACGCTCTTGACCGACGGGTCGGACAGGACGATCTCCAGGCCGTTCGCCATCACCTCGGCGCTCGCGCCGCCGCCGATGTCGAGGAAGTTGGCCGGCTTGACGCCGCCGTGCCGCTCGCCCGCGTACGCGACCACGTCGAGCGTGGACATGACCAGGCCCGCGCCGTTGCCGATGATGCCGACCTCGCCGTCGAGCTTGACGTAGTTGAGGTCCTTGGCCTTCGCGGCCTGCTCCAGCGGGTCCACCGACGCCTGGTCGACCAGGGCCTCGTGGTCCGGGTGCCGGAACCCGGCGTTCTCGTCCAGGGTGACCTTGGCGTCCAGGAGCAGCAGCTTGCCGTCCTTGGTGGTGGCCAGCGGGTTCACCTCGACGAGCGTGGCGTCCTCGGCCACGAACGCCTGCCACAGCTTGACCGCGACCTCGACCACCTGGTCGGCGATCTCGGCCGGGAATCCGGCCGCGCTGACGATCTCGCGCGCCTTCGCCTCGTCCACGCCGGTGTTGGCGTCGATCGGTGCCTTCACGACCCGGTCCGGCGTCTCGGCCGCGACCTGCTCGATGTCCATGCCGCCGGCGACGCTGGCGATGCAGAGGAACGTGCGGTTCGCCCGGTCGAGCAGGTATGAGAAGTAGTACTCCTCGGCCACGTCCGCGGTCACGGTGATCATGACCTTGTGGACGGTGTGACCCTTGATGTCCATGCCGAGGATGTCGGTGGCCCGGGCCACCGTCTCCTCCGCGCCCTCGGCCAGCTTCACGCCGCCGGCCTTACCGCGGCCACCGACCTTCACCTGCGCCTTGACGACCACCCGGCCGCCGAGGCGTTCGGCGATCGCGCGGGCCTCCTCCGGGGTCGTGGCGACGCCGCCGGCGAGCACGGGCAAGCCGTGCCGCTCGAACAGGTCCCGCCCCTGGTACTCGTACAGGTCCACGTTTGCGCGTCCCGTCCCGTCTCCGCGGCGCGCCGTCGCGCCGCCACCAGCTTCGGAAAATCAGTTTGACGCCTGTCATCAGAACAGACAGGCCATTTGCCGCAGCCTAACGAGATGGGAACCGGCGGCAACCGAGCGGGTGCGGTGTGTGCGGTAATGCACAGGCCGGACCCGGCCGGGCCGGTCGCGACCGCGCCGGCACGCGCGGGCGTCAGCCGTCCGGGGGATGTCCGGGCCGGGGCGTAACCGCCCGTCGGGGGCGTCGTTGAGTGTGATGTCGGCGCGCTGGTCAAGCGCGACGACGGGAGCGGCCGATGCCCTGTCGGTCGAGGGGTGGCGGCGGGGCATCGTGCATAGAGGGGCCGGACGTGTGAGGGGTGCGTCCGGCCCCTCCCCCGTGCCCGGGGCCGGAACGCGGCGGTCAGCCGACCGGCTGGGCCACGTTCTCCCGTACCCACTCGACGATCGACCCGGTGGTGGCACCCGGGGTGAAGATCTTCGCGACGCCGAGCCGCTCCAGCTCCGGGATGTCGGCCTCGGGGATGATGCCGCCGCCGAACACCACGATGTCGGTGGCCTCGCGCTCGGTCAGCAGTTCGACGACCCGCTTGAACAACGTCATGTGCGCGCCGGAGAGCACCGACAGGCCGACCGCGTCCGCGTCCTCCTGGATGGCGGTCTCGACGATCTGCTCGGGCGTCTGGTGCAGGCCGGTGTAGATGACCTCCATGCCCGCGTCGCGCAGGGCGCGGGCGACCACCTTCGCCCCCCGGTCGTGGCCGTCCAGGCCGGGCTTCGCGACGACGACCCGGATACGAGAGCTCATCTGCGCACACCTTTCACCGGCACTCCTGACCTGAACGAACGGTAACCCGGCCGGACGGGAGGCGGGAAGCCGGGCCGGACCTTCCCACATTCGAGCCAGGCCCCTACCGCCCACCCGGGTACGCGGAAAGCCGGACACCTCCGCCGTTCGGTCACTGTCCGCGACGAATGGGCAGTCGACAAGCCACCCGACCGGCGGCACGAGATATGACAAGGTCGGATGGAATTGGACATAACGAATCAGCATTTCGGCGCTTCGGCTTGTGACAGGAGTGGCGGTTGGCTAACGTGTCCACGGTTGTCATCAGGTCCACGGACGGGTGACGACGCGACACCGGAGGTTCGACAGAGCTTCACCGAACGGTCCGGAGTCGCATCGGATCCCCGACAACGGAGGGTGTGCGTGCGCCAGCGCCTGTCGTCTGAGCCCGATCGCTATCGCGGCCGCCGCCGCGTACCCACGCCCCCGCGGAGCCGCTACGCCGCGGTGGTCACCACCGCGTTCGTCGGCGCCGGCATCGTCGCCATCGGCGCGAACGCCCTCCCCGACGCCAAGAGCGTCAACCCGTCGGTCCTCGACGAGCTCCGGCAGGCCTCGGTCGCCAGCCAGGACGCCGCCGACCGTGGCAAGAGCGCGGACACCGCCTCCCGTTCCGACCGCTCCGACAGCAAGGCCACCGAGCAGGACCCATGGCTCCTGCCGCTGCACGGCTACGACTTCAAGTCCCCGTACGGCATGCGCTGGGGCAAGCTGCACACCGGCGTCGACCTGGTCGCCCCGGAGGGCACGCCCTACAAGGCGGTCCACGCCGGCACCGTCACCAAGGCCGGCTGGTTCGGCGGCTACGGCTACGCCGTCATCGTCAAGCACTCCGACGGCAGCGAGGCCATCTACGGCCACTCCTCCGCGGTGACGGTCAAGGAGGGCCAGGAGGTGAAGGCCGGTGACCAGCTCGGCCTGGTCGGCAACACCGGCCACTCCTACGGCTCCCACCTGCACCTGGAGATCCATGTCAAGGGCCAGCCGCAGGACCCGGTGGCGTTCCTGAAGGACCGCGGCGTGAACATCCAGCTCGAGCTCGAGGAGTTCTACAGCGACGTAGCCGCGTCCTGACGCTCCGTACCGCCCCGTCACCGCCCGGATCGTATGGTCCGGGCGGTTTCCTCTGTGCCGATGTCTGCCACGTCACACCGGCGAGTGTGAGCGGGAACACGCCAGTCGATGATCGTCTCTTCGACCGAGCCGGACGCCCGGTCCACAACCGGACGCGCGGTGACCGGGCAGGCCACCGCCTCCGCACCCCCGATACCCGCTGCGACCTGCACCGACACCAGTATTTCGAGGTCACGTGCCCCTCGAACCGATGAAGGATCCCGTGCAGCACAGCAGCCCCACCCCGGACAACGCTCCCGCCCGGCACCGGCGTCCTCGCCGCGCCCGGCGCACCGTTTACGTGGTCACCGGCGCGGTGGCCCTGCTCGGCCTCGGCATCGGTGGCGTCGTCGTCACCACCGCCCCGGCCGACCCCACACCGGCCGCCGTCGACCTCGGTGCCGCGGCCCGCGCCGACGACGCCGCCCGCGCCGACCGCTCGGCCCGCGAGCCGCTCACCCCGTCGCCCGTACCGGCCAGCCCGTCGCCGAGCCCGAGCGCGACCACGACCACCCCGGCACCGAAGAAGACGGCGACCGCGAAGCCCAAGCCCAAGCCGAAGAAGAAGACGGTCGCGAAGAAGCCGACCTGGGTCATCCCGATGAAGGGCGCCGGCATCACGTCCTGCTACGGGCCCCGCTGGGGCACCCAGCACGCCGGCATCGACTTCGCCATGCCGGCCGGCACACCGATCCACGCCGCCGCGGCGGGCACCGTGGTCAAGGCCGGTGACGTGGGCGACGGCTACGGCATCTCGGTCTTCATCGACCACCACAACGGCTACCTGACCCACTACGCCCACCAGAGCCGGCTCGCCGTCGCCGTGGGCGACACGGTCAAGGCCGGTCAGGTCATCGGCTACGAGGGCTCCACCGGCGACTCCACCGGCCCGCACCTGCACTTCGAGGTGCACCAGGGCGCGATGTGGAACCAGATCGACCCGGCGCCGTTCCTGCGCGCCCGGGGCATCGACGTGGCCTGCTGACAGCACCACGAAACGAGGAGGGCCCGGCCCGGCCACAAGCCGGACCGGGCCCGCTCGGCGCTCAGAGCTTGTCGATCGGGGCGTGCCGCAGCACCAGCCACATGGTCTGGTCGCCGAAGTCGATCTGCGCCCGGGCACCCGGCCCGGCACCCTCCACCGCCAGCACCCGGCCCAGGCCGTACCGCTGGTGGTTGACCCGGTCGCCGGCCGAGACCTTCGGGGCCTGCTTCAGCTCGCTCGCGGTGGACAGCCGGCTGGCGTCCACGCCCAGCCGCTTCGCCAGCTCGGTCGCCTTCGGCGTGCCGCCGGCGAAGCCACCGCGGCCCACGCGGTCCGCCCGGCCGCCGACGCCGCCGCCCCCGCCACCCCACGAGGTGTACGACCCCTCGGTGCGCTCCCAGCGGACCAGCTCCGGCGGCAACTCCTCCAGGAACCGCGACGGCGGGTTGTAGGCGGGCGCGCCCCACGCCGAGCGGGTCACCGCGCGGGACAGGTAGAGGCGCTGGCGGGCCCGGGTGATGCCCACGTACGCCAGCCGCCGCTCCTCCTCCAGCTCGCGGGTGTCGCCGAGCGAGCGCAGGTGCGGGAAGACGCCGTCCTCCAGGCCGGTCAGGAAGACCACCGGGAACTCCAGGCCCTTCGCCGTGTGCAGCGTCATGAGGGTGACCACGCCCTGATGAGGCGTGGCGTCGTCTGCCTCGGCGCCGTCAGGCGCCGAGCCCGGTGACGCAGGGATCTGGTCGGCGTCGGCGACGAGCGCCACCTGCTCCAGGAACCCCGCGAGCGTGGCCCGCTCGTCGTCGGCGCCGAGCGCCTCGATCCGCTCGGTGTACTCCCGGGCGACGCTCACCAGTTCCTGGAGGTTGTCCACCCGGCCGGCGTCCTGCGGGTCGAGGCTCTCCTCCAGCTCGGCCAGGTAGCCGGAGCGGGTCAGCACCGCCTCCAGCACCTCCTCCGGCGTGCCGGTGTCGGCCAGCTCCCGGGCCGCGTCGAGCAGCGCGACGAACTCGGCGATGCCGTTCGCCGCCCGGGTCGAGATGCCCGGTGCGTCCTTGGCCCGGCGCAGCGCGGCGCCGAAGGAGATGCGGTCCCGCGCGGCCAGCGCCTCCACGCACGCCTCGGCCCGCTCGCCGATGCCCCGGCGCGGGGTGTTGAGGATGCGGCGCAGGCTGACCGTGTCGTCGTCGTTCACCACCGCGCGCAGGTACGCGAGCGCGTCGCGGACCTCCTTGCGCTCGTAGAAGCGCACCCCGCCGACCACCTTGTAGGGCAGGCCGACCCGGATGAACACCTCCTCGAACACGCGGGACATGGCGTTGGTGCGGTAGAACACCGCGACGTCGCCCGGGCGGGTGTCGCCGTCGTCGACCAGCCGGTCGATCTCCCGGGCCACCCAGTCGGCCTCGGCGTGCTCGGTGTCGGCGACGTACCCGACGATCTGCTCGCCGGACCCGGCGTCGCTCCACAGCCGCTTCGGCTTGCGGGAGGTGTTGCGGTCGATGACCGCGTTCGCCGCGTTGAGGATGGTCTGGGTCGAGCGGTAGTTCTGCTCCAGCAGGATCGTGCGGGCGTCGGTGAAGTCCCGCTCGAACTCCAGGATGTTGCGGATGGTGGCGCCGCGGAACGCGTAGATCGACTGGTCGGCGTCACCGACCACGCACAGCTCGGCCGGCGGGATCCCCTCGGTGCCGGAGACCAGCTCCTTGATCAGCACGTACTGGGCGTGGTTGGTGTCCTGGTATTCGTCGACGAGCACGTGCCGGAACCGCCGCCGGTAGCTCTCCGCCACGTGCGGGTGCGACTGGAGCAGGTGCACGGTCGTCATGATCAGGTCGTCGAAGTCCAGCGCGTGCGCCTCGCGCAGCCGCCGCTGGTAGAGCGTGTACGCCTCGGCCAGCGCCCGCTCGTTCGGCCCCTTGGCCCGGCCGGCGAACTCCTCCGGGTCGACCAGCTCGTTCTTCAGGTTCGACACCTGGGCGGCCAGGCCCCGGGCCGGGTAGCGCTTCGGGTCCAGGTCCAGCTCGCGGGCGACCATCTGCATCAACCGGCGCGAGTCGTCCGCGTCGTAGATCGAGAACGTCGACTTCAGGCCGGCGTGCTCGTGCTCGGCGCGCAGGATGCGTACGCAGGCGGAGTGGAACGTCGAGACCCACATGAGCCGGGCGCGCGGGCCGACCAGCGCGGCCACCCGCTCCTTCATCTCGCCGGCGGCCTTGTTGGTGAACGTGATCGCGATGATCTCGCCGGGGTGCACGTCGCGGGCGGCGAGCAGGTAGGCGATCCGGTTGGTCAGCACCCGGGTCTTGCCGGACCCGGCACCGGCCACGATCAGCAGCGGGGAGCCGGCGTGGGTCACCGCGTCCCGCTGGGGGCCGTTCAGGCCGTCGAGGAGGGCCCGCGGGTCCGACCCGGCGGCCCCGGGGCGGCGCGGCGGGGTCGGCCGGGACTCCGGCGCGGGCGGGGACTCCGGCGCGGACGGGGATGTGGGGATGTCGAAGAGAGGATGCATCGCAGCCCGAGTCTATGCCGCCGGGCGGACACTTCCCCGCCCGCGCCACCGCTCGGCGCGCGCCGGACGTCTCACCTGTTGGTGCGTCTTCTTGCGCGGCCGCCCGGGTGGTCGGCATACTCGACGACGTGTTCGATCAGCGCTTCTACTTTTACTACGGCACCGGGAGTCCGGCAGCCGTGGGTCGCGCCTGATCACAGACCTACGAAACGCCCCGGGCTCCCCAGAGCCCGGGGCGTTTTCGTTCCGGGATCCGGGTACCGGGCCCGAGCCCCGAGAGGGACGACGATGATGACTGACGTGGTGGAGTCCAGCGGCAGCCCGGCGCGCAACGGCCGGCCGGCCGGCGGCGACCCGACCGGCGCCGCGGCGGCCCGGACCGGCACCGACGACGTGGCGGCGGCGGAGCGGATCGGTGAGATCCGGCGGCGGATCGACGAGATCGACCGCACCCTCATCGCGCTCTGGCAGGAGCGGGCCGCGCTCTCCCAGGAGGTCGGCGCGACCCGGATGGCCTCCGGCGGGACCCGGCTCGTGCTCTCCCGCGAGCGGGAGATCCTGGAGCGGTTCCGCGGCGAACTCGGCGCCGACGGCACCCAGCTGGCGCTTCTGCTGCTGCGCGCCGGTCGCGGCCCGCTGTGACGTCCGCGCCGACGCCGTGACGCCCCCGGAGACGACGAACCGCCTGCCGGCGTCGAGCTGACGCCGGCAGGCGGTCCGGAACGGATCAGGCCACCTCGTGGGTGACGACGATCTCCCGCTTCTCCGCGAAGTGGCAGGCGCTCGGGTGGTCCGAGCCCGGCCGGATCTGGAGCAGCGGCACCTCCTGGGCGCAGACGTCCTGCGCCTTCCAGCACCGGGTGCGGAACCGGCAGCCCGAGGGCGGGCTGACCGGCGAGGGCACGTCGCCCTGGAGCCGGATGATCGCCTTGCTCTCCCGCACGGTCGGGTCCGGCACCGGCACCGCCGACAGCAGTGCCTGGGTGTACGGGTGGGTCGGCCGCTCGTAGATCTCGTCCTCGGTGCCGATCTCCACCATCTTGCCCAGGTACATCACGGCGACCCGGTCGGAGAGGTGCCGCACCACGGACAGGTCGTGGGCGATGAAGACGTACGACAGCCCGAACTCGGCCTGGAGCTTCTCCAGCAGGTTCATCACCTGGGCCTGGATCGAGACGTCCAGGGCCGACACCGGCTCGTCGCAGACGATCACCTCGGGCCGCAGCGCCAGCGCCCGGGCGATGCCGATGCGCTGCCGCTGACCGCCGGAGAACTGGTGCGGGTACCGGTTGATGTGCTCCGGGTTGAGGCCGACCAGGTCGAGCAGCTCCTTGACCTTGCTGCGCCGGCTGCCGCGCGGGGCCACCTCGGGGTGGATCTCGAACGGCTCGCCGATCAGGTCGCCCACCGTCATCCGGGGGTTCAGCGAGGTGTACGGGTCCTGCATCACCAGCTGGATCTGCCGGCGCAACCGCCGCAGCGCGCCACCGGAGAGCTTGGAGATGTCCTGGCCCTTGTAGAGCACCTGGCCGCCGGTCGGCTTCTCCAGGTTCATCAGCACCCGGGCGAGCGTCGACTTGCCGCAGCCGGACTCGCCGACCACGCCGAGCGTCTCGCCGGCCTTGAGGTCGAAGGAGACGCCGTCGACCGCCTTGACCTGGCCGATGGTCTTCTTGAACACCACACCCCGGGTCACGGGGTAGTGCTTGACCAGCTCACGGACCTCGATGATGTTCTCAGTCACGGTTCACCAGCTCCTCGGCGAAGTGGCAGGCGCTGGCCCGGCCGTTGCCCAGTTGCAGCAGCGGCGGGACCTTCTCCCGGCAGACCGGCTGCGCCATCGGGCACCGCGGGTTGAACGCGCAGCCCGGCGGGATGTTCATCAGGTTCGGCGGGAGGCCCTTGATGGTGCGGAGCTCCTGCCCCTTCTCGTCCATCCGCGGGATCGAGTTGAGCAGGCCGAGCGTGTACGGGTGCCCCGGCTTGCGGTACAGGTCGTAGACGTCGGCTTCCTCGACGATCCGGCCGGCGTACATGACCGCGATCCGGTCCGCGACGTCGGCGACCACGCCGAGGTCGTGGGTGATCAGGATCATGCCCATCTGCCGCTCCCGCTGGAGTTCGCCGAGCAGGTCCATGATCTGGGCCTGCACGGTCACGTCCAGCGCGGTGGTCGGCTCGTCTGCGATCAGCACCTCGGGGTCCAGCGCCAGCGACATGGCGATCATGGCGCGCTGCCGCATACCGCCGGAGAACTGGTGCGGGTAGTTGCTGAACCGCCCCTTGGCGTTGGGGATCTTCACCTGGTCGAGCATCTCGATCGCGCGCTTCTTGGCGTCCGAGCGGCTCATGCCGCGCCGGACGCGGAACTGCTCGGCGATCTGGAAGCCGACTGTGAAAACCGGGTTGAGGGCGGAGAGCGAGTCCTGGAAGATCATGGCGATGCCCTCGCCCCGGATCCGCCGCCGCTGCTCCGCGGACATGGTGAGCATGTCCTTGCCGTGGAAGCGGACCTGCCCGCCGGTGACGAACCCGGGCGGGGTGTCCAGGATGCCCATGATGGTCTGCGCGGTGACGCTCTTGCCGGAGCCGGACTCGCCGAGCACGGCGAGGGTCTCCCCCGCGTCGACGTGGTACGTGACCCCGTTGATGACCTTGGCGACGCCGTCCCGGGTGCGGAACTCCACCCGAAGGTCGTCGACCTCGAGCAGGCGGCCCGAGGGGCGGCCGGATCCGTCGGCGCCCGGGGCGGACTGCTCGGACACGAGAATGTCGGACAACTCAGTTCCCCTAACGGAGCTTCGGGTCGAGGGCCTCGCGGACCGCCTCACCGAGCATGACGAAGCTCAGCACGGCGGCGACGAGGAACGCGGCGGGGAAGAACAGCAGGTACGGCGAGACCCGGATGTAGTTCTGCGCCTCGCTGATCATGATGCCCCAGGAGACGACCGGGCTCTTCAGGCCGATGCCCAGGAACGAGAGCGTGGCCTCCGCGCCGATGAACGAACCGACCATGATCGTGCCGTAGACCAGCAGCGGGGCCAGGCAGTTCGGCAGCAGGTGCTTGAGGATGATCCGGCCGGTGCCGGCGCCGAGCGCGCGGGCCGCCACGATGTAGTCGGCCTCCTTGGTGGCGAGCACCGAGGAGCGCATCAGCCGCATCACGACCGGCCAGCTCAGCACGCTCAGGGACAGGATGACCAGCCCCATGATCGTCCACTCGCCGTTGTCGGTGCCGGACCCGTTGAACGTGGTCAGGATGACGATCGAGCCGAGCACGAACGGCAGGCCGAAGAAGATGTCCGCGATGCGGGAGAGCAGCGCGTCCACCCAGCCGCCGCGGTAGCCGGCGATGATGCCCATCGTGCCGCCGACCAGCAGCGTCAGGAAGGTGGAGACCACCGCGACCACGATCGAGGCGCGGGCGCCGTAGATGACCCGGGCGTAGACGTCGCGGCCCTGCACGTCGTAGCCGAACCACGCGGAGGAGGACGGCTCGACCCGGCTGCGCTCCAGCGTGCCGTTGACCGCGTCGCCGGAGGTGAACAGCCAGGGGAAGGCCGCCATCACGAGGAACACCACGATGATCGTCGCCGAGATCCAGAACAAGGGCTTGCGGCGCAGGTCGATCCAGGCGTCGCCGAGCAGACCACGCGGCTTCTGCTGCTTCGCGCTCTCCGGCAGGCCGGCGTTGGTGGGAGCGCCCGAACCGGCCTGGGTGGGCATGGTCGCGGGCGGCGTCGTCACGATCGACGCGGTATTCGGGTCACTCATGCCCGCACCTCGTTGCGCTCGGCGCGGGCGTGGTTGCCCGCGCAGACTGCTGGGACGATTCGTTCGCTGCGGCGGTCACTCATAGCGGATCCTCGGGTCGAGGGCGGCGTAGAGCAGGTCGACCACCAGGTTCATCACGAGATAGACGAGCACCAGCACCACCACGATGCCGACAACGGTAGCGCTCTCCTTGGTGACGATCGAGCGGAGCACCTGCCGGCCGATGCCGTTGATGCCGAAGATGCCCTCCGTCACGATCGCGCCACCCATCAGCGCGCCGAGGTCGGTACCGAGCAGGGTGACCACCGGGATGAGCGAGTTGCGGAGCAGGTGCACGCCGACCACGCGGCGCATCGGGAGGCCCTTGGCGATCGCGGTACGGACGTAGTCGGCACGCCGGTTCTCGGCGATGCTCGTACGCGCCACCCGGGCGATGTACGCCATCGATGCGCTTCCGAGCACGAAGCCCGGCACGATCAGTTCACTGAACCGCATCTCGTTGGACACGGTCGGGTTGATGATGCCCCACTTGACGCCGAGCAGCCACTGCAGCACGAAGCCGATGACGAAGACCGGAAGGGCGATCAGGAAGAGGGTGGAGACCAGGACCAGATTGTCCAGGAATCCGTTGCGCCGCAGGCCGGTGAGAATGCCGGCGCCGAGACCGATCACCGCCTCGATGGCGAGGGCGACCACCGCCAGCTTCAGGGTGTTCGGGTACGACGTGGCGATGATGTCGCTGATCTCGCGACCGCCGAACGTGATACCGAAGTCACCCTGCAGAAGGTTCTTCATGTAGCTCGCGTACTGCACCCAGATCGACTCGTCGAGGTTGTACTTCTCGGTCATCATGGCCCGGTAGTTGGGCGGGCAACCGCGGTCGCCGCACTTGCCGGCGAAGGGGTCACCGGGCACGGACCAGACGAGCCAGTAGATCAGGAACGTCGTGCCGATGAACACCGGTACGAGTTGCAGCAGCCGTCTCAAGAGATAACGGCCCATGGGGTGGTCCTCCAGACAGGGAGCGCCGGGGCGGGCCGGCGCGGCGGCGACAACGTTGCGAGGGGTTCGTTGTACACCCCCTCGCGGAACGGCCCCGGGTCGGGCTCACCGGTAGGCGAGCCCGACCCGGGGTCAGAGCGTTCGGATCAGAGCTCGACCGAGGTGATGTCGAGCTCGCCGACGTTGGTCAGCTCGAGCTTCTTGATCTTCTCCGAGTGGCCGGACTGCTGGCCACCGAAGTAGATCGGCATCGACGGGACTTCCTGGTCGATGATCTTGACGGCCTCAGCGAACTTCTTGTGGGCCTCCTCGATGCTGGGGGCCGCGGTGGCCTCCTTGGCGAGGGCGTCCACCTGCGAGTTGCTGTACTTGCCGTCGTTCGAGGAACCACCGGTGACGTAGAGCGGGTTGATCCAGTTCTCGACGTCCGGGTAGTCCTGCTGCCAGCCGGCCCGGTACGCGCCGGTCATCTTGTAGGCGTTGATGTTGGCGCGGAAGACCGCGAAGGTCGGCACGCCGACGGCGACCGCGTCGATGCCCAGGTTGGTCTTGATCTGCTGGGCGACGGCCTCCATCCACTCCTTGTGGCTGGCGTCCGCGTTGTACGACAGGGTCAGCTTGCCCTGGAAGCCACCGGCCTCGGCGAGGAGCTTCTTGGCCTCTTCCACGTCGAACTTGCAGGCGGTGCAGTTGCCCGGCTCGGCGCCCGGGGTCAGCGGGTTGGCCCAGCTGTCGGCCGGCTTGCGGGTACCGAAGAAGATCTTGTCGGTGATCGACTGCCGGTCGATGGACAGCGAGATCGCCTTGCGCAGCTTCGGGTTCTGGAAGCGCTTGTCGTAGATCGGGAAGGCGATGATGCCGGTCGACGGGGTGGTCGAGGCCATGGCCCGCTCGCCCAGGTCGGTCTTCCACTTCTCACCGGCCAGCGCGGAGACCGGAACCTGCTGCTGGAAGTCCAGGTTGCCGGCGAGCAGGTCGTTGTACGCCGCCGTGTCGTCCTGGTAGATCTTGACGGTGACGTCCTTGATCTTCATCTTGTCGCGCAGGCTGTAGTCGTCGAAGCGGGTCAGCTTGATCTCGACGTCGTCCTGCCAGGAGACGAGCTTGACCGGGCCGTTACCGATCGGCTTCTTGCCGAACGTCGCCGGGTCGGACGAGAAGAACGCGTCCGGCAGCGGCACGAAGGCGCTGTAGCCGAGCTTGGTCGGGAACACGGCGGTCGGCGCGGTGAGCGTGACCTCGAAGTTCCACTCGTCGACGACCTTCAGGCCGGACATCTCCTTGGCCTTCGGCTCCGGAGCCTTCTGCGGGCCCTCCGGGCCGTCCGGGTCCTCGGTGTAGACCTCGTCGAAGCCCTGGATGTCGGAGAAGAAGGAGGCGTTCTGCGCGCCGTTCGGGCCGTACGCCGCCCAGTTCCAGGCCTTGACGAAGCTCTCGGCCTTGACGGTGGTGCCGTCGTGGAACTTGGTGTTCTGCTTGATCTTGATCTTGAAGACCTTCGAGTCGCTCGTGTCGATCGACTCGGCGAGAAGGTTCTGCGGCGCCCCACCGTTGTTGGGGTACTCGACCAGACCGCTCCACATCCAGTCGATGATCGCGCCGCCACCGGTCTCGGTGGTGTTCGCCGGAACCAGGGGGTTCTCCGGCTGGGTGCCGTCGATGACGATGGCGCCGTCCGAGCTGGCGCCGGCGTCGCCACCGTCGTTGTTCCCGCTGGAGCAGCCGGACGCGACGAGCGCGAATGCCGCGCCCACCGCGAGCGCGCCGCTCGCCCGCTTCGAGACTCTCATTCCGAGGGGCCTCCTCTTTCTAACCTGGTTCCGTCGTGAGTTTCACGCACGTCTTTGGGGGTGACACCACCGGCGACCCGAGCCGCAGGAAGCCGGTTTACCGCAGAGGAATTCGGGACACCCCAGGGGTACCGATCCGCCGGGCGCCACACCCTGGACGAGACATCGCGCAGGGCCGTCGGCCACGCGGCGGCGCTGATGGCGGCGTCACGTGGTCGGCAGGCCCGACGAGATGCCTCACACCGGGGGGTGAGGTGCTGCCACTGTGACACCAACCGGCCCTTTCCGTGAAGGTGCCGTTATCAAGCCGTTAGTTGCTCGCCACGTTGCCGATACTTGAGAAAAGATCACAAAGCGTACGGACGATAGGGCCCTGAACAGGCAAGACGGGCATAGAAAGGTCGACAAGCATCCCTGCGGCAGGGAGGGTTGTGACGTTCACCGCGCCGGCCTGGGCGACTCCCACGGACGCGCGACTGTCGCGTTTTCTGTCCGTCCGGATGATGCCACACCGACTGAGCGGGCGACAGAGGCGCCCGGGGGTACGAGGCCGCCGAGGCCCCGCCCCCGGGCGGACGTGGGATTTCTAGACCAGGCGGCGGTCGGCGGCCCAGCGGGAGAGCTCGTACCGGTTCGACATCTGGAGCTTGCGCAACACGTTGGAGACGTGCGTCTCGACCGTCTTGATCGAGATGTAGAGCTCCTTGGCGATCTCCTTGTACGCGTACCCCCGGGCGAGCAGCCGCAGCACCTCGCGCTCGCGGTTGGTGAGCTGGTCCAGCTCGGGGTCGGCCACCGGCGCGTCCGGCCGGGAGGCGAACGCGTCGAGCACGAACCCGGCCAGCCGCGGGCTGAACACCGCGTCGCCGTCGGCCACCCGCCGGATCGCGTCGGTCAGCTCCTCCGGCGAGATCGTCTTCGTGACGTACCCCCGCGCGCCGGCGCGGATCAGGCCGATCACGTCCTCGGCGGCGTCGGAGACGCTCAGCGCCAGGAACCGCACCTGCGGGTGGGTACGCCGCATCGCCTCCAGCACCGCGCGGCCACCGCCGTCGGGCATGTGCACGTCGAGCAGGACCACGTCCGGCGCGGTGGCGGCGATCCGGGTCACCGCCTCGGCCACCGAGCTGGCCTCACCGACCACCTCCACGCGCGCCCCCAGCTCGGCGCGGACGCCGGCCCGGAACATCGCGTGGTCGTCGACGAGGAACACCCGCAGCGGCCCGCGCGGCGCCGTACCCTCGACCGGTTCCTGCTCGGACATGTCACTTGTCCCTTTCCGCCGTGGATCCGGAGCCGCTGATCGGCAGGATCAGCCGGACCTCGGTCCCTTCCCCAGGCTCGGACCGGATCTCCGCCCGGCCGCCGTGCCGTTTCATCCGTCCGATGATCGAGCCCCGGACGCCGTGCCGGTGATTCTCCACCGTATCCGGGTCGAAGCCCTTGCCCCGGTCCCGGACGAACACGCTCACCTGCTCCGGCTCCACCTCGGCGTACAGCGACACGGTCTGCACGCCGGCGTGCCGGGCCGCGTTGACCAGGGCCTCCCGGCCTGCGGCCACGATCGCGCCCACCCGTTCGTCGGTCTCCCGATCGCCGACCACGACCACCTCGACGGTGATGGCGAACGTGTCCTCGACCTCGGCGGCGGCCTGCTCCAGGGCCGCGGCGAAGCGCTCCGTGGGCGACGCGGCCGGCTTGTAGAGCCAGTTGCGCAGCGAACGCTCCTGACCCCGGGCCAGCCGCTGGACGGTCTTGACGTCGCTGGCGTTGCGCTGGATCAGGGCCAGCGTGTGCAGCACCTGGTCGTGCACCATCGCGGCCAGTTCGGCGCGCTCCTGCTCACGGATGCGGCCCTCCCGCTCCGAGCGGAGCTGGTTCCAGGTGCGCCAGAGCACCGGACCGGTCACCACACCCACGCCGGCCAGCCCGACCAGCGCGAAGATCACGCCGTTGAGCACCGCGTCGAAGTTCTGCGCCGGCGAGTAGACGGCCGCCACGCCGATGATGCCCACCGCGACGAGTACGCCGCCGCCGATGAAGCGCAGCACAAACGCGCGCCTGTCGCTCTCCTCCACCACCGCGCCCAGCCAGGGCACCGCCGAGTCACCCCACTGCCGGCGGCGTTCCGGGCCGGACTGGTGCCAGATGACGCCGGCGCCGACCGCGATGATCGCCACCAGCCAGCCGGCGGTGCCGGCCGCGCCCACCGAGTTGAACGCGACCACCTGGAGCAGCAGCACACCGAGCCCGATCACCACGAACGGCAGCAGCTGGGCGAGGTCGCGACGGGGCGGGACGGCGGTGTCGCCGGGGCGGGGCGGGACCACCGCCCAGAAGGCGGCGTAGAGCAGCAGCCCGAGCCCGCTCAGCCCGAGCAGCACCATGAACGCCACGCGTACCCGCAGCACCGGGATGCCCAGGTGCTCGGCGATGCCCGCGGCCACCCCGGCGGCCAGCCGGTGGTCGGTGGCCCGGTAGAGGCGCGGGGCGTGCGGGGCGGGGGTGCTGCTGATCGGAGGCTCCCAGGTCGAGGCGGTTGTGCCGGCGGCACCGACGCTCAGATCGTCACACGGCGGCGAGGCCCCGGACCACGGGGACGCCCCGGAGTTTCACCGGCGGCGGATCTCAGGGTGGGGTCAGGGTCGGGTCCGGAGGCTGCTCGGGCGGCCGGGGCAGCAGTATCGAAGGCATGAACGAGGACGCTGCCCGTCCGCCCCGCCCCTGGGCGGCAGCACAGGACGCCCCGCCGCCGCCCCCGCCGGGAGCGGCGCCCACCACCGACCAGGCGACCCCGCCGCCCGGCGGCGGCACGCCGTTCGGCGGTCCGCCACCCGGTGGGTACGCCCCACCGCCCGGCGCCGCCGGCTTCACCACCCGGTACGGCCTGGTACGCCCCCGCGAGGGCCGCTACCTGGCCGGGGTGTGCGCCGCCATCGGCCGGGCCACGAACACCGACCCGGTGCTGTGGCGCGTGCTGCTGGCCGTGCTCGGCTTCTTCGGCGGCATCGGCATCATCGTGTACGTCGCCGGCTGGCTGATCATCCCCGGCGAGGGCGACACCGCCTCGCCGGTGGAGGCCATGCTCGGCCGGGGCCGGTCCAGCATGTCCCCGATCACGGTGATCGTGCTCGGCATCGTGGTGGCGCTCGGCTTCGCCTACGTCGTCACCGACGGGTTCCGGGCGATCCTGCTGGGCGCGGTGATCCTCATCGGCGGCGCGCTCCTGCTCAACCGCGAGCAACGCGGCCCGGGGCAGCGGCCGCCGCAGCAGGCGCCGCCGCACGGTCCCCCGCCGGGTCCGGTGCCACCGGTGGCCTGGCCCGCACCGCAGGCCCCGGCACCGGGCGCGTGGACCGCGGCTCCCCCCGCGGCGCCGTGGACCGGCACGCCCGCCGGGCCGGCCACGCCGGTACCCCCCGGAGCGGCACCGTCCAGCGGCCTGCCCGCCACCCACCCGGAGCCCGGCTACCCGCCGGCCGGCCGCCCCGAGCCGGGCTACCCCCCGGCGTCCGTGTCCCCGGCGTCCGCCGCCGAACCGGGCTACCCGCCGGTGCCCGGGTCCGAGCCGGGGTACCCGGCCACGTCCGACGCGGAGCGCGAGCCGGGCCCCTCCGGTACCGGCTACCCGACGCTGCCGGCGCCGGGCTGGCCGGCCGCGTCCGGCACCCGGCCGGGCCCGTCCGAGCCGACGACTGTCGCGATGCCGCACGTGACCGGGCCGGCCGCCGACACCGCCGCCTGGCCCGCGTACGGCGGGAACCCGGCCTGGCCGGGCGAGCCGGGCGCCGTGCCGCCGCCCACGCCGGTGGGCGCACCGCTGCCGCCCGGCGGTTACCGGCCGCCGTTCGCCCCGCACGGCCCCTACGCGGCGAAGCCACCCGTCCCGCCACCGGTCCGGCCGCCCCGGCCACCGAAGCGGCCCAAGGAGCGCTCGGCGCTCGGCGCGATCACGTTCTCGCTGATCTTCCTGGCGCTCGGCGTGGTGGCCATGCTCGACCTGCTCGACGTCTTCCCGGTCGGTGCCGCCGGCTACTTCGCCGCGGTGCTCGCGACCATCGGCCTCGGCCTGCTCGTCGGCACCTGGTTCGGCCGGGCCCGCTGGCTGATCGCCCTGGGCCTGGTGACCGCCGCGGCGCTCGGCATCGCCACCGTCGCCGAGTCCTACGACCGGGTACGCGGCATCGACGGCAACGTCACCTGGGCCCCGACCGACCTGCGCGACCTGGCGAACCGGTACGAGAACAACCTCGGTGACGCGACGCTCGACCTGCGCGGGATCGACTTCGACAAGCAGGACGTCCAGGTGACCGTCGACGTGAACCTCGGCAACGCGACCGTGGTCGTACCGCCGAATGTCGACGTGACCACTGTGGCCGACGTGAACGCCGGTGACGCCACGGTCTTCGGCCGGCGCAGCGGCGGGCTCGGCGGTCGCCAGTGGGAAACCACCGACGCCGGTGCCGACGGTCCCGGTGGGGGCAAGCTGCGCCTCTTCGTCCACGTGAACGCCGGCAAGCTGGAGGTGACCCGATGAAGGCACACCGTACCGACATCGTGTCGTTCGCTTTCGGACTCGTCTTCCTCGGCCTCTCCGTCTGGTGGCTGCTGGCCCGGATCCTGGGTCTCTCCGTACCTCCGGTCGGCTGGTTCCTGGCCGGCGGGCTGGTGCTGATCGGCCTGCTCGGACTGATCGGCGCGCTGCGCTCCGGCCGCGCGCCGGAACAACCCGCCCCGGACGTCACTGTCGCGGCACCGTACGGCTCCCCGGCCGCCGGCGCGGAGACTCCCGCCGACGCGGAGGCGGTCACCGACACGAAGACGACCGACGGCGCCGACGAGTGGGCCACCCGGGCCACCACCGACTCCGCGGAGCCGGCCACCCGTGAACTGCCGGCGCTCGATCCACCGGCCGGCGAGGCGGCTCCGGAACGCCGTACGCCGGGGGATCCGGCCTGACCGCGCCACTGCGGCGCCCTTCGGACGCGGCCTATGCTGGTCGGCGGAGATCTCGCCTCCGCCGGCCGGCCCGCGCACCCCGACCATGCCGGAGCCGCCGGTCGGGTCGCCGGAGCCGCCCCGTCCGTTCGCTATCTCGTCAGGAGCCCGTCCGACATGACCCAGTCACCCGCCGTGCGCGTCACCGGTCCCTCCGGTGCGGTCCGCATCGGCGAGCGCGCCGCCCGCACGCTCGTCAGCGAATTCGCCCGGCGTAACGACCCGAAGGCCGGCCTGCTGGTCGGCGCGACCCCGGAGTCCGCGGTGCTGGCCGCCGCGATCGAGGCGCTGCTGCCCGGCGACCGGCTCACCGTGGTGCCCGCGGAGGGCGCCGCGGCGGCCGCGCTGCGCGAACACGTGACCGCACAGGGCCGCTGGGTCGCCGACCGGGTACGCGTGGTCGACACCCTAGCCGAGGCCGACGCCGCCGCGGTGGTGGTCGTCGCCGAGCCGTTCACCGGCACCGCGGACGAGGCGCGCACCGCGATCGACGGGCTGGCGAAGTACCTCGCCGAGGGTGCGGTGCTGAGCGTCGCCGCGCCGCTGTTCCGCACCGAGGGCGCCGACGGCGAGCTGGACCGGCAGGGCGTGCTGCACGGCGTCCGCAGCGATCTGGTGCTGCGCAACACCCCGCCGGTACGCGTGCACCACCTGCGGTTCGCTCCGGCGCCGGTCGCGCTCGCGGCCTCGCTGTCCCCGGCGTACCGGCCGTCGAGCGTGCCGCTGACCCGGGGCATGCACATCGACTCGAACGGGGTGGCCGCGGCCGGCATCACGCTCGGCCTGGCCGCCCTGGCCCGGGCCGCCCGGCCGAAGTCGAAGCTCTGGCTGCTGCCGGCGCTGGCCGCCGCGCCGGTGGCCGCGTTCTTCCGGGACCCGGAGCGGGACGTACCGGAGGACCCGTCGGCGGTGGTCGCCTCGGCGGACGGTCAGGTGCTGTCCGTACAGCGCCTCCAGGACGAGCGCTTCGGTGACGGCGAGTGGCTGCGGATCGCGGTCTTCCTGTCGGTGCTGGACGTGCACGTCAACCGCGCCCCGGTGGCCGGCAAGGTGGTCGACTACTTCGTCGCCGACGGCGGGTTCGTCAACGCCATGAAGCCGGACGCCGAGCACAACGTGGCGGCGTACACGGTGCTGGACACCGACCACGGCACCGTCGTGGTGGCGCAGCGCACCGGGCTGATCGCCCGCCGGATCGTGCAGCGGGCACCCGTCGGGTCGCTGCTGGCCCGGGGCGAGCGATTCGGCCTGATCCGGTTCGGCTCGCGTACCGACGTCTACCTGCCGGCCGACGCCGCGGACCCGCTCGTCGGGCCGGGCGACAAGGTGGTCGGCGGCGCGACGGTGATCGCCCGCTGGCGCTGACAGCCGCCGGACATACAGAAGGGGCGCCGCTGCAGCGGCGCCCCTTCTGTCGTTGCCGGGTCAGGCGGTACGGCGCTGGTGCAGCCAGAGCAGCGGCCCGCTGACCAGGTAGCCCACCACCACGAGGGCGAAGGTGAGCCGGATGTCGACGAGCGCGCCGACCACCGGGGCCAGCCAGAGCCACGGCGGCAGCTTCAGCAGCCGGGCCAGCTTCGCGTACGGGAAGCTGGACACCATGGCGAAGGCGAGCAGCGCCACGCCGGCCACCATGATCAGGCCGGAGACCGGTACGCCGATGGCCACGGTCAGGGCCAGCACGGCTGCCGCCATCGTGGTCGGCACGCCGCAGAAGAAGCGGCCGTCCTTCGGCGAGACGTTGAACCGGGCGAGCCGGATCGCGGCGCACGCGGCGACGAGCGCGCAGGAGACCGCGGCGGCGGCCGGGGGCACCGAACCGGCGAGCGAGGCGTAGACCACGACCGGCGCGGCGAGGCCGAACGAGCACATGTCGGCGAGCGAGTCCATCTGCGCGCCGAACGGGCTGGCCACACCGAGCTTGCGGGCCAGCGCGCCGTCGAGGCCGTCGAACGCGACGCACGCGATCAGGCAGATCGCGGCGATCTGCACGTCACCGCGCATGGCCAGGAAGATGGCCAGCATGCCGAGCATGAGGCTGCTCAGCGTGCACGCGTTGACGAGCGCGAACTTGGCCCGGCGGGCGGCGGTGCGCTCACCCGGCAGCAGCGGGATCGCCATCGCCGGAGACTCGTCGTCGACCGGGGCGGCCGGTGCGAGCGCCGGGCTGATCGGGCGCACGGTCTCGATGTCGGTGTCGAGCCGGCCGTAGCGCAGGCGCTGGCGGTCGGCGTAACGGTGGTCGGGGGTGACCCGGTCGGTCCCCGAGACGGTCGCGCCGTCCCGGCGGCCCACTCGGACCAGCAGCACCTGGCGGGCGAACGTACTGCTGCGGCGCAACCTGCCCGCCCAGCGACGCCCTGCGGGGCGCGGACTGTCAGTCGTACGACGCCGGCGCCATGGGGCTCTCGGCACGTTTCCTCCATCACCGGATCGGCTTGCCGCCCACGGTGGGGCGGGTGTCCGGCTGTCTCGTGCCGGACCTTTCGGGTCCGGCAGCCCTTTTGCGGAGTACACCATTGCACAGGGGACTAGGGCTTGGCGATAGCTGCCGGCGGTACTTATATCTCCCTTAACCGCGCGAACCGCCCATTCATTCCCACCTCGGGGCTCAACGCCCGTTTTCGTCGGTCGGCCCTACTCCTGACTGTACCGGAGGTCAACCAGGGCGGCTCGGCGAGCGATTCAGCTCACCCGCCGGACGGTGGCGCGGGCGGCGACGTCGGTCATCGGCAGGCCCGTGACCTGCTCCGGCGCGAACCAGGCGGCCCGCGCGGTGGAGCCGCCGGCCAGCTCGGTCACCACCGCGTCGGTCGGCGCGTCCACGCGTACCCGGTAGATCACCCGGACGCCGTGCCAGTCCAGCGGGCGGCCCTCCGGGCCGAGCGCGGCCGGGTTGTGCAGGTTGTCCACGGCGATCAGGTCGACCACCCGGCCCAGCTGTCCGGCCTCCTCGACCAGCTCGCGCAGCAGCCCGGCGGCCGGCTGCTCGCCGTGGTCGGTGCCACCGCCGGGCAGGTGCCAGCGACCCGCGCCCGGGTACCCGTCGGCGATCATGGTGAGCAGCACCCGGTCGGCGGGGTCGGTGACCAGCCCGTACGCGGCGAAGCGCTGCCGCCGGTCGGCGGAGCGCCCAGCCGGGTCGACGGGCAGTCCTCGGGGCAGGTCGGCCGGCAGCGGCGTCACCGGCAGGCCGAGCAGTTCGGCGGTGAACGGCATCAGCGGGAGACTCGCGGCCTCCTGCGGGGTGAACCAGCCCACCTCGTCGGTGCCGCCGGCCGGCTCGGGCCGCAGCCGCCCGCCCCGCTCCTCGACCTCGAAGATCAACCGGTCGGTGTGCAGCGCGATCCCCAGGTCGGCGAACGCGGCCACGTCGGCCACCGCGGCCCGGATCGCGCCGGGCGCGACGGTCAGCCCGGTCTCCTCGGCGAACTCGCGGACCACCGCGTCGGCCGGGTGCTCCGCGTGCGCGACGCTGCCGCCGGGCAGCTGCCACACCCCCGGGTACGGGCACTTCGCCGAGCCGCGCGCCAGCAGCACCCGCCCGTCGGAGTCCCGCAGCACCCCGTAGGCCCCGACCCGCCGCCGCTGTTCCACCCGCACCACTCCCCCGCACCCGAGCGCCCCACTCCGTCGATCATGAGGTTAGCGGTACCGAGGCGGACATTTCCCGCCGTCAACCTCATGATCGCCGGGTGGGGCGCTCGGGGGTGCGGGTCAGAGAAGGTGGGCGGCCTGGACTGCCTCGGCCGTCACCTCGGTGAGGCGGTCGGTGGGGAGGGCGCCGAGTTCGTCGCGGCGGAACCAGCGGGCCTCGCAGGTGGAGCCGCCGACGTCGGCCACGGTGGGCGGCGCGGGCTGGTCGACGACCACCCGGTAGAAGGCGCGTACGCCGTGCCAGTCGATCGGGTAGCCCTCCGGGCCGAGCGAGGCGGCGTCCCGGTGGCTGGCCACCCCGAGCAGCTCGACCAGGCGGCCGGTCTGGCCGGTCTCCTCGACCAGTTCCCGGATCAGCGCCGCGCCCGGCTGCTCGCCGTAGTCGGTGCCGCCGCCGGGCAGGTGCCAGCAGCCGGCGCCCGGGTAGCCGTCGGACACCCGGGTCAGCAGGACGCGCTCGTCCGGGTCGGTCACCACCGCGTACGCGGCGAAGCGCTGCGCCCGGTGCAGCCCGTCCGGGCCGGGGACGGCGTAGAACGAGGGGAACTCGGGCACCTCCTCCGGCACGATGTCGTCGGTGGAGGTGGGCAGGCCCAGGGCGCGTGCGGTGAACGACCGCAGCGGAAGCTCCCGGGCCTCGTCGAGGGTGAACCAGCGGGCCAGGTCGGTCGGCCGGTCGACCCGCTCGGTGAGCGTCCCACCACGGACCGACACGGTGTAGAGGAGCCGGTCGGTGTGGATCGTGATGCGCCGCTCGGGTAGCGCCCGCATGTCGGCGAGCACGTCCTGGAGGCCGGCGACCGCCACCGAGAGCCCGGTCTCGGCCGCGGTCTCCCGGACGACTGTGTGTTTGGGGTCCTCACCGTGGTCGACCGCTCCTCCGGGGAGCGACCAGGTGCCGGGGGTGCCGGAGCGCTCCGATGCGCGGACCAGCAACACTCGGCCGTTTGAATCAGCACAAACTGCGTATGCCGCGATCCTGCGGAGCGGCTCCAGCGAGGTGGTCACGGGAGCAAATTCTCCCCGGAGCGGGTTACCGACATCGAAAAGAGTCGGATTCCTGACTCTTGGCTGGCGCCTCAGGGACGGATCAGGGTAGCCGTCCGGGCGGTCACCGAGGTCGACCGCCGCAGCGCGCGGGACCGTTGACACATGACCTTCCCGAACCCCTCCCAGGCCCCGTACAAGCAGCTCCGCCGGCCTGTCAGCGACCGCATGATCGCCGGTGTGGCGAGCGGCCTCGGCCGCTACTTCGCCGCCGACCCCACGCTGATCCGGGTGATCTTCGCGACCGCCACGGTGCTCACCGGCGGGCTCGCCGCGCTCGCGTACCCGATCATGTGGTTCCTGATGCCCGAGGAGCCGGCCGGCGCGCCCGCATGGCCGCACCCGCCGGGCACCGCGCCCGGGTGGCCGCCGGTCCCGCCGGCGGCACCGGTCCCGCCGGCTACCCCGCAGCCCGGGGCCGGACCGCAGACGCCGCCCGCGGCCTGAGCGGCGTCACTCCCACTCGATGGTGCCCGGCGGCTTGCTCGTCACGTCCAGGACGACGCGGTTGACCTCGGCGACCTCGTTGGTGATCCGGGTGGAGATCCGGGCCACCACGTCGTAGGGCAGCCGGGACCAGTCGGCGGTCATCGCGTCCTCGCTGGAGACCGGGCGCAGCACCACCGGGTGACCGTAGGTGCGCCCGTCGCCCTGCACCCCGACGCTGCGGACGTCGGCCAGCAGCACCACCGGGAACTGCCAGACACCCCGGTCCAGGCCGGCCGCGGTCAGCTCCTGCCGGGCGATCAGGTCGGCCTTGCGGAGCACGGCGAGGCGCTCCTCGTCGACCGCGCCGATGATCCGGATGGCCAGGCCCGGCCCGGGGAACGGGTGCCGCCAGACCATCGCCTCGGGCAGTCCCAGCTCCAGGCCGATCGTGCGGACCTCGTCCTTGAAGAGCGTGCGCAGCGGCTCGACCAGGGAGAACTTGAGGTCCTCGGGCAGGCCGCCGACGTTGTGGTGGCTCTTGATGTTGGCGGTGCCGGTGCCGCCGCCGGACTCCACCACGTCCGGGTAGAGCGTGCCCTGCACCAGGTATTCCACGTCGCCGTGCGCGGCGATCTCCCGGGCGGCGGCCTCGAAGACCCGGATGAACTCGCGGCCGATGATCTTGCGCTTCTGCTCCGGATCGGTCACCCCGGCCAGCGCGCCGAGGAACCGCTCCCGGGCGTCGACCACCTTGAGCTTGATGCCGGTCGCCGCCACGTAGTCCTTCTCGACCTGCTCGGCCTCACCGGCCCGCAGCAGGCCGTGGTCGACGAACACGCAGGTGAGCTGGTCACCGACGGCACGGTGCACGAGCGCCGCGGCGACCGCCGAGTCGACGCCGCCGGAGAGGCCGCAGATGACCTCCTTGTCGCCCACCTGCTCCCGGATCCGGGCGACCTGCTCGTCGATGATGTTCGACGGCGTCCAGGTGGGTGCGATGCCGGCGATGTCGTACAGGAAGCGGGTGAGCATCTCCTGGCCGTGCGCGGTGTGCCCGACCTCGGGGTGGAACTGCACACCGGCCCGGCGTCCCGGCAGGTCCTCGAAGGCGGCCACCGGGGCGCCCGCCGACTCGGCGGTGACGGTGAAGCCCTCCGGCGCCTCGGTGACGCAGTCGCCGTGGCTCATCCAGACCGGCAGGTCGGCCGGGAGGTCACGCAGCAGCACGCCGGGCTCGGTCAGGCGCGGGCGCAGCGGGGTGCCGCCGTACTCGCGGTTGCCGGTGCGCGAGACGGTGCCGCCGAGCGCCTGGGCCATGGCCTGGAAGCCGTAGCAGATGCCGAAGACCGGTACGCCGGTCTCGAACATCCCGGCGTCGATCTGCGGGGCGCCCGGCGCGTAGACGCTCGACGGGCCACCGGACAGGATGATCGCGGCCGGGTTCTTCGCCAGCATCTCGGACACCGGCATGGAATGCGGGACGATCTCCGAGTAGACCTTCGCCTCGCGGACACGGCGCGCGATGAGCTGGGCGTACTGGGCTCCGAAGTCCACCACGAGGACGGGGCGAGGCGTGCTCATGTGCGCAAAGCCTACCGACAGTCACCGGGCCGCCGGACGCGCCCCGGCGGTGTGGCGGGGTGAATGTGTTAACAAGGGGCCCTTCCTCTACCGGAGGCGTTAAGAAGGGGCCCTTCCTTTCACCGCAGGGCGGCGGGGGCGTGCGGGGGGACGGCCGGGCGCCGCGGCGGGACCGGCGCCACCCGGGTGTACGCCGACCCGAGCGCCGGACGTGGGTCCGCCTCGCCCTTGTTCGGCCAGTACGACATGGCCCGCTCGGCCTGCGCGGTGATCGTCAGCGACGGGTTGACGCCCAGGTTCGCCGAGACCGCCGCGCCGTCCACCACGTGCAGCCCCGGGTGGCCGTACACCCGGTGCCAGGGGTCGATCACGCCCTCGTCCGGGGTGGCGCCGATGACCGCGCCGCCGAGGATGTGCGCGGTCACCGGAATGTTGAACGGCTCGGTGACCGCACCACCCGGGGTGCCGCCGATCTCCTCGGCGAGCAGCCGGGCCGCCGTGTTGCCGGCCGGGATCCAGGTCGGGTTGGGCGCGCCGTGGCCGGGGCCGGAGACCAGCCGGCCCCGGCGGTAGCGGGTGGTCAGCGAGTTGTCGACCGACTGCATGACGAGCGCGATAACGGTGCGCTCGGACCACCGGCGCACCGACAGCATCCGCGCCGCCAGCAGGGGCTGCCGGACGATGCTGCCCAGCCAGCGCCGGGCGCGGCGGGGACCGCCGTCGACGAGCAGCGACTGGAGCAGGCCCATCGCGTTGGAGCCCTTGCCGTACCGGACCGGCTCGATGTGGGTCTGCGGGTCGGGGTGGAACGAGCTGGTGATCGCCACCCCCTCGGTGAAGTCGAGGCCGCGCTTCCGGGCCGCGCCGGGCGCCACCGAGGCGCCGAGGATGGCCTCGGAGTTGGTGCGGGTCAGCTCGCCGAGGCGGGGCGAGAGCGCCGGCAGCGCGCCGGTCGCCTTCATCTCGTGCAGCAGCCGCTGGGTGCCGAGCGCGCCGGCCGCGAAGACCACCTGGTCGGCGTGGATCACCTCGCGCCGCTTGCGCAGCCAGGCGCCGGTGCGTTCGGTGTGCACCGCGTAGCCGCCGGCCGGGTCGGGGCGGACGGCGGTCACGGTGGTCAGCGGGTGCACCTGCACGCCGAGCCGCTCGGCCAGCCAGAGGTAGTTCTTCACGAGCGTGTTCTTGGCGCCGTGCCGGCAGCCGGTCATGCACGACCCGCAGTGGCTGCACCCGGTGCGGTCCGGGCCGGCCCCGCCGAAGTACGGGTCGGCCACCCGCTCGCCGGGCCGCCCGATGTGCACGCCGACCGGCGTCGGGTGGTAGGTGTGCGCCACCCCCATCCGCTCGGCCACCGCGCGGACGGCCCGGTCCGCGCGGGTGTCGATCGGGTACGTGGTGACGCCGAGCATCCGCTTCGCCTGGTCGTAGTGGCGGGCCAGTTCGTCGCGCCAGTCGGTGATGTCGCGCCACTGCGGGTCGGCGTAGAACGCGTCGAGCGGCTCGTAGAGCGTGTTCGCGTAGACCAGCGAGCCGCCGCCCACCCCGGCGCCGGAGAGCACGAGCACGCCGCCGCCGGCCTTGCGGTCGGCCGAGCGCAGCAGCGTGATCCGCTGGAGCCCGAAGCAGCCGAGCCGGGGCGCCCAGAGGAACCGTCGCGCCCGCCAGGACGTACGCGGGAACTCGTCGTCGGCGAAGCGCCGTCCCGCCTCCAGGACGCCCACCGTATAGCCCTTCTCGGCCAGCCGGAGCGCGGTGACGCTGCCGCCGAACCCGGAACCGATGACGAGCACGTCGTAACGCATGAACGCATCATTACCGACCGGTAGCTATGGCGCCAGCGAGTGTTTTTCGCAGATCATGCAGAGCGCTCGATTCGCCGGGATTCCCGCCGCTGCAACCTTTGGCATCCCCTGGCGCGTCGAATTCCACGGGGAGGCACGAACGTGACGAGACGACGCCTGCTGGGCCTGGCCGCACTGGTGGCGGCGCTGCTGGTGGCCACCGGAGCGGTGGTGACCACCCGGCTGGTGTCCGGGCGCCCGTCCGCCCCGGCCGCCGCACCGAGCACCGCGCCGCCGGCCTCCCCCACACCCGCCCCGACCACCGCCAGCCCGACGCCGCCGCCCGGCGCCGACCTGAAGGGCCCGCTCAACCTGCTGCTCGTCGGCGTGGACACCCGGGTCAGCATCCCCGGCTGGGAGCCGCACGCCGACGCGGTGCTGCTGCTGCACGTACCGGCCGGGCTGGACAAGGCGTACCTGTTCTCACTCCCCCGCGACCTGGTGGTGGACATCCCCGCCTACCCGAAGGCCCGCTACCCGGGCGGCCGGACCAAGCTCACCCACGCGATGAGCTACGGCAGCCGGGTGCCGGGCGACAAGGCCAACCCCAGCACCGCCCAGGGGTACGAACTGCTGCGCACCACCGTCTCCCGCTACACCGGGCTGCGCATCGACGCCGGGGCGGTGATCACGTTCGGCGGTTTCGACAAGCTGGTGGACACGCTCGGCGGGGTGGACCTCTACGTCGACCAGCAGGTCGCCTCCCGGCACCGCCGCCCGGACGGCACCATGCGGACGCTGACCGGCGGCGGGTACGTCGGGCCGCAGATGGTCTACCGGAAGGGCACCCGGCACCTGACCGGCTGGCAGGCGCTGGACTACGCGCGGCAGCGCTACACCGCCGGCGGCGACTACACCCGGCAGCGGCACCAGCAGCAACTGCTCCGGGCACTGGCCCGCAAGATCCTCGACCAGGGCACCGCCCGCGACCCGCAGCGGGTCGAGCAGGTGGTGGCCGCGCTGGGCAAGACCCTGGTGTACGCCGGGGGCGGCCGGAAGTTGATCGACTTCGCGTACGCCCTGGGTGGTATCCCGGCCGACCGGCTCACCCTCGTCGTGCTGCCCGGCGCGGGGGTGAGCAGCGGCGGCGCCTACCGGGGTGAGCAGCTCAAGCCGCTCGGCCGCGACTTCCTCACCGCGCTGCGCGGCGGGCGGGCCGACGCGTTCCTGGCCGCCCACCCGTCGCTGCGCGTCAAGAACTGACCCCTACAGCGACTTGGGGGCGGGCGGGCGCTCGGTGCCGTACAGCCACGGGTCGAAGACCTTCGCCAGCTTCTTGCCGGAGATCCGCTCGGCCAGCGCCACGAAGTCGGCGGTGGTGGCGTTGCCGTTCTTCCGCTCCGCCGCCCAGGTGCGCAGGACGGTGAAGAACGCGGTGTCACCCACCGCCACCCGCAGCGCGTGCACAGTCATCCCGCCCCGGTCGTAGACCGAGCGGCTGAACAGGTTCGCCACGCCCGGCTTGCCCGGGGGCGTACGCCACACCTGCCCGCCGGCGTTGGCGTACTTCTGCTCGAACGTCCGCTGCACCGTGGTGGAGCCGCTGTGCTCGGCCCACAGCCACTCGGCGTACGTGGCGAGCCCCTCGTTGAGCCAGATGTCCTGCCAGCGCTGGATCGACACGCTGTTGCCGTACCACTGGTGGGCCAGTTCGTGCGCGACCACACCGGTGTTGTCGCCCTGCCGGAAGAAGCTCGCCGAGTAGACCGGCCGGCTCTGCGTCTCCAACGCGTACCGGATCCGCTCGTCGTCGATCACCACGCCGCCGTACGCCTCGAACGGGTACGGCCCGAAGACGCTCTCCAGGTAGTCGGCGACCTCGATCGTGCGCGCGATGGACCGGTCCGGCGCGCCCTCCGCCACCTGGGTGGTGACCGCGTTGTAGACCGGTCGTCCCTTGTGCTCCCCGGTGGTGACCCGGAACTTCCCGATCGCCACGGTGGTCAGGTAACTGGCCGTCGGGGCGGTCTCCGACCACTTCCAGGTGGTCCAGGCGCCGCTTGTCGTCTTCCCCTTCGGCACGCCGTTGGAGACCGCCGTCAGTCCCTTCGGGACGGTGATCTCCATGTCGTAGGTGGCCTTGTCCGACGGGTGGTCGTTGACCGGGAACCAGGTGCTGGCCGACTCCGGCTGACCGAGCGCGATCGCCCCGTCGGTGGTGTGCAGCCAGCCGCCCTCGCCCAGCGACTCGGTACGCAGCGGCTCCGGCCGGCCGTCGTACCGGATCTCGGCGGTGAACCCGTTGCCGGAGGTCAGCCCGATCGCCGGGGTGATCACCAGTTCGTCGTCGGTGCGGCTGTGCCGGGCGGCGGTGCCGTCCACGGTGACCGAGCGGACGGTCAGCCCGGCCAGGTCCAGGTTGAACGCGGACAGATTGGCGGTTGCCGTGGCCCGCAGCGTGGTGGTGCCGCTGAGCTTGTCCGTCTCCGGGTCGTAGCGCACCTTCACGGTGTAGTGGGCGACGTCGTACCCGCCGTTGCCGTAGCTCGGGAAGTACGGATCCCCGGCCCCGGCGGCACCCGGCGCGAAGGTTCGCGAGGCGGCCGGCGTGGGCGTGGTGGGTGACGCGGGGCCGGGGTCCGGGTCGCCCGAACCGCAGCCTGCGACCAGCAGCGTGCCGCAGGTCAGCAACCCGAGCCGTCGTCGTGCGCCGCGCCGCGTCATCGCCTCGATCCCTCCCGCGCCGTTCGGCGGCCCCGCCCATGGGCCGCCCCGACCGCGGCAGCCTACCCAGCGGCGGTCACGCGTGCGTCACGGCAGTCCCGGCGGCGTACCACCGACCAGCCAGGCGTCCAGCAGCGCCCGCAGCGGGCGGCCCGACGTGCGTTCGGCGTACCCGACGAAGTCGGCGGTGGTGACGTTGCCGTCGCGGTGCTGCGCCAGCCAGCCGCGCAGCACGCGGTAGAACGTCTCGTCGCCCACGGCGCGGCGCAGCGCGTGCACCGCGAGCGCGCCCCGCTGGTAGACCGCGTCGCCGAACATCCCGGCCCGGCCCGGGTCGACTGTGGGCCTGGACCAGTCGGTGGCCGCGTAGCGCTCCGCGAAGGTCTGCGCCACTGTGCGCCCGCCGTCGTGCTCGGCCCAGAGCCATTCGGCGTACGTGGCGAAGCCCTCGTTGAGCCAGATGTCGCTCCACCGGGCCACCGAGACGCTGTCGCCGAACCACTGGTGGGCCAGCTCGTGCGCGACCACCTCGGTGTTCGGCCGGTCGCCCCGGAAGAAGCCCGGCCCGTAGACCGGCCGGCTCTGCGTCTCCAGCGCGTACCGGATCCGCTCGTCGGCGACCACGACACCGCCGTACGCCTCGAACGGGTACGGCCCGAAGCGCGCGGCCAGGAAGTCGGCGATCTCGCCGGTGCGGGCCACCGACGCGGCGGCCGGACCGTCCGGCGGCAGCGCCGCGGCGACGGCGGTGACCAGCGGCTTCCCGGCGTGGGTGCCGCTGCTGACCCGGTAGTCGCCGATCACCAGCGTGCTCAGGTAGCTGGCCATCGGCGCGCGTTCCGCCCAGCGCCAGGTGGTCCAGCCGCCGCTGGACGTCTTGCCCCGCGGCACGCCGTTGGACAGCGCGGCGAGGCCGTCCGGCACGGTGACCGCGAGGTCGTAGGTGGCCTTGTCCGACGGGTGGTCGTTCACCGGATACCACGTGCTCGCCGACTCGGGCTGGCCGAGCGCTATCGCACCGTCCGGTGTGGCGTGGAAGCCGCCGTCGCCGAGTTCGGCGTTGGGCAGCGGTTTCGGCACCCCGCCGTACGTCACCTCGACGGTGAACCGCTTCCCCGAGGGCAGCCCGCGCGGCGGGGTGACGATCAGCTCGGCGCCGTCGTGGCGGTGCTTCGCCGACTCCCCGTCCACCCGCACCCGCTCGACGTCCAGCCCGGCCAGGTCGAGATGGAACCGGGACAGCGCCCGGGTGGCGGTGACGGTCAGCGTCGCGGTGCCGGTGAGCTTGTCGCCGGCCGGGTCGTAGCGCACGTCCAGCGCGTAGTGGCCCACGTCGTAGCCGCCGTTGCCGGCTCCCGGCACGTACGGGTCACCGGCGTCCGCCGCGCCCGGCCGGAACCCGTTGTCGTCGTCACCGCCGATGCAGCCGCCCAGCGCGAGCGCCGCCGCCACCAGCCCTGCCGCCCAGACCCGCCGCCGTCTCACCCGGCGAGCCTAGACGCGCGACGGCGCGGGCGGGGCCGGAACACGTCCGCGCCGCCGCCCGCGCCGTCACGCGGTGCTCAGCCGGTGCTCAGCGGTCGAGGACCAGCCCGACCTTCTGGAACTCCTTCAGGTCGCGGTAGCCGCACTTGGCCATCGCGCGGCGCAGGCCGCCGAAGAGGTTGAGCTGGCCGTCCGGCTCGTCGGCCGGACCGAACAGCAGCTTCTCCATCGAGCCGAGCGGCTCGCCGGCCACCTCGAACGCACCCCGGGGCAGCGACGGGTGGCTGGCCGCGGAGTGCCACCAGGCACCGCCGGCCGGGGCCTCCTCGCACAGCGACAGCGGCTCGCCGAGCATCACCGCGTCCGCGCCGCAGCCGAGCGCCTTGGCGATGTCGCCGGAGGTCTGCATGTCGCCGTCGGCGATCAGGTGCACGTACCGGCCGCCGGTCTCGTCGAGGTAGTCGCGGCGGGCGGCGGCGGCGTCGGCGATGGCGGTGGCCATCGGCACCCGGATGCCGAGCACCGACTCCGTGGTCGACCAGTCGTCGCCGCCGATGCCCACGATCACGCCGGCCGCGCCGGTACGCATCAGGTGCAGCGCGGTCTTGTAGTCGGTGCAGCCGCCGACGACGACAGGCAGGTCCAGGTCGGCGATGAACTCCTTGAGGTTCAGCGGCTCGTCGGTGGTGGAGACATGCTCGGCCGAGACGAGCGTGCCCTGGATGACCAGGATGTCCACGCCGGCGTCCAGGATCACCGGGGCCAGCGCCAGGGTGTGCTGCGGGGAGACCCGCACCGCCACCGTGCCGCCGCCCTCGCGCAGCTCACGCACCCGCTCGGCGATCAGGTCGGGACGGATCGGCTCGGCGTAGACCTCCTGGAGGCGCTTGGTCGCCCGCGCGTCCTCGCCGAGCCCGGCCAGCTCCTCCAGGATCTTGGCCGGGTTCTCGTACCGGGTCCAGAGGCCCTCGACGTTGAGTACGCCGAGGCCGCCGAGCTGACCGAGCCGGACCGCCGAGGCCGGGCTCATGGTCGCGTCGGAGGGGTGCGCGACGCACGGGATGCCGAACTGGTACGCGTCGAGCTGCCACGCGGTGGAGACGTCGTCGACGTCCCGGGTGCGGCGGCTCGGCACGATGGCGATGTCGTCCAGGTGGTAGCCGCGCTGCGCGGTCTTGCCCAGCCCGATCTCGACCACGTCACGCATGGGGGACTCCAGGTGGTTGGGGGTGGTGGGTCAGCGGGAGTGGTAGTTGGGCGCCTCGACGGTCATCTGGATGTCGTGCGGGTGGCTCTCCTTGAGCCCGGCCGCGGTGATCCGGATGAGCTGGCCACGCCGGTGCAGCTCCGGGATGCTCTCCGCGCCCACGTACCCCATGGCGGCGCGCAGCCCGCCGATGAGCTGGTGGGCGACGGCGGACAGCGGCCCCCGGTAGGGCACCTGGCCCTCGACGCCCTCCGGGACCAGCTTGTCCTCGGCGAGCACGTCCTGCTGGAAGTAGCGGTCCTTGGAGTAGGACTTGCCCTGGCCGCGCGACTGCATCGCGCCGAGCGAGCCCATCCCCCGGTACGCCTTGTACTGCTTGCCGTTGATGAAGATCAGCTCGCCGGGGCTCTCCTCGCAGCCGGCCAGCAGGCTGCCGAGCATCACCGTGTCCGCGCCCGCGACGAGCGCCTTGGCGATGTCGCCCGAGTATTGGATGCCGCCGTCGCCGATCACCGGTACGCCGGCCGGACGGGCGGCGCGGGTCGCCTCCATGATCGCGGTGATCTGCGGTACGCCGACCCCGGCGACGATCCGGGTGGTGCAGATGGCGCCCGGGCCGACGCCCACCTTGACGCCGTCCGCGCCGGCCTCGACGAGCGCCTTCGCGCCCGCGTACGTGGCGATGTTGCCGCCCACGATGTCGATGGTGACGTCCCGCTTGAGCCGGGCGACCATCTCCAGCACGGCGCGCTGGTGACCGTGCGCGGTGTCCACGATGACGACGTCCACGCCCGCGTCGACGAGGGCACGGGCCCGCTTGTAGCCGTCCTCGCCCACGCCGACGGCGGCGGCGACCCGGAGCCGGCCCGCGTCGTCCTTGGTGGCGTTCGGGTACTGCTCGCTCTTGGTGAAGTCCTTGACCGTGATCAGGCCGCGCAGCTTGCCGCCCGCGTCCACGATCGGCAGCTTCTCGATCTTGTGCTGGCGCAGCAGGCCGAGCGCGTCGTCCTTGCTCACGCCGACCGGCGCGGTGATCAGCGGGGTGCGGGTCATGATCTCGCGCACCGGCGTGGCCGGGTCGGAGACGAACCGCATGTCGCGGTTGGTGACGATGCCGACCAGCTGGCCCTGGCCGTCCACGACCGGGACGCCGGAGATGCGGTAGCGCCCGCAGAGCGCGTCGACCTCGCGCAGCGTGTCCTCCGGGCTGGCGGTCACCGGGTTGGTGATCATGCCGGACTCGGAGCGCTTCACCAGGTCGACCTGGAGCGCCTGGTCCTCGACGGAGAGGTTGCGGTGCAGCACGCCGATGCCGCCCTGGCGGGCCATGGCGATCGCCATCCGCGCCTCGGTGACCGTGTCCATCGCGCTGGACAGCAGCGGCACGGTCAGCTCGATGTTGCGGGTGAGGCGGGTGCGGGTGTTGACGCGGCTGGGCACGACGTCCGACTCGCCCGGCTGGAGCAGCACGTCGTCGAAGGTCAGCCCGAGCGGCACCACGCGGGCCGAACCGGCCGGCAGCTCGGGCAGATGGCCACCCAGCTCCCCGCCGTCGGCGCCGGCCGGAATCTCGGTGCTGGGCGAATTCTCCACGATTGCTCCCCTGAGCTGGTCGAACGGGCTGCAGCGAGGCGGCGCGCGGGGGCACCGGCAGGCGCCGGGTGACGGCGCGTCGCCTCATCGTACCCACCTACCCGTCCGCGCCCGGGCAGCGGCGGGCCCGAGGGTAGGCCGGGCCACAGCACGGGCTGGGGCGGGCTTTCCGGCGGCTCGGGGTCTACGGTGAGGGGGTGCACGACGAGCCCATCGACCCGTTCAACGGCGACCCGGCCGATCCGGCTGCCGGCCTGCACGATCCCGGCGACGACGACGCGCTCGACCCGCTGACCGAGGTCGAGCGTCAGGACGTCCTGGAGGATCTCGCCGATCTGGAGATCTACCAGGCGTTGCTCCAGCCGATCGGCGTGCGCGGCCTGGTGATCGAGTGCGAGGACTGCCGCGAGCCGCACTACTTCGACTGGGACCTGCTGCGCGGCAACCTGCGCCACCTGCTCAACTCGGGGCGCCCCCGGGTGCACGAACCGGCCTACGACCCCGACCCGGACCACTACGTGAGCTGGGACTACGCCCGCGGCTACGCCGACGGCGTGCACGACACGCTCACCGAGGGCACCGACGACACCGCGCAGGAGTGATCCCCGCGCGGGTCAGGCCACCAGGCCGGCCCGGAATCCGGCCGCCACGGCGTGCGCCCGGTCGCGCGCGCCGAGCTTGCGGAACAGCCGCCGGGCGTGCGTCTTGACCGTGTCCTCGGAGACGAACAGCTCCCGTCCGATCTCCGCGTTGCTCTTGCCCTCGGCCATGCCGAGCAGCACCTGAAGCTCCCGCTCGGTCAGCCCGATCGCGCTGCGCGGCGCCCGCGCCGGCCGCTGGGCCGCACCGGCCCGGGGTGCCTCCGCGCCGTCGGCCGCCGCCGGGTCGTCCGGGTCCTCACCCCGCTGCACCGGCACCACTGTGGGCAGGCCCGCCGCGTCCACCGGCGCCGTCGCCGGCCAGCCGGGCCCACCCTGGGTACGCCCCGCCGACCGGGTCGGTCCGCCCACCGCCGCCGCGTCCCGGGCGGTGTCCGCCACCCGGTGCCTGTTGCTCCGCCCGGGGGCGGAGAGCAGCAGCAGCGCCTTGGCCACCGCGCTGGTCAGGTCGTGGTCGGCGTTCTGGATCAGGCCGCGCGCACCGGCGCTGATGGTGGCCGCTGCCGACTCCGACTCCTCGGCGCCGAGCAGCAGCACCGCGGCCTGCGGGGCGCGGGCCAGCACCCGCCGGACGAAGCCGGCGCTGTCCGGGCGGGTCAGCGCGGTGTCGGCGAGCACCACGTCCACCGGACGCTCGGCGAGCCGCAACATCACCTCCGGGTCGGAGACGGCCGTCCGGACGACGCCGGACAGCCCGAGCCGCGCCGCCGCGGAGGTCAGATGCTGGGCCGCCAATGGTGTCCGAACGCACACAAGAACACTACGCACAGTGGTCTCCTCTCCGACTCAGAGCAGACCATGCGGAGGTGGGGTCGGGAGGGGGTTCCGGGCAATCATCCGAACTTTTCCGACAGATGGGGCATATGCCGCCGAGTGTCCGAGGTTTTCGATCACAGATGTGTGAGGCGCGGACCGCTCGGGTACCGAGGGGTTCATCCGGAACCGGCATCCCGCGCGGACCGCCGCCCGGTAGCTGGCAACGAACATTCTCCGCGGTGCCGCGCGGGAGGAGGGGTGCTGATGTCGAACGTACGTAGGCTGCCTGGACCGATCGACGAGCTCTGGGACTGGCAGCGGCTCGGAGCCTGCCGTGGCCGCGACAGCGCGCAGTTCTTCCACCCCGACGGCGAGCGCGGCTCCTCCCGGATGCGCCGCGAGACGAGCGCCAAGTCGGTCTGCCGCGCCTGCCCGGTACGCGCCGAGTGCGCCGCCCACGCGCTCTCCGTGCGCGAGCCGTACGGCGTCTGGGGCGGGTTCAGCGAGTCCGAGCGGCTGCGGCTGCTCGCACTCGGCTGGGAGGACCTGGCCGACCGCCGGCAGACCCGGGTGGACATTGCCCGGCTGGAGGCCCGCCTCGGCCGGCCGCACAACACCGCCGTGCCGGACCAGCGCAAGGTCGCCTGACCCGGTTCACGATCCTCGACGCCGCGCCCCGGACCCCGGGGCGCGGCGTCGTGTCGTGGCCCCGGGGGCATCCGCCGGCCATCCGTTTCGAATACCAGGATCAGCGTTCCAGTCGCTAGGACACCCATAGATCTTGGAAGCTTTACGCCCCTATAGGGGCCGTTTCCTACCAAGATCTCTTGCGGAGGCGCCGAGGAGCGGGGACACGGCCCGACTCAGGAGGGTGCGGTCTGCGGGTCAGGCGACTGTGACCCTGACCGTGTGCCATCCCGTTGCGCCGTCGGGGGCGACCGGGGCGCGCTGTTCCGTCTGCGTCTCGCCCGTGGTGTCGGTCGCCCGCACCTGGAGCGTGTGCTCGCCCGGCGTCGCGTCCCACCGCCAGGACCACTGCACCCAGGTGTCCGCCGACACCGCCGGGGCGAGCGTCGCCTCCTGCCAGGGGCCGCCGTCGACGCGTACCTCGACACGGCTGATGCCGCGATGCTGCGCCCACGCCACACCGGCCACCGTCACCGGCCCGGCCGACGGGCGGCTGCGGGGCCGGGGCGTGTCGATCCGGGACTGCGTCTTGATCGGGCCCTGCGCGGACCAGCCGCGCGGCACCCAGTACGCGTCGAAGTCGGCGAAGCTGGTCAGCTCCAACTCGGTGAGCCACTTGCAGGCCGACACGTACCCGTAGAGGCCGGGCACCACCATCCGCACCGGGAAGCCGTGCTGGATCGGCAGCGGCTCGCCGTTCATGCCGACCGCGAGCAGCGCGTCCCGCCCGTCGCGCAGCACCGATGTCGGCGTGCCGCAGGTCCAGCCGTCGACCGCGCGGCCGACCACCTGGTCCGCGCCGTCGAGCGGGTCGGCCTCGTCGAGCAGTTCCTTGATCGGTACGCCGAGCCAGCGCGCGTTGCCGATCAGGTCGCCGCCCACCTCGTTGGAGACGCAGGCGAGCGTCACGTACCGCTCGACCATCGGGCGGGCCAGCAGGTCGTCGAAGCTCAGCTCGATCGGGTTACGCACCCGCCCGTGGATCCGCAGCCGCCACGTCACCGGGTCCACCTGCGGCACCACAAGCGCCGTGTCAATCCGGTAGAACTCCCGGTTCGGCGTCACGTACGGCGCGAGCCGGGGCAGCGACAGGTCCGCTCCGGCCGGCACCTGCGGGGCGGGCGCGGCCGGGGCGGGCAGCGTCACCGCCTCCCGGGCCGCCGACACGCCACGCCTTCCGGCCAGCCAGTGCCCGCCCAGCCCGGCCACCGCCGCCGTTCCGGCCAGCAGCCCGGCGCCACGCAGGAACCGCCGACGCGACTCCGCGTCGTCGTCGTGCCGGACCGGCTCCCACCCGCCCGGCGCGTCTCCTTCGCGGGCCAGCGCGGCAACCGCCGGAGGCGGCGCGGACGACGGAGGCGGCGCGGACGACGGCTCGCCGTCCGCCGGGTCCGCCCCGGCGTGCTTCGCCGGATCGGCCCCGGCCGGGTCGCGTCGCACGGCGTCGGTCCGGTCGCGCCCGGCCCGCCCCCGGGCCGGGTCGTCGCTCAGCGGACCGGCCACGAACGCCCACAGCGTCAGCGCGCCCAGTGCGCCCCCGACCAGCGAGGGCAGCGCGTCGAACGCGTCAGAGCCGGCCCGGGTCAGCGCGGCGGCGACGCCGAGCACCGTGAACGCGGCGACGCCGGTCAGGCCGATCGCCAGGCGCCGGACCGCCGCCAGGCCGAGCAGCGCCCCGAAGGCGACCAGCAGCAGCGCCGTACCGACCAGCAGGGCGATCTTGTCGTACGTGCCGAAGACGTCGATGGCGAACTGCTTGAGCGGCTCGGGCACCAGGTCCACGACGAGTCCACCGACGGCGACGAGCGGAGCGGACCGGGGACCGGTCAGGACCGCCACGGGTTCGGCGGTGCCGAGTGCCACCACGGCGGCGACGACACCGGCCGGCGCCGCGCGGCGGCGGGAAAGGGTGCTCACGGCATCCAGTCTGGTCGCCCCGCGGGGCCGGCTGCCAATCTCGTCAGCGATCCGTAAGGACATACGCGTCAGGGCACACCACCGGGTCGGCGGTGTGCCCTGACGTCGGGCGTACTCCTCGGGTCAGAAGCCCGGGCCGTGCTGGTGGCCGTGGCCGTGCGAGTGGCCGTGCCCACCGGCGGCCGGCTCCGGCTCGGCCGGCTTCTCCACCACGAGGCTCTCGGTGGTGAGCAGCAGGCCGGCGATCGACGCGGCGTTGCTGACCGCGTTGCGGGTCACCTTCACCGGGTCGATGATGCCGGACTTGGCCAGGTCGACGTACTCGCCGGTGGCGGCGTCGAGGCCGTGGCCCCAGTCCTGGCCGACGACCTTCTGCACCACCACGTAGCCGTCGTGGCCGGCGTTCTGGGCGATCCAGCGCAGCGGCTCGACGAGCGCCTTGCGCACGATCGAGACACCGACCTTCTCGTCACCGGTGAAGCCCAGGTCGTCGTCGAGCGCCGGCAGGATCTGGGCCAGGGCAGCGCCGCCGCCCGGGACCGTACCCTCCTCGACCGCGGCCTTGGTCGCGGCGATGGCGTCCTCGATGCGGTGCTTGCGCTCCTTCATCTCGACCTCGGTGGCCGCGCCGACCTTGATCACGGCGATGCCGCCGGAAAGCTTCGCCAGCCGCTCGGCCAGCTTCTCCCGGTCCCAGTCGGAGTCGGAGGCCTCGATCTCCTTGCGGATCTGCGCGACCCGGTCGGCGACCTCGGCGGCCTGCCCGCCACCGTCGACGACGGTGGTGTTCTCCTTGTCGACCACGACGCGGCGGGCGGTGCCGAGCACCTCCAGGCCGACCTGGTCGAGCTTGTAGCCCAGCTCCGGGGCGACCAGCTCGGCACCGGTCAGGATCGCCATGTCCTGGAGCATCGCCTTGCGGCGGTCGCCGAAGCCGGGGGCCTTGACCGCGCAGACCTTGACGGTCTTGCGCAGTGCGTTGACCACGAGCGTGGACAGGGCCTGACCCTCGACGTCCTCGGCGACGATGAGCAGCGGCTTGTTGTTCTGGAGAACCTTCTCCAGCAGCGGCAGCAGCTCCTCGATCGCCGAGATCTTCTGGGTGGTGATCAGGATGTACGGGTCCTCCAGGACCGCCTCCTGCGCCTCCAGGTCGGTGACGAAGTTCGGCGAGATGAAGCCCTTGTCGAACTGGAGACCCTCGGTCACCTCCAGCTCGGTGACGAGCGCGGAGCCCTCCTCGACGGTGATGACGCCGTCGCGGCCGACCTTCTCCATCGCCTCGGCGATCAGCTCGCCGATGGCGGCGTCCTGCGCGGAGACGGTCGCGACGTGCGCGATCGACTCCTTGCCGGCGACCTCGACGGCCTTGCCGAGCAGCGCCTCGGAGACCTTGGCGGCCGCCGCGTCGATGCCCCGCTTCAGGCCGGTCGGGTTGGTGCCGGCGGCCACGTTGCGCAGGCCCTCGCGGACCATCGCCTGGGCCAGCACGGTGGCGGTGGTGGTCCCGTCGCCGGCGACGTCGTTGGTCTTGGTCGCCACCTCCTTGACCAGCTGCGCGCCGAGGTTCTCGTACGGGTTGGTGAGCTCGATCTCCTTGGCGATGGTCACGCCGTCGTTGGTGATCGTGGGCGCACCGAACTTCTTGTCCAGGACGACGTTGCGCCCGCGCGGGCCGAGGGTGACCTTCACCGCGTCCGCGAGGGCGTTGACACCGTGCTCGAGCAGGTGCCGGGCGTCGTCCGAGAAGCTGAGGATCTTCGCCATCAGTATCCCTTCGAAGCGACGTTGCCCCGGCCCGGCGAGCCGGACCGGGGCAACGACACTGATCGGTTGCTTACTTCTCGATGACCGCGAGGACGTCGCGGGCGGAGAGCACCAGGTACTCCTCGCCGGCGTACTTGACCTCGGTGCCGCCGTACTTCGAGTAGAGGACGGTGTCGCCGACCTTCACGTCGATCGGCACGCGGTTGCCCTTGTCGTCGATCCGGCCCGGGCCGACAGCGAGGACGGTGCCCTCCTGCGGCTTCTCCTTGGCGGTGTCGGGGATCACGATGCCCGAGGCGGTGGTGGTCTCGGCCTCGTTCGCCTGGACCACGATGCGGTCCTCGAGCGGCTTGATCGCAACCTTGGTCGCGGTAGTCACGGGCATACCCTCCCGGGTACTTGGTGTCGTTGCCGGCCGGCACGCCGACCAGCGTCAATCTGCCACATGCCACCGGGCGGGGCCGTCGTCGCGGGTGCCGGTCCGCCTGGCGCTCAACCCCCGGGCACGAGGCTCGGGCGTTGGCACCCTCAGGGTGAGAGTGCTAATCGCAGGTTATTCCTCGGCTAGCACTCCGTCAAGGAGAGTGCCAACGCGTCGCCCTCCGTGTCGCGCCGGAACCGGGCCGGGAGAATGAGCGCGTGGATCTCGACCAGCTCGCCGTGCTGCGTACCCCCGAGGGGTCGGCGGCGCTCGCCGCGGCCGAGCGGGTGGCCGGCGGCGACCCGCTGGCGGCGGCGGCCGCGCTGCGCTCGGGCGGAATCCCGGGCGACCTCGCGGCGGCGGCGCTCACTCAGGCGGAGCTGCGCCGCCGGGCGGGCGGCAAGTTCGGCGCGGCGGCGGCCGGGATGTTCCTCACCCGGGCCGGGCTGGAGCAGGCCACCCGCCGCGCGGTCGCCGACCGGCGCGCGGCACGGCTGCGCGCCGCGGGCGTGACCACGCTGGCCGACCTGGGGTGCGGCCTGGGGGCCGACGCGCTCGCCGCGGCCCGCGCCGGCATCCGGGTGTACGCGGTGGAGGCCGACCCGCTGACCGCCGCGATGGCTGCCGTGAACGCCGAGGCGGCCGGGCTCGCCGACCTGGTGACGGTCTCCTGCGGTGACGCCACGGAGTTCGACGTGAGCCCTGTCGAGGCGGTGTTCTGCGATCCGGCGCGGCGGCGGGCCGGCACCGGGCGGCGCGTCTTCGACCCGAACGCCTACTCCCCGCCGTGGGACTTCGTCACCGGCCTGGCCGCGCGGGTGCCGCGGACGGTGGTGAAGGTGGCGCCCGGGCTCGACCACGCGCTGATCCCGCCCGGCGCCGAGGCGGAGTGGGTGAGCGTGGACGGCGACCTGGTCGAGGCGGCGCTCTGGTGCGGCGAGCTGGCCGAGGTCCCCCGCCGCGCCACAGTGCTGCGCGAGAAGGAAGGGCCCCTTCTTAACGCCTCCGGTAGTAAAAGGGTCCCTTCCTATCACCTCACCGGCACCGGCGCGGCCGAGGCGCCGGTGGGACCGGTCCGGCGGTTCCTCTACGACCCGGACCCGGCGGTGGTACGCGCCCACCTGGTCGCCGAGCTGGCCGCCGACCTCGACGCCACGCTCGCCGACCCGTCGATCGCCTACCTGTACGCCGACCAGGCCCGGCCCACCCCGTTCGCCCGCTGCCTGGAGATCACCGACGTGCTGCCGTTCTCGCTGAAGCGGCTGCGCGCCCTGCTGCGGCAACGGCGGGTCGGCCGGGTGGAGATCCGCAAGCGCGGGTCGGCGCTGGAGCCGGAGAAGCTGCGCCGCGACCTGAGGCTGTCCGGCGACGAGGCGGCGAGTCTGGCGCTGACCCGGGTCGCGGGCGACCCGACGGTGCTCGTCTGCCGGCCGGTTCCGCCCGGCGGCTGACCCCGGCGCGCGGTTTCGGCTCGCGGCCTGCCGCCGGCCGGGCTAGCTTGACGCCCATGGCGGGCCCTGGCACTCCGGCGATCACGTTGCTGAGCAAGCGGAAGATCGCCCACAGCACCCACACCTACGACGTCTCGCCGGACGCGCCGAACTACGGCGCGCTCGTCGCCACCGCGCTCGGGGTGGCGCCGGAGCGGGTGTTCAAGTCGCTCGTCACCGAGGTCGACGGTGGGCTGACGGTGGCGGTGGTGCCGGTGACCGGCGAGCTGGACCTGAAGGCGCTCGCCGCGGCGGCCGGGGGCAAGCGGGCGACGATGGCGGACCGCACGACTGCCGAGCGGGCGACCGGATACGTCCGCGGCGGCATCAGCCCGCTCGGGCAGCGCAAGCGGCTACCAACAGTCATCGACGCCTCCGCGCTGACGCATCCGACGGTGTACGTCTCGGCGGGCCGGCGAGGGCTGCAGGTGCAGCTCGCACCGGCGGATCTGGTGGCGCTGACCGGGGCGACGACGGCATCGATCGCGGCCGCCTGAACGGCCTCGTGACGGTCCGTGTGGGAGCGTTCCCGGACCGCGTTCGCGGGTGGTGTCTCGCGGGTGACAACCGCGTTGCTGAATTGTTACCGCCGCCAACAAACTTCTGACCTCGGCAGTCTTGCGGCGCATGGGAGACGGGGAATACGCTGCCGGACACAACAAAACATCACCACTCCCCCACCTCCGAAAGGACCCTGCACATGCGCAAGGGCTTCCTCACCTTCGCGGCCGTCGGTCTTCTCGCGACCGGCAGCATGGCCGCCTGTGGTGACAACGGCGGTTCTTCCGACGAGGCCGGCGGCTCCAACGCCAAGAAGCCGAAGATCGGCGTGATCCTGCCGGACAGCAAGTCCTCCGCCCGCTGGGAGGGCGCGGACCGCAAGTACCTGGAGGCGGCGTTCAAGGCCGCCGGCGTCGACTACACGATCCAGAACGCCCAGGGCGACAAGTCCGCCTTCTCCACCATCGCTGACGGCATGCTGACCAGCGGCGTCACCGCCCTCATGATCGTCAACCTGGACTCGGGCACCGGCAAGGCCGTGCTGGAGAAGGCCAAGTCGCAGGGCGTCGCAACCATCGACTACGACCGGCTGACCCTGGGCGGCTCCGCCCAGTACTACGTCAGCTTCGACAACGAGGCGGTCGGCAAGCTCCAGGGCGAGGGCCTGAGCAAGTGCCTGACCGACAAGGGCGCGCAGAAGCCGGTCGTCGCCTACTTGAACGGCTCCCAGACCGACAACAACGCGACCCTGTTCAAGAACGGCTACGACTCGATCCTCAAGCCGAAGTTCGACTCGGGTGATTACACGAAGGGCCCGGACCAGAACGTCCCGGACTGGGACAACGCGCAGGCCGGTGTGATCTTCGAGCAGATGCTCACCCAGCAGAAGGGCAAGATCGACGGCGTGCTCGCCGCCAACGACGGCCTGGGCAACGCGGCCATCTCGGTGCTGAAGAAGAACCAGCTCAACGGCAAGGTGCCGGTGACGGGCCAGGACGCCACCGTCCAGGGTCTGCAGAACATCCTCGCCGGTGACCAGTGCATGACCGTCTACAAGGCGGTCAAGAAGGAGGCGGACGCCGCCGCCGAGCTGGCCATCGCGCTCGCCAAGGGTGAGCGGAAGGACACCGGCCAGACGGTCAAGGACCCGGAGGGCGGCCGGGACGTGCCGTCCGTGCTGCTGGAGCCCAAGGCCATCTACAAGGACAACGTCAAGGACGTGGTGGCCGACGGCTACGTCACCAAGGAAGAGCTCTGCACCGGTGCCTTCGCGAAGCTCTGCACCGACGCCGGCGTGAGCTGACCCACCCGCCTCACGCGGCGCCGCCCGGCACGGGAGAACCCCGTGCCGGGCGGCGCCCGCGCCGGACGGGATCCGAGACCTCCCTCCGCCCAAAGGAGAACCCGTGTCCGCAACCCCCCTGCTGGAGCTACGCGGGATCGACAAGAGCTTCGGTCCCGTCCAGGTGCTCCGCGACGTCGCCTTCGCCGCGCACCCCGGCGAGGTGACCGCGCTCGTCGGCGACAACGGCGCCGGCAAGTCGACCCTGGTCAAGTGCATCAGCGGCATCCATCCCACCGACGCCGGCGAGTTCCTCTTCGACGGCAAGCCGGTCAGCATCAACAGCCCCCGCGACGCCGCCGACCTCGGGATCGAGGTCGTCTACCAGGACCTCGCGCTCTGCGACAACCTCGACATCGTGCAGAACATGTTCCTCGGCCGGGAGAAGCGCAGCGGCATCGTGCTCGACGAGCCGACCATGGAGCAGATGGCCGCCGAGACGCTCGCCGGCCTGAGCGTGCGCACCGTGAAGTCGCTGCGCCAGCACGTGGCCAGCCTCTCCGGCGGCCAGCGGCAGACCGTCGCCATCGCCAAGGCCGTGCTCTGGAACAGCAAGCTGGTCATCCTGGACGAGCCGACCGCCGCGCTCGGCGTCGCGCAGACCGCCCAGGTGCTGGAGCTGGTGCGCCGGCTGGCGGACAACGGCCTGGCCGTGGTGCTCATCTCGCACAACATGAACGACGTCTTCGCCGTCTCCGACCGGATCGCCGCGCTCTACCTCGGCCAGATGGTCGCCCAGGTCAAGACCAGCGACATCACCCACTCGCAGGTGGTCGAGCTGATCACCGCGGGCCGTTCCGGCAACCTCGGTCTCTCCACCGAACCCGGCAACGGCACCGAATCCGCCGACGCAACCTCGGGAGCGCTCCGATGACCGCCACCGCCGTGAAGAAGGAAGGACCGGCCGCCGTCACGCCCGCACACACCGTCGGCGACCACGTCCGCAACTACCTCGCCCGGGTACGCGGCGGTGACCTGGGCGCCCTGCCCGCGGTCATCGGCCTCGTGGTGCTCTGCGTGGTGTTCACCATCGTGCGCCCGGTCTTCTTCTCCGCGGGGAACTTCGCCAACCTCTTCACCCAGGGCGCCGCGGTCACCGTGATCGCCATGGGGCTGATCTTCGTGCTCCTGCTCGGCGAGATCGACCTCTCTGCCGGCTTCGCCAGCGGCGTCTGCGCCGGAATCCTGGCGAACGTGGTCAGCGTGCTCGGCTACCCGTGGTACGTCGCCGTCCTCGCGGCCCTGATCACCGGTGTGCTGATCGGCCTGATCCTCGGATTCCTGGTCGCGAAGGTGGGCATCCCGTCCTTCGTGGTGACCCTGGCCGGCTTCCTCGCCTTCCAGGGCGTGGTGCTGCTGCTCATGAAGGAGGGCAGCAACATCTCGATCAGCGACGACGTGATCGTCGGCATCGAGAATGGCCGCATCGCGCCTGCCATCGGCTGGCTGCTCGCCGCCGTCGCGATTCTCGGCTACGCCGTCGCCCAGCTGCTGCGTCACCGCAATCGCGTCTCCCGGGGCCTGGTGACCGAACCGGCAGCCGTGATGGGCGCCCGGATCGGCGGGCTGGCGCTGCTGATCGTGCTCGCGGTCTACGTGCTCAACCAGGAGCGCAGCATCAACCCGCTGATCACCTCGAACAAGGGCATGCCGGTGGTCGTGCCGATCGTCGCGCTCCTACTGGTGTTCTGGACGTTCGTGCTCAACCGCACGGCCTACGGCCGTCACCTCTACGCGGTCGGCGGCAACGCCGAGGCGGCGCGACGGGCCGGCATCAACGTGGACCGGCTCAAGATCTCGGCCTTCGTGATCTGCTCGGGCATGGCGGCGGTCGGCGGCATCATCGCCGCCAGCCGGGATCGGTCGGTGGATCCCAACACCGGCGGCAGCAACGTGCTCCTCTACGCGGTCGGCGCGGCCGTCATCGGCGGCACCAGCCTCTTCGGGGGCAAAGGCCGCATGATCAACGCGGTGCTGGGCGGCGCGGTGGTGGCTGTCATCATCAACGGTATGGGACTGCTCGACCTCAGCTCCGGGCTGAAGTTCATCTTCACCGGCCTGGTGCTGCTCCTCGCCGCCGGCGTAGACGCGCTGTCCCGGCGACGTTCGGCCGCAACCGGTACCCGCTGATCCCGGTTATCGACACCATGGCAGTGGCAATGCGCGCGGGCCCCAGTCAGGACGAGATCCGTCGGCAGAACCTGGGCGCATTGCTCCGCTACGTACACGTTCACGGGGCCACCACCCGCGCCGAGCTGACCACCGCGCTCGGACTCAACCGCAGCACCATCGGCGCGCTGACCGCGGACCTGGCCGGCGCCGGGCTGGTCAGCGAGGGGACGCCGAAGGAGACCGGCCGGGCCGGACGACCGTCACTCGTCGTCCGGCCCGAGTCGGAGCGGGTCTACGCGTACGCGTACAGCGTCGAGGTGGACCGGCTGCGGGCCGCGCGGGTCGGGCTCGGCGGTGAGGTGCTCGACCGCCGGGAGATGGACCGGCCGCGCAACCTGGTCGCCGGGGAGGCCGCCCCGCTGCTCGCCGGCGCGGTCAAGGAGATGCACCAGTCGGTCCCGCCGGACGCGATCTGCGTGGGCGCCGGGGTGGCGGTGTGCGGCATGGTCCGCCGCGAGGACGGGCTGGTGCGGCTGAGCCCGACCACCGGCTGGGTGGACGAGCCGATCGGTGCGGCGCTCGCCGTCGAGCTGGGAATAGACGTACCGATCACGGTGGGCAACGTGGCCGACGTGGCCGCGTACGCCGAGCACGCCCGGGGCGCGGCGGTCGGCTGCGACAACGTCATCTACATCTACGGCGACGTCGGTGTGGGCGCGGGCATCATCGCCGGGGGCCGGCGGCTGCGGGGCCACGGCGGCTACGGCGGCGAGGTGGGCCACATGGTGGTGGTCCGCGACGGCGTGCGCTGCGACTGCGGCCGGCGCGGCTGCTGGGAGACCGAGATCGGCGAGCACGGGCTGCTGCGCGCCGCCGGCCGGTCCGAGGCGCGCGGCCGGGACGCGCTGCTCGCCGTCTTCGACGCCGCCGACCGGGGCGACGCCCGCGCGCAGACCGCGGTACGGCAGGCCGGCGACTGGCTCGGCTTCGGCGTCGCGAACCTGGTGAACATCTTCAACCCGGAGATGGTCATCTTCGGCGGCACCATGCGCGACCTCTACCTGGCCTCCGCCGCGCAGGTACGCAGCCGGCTCAACTCCAACGGGCTGCCCGCGTGCCTGGAGCACGTGCGGCTGCGTACCCCGAAGCTCGGTGACGACGCGGCGCTGATCGGCGCCGCCGAGCTGGCGTTCGAACGACTCCTCGCCGACCCGCTGAACTGATCGGCCCGCCGATCCGTACCAGTGTGCGGACGGGCGGCCGGCTTGCGCGGCCGTCCACGACACCCCGCGTACCGGTCCGGACCGAGGAGGCACCGCAACCATGGCATCGCTGAAATCCGCACGCCGCAAGCTGGCGCACCGGGTGGTACTGCTGCTCGCCGCGCTGGGCGCGGGGATCGGCGTCGTTCCCGGGACGGCGCAGGCCGCGCCCAACCCCGGCGTGCAGATGAACGCCGCCGACATGACGCTGCTCAACGGGGTACGGCTGGCCGGGCTGTGGGAGATGCCGGCCGGGCAGATGGCGGCCGAGAAGGGCCAGTCCGCCCGGGTACGCGAGGTCGGCGCGGAGATCGCCAAGCAGCACGCGGAGCTGGATCAGCTGGTGGTGGAGGCGGCAAACAAGCTCGGCGCCACCCTGCCGACGGATCCGACGGCCGAGCAGCAGGGTTGGCTGACCGAGATGCGCAACGCCACCGGCGCCCGGTTCGACCAGATCTTCGTCACCCGGCTGCGGGTCGCCCACGGCAAGATCTTCCCGGTGATCGGCGCGGTTCGCGCCAGCACCCGCGATCCGATCGTGCGCAAGCTGGCCGAGGACGCGAACACGTTCGTCAACGACCACATGACCATGCTGGAGAGCACCGGGCTGGTGCGCTGGCAGCAGCTGCCGCCGGCCGCGCTGCCCCCCGCGCAGAGCGACTCGCTCGTCGCCGCCGCCCAGGCGAACGTGGGCAGTGGTGGTGGGCTGCAGGTCGGCACCGGACTGGTGTGGGCGGTGTTCCTGATCGCACTGGGCACCGGCGGGTACGCGACCTGGCGGCTGACCCGCCGCTCGTGACCCGGCCGTCGAGCGGGCCCCGGCGCACGTGCGCCGGGGCCCGTCGCGCGTTTGTCAGCCGTGCCAGGACCGCCACAGCGCGGCGTACGAGCCACCGGCCGCTACCAGTTCGTCGTGTGATCCCAGCTCGGTGATGCGGCCGTCGGCTACCACCGCCACGCGGTCCGCGTCGTGCGCGGAGAAGAGCCGGTGCGCGATGGCGATGACGGTACGGCCCTGAAGCACCGCCGCCAGCGACCGTTCCAGGGCCCGGGCCGCCCGCGGGTCGATCAGCGAGGTGGCCTCGTCCAGCACCAGGGTGTGCGGATCGGCGAGCACCAGCCGGGCCAGCGCGAGCTGCTGCGCCTGTGCCGGGGTGAGCGGGTGGCCGCCCGCGCCGACCGGCGTGTCGAGCCCGTCCGGCAGGGCCAGCGCCCAGTCCAGCGCGTCGACGGCGGCCAGCGCGGCGCGTACCCGCTCCGGGTCGGCGTCCGGCCGGACCATCGCCACGTTGTCGGCGAGCGTGCCGATGAACACGTGGTGCTCCTGACTGACGAGCGCGACATGGGTACGCAGCTCGGCCAGGGGCATTCCGGCGAGTGGACGCCCGTCCACCGTCACCGTGCCGGCGCTCGGTGCGTGCACGCCGGCCAGCAGCCGGCCCAGCGTCGACTTCCCCGCCCCGGACGGGCCGACCATCGCGAGCCGCTCCCCCGGCCGGGGTTCCAGCGTCACGCCGTGCAGCACGTCGTGTCCCGGGCGGTACGCGTACCGCACGTCGTGCGCGGCGAGCCGGCCCGCACCGCCCGGGGCGGCGGCGCGCTCGTCCGGCGTGGCGGATGCCCTGGCTCGCTCGTCCGGCTCGGCGGCCACCCCGAGCAGCCGGGCCAGCGAGGCGCCGCCGACCTGGAACTCGTCGAGCCAGCCCAGCAGCCGCTCGATCGGGTCGGTGAGCTGCTGGGCGTAGAGCGTGGCGGCGGTGACCTGGCCGAGGCTGACCCAGCCCTTCAGGTGGAACCAGCCGCCGATGAGCAGCGTCGCCACCATCGGCACCAGGTAGCCGAACTCGGCCACCGGCCAGAACACGGTCCGCAGGTGGAGCGTGTAGCGCTCGGCGGCGTACGACCGGCGGATGTCGGCGTCGCCGCGAGCCCGGCGGCGGGCCGCCTGACGCAGCGCCTCGGTGGTCCGCGCCCCTTCGACGGTCTCGCTGATCCCGTCGGTGATGTCCGAGTAGGCGGCGTTCTCCCGCAGGTAGCCCTGCGGCGCGCGGCGCAGGTACCAGCGCGTGCCGGCCCACAGCACCGGCACCGACAGCAGGCTGGGCAGCGCCAGCAGCGGACCGGTCAGCAGCAGCGCGCCGAGGATCAGCAGCACGGTCAGCGCCGAGATCAGCGTCTCCGGCCCGGCGAACCGGACGGTACGGGACAGCGCGGCGACGTCGCGCGACGTGCGCGTGAGCAGGTCTCCGGTGCCGGCCCGCTCGACAGTGGCGAGCGGCAGCGCGAGCACCCGGTCGACGAACTCCTCCCTCAGCTCGGCGAGCACCCGCTCACCGAGCCGGGCCGAGGCCAGGTGCGCGAAGCGGACCAGCACCGCCTGCACCACCACGAACGCGGCGATGGCTGCCACGACCCGGTCCACTGTCGTCGCGGCGATGCCCTGGGAGATCCCCTGCACGAGGTCACCGAGCAGGCGCGGGGCGACGAGCCCGGCACCCGCGGCGAGCGCGTGCAGGCCGAGCGCGACGGCCAGGCCGCGCGGGTGGCGGCGGATCAGCTCCCGCACGTACCGGCGGACCTGGGCGACGTCGGCGACGGGCAGCGCGTTGCTCATCGGTCCTCCTCCCGGCTCACCGTGGCGGCGTAGCGCGGCTCGGCGGCGAGCAGTTCCTCGTGCCGGCCCTCGGCGACGACCTTGCCGTCCTCCACGAAGACCACGTGGTCGGCGTGGCCGAGCACCAGCGGGCTGGTGGTGCAGACCAGCGTGGTGCGGCCCCGGCGGGCCGGGCCGAGCCGTTCGGCGATGCGCGCCTCGGTGTGCGCGTCCACCGCGCTGGTCGGCTCGACCAGGATCAACGTCTCCGGGTCGGCGACGAGCGCGCGGGCCAGCCGCAGCCGCTGCCGCTGCCCGCCGGAGAACTCCCGGCCGCGTTCGGCGACCTCGCCGTCCAGGCCGCCGGGCAGTGCCTCGACGATGTCGGTGGCGCTCGCCGCGGCCAGCGCCGCCTCCACGGCGCCGGGCCGGGCCCGGTCGTGCGGGTCGAGCTCCGTGCGCAGCACGCCGCTGAACAGCTGCGCGTCGTTGTCGGCCACCAGGATCCGCTCCCGCACCGTCGCCAGCGCCAGGTCCCGCAGCGGTACGCCGTGCAGCGTGACGTCCCCGTCGGCGTACCGGCCCAGCCGGTCGGCGATCTCGACGGCGTCCTGCGGGGCGGCGCTGGCCAGCGCGGTGAGCCGGCCCGGTCGCAGCACCAGTCCGGAACGCACGTCCGCCAACTCGCCCGGACCGGCCGGCACCGGCACCGGGCTGGCCGGGTCGGTGAACTCCGGCGCGAGCCGCAGCAGCCGGACCACCCGGCGGGCCGCGACGTGTCCCCGGGTCAGCTTGTCGGCCGCCTCGGTGAGGTTGCGCAGCGGACTGACCAGGAACGCGGTGTAGCCGTAGAACGAGACCAGCTCGCCGGCGCTGATCTCGCCGCGCAGCGCGAACCGGGCGCCGAGCCAGGTCACCAGCACCACGAAGACGCCGGGCAGCAGGATCTGCGCGGCCTGCAACAGCGACTCGACCCGGGCCACCCGCAGCCCGTCCGCGCGCAGCGCCTGCGACCGTTGCCGGTAGCGCTCGGACAGCACCGGCTCGCCGCCGACTCCGCGCAGCACGCGCAGGCCGGAGACGATGTCCGCGGCCCGGGCGGTGAGCCGGCCGGTCGAGTCCCGGTACGCGGCCTGCTGCCGGTGCAGCGGGCGGATCAGCAACGCGACGAGCGCCATCAGCAGCGGCACCCCGAACACCACCACGAGGCCGAGCGGCTGGGAGGCGCTGAGCAGGATCACCGCGACGGTGACGATGCCGACCACCGAGCCGACGCCCCGGGCGGTGATGTCGATGGAGCTGCCGATGTGCTCGATGTCGGCGGTGCCGATGCTCACCACCTCGCCGGCCGCGACGCGCCGGGGCAGCGCGGCGCCGAGCCGGTTGGTGGCGTCCACCGTCACCTGCACGGTGCGGTAGGCGGCGCCGAGCCAGTTGTGCACCGCGCAGCGGTGACGCAGGATCCCGGCGACGGCCTGCACCAGGCCCAGCCCGAGCAGGGCCAGACTCCAGCGCACGAGCGCGTCCGGGTCGCGTTGCGCCAGGCCGGCTTCCACGGCGCGGCCGAGCACGGCCGGCACCAGCGCCTGGGCCAGCATCCAGATCACGCCGAGCGCAAGACCGGCGCCGAAGATGAAGGGGTGCCGCCCGGCGAGCCACACCAGGTACCGGGTGGCCGACCGCGCGTCAGGGGTACCGGGGTCGCCGGCCGGTGAGAAGCGCATGACCCACTGACGCTAGGTGCCGGGACGACCCGGACGCCAACCAATTCCGGCCGTCGTGACAACCCTCGCGTCAGCGGTCGACCTGGGCGAAGTCCCAGCTGTGCGGCGGGCGGGCGATCAGGCGCGCGGGCGGCTCGGGCAGTTCCCGGGGATTGTTCCGCCACTTGGAGATGACCACGAGCCGGTGGTCGGTGGAGGAGAACACCTCGCTGGAGACGTGCATCGGGTCGTGCTCGAACTCGGGCAGCGCGGTCTCGCAGACCCAGGTGATCAGGTCGGCGAAGCCGTACGGCTCGGCCTTGGCCTCCCACATCCGGACGATCATGTCGGTACCCTCCCCGCTCACACACTGACCACTGTCAGCGGCATCGCCGAGTCGGCCGGCAGGTCCAGCCGGCTCGGCGCGACGCCCGCGGCCACCAGATGGGAGCCGAGCGCGGCCACCATCGCGCCGTTGTCCGTGCAGAGCTTCGGCCGGGGCGTACGCACCCGGATGCCGTGCCTGCCGGCCCGTTGCTCGGCCATCGCCCGCAGCCGGGAGTTGGCGGCCACCCCGCCGCCGATCACCAGCGTGTCGATGCCGCTGGTGCGGCAGGCGTCGATCGCCTTGCCGACCAGCACGTCGCAGACCGCCTCCTGGAAGGACGCGGCCACGTCGGCGACCGGCACCGGCTCACCGGCCCGCTGCCGCGCCTCCACCCAGCGGGCCACCGCCGTCTTCAGGCCGGAGAAGGAGAAGTCGTACCGGTGCCCGGCCAGGTCCTTCGCGGCGGTCAGCCCGCGCGGGAAGGCGATCGCCGCCGGGTCACCGGCCCGCGCCTCGCGGTCGATGTACGGACCGCCGGGGAACGGCAGCCCGAGCAGCCGGGCCACCTTGTCGAACGCCTCACCGGCCGCGTCGTCGATGGTGGCGCCGAGCGGGACCACGTCACGGGCCAGGTCGTCGACGCGCAGCAGCGAGGAGTGCCCGCCGGAGACCAGCAGCGCGATCGCGGGCTCGGGCAGCGGACCGTGTTCGAGCGTGTCCACAGCGACGTGCGCGGCGAGGTGGTTCACCCCGTACACCGGCTTCTCCGCCGCCACCGCGTACCCCTTGGCGGCGGCGACCCCGACGAGCAACGCGCCGGCCAGGCCCGGCCCGGAGGTCACGGCGATGGCGTCGATGTCGGCGATGGTGACGCCTGCTTCGCGCAGCGCCCGGTCCATGGTCGGCACCATGGCCTCCAGGTGGGCGCGGCTGGCCACCTCGGGCACCACGCCACCGAACCGGGCGTGCTCCTCGACGCTGGAGGCGAGCGCGTCGGCGAGCAGCGTGTGCCCGCGCACGATGCCCACGCCGGTCTCGTCGCAGGAGGTCTCGATGCCGAGGATCAGGGGTTCGTCAGCCATGCGCGTCAGTCCTCGTTGCGCTGCATGACCAGCGCGTCGGTGTTGCTCGGTTGGTAGTAGCCGCGCCGTACGCCGATCGGCTCGAAGCCGTAGCCGGCGTAGAGCCGTTGCGCCGGCGCGTTGTCGGCGGCGACCTCCAGCAGCGTGCTGCGGGCGCCACGCCGGGTCGCCTCGGCGAGCAGCGCCTCCAGCAGCAGCCGGCCGATGCCCCGGCGCTGGGCGTCCCGGCGGACCGCGACGTTCTGCACCCACGCCTCGTCGGGCGGGGACACGGCCAGCCCGGCGTAGCCGAGCACAGCGCCGTCGTCGTCGGTGGCGACCAGGTAGAAGTGCCCGTTGGCGAGTTCGTTCCAGAACATCGCCGCCGACCACTGCTCGGCGCCGAACAGGTCCGCCTCGATGGGCAGCACCTCGTCGATGTGCCACCAGCGGAACCGGCCCAGCCTCATGGCAGGACCGGCTTGTGGCCGGTGGCCGCGACCGCGTCCGGGCGGCGCAGGTAGAGCGGGGTGAGCGTCTCGCCGGGCGCACCCGCGCGGATCCGTGGCGCGGCGAGACGGGCCAGCGCCAGCGGGTCCGGGTAGCGCGGCTCGTCGCGTACCGGCAGCCCCAGCACGTCCGCGTACCGGTGCGCGCCGTCGCCGACCGCGACGGTGACCGCCAGGTCGCGCGCCCGCTCCGCGACCACCGCCGGGGCCGCCACCTCCGGGCCGACCAGGCGCTGGCCCGCGCCGTCGTAGACGGCCCAGTAGATCTCCCGGCGCCGCGCGTCGCTCGCCGCCAGCACCGGCTCGCCGGCGGCCGCCGGGTGGCCGAGCCCGTCCAGCGAACAGACACCGTACGTGGGCACGCCGAGCACCTGACCCATGGCGGCGGCGGTGACCAGCCCGACCCGCAGCCCGGTGAACGGGCCGGGGCCGAGGCCGGCGACGATCGCGGCCAGGTCGGCGGGGCGCGCGCCGACGTCCGCCAGCACGGCGTCGACCTGCGGTGCGAGCAGCTCGCCGTGGGCGCGGGCGTCGACAGTGCACCGGGACGCGCGGACCGCGACGCCGTCCGCCGAGACCTCGGCCAGGGCCGCGGTCACCGCGGGAGTCGAGGAGTCCACCACGAGTACGAGCACGGTAAGCCAGCCTAGCCGTCCGCTCTCCCCGTCTCCGGCACGCCCTCGCCGCTGACCCGGTGACGGTGCGTAGCGTCCGAGCCGAGGAGAAGACTGGAGCGCCTTATGCCTCTGGGTCATATTTATGACTCACAGGCATAAGGCGTGGGAGAGGACTGCCATCCTCCGGGGATGACGGAGAGTCGCCTCGTTCGAGAGGTCGCCCGCACTCTGCGGCGGGAGCGCGAACAAGCAGGGCTGACGCAGCAGGCGCTGGCCGCCCGGTCCGGGCTCGGTCAGGCCGCCATCGCCCGGATCGAACGCGGCGACCGGCTGCCGAGCCTGACCACCGCGGAACGCCTGCTCGCCGCGCTCGGCCGGCAACTGCGGATCGAGATCGAGCCGCTGGACAGCCACCTCGACGCCGCGCTGGACGAGATGGCCGGGACGGTGCTTGCCGAGCGGATCGAAGATCTCCGGCTGGACCGGCTCATGGGCGCGTTGGGCGACCTGCCGTACGTGCTGTCGGGCGGCATGGCGGCACTGCTGCAGGGCGCGCCGCTGCCGGTGGACGCGGTCGAGATCGCGGTGCGCTGGCGGGACTCGCCGCAGTTCAGCGCGCTCCTCGATCGGATCCACGCGCAGCGCTGGAACGCCCGATGGCAAGAGTGGGGCGGCATCCACACGGAGCCCGAGGAGCCGGGCGAGCACCGTTGGCTGACCCGCTACGGCGAACTACGGGCCCGGATGTGCGACGAACTGCCCGAGCCCATCGAGGTCCGCCTCGGTGACCGCACGTACCCGGTCGAGCCGCTGGTCGAGGTGGAGGTGACCGACCGGCGTACGGCCGAACTGCTGCGCCGCCATCGTCGGCGCCTCGCCGAGGCGGCGGGCGAGGCGCCGGGCGGGTCAGCCGGCTGAGCGCTCCCAGTCGATGGTGGGCAGCCCCGCGTCGGCCAGCGCCTTGTTCGCAGCGCTGAACGGGCGGCTGCCGAGGAAGCCGCGCGGGTTCATCGGGCTCGGATGCCCGGCCTCCAGCACCACGTGCTGCGGGTTGGTCACCAGCGCCGCCTTCTTGCGCGCGTAGCCACCCCAGAGCAGGAAGACCACGCGCTGGTCGAGCGCGTCGAGCGCCCGAATCGTGGCGTCGGTGAACTCCTCCCAGCCCTTGTTCGCGTGCGAGCCGGGGGTGGCCTGCCGGACCGTCAGCACCGAGTTGAGCAGCAGGACGCCCTGCGCGGCCCAGCCGTCGAGGTTGCCGCTGCGCGGCTTCGGCACGCCCAGGTCCTCGCCCAGCTCCTTGAAGACGTTGCGCAGCGACGGCGGCACCGCCACCCCCTCGCGCACGCTGAAGCTCAGCCCGTGCGCCTGGCCCGCCTTGTGGTACGGGTCCTGCCCGAGGATCAGCACCCGGGTGTCGGCCGGCCCGCACAACCGGTAGGCGGAGAAGAGGTCCTCCAGCGGCGGGAAGACCGTGGCGGTCGCGTACTCCCGGGTGACGAACTCGGCCAGCGCGGCGGTGCGGGCCGGGTCGAGGTGGGGGGTGAGCACGGCACGCCAGGCCTCCGGCAGCAGCGCCGGCAGGTCCAGGGTGGGGGCGTCGGGCATCGGCAACCTCTCCTCGTCGGGTCGCCATCTTCATACCAGCCGCAACCGACACTCCCCGGCGGTGGCAGGGCCGGGCACTGGACGGGAAAAGTTACCGGGACGTAACCTACTGGCAAGTTACTTACGCCACACCCTCACTGCTAGCTTGCATCCACCACCATCGATGCTCGCTAGGAGTGCCCGTGAGCAGGAGAAACACCCGTCCCCGCACGCCCTCCACCGCCCTCTCCCCCCGCCGCACGATCGGCCTCCGGATGTTGGCCGTCGCCGCGGCCGCAGCCACCTACCTGGCCGCCTCCGGCGCGGGCGCGGCCGCCGACAGCACCACGCCCGTGGTCTCCCGCGGCGTGACGATCCCCGCCTTCTACCACCCGCCCGCCGACCTGCCCGCCACCAACGGCACGCTGATCCGTACCGAGCCGTTGCCGCTCGGCCTGAGCATCCCCGGGCTCGACGGCCGCCCGATGCCCGGCACCGCCACCCGCCTGATGTACCGGTCCACCGACTCCAACGGCCGGGCCGTCGGCGTGACCGGCGCCTACATCGAACCGTCGGCGGCGTGGCGGGGCACCGGACCGCGCCCGCTGGTCGCCGTCGCCTCCGGCACCATGGGGCAGGGCGACCAGTGCGCGCCCTCGTACGCCCTGCAACACCCGCTCACCCTCACCGGCGACACCCTGTCCGTCGGCTACGAGGCCCTGGCCATCTACCGCCTGCTCGCCACCGGCGCCGCGGTCGTCGTCACCGACTACGTCGGGCTGGGCGCGACCGACCGGCTGCACACGTACGTCAACCGCCTCGACGAGGGCCGCGCCCTGCTCGACGCGGCCCGCGCCGCCCGCGCGGTGCCGGGAGCATCGGTCACCGCCCAGTCCCGCGTCGGCCTGTACGGTTACAGCCAGGGCGGCGGTGCCAGCGCCGCGGCGGCCGAACTCCAGCCCACGTACGCACCGGACGTGCCGCTGGCCGGAACCTACGTCGGCGCGCCGCCCGCCGACCTGACCGCCGTCATCGCGGGCATCGACGGCAGCGCGCTGGCCGGGGCGCTGGGCTGGTCGCTCAACGGCTTCGCCCAGTCCGACCCGGCGGTGCGGGACGTCATCCAGGCGAACATCAACGACGCCGGCCGGGCGGCGCTCTCCGACACCTCGACCATGTGCGTCGGTGACGCGATCCTCCGGTACGCGTTCACCAAGAGCAGCAGGTGGATCACCGGCGGCCGGTCCCTCACCGCCGTCATCGCCGCCTCGCCCGAGGCCCAGGCCGTCCTCGACCGGCAGCGCATCGGCACGCTCAAGCCCACCGGCCCGGTCCGCGTGGCGACAGGCGTCCAGGACGACATCGTGCCCCACCGGCAGGCCCGCCAACTGGCGGTCGACTGGTGCCGCAAGGGCGCCAACGTGACCTACCAGGCGGTCAGCCTGCCCAACCTCGGCGACAAGCTCCTCACCAACCACCTGGCGCCGCTCATCACCGATCAGGGCGACGCGGTGGCCTGGCTGACCGACCGGCTCGCCCGGCGCACCGCCTACTCCAACTGCTGGACGATGCCTCTGCAGCCGTAGCTCAGGACAGTCCGGCGACCCGGGCGGCCCAGTCGCCACCGACCGGTTCCAGCGTGACCGCCCGGGTGTCGTCGTCGCGGCGGTCGATGCGTACCCGCAGGTGCGCGTCGACCAGCTGCTCGACCATCCCCTCACCCCACTCCACCACAGTGACCGCCTCGTCGACCGAGGCGTCCAGGTCGAGGTCGTCGATCTCCGCGCGCGGGTCGGCGGCCTCGCCCAGGCGGTACGCGTCGGCGTGCACGAGCGTCACCCGGCTGCCCCGCGCCGGGTCCGGCCGGTGCACCCGGGCGATGACGAAGGTGGGCGACGTGACGTCCCCGCGTACGCCGAGGCCGGCGCCGATGCCCTGGGTCAGCGCGGTCTTGCCGGCGCCGAGCGGGCCGCTGAGCAGCAGCAGGTCACCGGCCCGCAGCACACCTGCCAGCCGCCGCCCGAACTCGTGGGTGTCGTCGACGGTCTTCAGCTCCACGACCACTGTCATAGCGAATCCAGGAACCTCTCCAGCGCCGCGTTCACCTCGTCGGCGTGCTCCAGCATCACCACGTGCCCGCTGTCGTTGATCTTCACGAACTCGGCGTGCGGCAGCCGCCGGACGATCTCCTCGGAGTGCGTCACCGGCGTGATCATGTCCTTGTCCCCCACGATCACCAGCACCGGCGTGCCGGCCAGCGCCGCGAGCGCCGGGAACCGGGAGTGGGTGGCAATCGTCCGCAGGTAGCGGGTGACCGTGTCGGCCGAGGTACGCGAGTTCATCATCTCGACGTACGACACCAGGGCCGGGCTCGGCTTCGACGTGCCGAAGCCGTACTTGCGGGTCAGCAGCCAGGCCACGTTCGAGGTCGACCGGCGCGCCCTGTCGATCACGGTGCCGCCGTACCGGGTGGCGTTGCTCATCATGTAGAGCACCGGCGAGCCGACGCGGCCGAGCAGCGCGGGCGCCACCAGCTTGGTCTCCGCCGCCAGCCCGCCGGAGGTCGCCATCAGCACGGTGCCGACCACGCGGTCACCGAACATCTCCGGGTACAGCTCGGCCAGCGCCATGATCGTCATGCCGCCCATGGAGTGCCCGACCAGCACCAGCGGACCCTCCGGTGCCACCTCGTCGAGCACCCGGCGCAGCGTGTGGCCCAGCGCGGTCAGGTCGTACTCGCCGCTCTCCAGCCGGCCGGAGCTGCCGTGGCCCGGCTGATCGTACGCGACCACCCGGTAGTCGCCGCGCTCGGCGAGCCGCTTGCGCTGGAAGTGGAACGTGCCCATGTCCAGGCAGAACCCGTGCACCAGCACCACCGTCGGGTGCCCGGCCACCGGCCGGGTCGGCTCGACCACCTCCACGTGGATGTCGGTGCCGTCCGGCATCTCCAACCGGTACGCCTCGTCGTAGCGCTGCTCGCCGAAGACCTCGCCGGCGTACCTGTCGGTGGGGTCGTTCTTGAGCCGGCGGACCAGCACCCGCTCGCTGACCACGCCCGCCGCGAGCCCGGCGGCGGCCACACCGACGGCGGCGCCGACCAGCCCGGCGACCTTGCCGGCGGCGGTACGCGGTCGCGGCAACCGGACACTCATGCGCGCTCGCCGTCGTAGACGCGGGGCACGCGCACGCCGCCGAAGCGGGTCACGATCTCGTAGTTGATGGTGCCGACCGCCTCGGCCCAGTCGTCGGCGGTGGGCTCGCCGTCCGCGCCGCTGCCGAACAGCGTCACCACGTCACCGGCAGCCACCTCGTCGTCGCCGCAGTCGACCACGAACTGGTCCATGCAGACGCGCCCGGAGATGGTCCGGCGCTTGCCGGCGAGGTGCACCGGGCCGGTGTTGGAGGCGTGCCGGGGCACCCCGTCGGCGTAGCCGAGCGGCACCACGGCAAGGTTCGCCTCCTGCTCGGTCAGGTAGGTGTGCCCGTAGGAGACGCCGGTGCCGGCCGCGACACGTTTGGTGAGCATCACCCGGGCACGGGCGGTCATGGCGGGACGCAGACCGAACTGCTCGCCCGCGACCGGCGACAGGCCGTAGACGGCGATGCCGGGCCGGACCAGGTCGAAGTGGGTGTCCGGCCGGGTCAGCGTGGCGGCCGAGTTGGCCAGGTGCCGGTAGCGCGGACGCAGTCCGGCGCGCGTCACCATCTCCAGCCCTTCGTGGAACACGGCGAGCTGGCGGTCGGTGGTGGGGTGGCCGGGCGAGTCCGCGTACACGAAGTGGCTCCACACGCCGACCACCTCGACCAGGCCGTCCGCCTGGGCCTTCGCGGCGGCCTCCAGCAGCGCCGGCCAGTCGGCGACGGTGGCGCCGCCCCGGGCCAGCCCGGTGTCGATCTTGAGGTGCAGCCGGGCCGCGCGGTCCGCCCGGCGGCTCGCCTCGATCATCTCGTCGAGCTGGGTGAGGCTGGCGCAGCCGAGGTCGACGCCGACGGTGATCCCGTCGTGCAGCGGCAGGCCGGGGTCGAGCAGCCAGGCCAGAACCGGCGCGGAGATGCCCGCCTCACGCAGCCGCAGCGCCTCGTCCAGCGTGCAGACGCCGAGCTGGTCCGCCCCCGCGTCGAGCGCCGCCCGGGCGGCGGGCACCATGCCGTGGCCGTAGCCGTCGCCCTTGACCACCGCCATCAGCTCGGCGCTGGTGCCGGCCTTGAGCCGGGTCACGTTCTCCCGGATCGCGTCCAGGTCGACGCGCACCTCCGACTGCCACATGTCCTCAGCCTACTTCCGTCAGTGATCATCAGCGCCGTGAGCCGTGCGGGCGGTGCCCGCCGCCACCGGGCGCCGCCGCCCGGATCAGCCCAGCCGGGCCAGTACCGGACGCAACGCCGCCGCCACGTCGGGCGCGGTCACCGGGCCGCCGCGCGCCGCCTCCCGGCCGGCCAGCCCGTGCAGGTACGCCGCCGCGGCGGCCGCCCGCTCCGGGGCCAGCCCCGCGGCGAGCAGCGAACCGAGCAGCCCGGCCAGTACGTCGCCGGTGCCACCGGTGGCGAGCACCGGGGTGCCGGTCGGGTTCACGTACGCGCGGCCGTCGGGCGTGCCGATGACCGTGCGGTCGCCCTTGAGCAGCACCACCGCGTTCATCCAGGCGGCCAGCCGCAGAGCGGCGGCGACCCGGTCCTCCCCCGGCATCTCGCCGCAGAGCCGGGCGTACTCCCGGTCGTGCGGCGTCACCACGATCGGCGCGTCCCGGCCGCGCAGCCGGTCGGCCAGCTTGCCGTCGACGAGCAGCGTCAGCGCGTCGGCGTCGAGCACCACCGGCACCGGCGCGGCCAGCACCGCGCGCAGCTCGGCGGCGGAGTCCTCGCCGGTGCCGAGCCCGGAGCCGCAGACCCACGCCTGCACCCGGCCCGCGTCGGCGACCCGGCCGGTGGCGATCACCGACGGGTGCTGGTGCAGCACCTCGTCCTTGGCGCTCCCGGCGTACCGGACCAGGCCGGTGGGGCCGGCGAGCGCCCCGGCGACGGAGAGCACCGCGGCGCCGGGGTAGGTGGCCGACCCGGTGGCCACGCCTACTACGCCCCGGGTGTACTTCTCCGACGACGCGCCCAGCGCCGGCCACCAGTCGGCCACGTCCGTCTGCTCGATCACCTGGAGCGCCGGGGTGCCGCGCAGCCACGGCGTCAGCCCGATGTCGACCAGCTCGACCTCGCCGGCCAGCTCGGCGGCGGGACCGACGACCAGTGCGGGCTTGAGCGCGCCGAAGGCCACGGTCACGTCGGCGCGGACCGCCCGGGGCCGCCCGGCGTCGGTGAGCGGGACGTGGCCGGTGTCGACAGCGACGCCGCTCGGCACGTCGACAGCGACCACCGTGGCGGGCGTGCCGTCGCGCCCGCGCTGCCCGGTCAGGCTCGCGGCCAGCTGCTCGGCGGTCTCGCGCAGCCCACCGGTGCCGCCGATGCCCACGATGCCGTCGAGCACCAGGTCGACAGTCGCGGGCGGCCGGTCGGCCACGCGCCCACCGGCGGCGCGCAGGGCGGCCAGCCCTTCGGCGTGCGCCCGGCCCGACGTGAGCAGCAGCGCGGTCACCGCCGCGCCCCGGCGGGCCAGGTGCGCGCCCGCGTACAGGGCGTCACCGCCGTTGTCGCCGGACCCGGCGAGCACCAGCACCCGCGCGCCGTAGACCCCGCCCCGGTCGGCGAGCAACAACGCGCAGCGACGGGCCAGCCCGGCCGCGGCCCGCTGCATCAGCGTGCCGGGCGGCAGGGTGGCCATCAGGCCCGCTTCCGCCGCGCGAACGTCGGCGACCCGCCACACCCGTCTCATGCCACCCCGCTCCGTTCGTCGCGCCCGGCTCAGCTTCCGCCCGCGGCTCCCCCGATCACGGCCTCACCCTACCGGCGGTACGCGCCTCCGACCGGCCGGCGAACCAGCCCTGTGGACAACCCGGCACGTTGTCCACAGGGGTCGGCGGCCACCGTCGGCTGCCGCCTAGCGTCCCGGTGACCGGAGCCGGCCGGTGGCGCCGGGCGAGGGAGGTCACGTGGTGGAGAGACCGTTCGACGTCGACCCGGAGCTGCTGCGCACGGTGGCGCGTGAGCTGGCCGACGACGCGTACCGGCTGGCTTGCGGGCCGGGCGCCGCGCCGGAGTCGTTGCTGGTGGTGGCACCGGAGGGCTGGCGATCCGGTGCGGCGCTGGCCGACCTGGAGGCGGCGGTGCGGCGCTGGTCCGGCGCGCTCGGCGCCCGGGTGGCCGACACCGCTCAGGCGTTGCGCCGTGGCGCGGACGGCTACGAGGCGGTCGACGAACGCGCCGCGCGCCGCCTCACCGGGGTGCTGCGGTGAGCAGCGGTCCGGCCGGCTCCGCCGACGTGCCGGTCGGTTACGCACAGCTCTGGCGGGCCGATCCGGGTGCCTGGCCGGCCGCCGGAACGGGGTGGCGAGACCTCGCCGGGCCGGTACGGCAGCGCGCCGACGCGCTCACCGCCCGGATCGGCGCGCTGCGGCCCGGATGGTCGGGCGCGGCCTCGGCGGCGGCGCAGCGGCGGATCGGGGACCTGCGGACCGACCTCACCGACGTGCTCCCCGCCCTGCTCGAGGTCGACCAGGTGCTCGCCGAGTTCGGTGCCCGGCTGGGCGCGGCCAAGGCCCGGCTCGGCGCCGAGGTGGCCCGCGCCGAGTCCGGTGGCCTGCTCGTCGGCCGCACCGGAGCGGTCCGGCCCGACCCGGCCCGGCCGATCGCGCAGGCCGGACCGGCGGTCGTGCACGCGCGGGCCGGGATCCGGGGTGCGCTGACGCTCGCCGGCGCCGCCGATCGGGAGGCGGCGGGCCGGCTGGCGGAACTGGCCACCGCTGCGGTACGCGGCTGGGTGAGCGTGCCGCCCGCGTACCGGCCCGGGCCCGGCGCCGGGCCGGCCGAGGTGAGCCGCTGGTGGGCCGGCCTGAGCGCGGCCGAGCGGCGCTGGCTGGTGGGGCGGGAACCGGACCGGATCGGTCGCCTCGACGGGCTTCCGGCCGCCGCCCGGGACCAGGCGAACCGGCTGCTGCTCGGTGACCGGCGGGAGCGGTTGCTCGTCCGGCGGCTCGCGCTGCTGCACCCGCTTCCGGCCGGGCCGTTGGAGGCGTCCCGCCGGGTCCGGCTCGCCGCTGTCGAGGCGGCGCTGCGCGGGCTGGACGGGCTCACCGAGCGGCTGGCCGCGGGCGGGACGCCCCGGGCGTACCTGCTGGGGCTCGATCCGGCCGGGGACGGCCGGGCGGTGGTGGCGCTCGGCAACCCGGACCGCGCCGCCTCCGTGCTCACCTACGTCCCGGGTATGACCTCGGATCTCGCCGACGCGCCGGCCGAGCTGGGCCGGGCGGCCCGGGTGTTGCAGCGGTGCACGGCGCTCGGGCCGGGCGAGGAGGCGGCGGCGGTGCTCTGGCTGGACTACGACGCGCCGGACTTCCTCACCGAGGCAGCCGGCACCCGGCAGGCCGAGGAGGCCGGCCCGGCGCTGCACCGGTTCCAGGACGGGCTGCGGGCCGCGCACGAGGGTCCACCGTCGCGGCAGACGGTGCTCGGGCACAGCTACGGCTCGCTCGTGGTCGGCGCCGCCGCCCGCGACCACGGATTGAGCGCGGACGCGCTGGTCTTCGTCGGCTCACCGGGAGTCGGGGTGGATCACGCCGCCGACCTGCGGATGCCGGCCGGCCAGGTCTGGTCGTCGACCGCGCCGGACGACGTGATCCGGCTGGCCCGCCCACCGGACGACCTGGCCCGCCGTGCGCTGCTCGCGGGTACGCCGCTGGGTCCGGCACTCACCGCGCTCGACCCGCACGGCGAGCGGCTCTGGTTCGGCGCCGACCCGAGCGCGCCGGGCTTCGGCGGGCGGCGCTTCCCGAGCGCTCCGCACGGCCACACCGGCTACTGGGATCCGGACAACCCGGCGCTGGACGGCATGGCCCGGATCGTGCTGGGCCGGTGAGCAGGCCGGAGACGGCACGGTCCCGCCACCCGTCGTGCGGGTGGAGGGACCGTGGACGAGATCGGCTACTCGACGGTGACCGACTTGGCCAGGTTCCGGGGCTGGTCGACATCGTGCCCACGCGCGGCGGCGATCTCGGCGGCCAGCACCTGCAACGGCACCGTGGTCACCAGCGGCGCCAGCAGCGTCGGCGTACGCGGCACATAGATCAGGTGATCGGCGTAGCGGACCACTGCCTGGTCGCCCTCCTCGGCGATCACGATCGTGCGGGCGCCGCGGGCGCGTACCTCCTGGATGTTGGAGACGACCTTGTCGTGCAGCATGCCCCGGCCGACCGGCGACGGCACGATGCAGATCACCGGCGTGCCCTGGTCGATCAGCGAGATCGGGCCGTGCTTCAGCTCGCCGGCGGCGAAGCCCTCGGCGTGCATGTACGCCAGTTCCTTGAGCTTCAGCGCGCCCTCCAGCGCCACCGGGTAGCCCACGTGCCGGCCGATGAACAGCACCGTCGGCTCGGACTTCAACTCGCGCCCCAGCTCGCGCACCGGCTCGATCCGGTCCAGCAGCTCCCGCAGCTTGCCCGGCATCTCCTGGAGCTGGGCCACCACCGCGCCCACCTCGTCGGCGAACTTGATGCCGCGCACCTGGGCCAGGTGCAGGCCGATCAGGTAGCACGCGACGACCTGGGTGAGGAACGCCTTGGTGGAGGCGACAGCGATCTCCGGGCCGCCGTGGGTGTAGAGCACGGCGTCGGACTCACGCGGGATGGTCGAGCCGTTGGTGTTGCAGATGGCCAGGACGCGGGCCTTCTGCTCCTTGGCGTGGCGCAGCGCCATCAGCGTGTCCATGGTCTCGCCGGACTGCGAGATCACCACGATCAGCGTGGAGCGGTCGAGCACCGGGTCGCGGTAGCGGAACTCGCTGGCCAGTTCCACCTCGCAGGGGATGCGGGTCCAGTGCTCGATGGCGTACTTGGCGACCAGGCCGGCGTGGTAGGAGGTGCCGCAGGCGACGATGAAGATCTTGTCGACGTCGCGCAGGTCCTGCTCGCTGAGGCGGACCTCGTCGAGGGCGATCTCGCCGGTCTCGGTGAGCCGGCCCAGCAGCGTGTCGGCGATGGCCTGCGGCTGCTCCTCGATCTCCTTGAGCATGAACCAGTCGTAGCCGCCCTTCTCGGCGGCCGACGAGTCCCAGTCGATGTGGAAGTCCGTGCCGCTCGCCGGCTGACCGTGGAAGTCGGTGATGTCGATGCTGTCCGGGGTGATCAGGACGATCTGGTCCTGGCCCAGCTCGACCGCGTCCCGGGTGTGCTCGATGAACGCGGCGACGTCGCTGGCCAGGTAGTTCTCGCCGTCGCCCCGGCCGACCACAAGCGGCGAGTTGCGCCGGGCGCCGACCACCGCGCCGGGGATGCCGGCGTCGACGGCGAGCAGTGTGAACGCGCCCTCCAGGCGCCCGCAGACCACGCGCATGGCGGCGGCGAGGAGCGCCGGGCTGTCGGTCTCACCGGCCGAGCGCAGGTCGGCCAGCGCGCGGGCGATCAGGTGCGCGGCGCACTCGGTGTCGGTGTCGCTGGCGAACTCGACACCCTCGTCCTCCAGCTCGGCGCGGAGCTTCGCGAAGTTCTCGATGATGCCGTTGTGGATCACCGCGACGCGGCCGTCCGGGGAGAGGTGCGGGTGGGCGTTGCGGTCGGTCGGGCCGCCGTGCGTGGCCCACCGGGTGTGGCCGATGCCGGTGGTGCCGTCGCCGATGCCGATCGGGCTGGCCGCGCAGTCCTCGGGGTTGTCCGCCGCGCGCTCGGAGAGAACCTTCTCCAGGTTCGCGAGCTTGCCGGCCTTCTTCTCGGTCAGCAGCTCGTCCTCGCAGACAACGGCGACACCGGCCGAGTCGTAGCCGCGGTATTCGAGACGCCGCAGTCCGTCAAGCACGATGCCGAGCGCCGGGCGCGCACCGGCGTAACCCACGATTCCACACATGGTCCGCAGCCTAACCGAGTTTCGCTCATCGTGCGTGCTCGGAAGTCCGGTTAACGATCACTGAATTTGAGCGAACCGAGCGTCGGGGTTGTCATTACCGGACATAGCACCATCCAGGCCGTTCCACCCGTCCCTACCGGTTCGGGACGCGGGACGCGGAGCACCGGCCGGTACCGCACGGCTGGCCGTCACCGCCTACATTGAGGCCGGGCGCCGTCCCCAGGGCCCACCGTTCCGCGGTCGTCCGCGCCGTACCCCTGTGAGCTGAGCCCATGTCCGAGACGACCCCCGCCCCCGAGCCGGTCTCCGGACCGGCCGACCCGACCGCCGCGCCGGCCACGCCGCAGCCCTCCACCTGGACGCCGCCGGACCCGCTGGCCGCCCCGCAGCCGTGGACACCGCCCGAGCCCTGGTCGCCGCCGCCGGCTCCGAGCCCGTGGGCGGCCCCCGGCCCGGAGAGCGCGTCCGCCGGGACCGGTCTGGCCACGCCACCGGGCGGTGCGGAACCGCCGGTGGGCGAACCGGGCTGGGCCGCTCCGGCCGACCCGGCCGCCGCGCCACGCCCGGCGGTCCCACCCGCCTCCGCCGCCCCGTACGTCCCCGGTACGCCCGGGTGGCCGTCCCCGTCCGGCGTCCCGGACGTCGCGGCACAGCCGGCCTACCCGCCCGGCCCCTATCCACCAGGGCCCTACAAGACCGGCCCCTACCCGCCCGGGCCCTACCCGCCGCCGTACGCGTATCCGGGCATGCCGCCGCGCCGCAGCGGCGGCGGCTGGGTGGCCGGCCTGGTCATCGGCATCGTCACCGTCCTCGCGCTCATCGTCTGCGGCTGCGTCGGGCTGTCCTTCCTCGGCCGGGCCGTGGGCGAGGGGACGGCCTCCGGCGAGCGGTACGACGGCCCGGTGTACGGCGAGCCCGACGGGTGGGCCGACGAGCCCACCCGTGCCCCGGCCAGGCCGGTCACCACCCCGTCCGGCGGGCCCGGCAGGTTCACCGTGCTGTACGAGGTGACCGCCACCAACGGTGAGGCGGAGGTGCAGTTCTACGACGCGGACGCGAACTTCCACCAACCCGGCGCCGTGGACACCCCCTGGCGGCTGCGCTTCACGGCGAACGACCGCGAGCGGGTGCAGATCATCGCCAGCCCGGTCGAGTCCGGCGACGTGACCTGCCGGATCACCGTCAACGGCAAGGTCGTCTCCACGGACTCCGGCCAGTACGGCGCGACCTGCTTCGGCTGGTGAGCAGTCGGCGGCGGGCCGTAGGCTGGCCGCCGTGACGACGACCGATCCCCTGGTGGCCCGGATGCGGCCGTTCGGCACCACCGTCTTCGCCGAGATGTCCGCGCTCGCAGTACGCACCGGCGCGGTCAATCTCGGGCAGGGCTTCCCGGACACCGACGGCCCGCCGGAGATGCTCGCCGCCGCGGCCGAGGCGCTGCGCACCGGGCACAACCAGTACCCGCCCGGCCCGGGGATCCCCGCGCTGCGGGCCGCCGTCGCCGAGCACCAGCGCCGGTTCTGGGGCCTGGAGTACGACCCGGACGGCGAGATCGTGGTGACGGCCGGCGCCACCGAGGCAGTAGCGGCGAGCATCCTCGCGCTCTGCGAGCCGGGCGACGAGGTGATCTGTTTCGAGCCGTACTACGACTCGTACGCCGCCTCGATCGCGCTCGCCGGTGCGGTCCGCCGCCCGGTGACGCTGCGGCCCGGCGCTGACGGCCGGTACGCGTTCGACCCGGACGAGCTGCGTGCCGCGTTCGGGCCGCGTACCCGGATGGTGCTGCTGAACTCGCCGCACAACCCGACCGGCAAGGTCTTCACCGCCGGCGAGCTGGCAGTGGTCGCCGAGCTGTGCCGGGAACACGACGTGTACGCGGTCACCGACGAGGTCTACGAGCACCTGGTGTTCACCGACGCCGCCGCGCCGCACGTACCGCTGGCCACGCTGCCGGGCATGCGGGAGCGGACGCTGCGCATCTCGTCGGCCGGGAAGACGTTCTCCTGCACCGGCTGGAAGGTCGGCTGGGCGAGCGGGCCCGCGCCGCTGGTGGCCGCCGTGCTGCGGGTGAAGCAGTTCCTGACGTTCGTCAACGCCGGGCCGCTGCAACCGGCGGTGGCGGTGGCGCTCGGGCTGCCGGACGCCTACTTCACCGGTTTCCGGGACGACATGCAGCGCCGGCGGGACCAGCTCGCCGCCGGGCTCGCCGACGCCGGGTTCGGCGTGCTCGCACCGGAGGGCACCTACTTCGTCACCGCCGACGTCACGCCGCTCGGCGGCCGGGACGGGGTGGAGTTCTGCCGGGCGCTGCCGGAGCGCTGCGGCGTGGTGGCGGTGCCCACGCAGGTGTTCTACGACGACGTGGAGGCCGGCCGCCGGCTGGTCCGGTTCGCGTTCTGCAAGCGACCCGAGGTGCTGGCCGAGGCGGTGACCCGGCTGCGCCGGCTCCGGGAGGACGGATGAGCGAACGCACCGAGCGCAGCGAGGGCCGTGAGCGCATGCCCAGCCGGCACCGCATGCGCGAACGCACCGAGCGCAGCGAGGGCCGTGAGCGCATGCCCAGCCGGCACCGCATGCGCGAACGCACCGAGCGCAGCGAGGGCCGTGAGCGCATGCCCAGCCGGCACCGCATGAGCGACGGGCAAGCCGAGCGGCAGCGCCGGTTCGCCGCCCAGCGCGGCTGCGACACGATGCTGTCCGGCGTACGCCCGGCCTCCGTGCCGGAGCAGCTCGCCGCGCTCGGCGCGGCGGCCGGGGACGACCTGCCCGACCTGTACGGCGAGGGCGGACCGGTCGCGGAGCTGGAGCTGCGGGTCGCCGAGCTGCTCGGCGCGGAGGCCGCCGCGTTCTTCCCGTCGGGCACGATGGCGCAGCAGGTGGCGATGCGGCACGGGGCGGAGCTGACCGGCCGGGCCGGCGTCGGCCTGCACCCGCTCAGCCACCCGCTGACCCACGAGCGGGACGCGTACGCGCTGCTCACCGGCGTACGCGCGGTGCGCACCACGAGTGCGCCGCGCAACCCGACGGCGGACGAGGTGGCGGCGCTCGACGAGCCGATCGGCACGCTGTTCCTGGAGTTGCCGCTGCGGGACGCCGGGTTCGTGCTGCCGACCTGGGACGAGCTGGTCGCCGTCGTCGCGGCGGCACGCGCCCGCGGCGCCCGGGTGCACTTCGACGGGGCCCGGCTCTGGGAGTCCACAGTCCACCTCGGCTACTCGCCGGCCGAGATCGCGGCGCTGGCCGACAGCACGTACGTCTCGTTCTACAAGTCCCTGGGCGGCATCTCCGGGGCGGCGCTGGCCGGCGACGCGGAGCTGATCCGGTACGCCCGTGCCTGGCGGCACCGCTACGGCGGCACGCTGTTCCAGCAGTGGCCGGCGGCGCTCGCCGCGCTCGCCGGGCTGACCCGGGAGCTGCCCCGCCTCCCCGGGTACGTGGCGCACGCGAAGGTGGTCGCCGAGGCGCTGGCCGCCCTGCCCGGCGCTCGGGTCCACCCGACGCCGCCGCACACCCACCAGTTCCGGTTCTGGCTGCCGTATCCGGCGGCGGTGCTGGACGCGGCGAACCTGGCGCTGGCCGAGGAGGAACGCGCGTGGTTCGCCGGCGGCTGGCGGGACACCGAGGTGCCCGGGCTGGCGTTGGCCGAGGTGACGGTGGCCGGGCCGGCCCAGGAGCTGGACGCCGACGCGGTGGCCGACCTGGCCGCCCGCTTCCTGCGCCGGGTCCAGGCAGGCTGACCGCCGGTCCGGGCGAACTGACCGGCGGGTGGCGGGAGCAGGCGGCCCCGGGTCGGTCAGGCGACCGGGCTGGCGGTGCGGACCTGCTCGGCGATGCGCTCGGCGACCTCGCGCGCGGTGTCCTCGGTGGCCGCCTCGACCATGACCCGCACCAGCGGCTCGGTGCCGGAGGGGCGCAGCAGCACCCGGCCGGTCTCGCCCAGCTCCGCCTCGGCGCGCTCGACCTCGGCCCGGACGGCGGGCGCGGCGGCGCCGACGGTACGGTCGCCGACCGGCACGTTGATCAGCACCTGGGGCAGCTTGGTGACCACGGCGGCCAGCTCGGCCAGCGAGGTGCCGGTCGCGGCCATCCGCGCCATCAGGTGCAGGCCGGTCAGCACGCCGTCGCCGGTGGTCGCGTACGCGGGCAGCACGATGTGCCCGCTCTGCTCGCCGCCGAGCGCCAGGCCGGAGGCGCGCAGCTCCTCCAGCACGTACCGGTCGCCGACCTTGGTCTCGACCAGCCGGATGCCGTGCTCGGACATGGCCAGGCGGAGACCGAGGTTGCTCATCACGGTGGCGACCAGGGTGTCCTGGGTCAGCTCGCCGGCGTCCCGCATGGCCAGCGCGAGGATCGCCATGACCTGGTCGCCGTCGACCTCGTCGCCGTCGGCGGTGACCGCCACGCAGCGGTCGGCGTCGCCGTCGTGGGCGATGCCCAGGTGGGCGCCGTGCTCGACCACGGCGGCGCGCAACGCGTCGATGTGGTTGGAGCCGCACTCGTCGTTGATGTTGAGCCCGTCCGGCTCGGCGTGGATGGCGATCACCTCGGCGCCGGCCTCCCGGTAGGCGACCGGTGCGACGTCGGCCGCCGCGCCGTTGGCGCAGTCGACCACGACCTTGATCCCGTCGAGGCGGTGCGGCACGGTGCCGACCAGGTGCTGCACGTAGTGGTCGGCGCCGTCGAGGAGGTCGTTGACCCGGCCCACGCCGGCGCCGATCGGGCGCTTCCAGGCGGTGGTGGCGTTGGCCTTCACCGCCTCCTCGATCCGCATCTCGATCTCGTCGGGCAGCTTGTGCCCGCCGGCGGCGAACAGCTTGATGCCGTTGTCCGGCATCGGGTTGTGCGAGGCGGAGAGCATCACACCCAGGTCGGCCTTGATCTCGGCGGTGAGGAACGCCACCGCCGGGGTGGGCAGCACGCCGACCCGGACCACGTTGGCGCCGGCGCTGGTGAGCCCGGCGACCACCGCCGCCTCCAGCATCTCGCCGCTGGCCCGGGTGTCCCGGCCGACCACCGCGAGCGGCGGATGGCTCTTGTCGGTCTCGGCCAGCGTGTGGGCAGCGGCCACCGCGACCGCCAGCGCCAACTCCGGGGTGAGATCCGCGTTCGCCCGCCCGCGTACGCCGTCCGTGCCGAACAACCGGCCCATACCCGCCAACCTCCGTGGAACTGCTGATGAGAGGAGAGAAACGCGGAACGGCCGGTCCGCCTCCCGGAAGGGGAGGCGAACCGGCCGTCCGTCAGAAGTACAAGACGCTTGTGGTGATCAGCGCTTCGAGTACTGGGGAGCCTTGCGGGCCTTCTTGAGGCCGTACTTCTTGCTCTCCTTGACCCGGGCGTCACGGGTCAGGAAGCCGGCCTTCTTCAGGGCCGGGCGGTCGTCGGGCTCGCTGACGATCAGCGCCCGGGCGATGGCGAGCCGCAGCGCGCCGGCCTGGCCGGTGGTGCCGCCGCCACGCAGGTTGGCGATCACGTCGAACGCCTCGGGCTTCTCGGCGGTGACCAGCGGGTCCTTGATGAGCTGCTGGTGCACCTTGCTCGGGAAGTAGGCCTCGAGGTCGCGGCCGTTGCAGGTGATCTTGCCGGTGCCCGGAACGATCCGAACCCGGACGATGGCTTCCTTGCGCCGACCCACGGTCTGGATCGGGCGGTCACCACGGGGCGCGCGCGCGACGGGCGCCGGCGCCTCGGTGGCCTCGGGGGCGACCTCGGTGGCGGTGATGTCGGTCATGCTGCTTCCTTCGCCCGCGCTCACTGCGCGATCTGCTTGATCTCGAACGGCACCGGCTGCTGCGCGGTGTGCGGGTGCTCGGCACCGGCGTAGACCTTCAGCTTCTTGAGAAGCTGACGGCCCAGCTTGTTGTGCGGGAGCATGCCCTTCACGGCCAGCTCGATGGCCCGCTCGGGCCGCTTGGTCAGCAGCTCGTCGTAGCCGACCCGCTTCAGACCACCCGGGTAACCGGAGTGGCGGTAAGCGACCTTGGTCTGGCGCTTGTTGCCGGTCAGCGCGACCTTGCCCGCGTTCACGATGACGACGAAGTCGCCCGTGTCGACGTGCGGCGCGAAAGTCGGCTTGTGCTTGCCACGCAGGAGCGTGGCGGCGTGGGTCGCCAGGCGGCCCAGCACGACATCAGAGGCGTCGATGACGTGCCACTGACGCTCGATCTCACCCGGCTTCGGGCTGTACGTACGCACAGGTCTACCTTGTCTCGTCGTCGGTCTGGGGTCGCGCGCCGAGGTGACCAGGAGTTCCCAGCCGGACCAGCGCGCACGAACGACCAAGCGTACCTGATGCGGCACGCCTAAGAATGTCGTACAACAGCAGGCAACGATACCCGGCCGCCCTGCGGCAGGTCAAAACGGGGTCGCGCCGCGCGTGGCCTGCGCGTTCGTCATGGCACAGGTCACACGCCGACCAGCGTACGCGGCCCGGGACGCAGGTAGACCACCCAGGTCACCAGGAAACAGAGCGCGTACCAGCCGATGAAGGCCAGGTAGGCCGCGTCGGCCGTGCCAGAGGCCAGGAACGACTGCCGGAACGCCACGTTCACCAGCACCCCGCCCGAGGCGCCGACCGCCCCGGCGATGCCGATCACCGCGCCGGACAGGCGCCGGGCCCGCCGCTGCGCCGCCTCCGGGTCGCCGGTCAGCTCACTCTCCGCGACGGCCCGGGCCCGGAAGATCGCCGGGATCATCTTGTACGTCGAGCCGTTGCCGATCCCGGAGAAGACGAACAGCGCCAGGAACCCGGCCAGGTAGAGCGGGAAGGACCGCTCCCGGGCCGCGTACAGCACCAGCCCGGCCCCGGCGGCCATCGCCACGAAGTTCCAGAACGTCACCCGGGCCCCGCCCAGCCGGTCGGCGAGCTGACCGCCGACGGGCCGGATCAACGAGCCGATCAGCGGGCCGAGAAAGGTCAGCCAGGCCGCGTCGACGGGCGTCGGGAACCGGTCGTGGAACTGGAGCTGGAGCACCTGACCGAAGGCGAAGCCGAAGCCGATGAACGAGCCGAACGTGCCCACGTAGAGCAGCGACATCACCCAGGTGTGCGGGTCGCGGGCCGCCGCGCGCAGCGCGCCGGGCTCGTTGCGCGCCCCCGGCACGTTGTCCAGCCACCGCGCCGCGGCCAGCGCGGCCAGCACGATCAGCGGCAGGTAGACCGCCGGCACCAACCGGGGGTACGCGGCACCGGCGGTCGCGAGCACCGCCAGCCCCACCAGTTGCACGGCCGGTACGCCCAGGTTGCCGCCGCCGGCGTTGAGCCCCAGCGCCCGGCCCTTGAGCCGCTCCGGGAAGAACAGGTTGATGTTCGCCATCGACGAGGCGAAGTTGCCGCCGCCGACGCCGGACAGGCAGGCCAGCACCATCAGCGTGGCGTACGACACCCCGGGCTCGATCAGCACCGCCATCGGCACCGCCGGCACCAGCAGCAGCAACGCGCTCACGATGGTCCAGTTCCGGCCGCCGAACCGGGCCACCGCCAGCGTGTACGGCAGCCGCAGCACCGCGCCCAGCGCCGCCGGCACGGCGGTGAGCAGGAACTTCCCGGCCGGGTCGATGCCGTACTCGGGGCCCAGGAACAGCACCGTCACCGACCAGAGGCTCCACACGGAGAAGCCGACGTGCTCGGCGAAGATCGAGACGTACAGGTTGCGCCGGGCGATCCGGGCGCCGCCGGCGGCCCAGAACGCCGGATCCTCCGGCCGCCATTCGGTGAGCCGTCCGGCCGTGCCGGCAGGCGGCGTCGTGGGTGCGGAAACGAGCGTGCTCACGGGCCACTCCTCCTCGTCGATGACGAGGCGACGCTGTCAGCCCGTGGTTTCCCGGGCGTGCCCCGCACGCGTCGGCACGGCAACGGAGATCGCACGTCCGCCGGACGGCGTCGGTGAGGCGGTCACAGCTCCTGGAGGATCCGCAGTGCCCGGCCGACCCGCTGCATGGTCTCGGTGTCCGCCACGTCCACGCACTCGGCGAACCACTTCTTCATCGGTGAGGAGATCCGGTCGGGCATCACCACGTACGGGCCCATCGGCACGGCGAGCGGCGAGTCGCGTAGCAGCGACTCCTCGACCACCTCGGCCACGATCACGATGGGTACCGCGGTGGCGTTGTAGACGTCGGAGCTGATCACCAGGCCGAACCGTTCCCGGGCGCCGGAGATGCGCCAGACCTCGCCCCTACGCAGCACGCGGACGCCCGCCGAACAGGGCGTCGTCGACGAGCGCGGCCTCCTGGGCGTCGGCCAGGGCGGCGGATTCCAGGTCGAGGCCGGCCCGGCCGACCGCGTCGGCGTGCGCGGTGAAGACCTCGCGCAGCGCCTTCTCCCGGGCGGCCTGGTCCATCCAGGCGGAGAGGGAGAGCCCTTCCCGCTTGGCGAACCGGCGCGCCTCCTCGATGGTCTCGTCGGAGAACGACAGCGTCACCTTGGCGGTCATGTCGGGAAGACTACCCAGCGGTATGACCAGTAGTCATCCTCGTCCCCACCGATCGGGGAAACGGACAGCGGCTCAGGGACGCCGCCCGCCGAAGACCGCGAACCGCCACTCCTTGAAGAAGCAGTCCACGTCCACCAGGCCCGCCTCGGTCAGCCACCGGCACTGGTCGGCCACCGTGGCGGGCCGGTCGTGCCGCATCCGCTCCCGGGCCCCGGCGATCTCCTCGGCGTCGGAACCCAGCTCGGTGATCCGCGCGGTCCACACCTCGTCGTAGCGGCGGTCCAGCGCCGGGGTCGGCCCGGCGACCTGCTCGGCGTTGACGAACACCCCGCCGGGCGCCAGCGCGTCGGCGGCCCGCCGGTACAGCGCCCGTTTGCCCTCGTCGTCGAGGTGGTGGATGGCCAGCGCGGACACCACCGCGTCGTACCGGCCGGCCGGCAGCGGGTCGGCCAGGTCGGCGTGGACGGTGCGGTGCGGCACGCCACGCTCCCGCAGGTGTCCGGCGGCCACCGCGAGCATGCCGGGGGCGCCGTCCACCAGTGTCAGGCGCACGCCCGGGACGGCCGCGGTCAGCAGGAGCGACAGCAGGCCGGTGCCGGCGCCCAGATCCAGCACCTCGGGGGTACGCCCGGCGGCGAGCGCGGCGCGCAGCGGCGGTGCGGCCACCTCGACAGCGGTGCCGTAGAAGGCGTCGAAGCAGGGCACCAGGCGGCGTCGGGCCTGGTCGTAGGTGCCGGCCACCGCGTCGAACGCGTCCGTCACGCTCATTCTGCCTCCCGTTATATGAGATTTCTGTCCCACATTCTAAGCCCTGCGGAACGTCTCGTCACGCGGGTGCGGTGTGAAGCGCTCGTGACAGGACCGAAACAGAGCAGACCCGGACCGGAAACCGCCCGACGGCACGCTTTTCCGACATGACAGACGGTGCACGCACGGCGACGCGAACGGAGCCACGCTCCGTCGAGGCCGCCACGCACTGCCCGTACTGCGCCTTGCAGTGCGGGATGGTGCTGCGCGCCACCGGCGACGGTGTCGTGGTCGGCGCGCGCGACTTCCCCACCAACCGCGGCGGGCTCTGCCAGAAGGGCTGGACCGCCGCCGACCTGCTCGACCACCCGGACCGGCTCACCACTCCGCTGCTGCGCGACCGGCCCGGTGCCGACCTGCGCCCGGCCACCTGGGACGAGGCGCTCGACCGGGTCGCGGCCGGGGTCCGGGACGTGCAGCACCGGCACGGCCCGGACGCGGTGGCGGTCTTCGGCGGCGGCGGCCTCACCAACGAGAAGGCGTACGCGCTGGGCCGCTTCGCCCGGGTGACGTTGCGGACCCGGCACATCGACTACAACGGGCGCTGGTGCATGTCCTCGGCCGCCGCGGCCGGCAACCGGGCGTTCGGCATCGACCGTGGGCTGCCGTTCCCGCTCGCCGACCTCGGCCGCGCGGACACGCTGCTGCTGGTCGGCGCGAACCCGGCCGAGACCATGCCGCCGCTGATGCGGCACGTAACCGACCTGCGCGAACGCGGCGGCCGGCTGATCGTGGTCGACCCGCGCGCCACCGCCACCGCCCGCCAGGCCGACCTGCACCTGCAACCGCTGCCCGGCACCGACCTCGCGGTGGCGAACGCGCTGCTGCACATCGCGCTCACCGAGGGCTGGCTGGACCGGGCGTACGTCGAAGAGCGGACCACCGGCTTCGACGAGGTCCGGCGGACGGTGGCCGGCTACTGGCCGGCGGAGGTGGAACGGCTCTCCGGCGTGCCGGTGGCCGACCTGTACGCGACCGCCCGCGCCCTGGCCACTGTGGATCGGGCGATCATCCTCACCGCCCGGGGCGCCGAGCAGCACGCCAAGGGCGTCGACACGGTCACCGCCCTCATCAACCTGGCGCTCGCCCTGGGCCTGCCCGGCCGACCCGGCTCCGGTTACGGCTGCCTGACCGGGCAGGGCAACGGGCAGGGCGGCCGGGAACACGGGCAGAAGGCCGACCAGCTGCCCGGCTACCGGCGCATCGACGACCCGGCGGCCCGCGCGCACGTCGCCGGAGTGTGGGGCGTCGACCCGGACACGCTGCCCGGGGCGGGGGTGCCGGCGTACCAGCTCCTCGACGCGCTCGGTACGCCGTCCGGCGCGCGGGCGCTGCTGGTGTTCGGCTCCAACCCGGTCGTGTCCGCACCCCGCGCCGCCCGGGTCGAGTCCCGGCTGCGCGCCCTGGACCTGCTCGTGGTGGCGGACTTCGTCCGCTCCGAGACGGCCGAGCTGGCCGACGTGGTACTGCCTGTCGCCCAGTGGGCCGAGGAGGACGGCACGATGACCAATCTGGAGGGCCGGGTGTTGCGCCGCCGCGCGCTGCGTGAGCCACCCGCCGGCGTCCGTACCGAACTGGAGATCCTCGCCGCGCTCGCCGGACGGCTGACCGAGGGCGGGACGCCGCTGCCGGCCGACCCGCGCGAGGTATTCGCGGAGCTGGGCCGGGCCTCGGCCGGCGGGCCGGCCGACTACGCCGGGATCACCTGGGACCGGATCGACGCCGACACCGGTGTGTTCTGGCCCTGCCCGGACCGGGACGGCCCGGACACGCCCCGGCTGTTCGCCGACCGCTTCCCCACCCCGGACGGCCGGGCCCGGTTCCACGCCGTGACCCACCGCCCGGCCGCCGAGCCGGTGTGCGCCGACTACCCGCTGCACTTCACCACCGGCCGGGTGCTCGCCCAGTACCAGTCCGGCGCGCAGACCCGGCGGGTGGCCGCGCTGCGCCGCGCCGCGCCGGGCGGCTTCGTCGAGCTGCACCCGGACCTGGCGGGCCGGATCGGCGTGGCCGAGGGGGCACCGGTACGGGTGGTCTCCCGCCGGGGTGAGCTGCGCGCGCCGGCCCGGCTCAGTACGGCGATCCGGCCGGACACCGTCTTCGCGCCGTTCCACTGGCCCGGCGCGCAACGCGCCAACTCGGTCACCAACGACGCGCTCGACCCGGTCTCCGGGATGCCCGAGTTCAAGATCTGCGCGGTCCGGGTGGAGCCGGCATGAACGACCGCATCGTCGTCGTCGGCTACGGGATGGCCGGCGCCCGGCTCGCCGCCGAGCTGCACGCGCGCGGCGGGGACCGGCGGATCACCGTGCTCGGGGCGGAACCGCACCGCGCGTACAACCGGATCATGCTCTCCACGCTGCTCGCCGGACGCATCGGCGAGCCGGACGTGGAGCTTGTCGAAACCGTCGGACCGGGCGTCCAGGTCCGCACCGCCGCGGCGGTCACCGCCGTGGACCGCGCCGCCCGGGAGGTGGTCACCGCCGACGGCGACCGGCACGGGTACGACCACCTGGTGCTCGCCACCGGCAGCCGGGCCGTGGTGCCGCCGCTGCCCGGCCTCGCGTCGCTGCCCGAGCGGGTCGTCCCGTTCCGCACGCTCGGCGACTGCCGGCGGATCCTCGCCGCCGCCGAGGGCGCGCGCCGCGTGATCGTGCTCGGCGGCGGGCTGCTGGGCCTGGAGGCCGCCCGCGGGCTGGCCACCAGGGGCCTGGACGTGACAGTGGTCCACCCGGTCGGGCACCTGATGGAACGCCAGCTCGACCCGCCGGCTGGCGCGGTCCTCGCGGGCACGCTCGCCGGCCTGGGCGTCCGGTCCCGGCTCGGGGTGGCGGCCACCGCCGTGAGCGCGGACGCCACCGGCGTCCGCCTGCACCTGGGCGACGCCGAACCGCTCGACGCCGACCTGCTGGTGCTCTGCTGCGGGGTACGCCCCGACACCGCGCTCGCCGCAACGGCCGGGCTCGCCGTCGAGCGGGGCGTGGTGGTGGACGACCGGATGCGGACGAGCGACAGGCGGATCTCGGCGATCGGCGACTGCGCCCAGCACGACGGGACGCTGACCGGGCTCGTCGCGCCAGCCTGGGCACAGGCCCGGGTGGTGGCCGACGTGCTGACCGGAGCGGATCCGCTGGCCCGCTACCGGCCCCGCCCGGCGGTGACCCGGCTCAAGGCGGCCGGCATCGACCTGGCCGCGATGGGCGACGTGGACGGCACCGGCGACCCGGGCGGCCCGGTCGAGGAGCTGACCTTCGCCGATCCGGCCCGGGGCACCTACGCCCGGCTGCGCATCCGGGACGAGCGGCTGACCGGCGCGATCCTGCTGGGCGACAACCCGGCGGTCGGCACCGTGGTGCAGCTGTTCGACAGGGGCGCGCCGGTGCCGGCGGACCGGCGTTCGCTGCTGCTCGGCCGGGCGTTCGGCGAGGCACCGGCCGGACCGGCCGCGTCACCGGCGCTGATGCCGGACGCCGCGACCGTGTGCCGGTGCAACGACGTGAGCAAGGGCGAGCTGGTGGCGTGCTGGCGGGCGGGCGCCCGGTCGGCGGCGGCGCTGTCCGCGGCGACCCGGGCCGCCACTGGCTGCGGCAGCTGCCGGGACGCGGTGGCCGGCATCGCCGGGTGGCTCGCCGAGGCGGATCCGTCCACAACCGACGAGGTACGCGAGACGGTGGAGGTGGCGTCATGAGCGAGCGAAGCAGGCTTGTCGTCGTCGGGAACGGCATGGTGGGGCAGCGCTTCGTCGAGGCGCTGCGAGCCCGGGACACCGACGGGCGGTGGCGGGTCACGGTGCTGGCCGAGGAGCGGCGTCCGGCGTACGACCGGGTGCGCCTCTCGGCCGTCTTCGACGGGGTGGACGCCGACGAGCTGACCGTGCACACCCCCGACCCCGGGGTGGACCTGCGGCTGGGCGAGCCGGCCACCGGCGTCGACCGGGCCCGGCGGGTGGTGACCACGGCGGCCGGTGCGTACCCGTACGACGCGCTGGTGCTCGCCACCGGCTCGTACGCGTTCGTGCCGCCGGTCGACGGCACCGATCTACCAGGCGTCTTCGTCTACCGGACGCTGGACGACCTGGCCGCGATCCGGGAGCACGCCCGGGGCCGCCGTACCGGCGCGGTGATCGGCGGCGGACTGCTCGGGCTGGAGGCGGCGAACGCGTTGCGGCTGCTCGGGCTCACCACGAGCGTGGTCGAGTTCGCGCCCCGGCTGATGCCGGTGCAGGTGGACGAGGCGGGCGGGGCGATGCTCCGGCGGTACGTCGAGGAGCTGGGCGTCACGCCGTACCTCGGGGTGGCCACCACGGCGCTGCGTCCCGGGCCGGACGGCTCGGTGGCCGCGCTCGACCTGGCCGACGGCCGCAGCCTCGACGCGGAGCTGGTGGTGGTGGCGGCCGGGATCCGGCCGCGTGACGAGCTGGCCCGCGCGGCCGGGCTGCCGCTGGGCCCGCGCGGCGGCGTGCTGGTGGATGCGTCCTGCCGGACGGCCGACGAGCGGATCTGGGCGGTCGGCGAGTGCGCGGCGGTGGACGGGGTCTGCCACGGTCTGGTCGCGCCCGGGTACGCCACCGCCGAGGTGGTGGCGGACCGGCTGCTCGGCGGCGCGGCCACGTTCCCCGGCGCGGACACCGCCACGAAACTCAAGCTGCTCGGCGTGGACGTGGCGTCGTTCGGTGACGCGCACGGCGTCACCCCCGGCTGCCTCGACGTGACGTACACCGATCCGGCCACCCGCTCGTACGCGAAGCTGGTCCTCTCCGACGACGCGCGGACGCTGCTCGGTGGCGTGCTGGTCGGGGACGCGAGCGCGTACCCGACGTTGCGGGCCAGTGTCGGCGGGCCGCTGCCCGGTCCCCCGCTGGCGTTGCTGGCGCCGGCCGGCGGCGCGGGTGCCGGTGCGGGCGCGTTGCCCGCCGGCGCGCAGGTCTGCTCGTGCAACGCGGTGACCCGGGCCGACCTGGACGCGGCGATCGCCGGTGGGGCGACCGACGTGCCGGCGTTGAAGGCGTGCACCCGGGCCGGTACGAGCTGCGGTTCGTGCGTGCCGATGCTGAAGCAGTTGCTGGACGCCGCCGGGGTGCGTCAGTCCACCGCGCTGTGCGAGCACTTCGACCACAGCCGGCAGGAGCTGTTCGACCTGATCCGGGTGCGGGGCATCCGCACGTTCTCCCGGCTCGTCGCCGAGCACGGGCGCGGCGGCGGGTGCGACATCTGCAAGCCGGTGGTGGCCTCCATCCTGGCCTCGCTCGGCACCGGGCACGTGCTCGACGGCGAGCAGGCGTCGCTCCAGGACACGAACGACCATTTCCTGGCCAACCTGCAACGCGACGGCAGCTACTCGGTGGTGCCCCGGATTCCCGGCGGCGAGATCACCCCGGAGAAGCTGATCGCGATCGGCGAGGTGGCACGCGACTTCCGGCTCTACACGAAGATCACCGGTGGGCAGCGGATCGACCTGTTCGGCGCGCGGGTCGACCAGTTGCCGCAGATCTGGCGGCGGCTCGTCGACGCGGGCTTCGAGTCGGGTCACGCCTACGGCAAGGCGCTGCGCACCGTGAAGTCCTGCGTGGGTGACACCTGGTGCCGCTACGGCGTGCAGGACTCGGTCGGGCTCGCCGTCGCGCTGGAGCTGCGCTACCGGGGCCTGCGCGCGCCGCACAAGCTCAAGTCGGCGGTCTCCGGCTGCGCCCGCGAGTGCGCCGAGGCCCGGAGCAAGGACTTCGGGATCATCGCCACCGAGAGCGGCTGGAACCTGTACGTCGGCGGCAACGGCGGTTTCCGGCCCCGGCACGCCGACCTGTTCGCCACCGACCTGAGCACGGCGGAACTGGTCACGCTGATCGACAGGTTCCTCATGTACTACATCCGCACCGCCGACCGGTTGCAGCGCACCGCCGCCTGGATCGAGGCCATGGACGGCGGCCTGGACCACCTCCGGTCGGTGCTCGTGGACGACTCGCTCGGGCTCTGCGCCGACCTCGACGCGGCGATGGCCCGGCACGTCACGAGCTACTCCGACGAGTGGCGCGACGTGCTGGAGGACCCGGACCGACTGCGCCGCTTCACCTCCTTCGTCAACGCGCCCGACGTGCCCGACCCGTCCATCACGTTCACCCAGGAGCGGGGCCAGCCGGTGCCGGCCCGGGGCGCGCCCCCGGACGGCGGACACCGCCGCCAGCCCGTCGTGCTGGGACTGCCGGAGGTGCGCCGATGAGCCCCGTCGTCACGCTGGACTGGACACCGGTCTGCCCGCTGGACCGGCTCGACCCCGACCGGGGCGTGGCCGCGCTCGTCGGCGGCGTCCAGGTAGCGGTCTTCCGCACCGCGAACGGCCTGTACGCGGTGGACAACCTCGACCCGGTCGGCGGCGCGTACGTCATGTCCCGCGGCCTGGTGGGCAGCCGGGGCGGGGTGCCCACGCTCGCCTCACCGCTGCACAAGCAGGTCTACGACCTCACCACCGGGCGGTGCCTGGACCTGCCCGGCGTGACGCTGCGCCGGCATCCGGTGCGCTGCCGGGACGGCCTGGTCGAGGTGCGGTTACGGCAGGAGGAATGATGCGGGACGAGCTGGCCGGCTTCACCATCGGGGTCACCGCCGACCGGCGGCGCGACGAACTGGCCGCGTTGCTCCAGCGGCGTGGGGCGCGGGTGGTGCTCGCTCCGGCGCTGCGGATCGTCCCGCTGGCCGACGACACCGACCTGCGTGAGGCCACCCGGGCCTGCCTGGAACACCCGCCGGACGTGCTGATGGCGAACACCGGCATCGGCATGCGGGGCTGGCTGGAGGCGGCCGAGGGCTGGGGGCTGGCCGAGCCGCTGCGCGCCACGCTCGCCGGGGCGTACGTGGTGTCCCGCGGCCCGAAGGCGACCGGGGCGATCCGCGCCGCCGGGCTGCGCGAGCACTGGTCGCCGGATTCGGAGAGCTGCGACGAGGTGGTCGAGCACCTGGTCCGGCGCGGGGTGGCCGGCCAGGTGGTGGCGATGCAGCTGCACGGCGAGCGGCAGCCCGAGTGCGCCGACGCGCTGGTGGCCGCCGGCGCCACGGTGATCGAGGTGCCGGTCTACCGGTGGGCTCCGCCGGCCGACCCGGCGCCGCTGCACCGGCTCATCGACCTGGTGGCCGGGCGACTCGTCGACGCGGTCACGTTCACGTCGGCCCCGGCGGCCGAGGCGCTGCTGCGGGCGGCCGGGGACCGCACCGAGACGGTGCTGGAGGCGCTGCGCGGCGACGTGCTGGCCGGGTGCGTCGGCACCGTCACCGCCGAGCCGCTGGTCCGGCGCGGGGTGCCGGTGAGCGCGCCGAGCCGGGCCCGCCTGGGCGCGCTGGTGCGCACCATCGTCGAGGAACTGCCCCGGCGCACGATCTCGGTGAAGGCGGCCGGGCACGTGCTGACGCTGCGCGGGCACGCCGCGGTGGTGGACGGGGAACTGCGCCAGCTGGCGCCGGCGCCGATGGCGGTGCTTCGGGCGCTCGCGGCGTCGCCGGGGAAGGTGCTGTCCCGCACCGCGTTGCTGCGGACGCTGCCGCGCGGCGCCGACGAGCACGCGGTGGAGATGGCTGTCGCCCGCCTGCGGGCCGGGCTGAAGGCGCCCCGCGTGGTGCAGACGGTGGTCAAGCGGGGGTACCGCCTGCGGGTCGACTGACCCGCAGGCGGTCAGCCCACCGAGGCCGCGTAGCCGTGCTCGGCCTGGAGGCGGAGCATCGCGTGCTCGACCACCGTGACCAGCACCTGCTTGACCGAGTCCCGCCGCCGGGCGTCGCACAGGACCATCGGCACGTCCGGGGAGATGGCGAGCGCCTCCCGGACCTCCTCCAGCTCGTAGTGCGGCGCGTCTTCGAAGCGGTTCAACGCCACGACGTACGGCAGCTTGCGGTTCTCGAAGTAGTCCAGCGGCGCGAACGCGTCGGTGATCCGGCGGGTGTCCACCAGCACCGCCGCGCCCACCGCACCCCGGATGATCTCGTCCCACATGAACCAGAACCGGGTCTGGCCGGGCGTGCCGAACAGATAGAGGATCAGGTCCTCGGCCATGGTGATACGGCCGAAGTCCATGGCGACCGTGGTGGTCTCCTTACCCGGTACCTTCGACGCGTCGTCGATGCCCACGCCGGCCGCGGTCATCAGCGCCTCGGTGGTCAGCGGCTGGATCTCGGAGATCGCCCCGACCAGGGTGGTCTTGCCCACGCCGAAGCCGCCCGCGATCACGATCTTCGCGGAGATGATCTCCCGGCCGCGGTTCACCCCGTCGGGGTCATAGTTCGCGAAGTCCACTTAGCACCCTTCCAAGCAGGTTCATTCGCGCCGCGAAACCCGTTGCGGGAGCGGCAGTGTGTAGCGTCAGCAGGCCCTCGGCCACCATGTCGGCGACCAGCACCCGGGTGACGCCCAGCGGCATCCGGGTGTAAGCGGCGATTTCCGCCAGCGACTGCGCCCGGCCTTCACAGACCGAGGAGATGCGGTACTTGTCGTGCCCGGCGAAGCGCGCCTCGGCCGACTGCGTCGGCGTGCTCGACAGCACCGCCTCGAGCGCGATGTTCTGCAACGGCTCGGTGCGGCCCCGGGTGACCGCGTACGGCCGTACCAGCGCGCCACGTGGATCACGTCGCGGTTCCATCTCGCGATCACCTCCCCTCGTTCGGAGCCGCACCGGCTCCGGTCCTCAGCTCCCCGGTCCGTTCAGGAGCGGACGGCGTCTCTCGGCAGCGGGACCAGCGCCTGGCCGACCCGCTCCACCAGCAGCGCCATCTCGTAACCCACCTGGCCGACGTCGCAGCTGCGCGCCGCGAGCACCGCCATCGACGAGCCGTCGCTGATGGACATCAGGAACAGGTAGCCGCTGTCCATCTCGATCACGGTCTGCAACACCCCGCCGGCGCTGAACATCCGCGCCGCGCCCTCGGTCAGGCTCACCACACCCGAGGTGATCGCGGCGAGCTGGTCGGCCCGGTCCCCGGGCAGGTCCCGGGAGGAGGCGAGCAGCAGTCCGTCCGCGGACACCGCCACCACGTGCGCGATACCCGCAACGCTGTCGGCGAAGTTGGTGAGAAGCCACCCCATGTCCTGCATGGCCGCCGGCCTGTTCATCGGTTCGTCTCCTTGGTCGAGGTGCTGTTCAGGTCGGCGCCGGCCGTACGGCCCCGCTGGACGCCACGGTGGTAGGCGGAGAGCAGGCCGCGTACCTCGTCCGGCGTGCGCCGGCTGCGGTCCCGGCCGCTCTTCGGCTCTATCCCGCCGGGCACGAGCTGGGCCTGCGGCACCCGCTTGGGCAGGCCGGAGCGGGTGGTGCCGCCGGTGGTGGGCTCCGCGGCACGGCTGGCCCGCGACCAGCCCTCGTCGGCCGCCGTACGCCAGGCCTCCGGGTCGATCGACGGAGCGGGCGCGGGCGTGGCGGGTGGCGCCGGGGGCGGCGTCGCGGCCGCCGGCGGCGTGGACGGCACCTCCGGCGGGCTGTACGCCGGCGGCGTGGTGGTCAGTCCCGACGCCTGGGCGCCGGGGGTACGGGTGGGCAGCTTCGGACGTGCCGACGCCGCGGGGGGCGCCACGGCGGGCTGGGCCGGCGCGGGCGGCTCGTCGAACGTGGGCCGGGTGAAGATGGTGGTCTCGTCCTCTCCGTGCGAACGGAACCAGACCGCCTCCATCTCCCGGAATATCGGCGCCTCGGCCCGCTGCTCGGGCCGGGCCACCACGGGCGTCGCCGGGGTGCTGTCCACCGCCGGCGCCGCGGCGAGCGGCTGGTAGGCCGGAGGTGCGGCCTGGGTCGCGGGTTGCGCGGCATCGACGCCCGGCGTCCGCTTGGGCAGGGGGTCGAGTGCGGGGTACGCCACCGTCGGTCCCCCGGCGGACCAGCCCGCTCCGGAGACCGGAGCCGGCGCGGTCGCGGGCGCCGCGGCCACCGGGGCGGGCGCCGCCACGGTGGGCAGCGCGCCGGTCGCCCCACCCAGTTGTACGGCGGGCGTGGTGTCGCGCGTCTCGGCGGGCGTCTGCCACCGCGACGGCGGGGCGGTGGTCGCCCCCCGCCACCCGTCGGCGAGCGTCGCGGTGGCGGCGCCCCGGCCCGCTCCGGCCAGCGCGTCGGCGGCGCCGACCTGGCTGAGCGGCGACTGCTCGACGGCGAGCGGCTGACGCGGCCGGGTCAGCGGGGCCTGGCCCCGGTTGGCCGGCAGCACCACCGTCGAGTTCGGCAGCGTGACCTGGGCGACGGTGCCGCCCTCGACGTTGCGGCGCAGTTCGACGCGGATGCCGTAGCGGGAGGCGAGCCGGCTCACCACGGCCAGACCCATCAGCCGGAACGCGGCCACGTCGACGGTCGGCGGGGCGGCCAGACGCCGGTTGAGCGAGTCGAGCTGGTCGTCGGTGAGGCCGAGGCCCCGGTCCTCGACCTGGATCAGCACGTAGTCGCGGATCCGGCGGCCGTCGGCCACCACAGTGGTGTTCGGCGGCGAGAACCGGGTGGCGTTGTCGAGCAGCTCGGCGACCAGCCGGACGACGTCGTTGACGGCGTGCGCGGCGACCGAGATGTCGGTGTCGACGGTGCCGAACTCGATCCGGTTGTAGAGCTCGACCTCGGACTGCGCGGCGCGGAGCACGTCGACCAGGAGCGCGTCGTCACGACGCGGTACGGCCGAGTCGGCGCCGGCCAGCACCAGCAGGTTCTCGTCGTTGCGGCGCATCCGGGTGGCCAGGTGGTCCAGCTCGAACAGCTGCGCCAGCCGCTTCGGGTCCTCCTCGGAGCGCTCGATCGCGTCCAGCTCGCCGATCATCCGGTCGACCAGGCTCTGCGAACGGCGCGCCAGGTTGAGGAACATCGCCGAGACGCTCGTCCGCAGCGCGGCCTGCTCGGCCGCGACCCGGACCGCCTCGCGGTGGACCACGTTGAAGGCCACCGCGACCTGACCGACCTCGTCGCGGTTGCTCAGCTTGATCGGGTCCCGGACCTGCTGGACGATCTCGTCCACGCCGCCGTCGCCGATGGCGTTGACGTTCTGCAGCCGGCTCACCGCGTCCGGCAGGTCGTGGTTGGCCACCGCGAGCGCGCCCTCGCGCAGCCGGCGCAGCGAGTCGTTGAGCGAGCGGGCCAGCACCACCGCGAGCGTCACCGCGACGGCGAGCGTGAGCAGCACGAGCAGGCTCTCCACGATCGCCTGCCGGATCACGTCGGCGCGGGCCTCGTCGGCGTCCGCGAGCATCTCGTCCAGGAGCTGGATCTCGGCCCACCGCATCAGGTCGTCGACCGCGCCGATGGCGGCGGACGCCTCGTCGCGGGTGACCGGCCCGGGACGCCCGACGGACCGGGAGATGTCGTTGGCGACCCGGTCGGCTAGCTGCACGGCGTCGCCGGAGACGGTGCGCTCCACCAGGGCGCGCTGGCTCGGCGTCGCGGTCCGGGAGAAGGTCAGCAGCGCCTCCTGCTGGCCGGTGAGCGTGGCCACGAAGGACGAGAACTGTTCCTCGTCGATCCGGTTGCCGTCGAGGGCGGTGAAGGCCACCGCCTGCTCCTCGGCCACCTCGGCCTTGGCGTGGGCGAACGCGGCCACCGCGCGACGGGCGTCGGCCAGGCTCTCCGCGCCCGGCTGCTGGGCCAGCGCGTCGCTGTACGCGACCAGGTCGTCGAGCACGATGCCGTAGCGCAGACTCGCCTCGGCCACCGGCATCTGCAACCGGTCCAGCACCTCCTGGCGGGTGCCGTTCAGCGTGGACAGGTGGGCGTCGATCACCTTGAGCTGGTTGCCGATCGCGTCCGGCAGGTCGCCGAGCTTGCCCCGCTCGTCCTGGTACGCCGCGATGCGCTCGTCGGTCTGCCGCACCCGCAGGTTGTACGCGTCCGGCTTCTGGTTCGGGTCGGCCAGGAAGACCGCCGCCGCCATCCGCTCCTTGTGCAGGTCCTGGGTGAGCGCCGAGATGTCGACGGACACCGCGCTCAGCGACCGGACCCGGTCCGCCTCGTACGCGCCCTCACCGACCGAGATGAGTCGGATAGTTGCCAGCGCGATGACAGCTGCCACCGGAACGACCAGGATGAGGGCAAGCTTGGAGCGGATCCGCGCGTCGCGCAGCCTGGGCAGGCGCCGGCGGCGGTTCCGCTGTTCGGCGTTGGGGCTCCCGGGCAGGGTCGTAGGTCCGGTGCTCACGACATCGCCTCCGTCGTTTCTTCCACGCGCGACCCGCTGACCCGTGCCTGGTGCAGCGGCCAGCGCCACGCGCGGCACGGCCGCGATTTCATCAGACGAGATCCTGTTTGGGAAGCCGCAGTGAGGCAGGAAACGGTCGTGGTCACCGCAACCCGTGATCCGATCACCTAATACCTTCTTTTCTCCAACCCCCTGATCAGGGGATGTCACTCCAGAGTGGTCACGCGCTTCTGTGCAGTAATTGTCAGTTAATGTTCCGTGTCCCCAGCATGTGGGATGGCTGTCCCGAAACAGCACTCGACATCCCCGCTTGACCACAGGCCCCGGCATTGGCAAGGTTTTGCAGGCTTCGCGCACACCGTACGGCACACCAATCCCGTTCCTCCACTGAGGACGGACAAGCGGCGGTGATCGGGCGTCGGCCCGCGCCGCACCTGGAGGACTGAGTTGAGCCCCATCCGCTCCGCGAGCATCGCGGCGCTCGCATCGGCCGTGCTGGCCACCACGCTCACCGGCTGCGGGATCGGCGGGGACCCGCAGGACACAAGCCCCATCGTGATCGCCGCCGACCTGGAACTCTCCGGCGCGTCGGCGCCGGTCGGCAAGGTGTACCAACGGGCTCTGCAACTGAAGGTCGAGCAGTTGAACGCGTCCGGCGCACTGGGCGGCCGGAAGATCGATCTGCGGGTCAAGGACAACCGCTCGGACGCTGCGGAATCCTTGCGGAACATCAATGATTTCAGCGGTGACTCGCGGGTGAGCGCCGTCATCATGGGCGGCTGCAACGAATGCGCCGTCGGCGCGGCCCGCACGATCGGTGAGAAGCGCATTCCGACGATCGCACTGGCGTCGTCGAGTGCCGTCACCGAGCCGGTGGCCGAGCGCCGATATGTCTTCAAGCTCGCCCCGAACGCCACCGACAGCGCCGCCGCACTCGCCGCGGAACTGGAGCGGCGCGAGATCCGCAAGGTGGCGCTGCTGCACAGCGCCGAGGGTTACGGCCAGGAAGGGCTCGCCGCCCTGCGCCGCGAGCTGAGCAAGACCTCCGTGAAGCTGGTCGCCAACGAGTCGGTGCGGGTCACCGACACCGAGGTCGGCACGCAGATCAACCAGCTGGTCGCCCGCAAGCCGCAGGCACTGGTCCTGTGGACCACGCCGGAGCAGGCGATGCTGGCCGCCACCACGGCCCGGCAGAGCAAGTTCCGCGGGTCGCTGTTCTTCGACGCCACGGCCGCCGGCGACCTCTTCCTGGGCCCCTCGGCCCGCTCCACCGACGAGGCCACGCTGATCTTCACCCAGACCATGGTGATCGACGACGTGATCGCCACCACCCCGGCCAAGGCCGCGCGGCGGCAGTGGTTCCAGGACTACACCGCCCGGTTCGGCGGCTACAACGGCTTCTCCTCGTTCGCCGCGGACGCGGTCCAGCTGATCGCCGACGCCGAGCTACGGGCCGGCGGCGAGCCCGGCAAGGTCGACCGGGACGCGCTGCGCGACGTGCTGGAGACCTCCCAGCTCGACGGGCTGTCCGGGCCGATCCGGATGACGCCGGACAACCACTCCGGGCTGATGCCGCAGGCGTTGACGACGCTCGTGGCTCGTGGTGGTCGTTGGCGGCTTGCCGGCTAGTCAACGTGGGGTGTGGGCCCCGGCACAACCGGCTCCGGGCGGTCAGGCTTGATCCCTCCGCCGGTTGCGCCGGGGCCCACACTGTCGTGGTCGGCCGCCATCCGTGGGTTGAGGTGTCCTTCTGGGTTCTCGGTCGACGTCGGGTTTTCGTCTCGGGGTGTCAGCGGGCTGAGGTGGTGGCCTTCACCCAGGGCAGCGCCAGGCGCTCGACCAGGCTCAGCGCGGCGTAGAGCAGGATGCTCATCAGGGCCACCAGCACGATCGCCGCCCAGGCGGTCGCGATGTCGCCGACGCCGTTGTACTGCAGGATCTGGTAACCCAGGCCCGGCCGATCCGAGTAGAACTCCCCGATCACCGCGCCGATCGCGGCGAGCGGCATGGCCACCTTGAGCCCGACGAAGATCTGCGGCAACGCGGCCGGGAAGCGCACCTTGCGGAACGACTGCCACCACGAGGCGTTCAGCGACCGGCCCAGCTCCGCCAGGTCCGCCGGGGTGGTGGTCAGTCCCGTCGCGGTGGAGAGCACGATCGGGAAGAAGCAGAGCAGGAACACCATGGTCAGGATGGGTTTCTGCCCCCAGCCCACGGCTACCACCAGCAGTGGCCCGAACGCGATCTTCGGGACCGCGTTCACCGCCACCAGCAGCGGCGCGAACATCCGCTCGACCCGGCGGGAGGCGGCCAGCGCCATCCCGATCAGCACCCCGGCGACCGACGAGAGCAGGAAGCCGAGCACCGTCATCCAGGTGGTGATGCCCAACGCGGGCAGCAGCACCTCGGTGGTGCCGGCGAGAGCCTTCCCCACCGCCTGCGGCGGCGGCAGCGCGGCCGGGTGCACCAGGCTCAGGCCCGAGGTGACCAGCCACCAGGCCGCCACCGCGATCACCAGGCCGAACGCCGGCAGCCCGACCGCCGCCGGGCGTACGGCGATACCGCGCCGGACCGCCGGGCGCGGCGGCGCCTCCGGCCGGGCCTCGGTCGACTGTGTCAACGTGTCCTCCTCTCTGCGCCGGTCGCGGCGACCGGCACGCGAAGGGGGTGCGTCCCACCGGTGTGTCCGGCGGGTCGCACCCCCGTTGGCCCGAGCGGACCGGTCAGGCCTTCGGCGCGAGGTTGAAGTCGATGATCTGGTCCGGGGTGAGGTTCTGCTTGAGCGCACCGGCGCCCTGCAGCAGCGCGATGCTCTTGGCCACCCGGCCACTGTCCAGCGTGCCGATCGCGGTGCCGGAGTTGCTGGACCGGACGTACGCGGCCATCAGCTGCAGCTCGGCGGAGGCCGCGGCCGGGACGGTGGCCGGCACGTTCTTCTTCAGGATCTCCGCCGCCTCGTCCGGGTTCGCCAGGGAGTACTCCAGGCCCTTGAGCAGCGCGGCGGTGAACTTCTTCACCATCTCCGGCTTCTCCTTGGCGATCTTGGTGGAGGTGATCAGCGCGTTGCCGTAGAGGTCCTGCATCACGTTGCTGTACGGCAGGACGACCGGCTTCTTCTTGGTCACCGTCTCCACCGTCGGCTGGCCGACGACGAACTGGCCGATGCCATCCACGGTGCCCGAGCCGAGCATGCCGATCAGGCCCTGCGCCTCACCGTTGACCCAGGTGACCTTGCTGCCGTCGATGCCGGCGAGTCGCGCGTACGTCGGGAAGAGGTTGCGCACGACGGACGTCGGGGTGTCGGCGAGCTTCTTGCCCTCGAGGTCCTTCGGGGTGGCGATGTTCTTGCCCTCGACCGTGACGATCGCGGCCATGGTGCGCTGCTGGATCGCGGCCACCGCCACGAAGTCCTTCGCCTGGCCGTTGCCGAGCTGCAGGATGCCACCGGTCAGGTCGATCGGGCCGAAGTCGGCCTGGCCGCCGGTGATGGTCTGGATGACGGAGCCGGTGCCCTGACCGGGCTTGATGTCGACCTCGAAACCGGCCTCCTTGAAGAAGCCCTTGTCCTTCGCCACCCAGGCGTACGAGTCACGCCCGAAGTTGGCGAAGGAAGTGAGGTACGTCACCTTCTCCAGCGCCGCGCCGTTGCCGCCGCCGCTCTCGGACTTGTCCGAGTCGCTGCTGCAGCCGCCCACCAGGGCGAGGGCGGTGGCCATAGCCGCGGCGGCGACCGTACGGGTCAGCCTTCTCATCAGTGCACCATGTCCTTTCCGACCAGGACTTCTTCGCCGGTCGGGTCGTGGGTCCGACGGGGTCGGCAGGTGGGTTCGGCCGACTGGACCGTCGTGAGGGGACTCTTCGCGCGCAACAGCGTACGAGAAGGCAGATGGCCTGCCGCCGCCGTCCCGGTTGCGGAACGGAAACGAAGTTGCGTGACGGAAAGCGGACTGACGTCCACCCCGGACGGTGCTATAAGCACACCCCCCGGCTACGCTAGCCCGGCTCGCGTTCGAGACGACGTGGAAGGGAGGCGGCGGGAGATGATCCGACTGTCCGGGGTGTCCCGCACCTTCGACGGCCGCTCGGGGCGGGTGGAGGCGCTGCGCGGCATCGACCTCGACGTCGCCGAAGGCGAGTTCGTCGCCGTTCTCGGCCGCTCCGGCTGCGGCAAGTCGACGCTGCTGCGCATGATCGCCGGTCTGCTCCCGGTCACCGGCGGTGAGATCACCGTGGACGGTACGCCGATCACCAAGCCCCGCCGCGACGTGGCGATGCTGTTCCAGCGGCCGGCGCTGCTGCCCTGGCGCTCGGTGCTGGACAACGTGCTGCTGCCGGTGGAGATCTTCGGCTGGCGCCGCGCCGAGCACCGTGACCGGGCCCGCCAGTTGCTGGAGATGGCCGGACTGGGCGGCTTCGAGAAGCGCCTCCCGCACGAACTGTCCGGCGGCATGCAGCAACGCGTGTCGCTGTGCCGGTCGCTGATCGGCTCGCCCCGGGTGATGCTCATGGACGAGCCGTTCTCCGCGCTCGACGCGCTCACCCGCGAGGAACTCTCCGGCGAACTCCAGCGGGTGCACATGGAGACGAAGGCGACGATCGTCTTCGTCACCCACTCGATCGACGAGGCGGTCCTGCTCGCCGACCGGGTCGTCGTGCTCAGCCCGCGCCCGGGGCGCATCCGCGAGATCGTCGAGGTGAACGTCCCCCGGCCCCGCACGCTGGGCCGGCACGAACACCTGGAAGACGTCGCGCGGATCAGCGCCGAGCTGCACGAACTGCTGATGGAGCGGGACGCCCCGGGCGTACCCGTGGGAGGACGGTGACATGCGGGTCTCGGTGTTCACCGAACCCCACCGCGGCGCGGACTACGACGACCAGCTCCGGTTCGCCCGGCTGGTCGAGGAGACCGGCTTCGAGGGCTTCTTCCGGGCCGACCACTACCGGGCCATGGGGGACGAGCCGGCGCTGCCCGGCCCCACCGACGCCTGGCTGACGCTCGCCGCGCTGGCCCGAGAGACCTCCCGGATCCGGCTGGGCACGCTCGTCACGTCCGCCACGTTCCGGCTCCCCGGGCCGCTCGCCGTCATGGTCGCCCAAGTCGACCGGATGAGCGGCGGGCGGGTCGAGCTGGGCATCGGCGCCGGCTGGTACGAGCGCGAGCACACCGCGTACGGCATCCCGTTCCCTCCGGTCGCCGAGCGCTTCGACCGGCTCGCCGAGCAGCTGGAGATCGTCACCGGGCTGTGGCGCACGCCGGTGGACGAGACGTACAGCTTCACCGGTGAGCACTACCGGCTGGTCGACGCCCCGGCGTTGCCCAAGCCGGTGCAGCAGCCCGGCCCGCCGGTGATCGTCGGAGGCCGGGGACCGAAGCGCACCCCCGAGCTGGCCGCCCGCTACGCCGACGAGTTCAACATGCCGTTCAAGAGCGTGGCCGAGACCGCCGCCGCGTACGAGCGGGTCCGGGAGGCGTGCGACCGCACCGGCCGGGACGCCTCCGGCCGGGCCCCGCTGACGCTCTCCGCCGGCATCGTGGTGGCGATCGGGCGCACCGACGCCGAGGCGCAGCGCCGGGCCGCGCCGCTGCACGTCACGAGCGCCCTGCCGCCGGAGGACCCGGTGGTCGGCTCCCCCGCCCAGCTGGTCGACCGGATCGGCGAGTTCGCCGCGATCGGGGCCACCCGGGTCCACCTGCGCCTGATCGACTTCGACGACCTCGACCACGTGGAGCTCATCGCCGCCGAGGTGCTCCCCCGACTGGACGGACCGCGATGACCGACATCTCCGCCGACCTCGAACTCGGCCCGGTGGGCCAGGAGATCGTGTACGAGAACGACCGGGTACGCGTCTGGCACATCCGGCTGGAGCCGGGTGAGCGGCAGCCGCTGCACCGCCACGACCACCCGTATCTGGTGGTGGCGATCCAGGGCGCGAAGAACGTGGTGCAGACGATCGACGGCACCACCATCGACGCCGACGAGCCGACCGGCGGCGTGGTCTACCGCGACCCGGGCGCGGTGCACATGCTGACGAACGTCGGCGACACCACCTACCTCGCTCGCCTGGTCGAGCTGAAGTAGCCACACCGGCAGGTTCGCCGCGCCGCGCGGCGGCAAGGTGGCGATCGGGGGCACCGGGCCGTAACGTGCCCGACATGGCCTTTCGGACGTGGGGCAGGCTGCTGCTCACGGCGCTCGGGGTGAGCGTGCTGGCCGGGGCCGGCCAGTTGGGCATCGCGTACGGCTTCGGAGTCGTACGCCTCGACGGCGCGTTCGTGGACGTCTCGGTCAACCGGTGGCCCGCCCAGCTCGTCTGGGTGGGCTGGTTCGCCGCGGTCGCCACGGTCGCCGGAGCCGTCCTCACCGAGCGCTTCGCCCGCCGCGACGACAGTCCCGGCGGCACCACCGAACTGCTCTCCATCGCCGGCGTCAGCGCGCTGGGCGCGATGGTGGTCGCCCCGCTGTGCATGCAACCGGCCCGCGCGGCCGAGCTGGGCGGGTCCGTCGACCCGGTCTGGGCCGTCGGCATCTGCGCCGCCCTCGGCGCTGTGGTCGGCGCGGGCGCCGCGATCGCCGTCCTGCTCAAGCCGCCGTTCGGCTGGGGAGTGGCGATCACCGCCGGGATCATCTGGCTGCTGGCGCTGCTCTCCGTCGCGCCCACGATCGTCTCCAGCCGCCCGCTGGCCACGGTGCGGCTCGGCGTCCTCGAACCCTCCTGGCTGGATCCGGAGGCGGCGCAGCGCCTGTCCATGCTGCTGCTGCCGGTCCTCGCCCTGTTGGCCGGCGGCGCGGTCGGGGTGCTCGCCCGCCGGGCCGAGTGGCCGCCTCTGATCGGCGGCGCGGCCGGGGCGGCCGGCCCGGTGCTGGTCGCGTTCGCCTATCTGACCGCCGGTCCCGGCTCGGCGACCGACCGCTACCAGGTCGCGCCCTACTACGGCGCGCTGATCGCCGTGATCGCCGGTGCGCTCGGCTCGACCGCCACCACGATGCTGCCCCGCCCGGTCACCGCCACCGGTGACCCCGACGCCGTCGAGGCGACCGACATCCTCGCCCCGCTGCCGCACTCGTCCGCTCCGGGCGTCCCGGCCGCCCCGCCCGAGCCTCCGGTGACGAGCGGTGCCGCCGCACCGGCGCACTGGAACTGGCCGGAGCCCGGCGGTTCGGCGGCGGCTCCGGCCGGTACCGACCTTCCCGCCGCCGCCCGGCCGGCCCTCGCGGATCTGCCCGCCGGCGATCAGCCGACCGTTGCGAAACGGCCGGGGGACGACCGCCCGGCCGTCGCCGACACGAGCCACGGCCAGCCCATGCCGGGTCTGCTGCCCCCGGGCCGCCGGACCTCGGCCATCGACGTCCTCGCCGCGGGCCGCCCCGACCCGGCCCCGGGTCCGGAAAGCGGCACGGCCCACGCGGGCAGCACCGGCGAGGCGGTCACCACGGACCGCACAGGCACCCCCGACCGGGCCGTTGCCGGTTCCGTCCCTGGAACGTCCGGGCAGGCGACGGGCATCCCGGCGGACAGCGCGGCCGTCTCCGGCACCGGTTCGGCGGCCGGCACGGACGACGCCACCCCGGAACCGGAAACGACGGCGACTGCGCCCCGGGTGACCCGGCCGCGCCGTACCCGCGCCAGCCGGACGGCCGACAAATCGACATCACCCGCCGACGGCACCACACCCCGCCCAGGGGACGACACCTCCCCGAGCGCCGGCGCGGACACCTCACCGGCCACCGGCGGCACCGCCGACAGCCACGTTCCCGGCCCGCGTACGGACAGCGGCGCCCCCGCCGGGCCGGTGCCGACCGACGCGGACAGCGACGCCCCCGCCACGCCTCGGGTCGAAGCCGCCGGGGACACCAGCGCGACGGGCCGTGCCACCCGCCCTCGGCGTACCCGCGCTCCGAAGGCCCCGCGCGCCGCCGGCCCGGCCGACACGACACCGAGCGGCGAAACCGACGCCACGCCGACGGCGGCCATCCGTCGGGCCCGCCCGGCCACGGACACCGCCCCGATACCGCAGGCCGCCAGCCCGGCCCGGGACGACACGAGCGCCGCCTCGGCACCGGACCGCACGGACCCCGGCACGCCGGACGGTTCCCTCGGCAGCCCGGCTTCCCGCACCGGCTCCCCGGCCGGGGACGTCGACCCGGCTGCGCGTACCGGACGCAATTTCTTCTTCGACGACCCGGCGCCGGCCCCGTCGACCCGGCCCCGGTTCCCGATGTTCGAGGACGCGGCGCCCGGCGAGGTACGCCCGGCCTGGCCGATCACCCCGGCGGGCCGCCCGCACCGCGCCACCGCCGGACCGGACGCACCGGCCCGGGACGGCGCGGAGACGAGTGTCCCGGCCGAGCCGGCGCCGCGTCCCCGCCACCGGGGCCTCCCCGAGCCGGGCGCGAGCGCCGGTTGGGACGCGCTCGCCACGAACGCCCGTCCCGCCGGACCGGTCGCCCGGCCGGAGGCAGGGCCGGTCGCCCGTCCCGAGGCGGTGACCGCCGTACCGGCCGAGGCCGTCACCGCGCTGCCGGACGCCACGGCGCCGGAGACGACGAGCGAGCCGGACTCCCGGCGCGGCCGGCACGCCGAGCCGGACGACGCCGACGCGCCCGCCGGGAAGTCGAAGCCTCTGCGCGGTCTGTTCCGCCGCAACCGGGGGGCCAAGAGCGACTCGGAGCCGGCCGAGCGTACGGCCGAGCCGACCACCGCTGCCGACGACGAGTACGTGGACTGGGTCGCCGGTCTCGCCTCGGACGACAACGCCGACGACGCCCGCTCGCTGCGTACCGGGCGGCACCACCGGGACTGACGGACGGTCGGGGCGGACCGGATCGGCCCGCCCCGACCGAGCTCACGCCAGCGGCAGGTAGACCCGCGACCCGGAGGCGACGAACTCCTCCGACTTGCCGCGCATGCCTCGCGCCGCGTAGTCCTTCAGCTCCTGCGTGATCTTCATGGAGCAGAACTTCGGCCCGCACATCGAGCAGAAGTGCGCGGTCTTCGCGGGCTCGGCGGGCAGTGTCGCGTCGTGGTACGCCCGCGCGGTCTCCGGGTCGAGCGCCAGGTTGAACTGGTCTTCCCAGCGGAACTCGAACCGGGCCTTCGACAGCGCGTCGTCCCACGCCTGCGCGCCCGGGTGCCCCTTGGCCAGGTCGGCCGCATGCGCCGCGATCTTGTACGCGATCACGCCCGCCTTCACGTCGTCGCGGTCGGGCAGCCCGAGGTGCTCCTTCGGGGTGACGTAGCAGAGCATCGCGGTGCCGAACATGCCGATCATCGCCGCGCCGATCGCGGAGGTGATGTGGTCGTACGCGGGCGCGACGTCGGTGGTCAGCGGCCCGAGCGTGTAGAACGGCGCTTCGTGGCACCACTCCTGCTGGAGGTCCACGTTCTCCTTGATCTTGTGCATCGGCACGTGCCCGGGGCCCTCGATCATCACCTGGACGTCGTACTCCCAGGCGACCTTCGTCAGCTCGCCGAGCGTGCGCAGCTCGGCGAACTGCGCCTCGTCGTTGGCGTCGGCGATGGAGCCGGGGCGCAGGCCGTCGCCGAGGGAGAACGTCACGTCGTACTTCGCGAGCAGCGAACACAGCTCCCGAAAGTTCGTGTAGAGGAAGTTCTCCTCGTGGTGCGCCAGGCACCAGGCCGCCATGATCGAGCCGCCCCGGGACACGATGCCCGTCACCCGGTCCACTGCCAGCGGCACGTACGGCAGCAGCACCCCGGCGTGCACGGTCATGTAGTCGACGCCCTGCTCCGCCTGCTCGATCACGGTCTCGCGGAACACCTCCCAGCTCAGCTTCACCGGGTCGCCGCCGACCTTCTCCAGCGCCTGGTAGATCGGCACCGTGCCGATCGGCACCGGCGCGTTCCGCACGATCGCCTCGCGGGTCTCGTGGATGCGCTTGCCGGTGGACAGGTCCATCACGGTGTCCGCGCCCCACCGGGTCGCCCAGGTCAGCTTCTCCACCTCCTCGGCCACCGACGAGGTGACAGCCGAGGTGCCGATGTTGGCGTTGACCTTCACCAGGAACGCCTTGCCGATGATGGCCGGCTCGCACTCCGGGTGGTTCACGTTCAGCGGCAGCACGGCCCGGCCGGCCGCGATCTCGTCCCGCACGAACTCCGGCGACACCGACTCGCGGATCGCCACGAACTCCATCTCCGGCGTGACGATCCCGGCCCGGGCGTACGCGAGCTGGGTCGGACGGGTTCCGGCCAGCGGCGTGCCGGCACCGCGCACCGGGGCCACGTCGCCGCGCTCGGCGATCCACGGCCCGCGCAGTGCGGGCAGCCCCACCTCCGGGTCGGAGCCGGGACCGGAGGTGTCGTAGAGCCGTACCGGTGGGTTGTCCCCGGTCAGCGTCACCTCGGCGAACGGCACCCGGATGTCCGGGCGTGAGCCTTCCACGTACACCTTGCGACGTGCCTGCATGCCAGCCTCCCTGTCGCTCATGCGGACCAGCCGAAGTGGTCCAGCGGGCCGCGTCCCGCGCCCAGCTCCCAGGTCCGCGCGCCGGTCAGCGCGCGGGTGACGTACTCCTTGGCGGCCGCCACCGCGACCGGCACCGCGTCGCCCGCGGCGAGCCGGACCGCGACGGCGGCCGAGAACGAACAGCCGGTGCCGTGGTTGTGCCGGGTGTCCACCCGGGGCGCGCGCAGCAGCCGCGTGGTTCCGCCGCCCGCGAGCACGTCCACCGACTCGCCGTCGGCGTCCACGTCGCCGCCGGTCACCACCACGAACGCCGGTCCGCGCGCCGCGAGCGCCTCGGCAGCCGCGACCATCTCCTCGACCGTGCCCACCGGGCCTCCGGTGAGGGCCGCGGCCTCCGCGCAGTTCGGCGTCGCCACCTCCGCGTACGGCAGCAGCCGCTCGACCGCCTCCACCACGCCGAGCCGGTGCCCGCTCGTGGCGACCAGCACCGGGTCGACGACCAGGTGCGGCAGCCTCCCGGCCCGGGCCGCGTCGGCCACCGCGTCGGCGACGGCGGGGGTGCCGAGCATGCCGCTCTTCACGGCGCGCACGTCGAAGTCGCCGAGCACGCTGTCCATCTGGTCGCGCACCGTCTGTGGGGGCAGCGGCAGGACGGCGTCCACGCCCCTGGTGCTCTGCGCGGTGACGGCGGTGAGGACTGTCGTGCCGTACGCCCCGAGCGCGGCGAACGTCTTGAGGTCGGCCTGGATGCCCGCTCCTGCGCCGGAGTCGGAGCCGGCGATGCTGAGAACTGTTTTCGGCGTCACTGCTTTCCTTCACCGGTGGTTGCGGTTGAGGGCTGCGGCCGACCGTGCCCACTCCGGGCGGTCAGGCTTGATCCCTGCGTGGTCACGGTCGGCCGCAGCCCTTCTCGTGCGGGCCTTCGTCGGATCGCGCGGGGTGGGTGCGCGTCAAGCGGGCGGCCGCCTCCTGGAAGGCTCTGCCCAGCGTGGTGGCGGTTTCTCTCGGGTCGTTGGCGCGCATGATGGCTCCCAGGACTGCTACTCCTGTTGCGCCTGCCTCTACGGACTCGCGGACCTGGGCCGGGGTTTCGATGCCGCCCAGGGCGAGTACCGGAATCGGGCTGGCTTTCGCCAGCTCACTCAATCCGTCCGGTCGCAACGCCGGGCCGTAGCCGGGCTTTGTCTTTGTCTCGTAGACCGGGGACAGGGTGGCGTAGTGCTCGGTGGTGAGGCGGGCCAGCTCGGCGGTGTCGTGACAGGAGCGGCCGACGAGTCCGACGGCGGGCGGCGGGTACGGGCCTGCGGCGGGCAGGTGCACCGCGTCCCCGTCGAGCGGATCGGGTCCGGCCACGATCAGCGTGCCGCCCGCCTCGGCGAGGATCGCGCGCAGGTCGGCGGCGAGCGCGAGGCGCTCGGCGCGCGGCAGATCCTTCTCCCGCAGCACCACCCACCGCACTCCCCCACCGACGGCCCGCGCCACGACGTCGACGAGCGCCCGTCGAGCCATCCGCCGATCGGTCAGCAGCACGACGCCGCTCGGCCCACCCTGGATCTTGGTACGCGGCCGCCCCTCCGAGGGCGCATCCGTACCAAGATCCGCTAGGCGTGAGGCGGTCACAGGTCGGGCCGTCCCTCATCCGGGGTGGACGCGAGGGCGTGGAAGCGGCGGGCGATGCGGCCCGCGCCGTACGCCAGACGCCCGGCCTCGACCGCGTAGCGCATCGCCGTGGCCATCGCCACCGGGTCGGCGGCCCGGGTCACGGCGCTCGCCAGCAGCACCGCGTCGCAGCCCAGCTCCATCGCGAGCGCCGCATCCGAGGCGGTGCCGATGCCCGCGTCGAGCACCACCGGCACGTCGACCGCCTGCCGGATCAGCCGGATGTGATGCGGGTTGCCGATGCCCAGCCCGGAACCGATCGGCGACCCGGCCGGCATCACCGCCGCGCAGCCCACGTCGGCCAGCCGCCGCGCCAGCACCGGATCGTCCGACGTGTACGGCAGCACTGTGAACCCGTCCGCCACCAGCTCCTCGGCGGCGCGCAGCAGCTCCACCCCGTCGGGCAGGAGTGTGCGCTCGTCACCGATCACCTCCAGCTTCACCCAGGCGGTGTCGAACGCCTCCCGGGCCAGGTGCGCCGTCTTCACCGCCTCCACAGCGGTCCGGCAGCCGGCCGTGTTCGGCAGCAGCCGTACGCCGCACCGCTCCACCAGGTCGAGCAGGCCACCCGACCCGCCGGGGGTGGTGTCCACCCGACGCAGCGCCAGCGTCACCAGCTCGGTGCCGGACGCCCGGATCGCCTGTTCCAGCACGTGCAGGTTGGCCGCGCCGCCGGTGCCGAGGACGAGCCGCGAGCCGAAAGTGACCCCGCCGATCTCCAACGTGGACACCTGCTCACCCGCCCTGGGTGGCGCTGAGGACCTCGACCCGGTCGCCGTCGCGCAGCACGCTCTCCGGCCAGCCGCCGCGCGGCACCACCTCGCCGTTCACCGCCACCGCGAGCCCGCGCTCCCGGTCGGTGACGGTGCGGACCACCTCGGCGACGGTGACGCCGTCGGGCAGCGTCCGGCCCGTGCCGTTGACGATCAGTTCCACGTGCGCTCCTTCCCGAAGCGATCCGGGGTGAAGGGGGCGAGCGCGGAATCCGGCTCGCCGGTGACGATCAGCTCGGTGACCAGGTCGGCGGTGACCGGGGTGAGCACGATGCCGTGCCGGTGGTGCCCGGTCGCCGCGGCCACGCCCGGCCGCCCCGGCAGCGGCCCGATGATCGGCGCGTTGTCCGGCGTACCGGGGCGCAGCCCCGCGACGGCCTCCACCAGCTCGTACTCGACCAGTTCCGGCACCAGCTCCGCGGCGGCGCGCAGCAGCGTCAGCACGCCACCGGCGGTGACAGCGGTGTCCGCGCGCTCCTCGACCGTCGCCCCGACCACGACCTCACCGCTGTCCCGGGGCACCAGGTAGACCGACTCGCTGTCCGCGTACCCCCGGATCACGTGCCGGAAGCCCGGCGGACCGTCACCGGGTGCGCGCAGCCGCAGCACCTGGCCCTTGACCGGCCGGACCGGCAGGCCGGTCAGCGCCGCCGCGCCGCAGCCCGCCGCGACCACCGTGACCCGCGCGTCCACCTCGGACAACGCGCCGACGCGGGCCGGACGCAGCTCCACACCGGCGCGTTCGGCGGCCGTGCGCAACGCGACGACCAGCCGCCGCGGATCGACCTGGTGGTCACCGGGCGCGACAGCGCCGCCGCGCACGCGCGGCGCCAGCGCCGGCTCGCGACCGCGCAGCTCCGAGGGACGCAACGGCGTGATCGGCAGTCCCAACCCCTGCTGGTACGACCACAGCCGCCTCGCCTCGGCCAGGTCGTCGGCGGTGAGCCCGACGACGAGCGTGCCCTCGGTGGAGTAGCCGATGTCGACGCCGCTCGCCTCGGTCAGCTCAGCCGCGAAGCCGGGCCAGCGGGCGGCGGACTCGACGAGAAGCGCGGTGAGTTCGTGCTCACCGAAGTACGCCTCGGCGACCGGCGACAGCATCCCGGCGGCCACCGACGAGGCGCCCGACCCGGGCCGGTCGTCGTGCACCACCACGCGCAGTCCGCGCTGCGCGCACCGCCACGCGATCGCCCACCCGATCGGCCCGCCCCCCACCACCGCCACCTCGGTAAGGAAGGGCCCCCTGTTAACGCCTCCGGTAGAGGAAGGGTCCCTTGTTAACACGTCAGCGCCCGCATCAGCTCGGCGGTGGCGTGCGCCGGATCGACGGCCGCGCTGAGCGCGCCGACCACCGCCACCCCGTACGCACCGGCCGCCCGCAACGCCGGCACGGTCGCGGCGGTCACCCCGCCGATCGCGATCACCGGCACGGACACCGCCTCGGCGACCGCGCGTATCCCCTCGGGGCCGATCGGTCCCGGCAGGCCGGACTTGGTGGTGGTGACGTGGCACGGGCCCACGCCCAGGTAGGTGGCCCCGGCGTCCACTGCGGCACGGGCGGTCACCGGCTCGCGGGCCGTCGCGCCGAGCACGGCGTCCGGGCCGAGCACGCGGCGCGCGGCGGGCACCGGCAGGTCGTCGGCGCCGACATGGCCCCCGGCCGCGCCCACCGCGAGCGCCACGTGCAACCGGTCGTTGACCAGGCACCGCGCCCCATACGCCCGGCAGGCGTCGACCACCAGCCGGGCCAGCTCGTACGCCTCCCGGTCGGTCGCGTCGTCCTCCACGCGCACCTGCACGACGAGGTCGGCGCCGGCTACCGGCAGGGCGGCGCGCAGCACGGCGAGCGGGTCACGCCCCGGCCGGGTGTCGGTGATGAGATGCAGTCGTCCCAGGGACAGCACGGCAACGCTCCTCCCTGCGCCGGCATTACCCGGATCAGGTTCGACGGTCGGGGGCTCCCAGCCCCCCTCTCAGCCCGGTCCGCACCGGGCTCCCGTGGGTCACTTGCGGCCTACCGTACGACGCCTCCCGCCCGTACGGAAGCCCGGGAGAGGTTTTTCCCAGGAACCAGCCGTCCGGCGGATCGGGGCAGTGGGTGACCGTCTCGTCACGACACGCTGCTGGGATGTCCGTTCCCGCCCGTGTCCCGCGCCGCCTGGCGACCCTGCCGTTCCGGGGCGGCCGCGCCGTGTCCGAAGGGCTGCTCACCTGGACGATGCTGCGCGGGCCGACGTGGATCCGCCTGCTCCCGGACGTGTACGTGCATCGGGACGGACACCGCGCCGACGACCACCGGATGTGGTGCGAGGCGGTGGCGTTGCGCCTGCCGCCGGTTGCCGTGCTGGCAGGAAGCAGCGCCGCCTGGTTGTTCGGCGCGGACGTGCTCCCCCGCGACGCGCCGGTCACCGTGCTGCTGCCGACCGCTGCTCGACTACGACCGCACCCACGGTTGCGGGTGGTCCGGTCGCCCCTGCCGGAGCGGGACCGCACCTTCTTCGGCGGGCTGCCGGTCACCACCCCGCTACGTACCGCGTTCGACCTGGGCCGGCAGGGCTCACTCGCCGAGGCGCTGGTCGCCGTCGACGCGCTGCTGCGTCGCCGGGTCGTGAAGCTGCCCGCACTGCGGGCCTACGCCGCCGACCGGTCGGGTTGGCCGGGCGCTCCGCTGCTGCGCGAGGTACTGGCGATGGCCGAGCCGTTGAGCGAGTCTCCGATGGAGACGCGACTGCGGCTGCTCCTCCTCGACGCCGGTCTCGGCCCGCTCACTGCCCAGCACGAGGTGCGCGCCGGCGGACGCTTCGTGGCCCGGGTGGACCTGGCCTGGCCGGCTCTCCGCCTCGCGGTCGAGTACGACGGCGACCACCACCGGGAACGGGCTCACTTCCGGCGGGACGTGGCGCGACTGAACGCGCTCCGCGCGGCCGGGTGGGTCGTGCTCCGGTTCACCGCCGACGACGTGCTGCGCCGTCCCGACGCCACAGTCGCCCTGGTACGCCAGGCCCTGGCCGAACGTCGCGCCACCGCAGCAAACCACTGACCCGCACCCCGCCGCCCGCCGCGCCCGCGCCCGCGCCCGCGCCCGCCGCACCCTGCCACGCCTCTGGTCCGCACCCCCGCCGCGCCCGCAGCCCGCAGCCCGCAGCCCGCAGCCCGCAGCCCGCAGCCCGCAGCCCGCAGCCCGCAGCTACGAGTCTCGCCCCGCCGCGCGCCGGCCCGGCCACCGCCACCCGGCGCCTGACCCGTGGTGCCTGACCTGGCCGAGCCGAGCCAGGCTGGGCCGAGCCGAGCCGAGCCGGGCCGAGCCGAGCCGAGCCGAGCCGAGCCGGGCCGCCCGAGACACCACGGGCGTCAGGAGGCCGCCGCAGACACCTATGGCGTTCCACTCGCGACTGAATCTGGCGACGAGTGGAACGCCATGGGTGTCTCAAGGCCCTTTTGACACCCATACCGTTCCAGCCATCGTGAGCGCTGCCTGCGAGTGGAACGCCATGGGTGCCTCCGCGCGCGGGCGGGGCCCGGTGGGCGCACCCCGCCGCGCGGAGCAAGCCCCGACGGTTGCACGCCGACGAGCGGGCGCACCTGCGATGGCGGGCGGACCGAACACCTGTGGACCGAAGGCGCGGACGGACACCACGCGCGGACGGGCCGCGCGGACGGGCCGATCGAGCGAGCTGGCCCCACGCACGGGCAGGCCCGACGCACGGGCGGGACGCACGGGCGGGACCCAAGCGCGAGCGGACCAACGCGCGGACAGGATGCACGGGCGGGATCCGACGCGCGGGCGGACCGAACGCGAGCGCACGGGCGGACCTAAGCGCGGGCGGACCCAACGCGCGGGCACACGGGCGGACCTAAGCGCGGGCGGGCCCAACGCACGGACCGGACGCACGGGCGGACGGACCCGAGCGCGAGCGGACCCAACGCGCGGACCGGACGCACGGGCGGGGCCCGAGCGCGAGCGGACCCAACGCTCGGGCACACGGGCGGACCCGACGCGCGGGCGGGCGCGTCGGCACCGGCGGGGACGGTCAGAGGATGGCGTCCAAGGCGTCCAGGTCCTCGTCGCTGGGCTGCCACGTCCCCGCTTCGGCGTTCGCCTTCACCTGCTCGGCAGTGGTCGCGCCGGCGATCACGGACGTCACGGCGGGACGGGCCGCCAGGCCGCCGATGGCCACCTGGAGCATGCTGATCCCGCGCTCTGCCGCGTACGCCTCGATCGCCTCGATGACGTCCCAGCGCGCGGCAGCCAGCCGCTCGGCGTACCGGCCGCCACCGGCGAGGCGGCTGCCCTCCGGGGGTGCCTCGCCGCGCTTGTACTTGCCGGTGAGCAGCCCGTTGGCGAGCGGGAAGAACGGCAGCATGCCGAGGCCGAACCGCTCGCAGGCCGGGATCACCTCGTCCTCCACCCCGCGCTCCACCAGCGAGTAGTGGTTCTGCGCGGAGATGAACCGGGTACGGCCCTGCGACGACGCGGTCCAGTCGGCGTCGGCGATCTGCCACCCGGCGAAGTTGGAGTTGCCCAGGTAGCGCACCTTGCCGGCGGTCACCAGGTCGTCCAGCGCGGCGAGCGTCTCGTCGATCGGGGTGCCCGGGTCGGGCTCGTGCATCTGGTACAGGTCGATGTGGTCGGTGCCGAGCCGGCGCAGCGACGCCTCGACGGCGCGGGCGATGTAGCGGCGGGCGCCCCGGGCGCCGTGGTCGGGCCCGTTCGCGCCGTGCATGTCCATGCCGAACTTGGTGGCCACCACCACGTCGTCGCGGCGGCCCTTGAGCGCCTGGCCGAGCAGTTCCTCGGAGGCGCCCTGCGGCTCGCCGTAGATGTCGGCGGTGTCGAAGAAGTTGATCCCGGCGTCGAGCGCGGCGTCCACCACCGCGCGGGTGCCGTCGAGGTCGAGTTTGCGGCCGAAGTTGTTGCAGCCGATACCGACCACGGACACCACGAGCCCGGAGTCGCCCAGCCGGCGATAGGTCATCTCACTCACGAGATCCACCCTATGCCCGCTGCCCGGGGGTCACCCGGGCAGCGGGAGCACCTCGGCGGCCAGCGTCCGGGCAGCGGCGATCGTCGCCGCCAGCTCGGACGGGGTACGCCCCACCGCGCCCAGCAGTGCCTGCGCCCGCCCGGCGAAGTGCGGCGGCGCACCCGGCAGACGCCCGGCGGAGGCGATCATGCCCTTCTCGTTGACAAGCCACCGTCCGGCCCGGCCGTGCAGCGCGTGGACCAGCACCCCGACCACCCGGAACAGGCAGCCGGCCACATAGCCGGCGTCGCCCCCGGCCGTGCCCTTCGCGGCGCCGTCGAGCAGCAGCCCGGTCTCCCAGCCGGCCGCGACCAGCGCGGCGCCGAGCGCGGGCGGGTAGTCGACGGTCTCGGCCCGCAGCGCGGTCAGCTCGCCGGTCGGGTCGCCGAGCACCCGTCCGAGCGCCACCTCCCCGGCGTACGCGTGCGAGTAGAAGCCGAGCGGGTGCCCGGCCTGCACCTCGACCGTGTAGCGGCCGGCCCGGCAGTCCGCCCAGACCCGGTGCACGCGGTCCAGGTCGCGGTAGATCCAGTCCACCGCGACCCCGCCGACGCGCAGCCAGCCGCCCCCGTCGACCCACGGTCCCCAGCCGCCCGGGACGGTGAGGTCCACCGGCCCGTCGGCGATCGAGGCGGCCACCGCGCGCAGCCCGGCCAGGTCCGGCGTACCCCGGTAGTAGAGGCCCAGGTCCCAGTCGGAGTCGGGCCGGTGGTCGCCGCGGGCGCGGCTGCCGCCGAGCGCCACCGCGACCACGCCGTCCACCGCGCACAGCCGGTCGGCCAGGTCCCGGTCGATCACCCGACGTCCCAGACCGGCTCCGGCGTCTCCACCACGTCGCCGTCGCCGCGGAACAACACGAACCGGTCGAAGGTACGGGTGAACCACCTGTCGTGGGTGACAGCGACCACCGTCCCCTCGAACGCGGTCAGCCCGGCTTCCAGCGCCTCGGCGGAGGCCAGGTCGAGGTTGTCGGTGGGCTCGTCGAGCAGCAGCAGGGTCGCCCCGGACAGCTCCAGCAGCAGCACCAGGAACCGGGCCTGCTGCCCGCCGGAGAGCGTGCCGAACCGCTGGTCGCCCTGACCGGCCAGCTCGTACCGGGACAGCGCCGCCATGGCCGCGTGCCGGTCCATGCCGGCGCGGTGGTCGTCGCCGCGCCACAGCACCTCGACGAGTGTCTTGGCCATCAGTTCCGGCCGGTCGTGGGTCTGCGAGAAGTGCCCGGGTCGCACGCGTGCGCCGAGCCGGACCACGCCACCGTGGGCGACAGGTGCGAGCGCGCCGGCGCCGTCGACGGGGGTGTTGCCCGGCTCCGGGTCGGTGCCGCCCCGGGCCAGCAGGCGCAGGAAGTGCGACTTGCCGGTGCCGTTCGCGCCGAGCACCGCGACCCGGTCGCCGTACCAGAGTTCCAGGTCGAACGGATACGTCAGGCCGTCGAGCTCCAGCTGCTCGGCGATGACCGCGCGCTTGCCGGTCCGCCCGCCGGTCAGGCGCATCCGGATGTCCTGATCTTTCGGGGGTACGGGCGGCGGCCCGGCCTCCTCGAACTTGCGCAACCGGGTCTGCGCGGCCTGATAGCGGGAGGCCATCCCGTCGTTGTACGCGGCCTTCTGCTTGTACATCAGCATCAGCTCACGCAGCTTCTGGTGCTCCTCGTCCCAGCGTTTGCGCAGCTCGTCGAGGCGGGCGTGGCGGGCCACCCGGGCTTCGTGCCAGCTCGCGAAGCCGCCCGGGTGCACCCAGGCGCTGCCGCCCTCCACCGCGACGACCCGGTCGGCGGTCTGCGCCAGCAGTTCCCGGTCGTGCGAGACGTACAGCACGGACTTGCCCGACTCGCGCAGCCGCGCCTCCAGCCAGCGCTTGCCCGGTACGTCGAGGAAGTTGTCCGGCTCGTCGAGCAGCAGCACCTCGTCCGGGCCGCGCAGCAGCAGTTCCAGCGCGAAACGCTTCTGCTGGCCGCCCGACAGCGTGCGCACCGGCCGTTCCCGGGCGCTGTCCCACGGCAGGTCGAGCACGATGGTGGCGACGGTGTCGAAGAGGACCTCCGCGTCGTACCCGCCGGTCTCGCCCCAGGCGGCGAGCGCCTCGGCGTACGCGAGCTGGGTCTTCGCGGCGGCGGAGCTGTACTTGCCGCGGACCTCGGCCGCCCGCATGGCCGCCTCGGTCTCGGCGAGCCGCCGCCCGGCGTCGCGCAGCGCCGGCGGCGCCAGCGACAGGGCGAGGTCGGCGAGCGTGGACTCGTCTCCGATCATGCCGATGAACTGCCGCATCACGCCCAGCCCACCGGAGCGGGCGATCGCGCCGGTCTTCACCGGCAGGTCACCGGCGACCATCCGCAGCAGCGTGGTCTTGCCGGCGCCGTTCGGGCCGACCAGCGCCACCTTGGCACCCTCGCCGACCCGGAACGACACGTCGCTGAACAGCTCACGCCCGTCCGGGAGGATGTGCCCGACTCCTGCCACGTCCACGTATCCCACGCGGGCATCCTGCCCGAGCCGGGTCGGTGGACGACACCGGATTACCGGGTGACCCGCAGCACCCGGTAGCCCTTCTGGCTGGCGTGCCGCTCGACGGACCAGCCCTGCTCGACCAGCCAGCGGTGCAGCGAGTCGCCGCCGAGGTGCCGGGCGACGACGAGCCAGGCCACGCCGTCCGGGGCGAGCCGGGGCAGCCAGCGCAGCAGCAGGCCGTGCAGTTCCGCCTTGCCGATGTGGATCGGCGGGTTGGACCAGATCTGGGTGAAGGTGACGTCGTCCGGCAGGTCGTCGGGCGCGACGGCGCGGACCCGGTCGGCGGCGCCGACCCTTGCCGCGTTGGCGGTGGTGAGGGCGCGGGCGCGCTCGTTGACGTCCACGGCCCAGACGCGGGCCTTCGGCGCGACGGTGGCCAGGACGCAGGTGATCGGGCCGAAGCCGCAGCCGATGTCGAGCAGCGCGCCGGTGACGTCGGCGGCCGGCAGGTCGGCCTTGCGCAGCAGCACGGCGGTGCCCGGGTCGAGCCGGTCGGCGGAGAAGACGCCGCCGGCCGAGGCGAGCGTGTAGTCGCGTCCGGCGACTGTGAACTCGACCTCGCGCGGGCGGGCCGGGGTCGAGGGCTCAGCGGTGAAGTAGTGGTCGCCGGTCACGCAGGCATTCTCGCACCGGGCCGGAGCGGTTCCGGCGACGGTGTCGCGGGCGGAGCCGGACGCCACTCCGCCAGAATTTCCCGATATTACCCCTGAAAGGGACAATCAGTCCTACTCTATGCCACATGGTGTACCGGTACGAGTCCGATGAGGACGCCTTCCTGGAGTACCCGAAGCCCGGGTCGGCCCCGAACGGGCCCGCAGCCACGACGCCCCCGCCCGCGGGCCCGTCACGCTCCCGCTTCCCCACGCCGTCGCTGCCCCCGCCGCCGCGCCCGCAAGCGGCGCTGCCCCCGGCCGGCGCACCCGAGCAGGCCGACCCCGACGGGCAGGCCACGGCGGACGACGCCCGCGCCCCCGTTCCGGCACCACCTGCCCCGGCGCCGACGCCCGGGCGGCCCGCGCCACCACGCGAGCCCTCACCGGTGCCGCAGCCCGCGCCGCCCATGCCGGCACCGGTACCGGCGGCGACGAACCGGCCGACGGTCCCGATCCCGGCCAGCCCGACGGCCCGCGCCGCCGACGTCTCCGAGCTGCCCCGGACCCGGCGCGCCGAACGCCGCGGCGGCGGCCGGTTCTGGCAGACGCTCGTCGGCGGCGCCGCCGTACTTCTGCTGCTCTCGCTCACCGGGCTCGCCGTCGCGGCCCTGCTCGACGAACGCACCGCCACGCCGCCGGCCGGCCAGCCGACCCCGCAGCCGAGCGAGTCGAGCACCCCGTCCGGCGCCACCGACCTGGACTCCCGGGACACCGACCAGGCGGCGCTCACCGCCAAGGAGGTCTTCCCCACCAAGGACCTGGTGCTCACCGACGGGAAGCCCGCCTACCGGGTGCTGAAGACCCAGGCCAGCACGAAGTGCCAGGTCGCGGCCACCGGCGAGATCGCCGACCTGCTGGTCCGGCTCGGCTGCAACCAGGTCGTGCGGGGCACGCTGCGCTCCCCCGACGGCGACCACCTGGTCACCGCCGGTCTGTTCAACCTCACCGACGTGGCCACCGCCCAGCGGGTACGCGACCGCATCCGGCCGCTGCTCGACCAGCGCCAGGGACGGTTCCGCGGCATGGCGGCGGGCGACGACACCGAGGCGGTGGAGCGGGCCGCAGCCCGGGTCGCCTGGCAGGTACGCGGACACTACGTCGCCTTCTGCCTGGTCACCCGCGCCGACGGGGAACGCATTGGGAGCGACGACGCGACCGCCCGCGAGATCATGTACGACCTGGTCGAGCTGCACCTCAACCGGAGCGTGCTGGACCGTCGCGCGGCCGCCGGAACGGCCGGTCAGCCCGACGCGGACTCGGCCGGGGACAGCGCCGGTCAGCGGGGCACCGACTGAGCCCGGCTCAGCCCTCGGCCACCGGCACCCGCAACCGGCGGGTCAGATCGGCGCGGCGGGCGTACTCGGCCGGATCGGCCGGGTAGCCCACCTCGACCAGGGCCAGGCCGTGCGCGGGTGCCACTGTGACCTCGCTGGAGCGCTCACGCCGGCTCAGCAGGCCGGCCGGCCACTGGACCGGCCGCCGCCCGTCGCCCGCCACCAGCATCGCCCCGACCAGGCTGCGCACCATGTTCTGGCAGAACGCGTCGGCCTGCACGGTGGCGACCAGGATTCCGTCCGGGTCGCGCCGCCAGTCCAGCCGGGTCACCTCGCGCAGCGTGGTCGCGTTCTCCTTGCGCCGGCAGTACGCGGCGAAGTCGTGCTCGCCCACCAGCCCGGCGGCGGAGGCGTTGAGTGCCGCCAGGTCCAGCGGCTTCGGCCAGGCCAGGGTGTCCCCGCGGCGCAGCGGCTCGGCGCCCCACGGTGCGTCGGTGACCCGGTACTCGTAGCGCCGGAACGTGGCCGAGAACCGGGCGTCGAAGTCGGCCGGCACCTCGGTCATCGCGCGTACCCGCACGTCCGGCGGCAGCAGCCGGGCCAGCCGCCGCAGCAACCGCCCCTCGTGCTCCCGCCACACCGGAGCCGGGAGGTCGAGGTGGCAGACCTGCCCGGTGGCGTGCACACCGGCGTCGGTACGGCCGGCCACTGTCAGGCCGGTCGCCGTGCCCGCGCCGAGCACCAGATCCAGCGTCTGCATGAGCACACCCGCCACGGTGCGCCGGGTCGGCTGGGGGGCCCACCCGGAGAAGTCGGTGCCGTCGTACGAGACGTCCAGCCGCAGCCGGGTCCGCTCGTCCACCTCGTACCTCCTGTCGACGGCGACGGGCCCGGCACCCCCGAAGGGATGCCGGGCCCGGTCGAGCCTGATCTCAGGCCTTGTCGTTCTCGGTGGCCTCGTCGCTGTCCTCACGGGCGGCGGCGGTGTCACCCGACGCGGAGACCGGGGCCTCGGCGTCCTGGTCGCCCTCGCTGGAGCGCGGCTTCTCCTCGGCCGGGGCCAGGGCCTCGACCTTGTCCTGCTGCGCGGCCTTGCGGGCGGCGGTCTTCTTGTTCGCCTTCGGCTCGGCGACCTGAAGCTCCTCCACCAGCTCGATGATCGCCATCGGAGCGGCGTCACCCTTGCGCGGGCCGGTCTTCACGATCCGGGTGTAGCCACCGTTGCGGTTGGCGTACCGGGGCGCGATCTGGTCGAACAGGGCGTAGACCACGTCCTTGTCCTTGACGACGCCCAGCACCCGGCGACGCGCGGCGAGGTCGCCGCGCTTGGCCTTGGTGATGAGCTGCTCGGCCAGCGGACGCAGCCGCCGGGCCTTCGTCTCGGTGGTCTGGATCTTGCCGTGCTGGAACAGCGCGGTGGCCAGGTTGGCCAGCATCAGCCGCTCGTGCGCGGGGCTGCCGCCGAGGCGGGGGCCCTTGGTGGGCGTGGGCATGCTTGGTGCTCCTCAGGTGTGGCGGCAGCGCGGACTAGAGCTGCTCGGTCTCGCGGTAGTCATCGGTGTCGTAGTCCGCCTCACCGAAGGCGTCCACGACGTGCGCCGGGTCGAAGTTCGGAGCCGAGTCCTTCAGCCCCAGGCCCATCCCGGCGAGCTTCATCTTGACCTCGTCGATCGACTTCTGGCCGAAGTTGCGGATGTCGAGAAGGTCGGCCTCGGTACGCCCGATGAGCTCACCAACGGAGTTGATGCCCTCGCGCTTGAGGCAGTTGTAGGAGCGGACGGTCAGGTCCAGCTCCTCGATCGGCAGGGCCAGGTCCGCCGCCAGCTGGGCGTCCTGCGGCGACGGGCCGATGTCGATGCCCTCAGCGGTCTCGTCCAGCTCACGGGCGAGCCCGAACAGCTCCACCAGCGTCGAGCCGGCCGAGGCCAGCGCCGTACGCGGGCCCATCGACGGCTTGGTCTCGACGTCGATGATCAGCCGGTCGAAGTCGGTCCGCTGCTCGACACGGGTCGCCTCGACCCGGTACGTCACCTTGAGCACCGGCGAGTAGATCGAGTCGACCGGGATCCGGCCGATCTCGGCGCCCGCCTGCTTGTTCTGCGCCGCCGTGACGTAGCCGCGACCCCGCTCGACGGTCAGCTCCATGTCGAGCCGGCCCTTGCCGTTGAGGGTGGCGAGCTTCAGGTCCGGGTTGTGCACCGAGACACCGGCCGGGGGCTGGATGTCACCGGCGGTCACGTCGCCCGGGCCCTGCTTGCGCAGGTACATGCTGACCGGCTCGTCGTGCTCGGAGCTGACGCACAGCTCCTTGATGTTCATGACGAGCTCGACCACGTCCTCCTTGACCCCGGGGATCGTGGTGAACTCGTGCAGGACACCGTCGATCTTGATCGAGGTGACCGCCGCACCGGGAATGGAGGACAGCAGCGTACGCCGCAGGGAGTTGCCCAGCGTGTAGCCGAAGCCGGGCTCCAGCGGCTCGATGGTGAACCGGGAGCGGGTCTCGTTGATCGACTCTTCGGAGAGAGACGGTCGCTGGCTGATGAGCATCTTTTCTCTTCTCTTCCGGGGCGCCCGCTATTTGACGCCCACGACACAACTGTTCCGGTGGCCCGCCCCGGAGGACGGGCCACCGCAACGAGCCCTTACTTGGAGTAGAGCTCGACGATCAGCTGCTCCTGGACCTGGGTGTCGATCACCTGGCGGGCCGGGAGCGAGTGCACGAGGATCTTCAGCTGGCTCGGAATCGCCTCCAGCCACGCCGGAACGGTCCGCGAGCCGGCCTCACCCTGCGCCACGAGGAACGGGGTGAGCTCCTTGCTCTTGGCACGCACCTCGACGATGTCGTGCTCCTTGACGCGGTACGACGGGATGTCGACCTTCTTGCCGTTCACCGTGAAGTGGCCGTGCTTGACCAGCTGACGGGCCATGTCCCGGGACTTGGCGTAGCCGGCCCGGTAGACCACGTTGTCCAGCCGCGACTCGAGGATCTGCAGCAGGACCTCGCCGGTCTTGGCCTCCTTGCTCACGGCCTCTTCGTAGTAGCCGCGGAACTGCTTCTCCAGCACGCCGTAGACACGACGGGCCTTCTGCTTCTCACGGAGCTGGAGCAGGTACTCCGTCTCCTTCGTGCGGCCGCGGCCGTGCTGCCCGGGCGGGAACGGCCGGGACTCGAACGGGCACTTCGGACCATCGCACTTGCTGCCCTTGAGGAACAGCTTCATCTTCTCCCGCCGGCAACGGCGGCAGTCAGCACCGGTGTAACGAGCCATCTCTCTCTAACCTCTCAGACCCGGCGACGCTTCGGCGGACGGCACCCGTTGTGCGGCTGCGGCGTGACGTCGGAGATCTGCCCGACCTCGAGGCCGACGGCCTGCAGCGAACGGATGGCGGTCTCCCGGCCGGAGCCGGGGCCCTTGACGAACACGTCGACCTTGCGCATGCCGTGCTCCATCGCGCGGCGCGCGGCGGCCTCGGCGGCAAGCTGCGCGGCGAACGGAGTCGACTTGCGGGAGCCCTTGAAGCCGACCTGGCCGGAGGAGGCCCAGGAGATGACCGCACCGGTCGGGTCCGTGATGGACACGATGGTGTTGTTGAAGGTGCTCTTGATGTGCGCCTGCCCGTGGGCGACGTTCTTGCGTTCCTTGCGCCGGACCTTCTTGACGGCGGCTCCGGCACGAGCCTTCGGTGGCATAAGTCTGTGCGCTCCTAGTTACTTCTTGCCGGGCTTCTTCTTGCCGGCCACGGTCCGCTTCGGGCCCTTCCGGGTCCGCGCGTTGGTCTTGGTGCGCTGGCCACGCACGGGCAGACCGCGACGGTGCCGGATACCGGCGTAGCAGCCGATCTCGACCTTGCGGCGGATGTCAGCGGCGACCTCGCGGCGCAGGTCGCCTTCAACCTTGTAGTTGCCCTCGATGTGGTTCCGGAGCTCGACGAGCTCCTCGTCCGTGAGGTCCCGAACGCGCTTGTCCGGCGAGATGCCGGTCGCGGCGAGCGTCTCCAGGGCGCGGGTGCGACCGACCCCGAAGATGTAGGTGAGCGCGATCTCCATCCGCTTCTCGCGGGGGAGATCCACGCCGACTAGACGTGCCATGTGCGGGCGTACTCCTCGTGATGTGTGGCGGAGGTGTGGACCCGTCCCACCCCGCTACGCGACCGGCCCTGTCCTTCCGGCGACGAACGCCGGCGACCGGGACGGGTCGCTGCCCGAGCGGGCCCCGGCCTCCGACCGGGGGTCAACCACGAGGGGGTACGCGAGGCGCACCGACCGCGGCTGGGACGAGTTGGTGATGTGTGGGGCGTCAGCCCTGGCGCTGCTTGTGGCGCGGGTCGGTGCAGATGACCATGACCCGGCCGTGCCGGCGGATCACCCGGCACTTGTTGCAGATCCTCTTGACGCTCGGCTTGACCTTCACGGTTGCCTTACTTCCCATCTGGCCCGGAGCCGCGACGGTGCGCGATCCGGACGTCGAAGACGGACACGGGAACGTCCCGGCCGCCGTCAGGATTACTTGTAGCGGTAGACGATGCGCCCGCGGGTCAGGTCGTACGGCGAGAGTTCGACGACGACCCGGTCCTCCGGCAGGATGCGGATGTAGTGCTGCCGCATCTTGCCGCTGATGTGAGCGAGCACCTTGTGGCCGTTCGCGAGCTCCACCCGGAACATGGCGTTCGGCAGGGGCTCGATGACCCGACCCTCGATCTCGATTGCTCCGTCTTTTTTCGGCATGTACTCCGCTGTCCTGACGTCGGTTGCTCCGGACGGCCCACAACGTCTTACACGGGAGAACTGACCAAGATCAGGAAACCCGCGCCAGCCGCGGCTCCGACTCCCACCGAAGCGCTGGGTGGGCATGGCGGAGTGGACGCTGTGCGCCGATCTGAAAGTGTACGCCGACCCGCGCGCGCTCGCCAAACCGACCGGCCCGGCGGTCACCCGGACGGCACGGATATGACGCAGATCACGTCTCCGGCAGCTCCCGCTTCGCCTGCCGGCGGGTCTCCCGCTCGACCTGCTTGCGCCGCCGCCGCTCGGCGTCCTTCTCCGGCGCACCGTGGGCCAGCCCCTGCATGGTCTGGTAGAGCACCACGGCGCCCCACGGCCCGAGCACCCAGATCGGCCAGTAGTCGTCGAGCTCGAACTCGCCCTCACCGAGCTGGGAGACGAACCAGACGGCGGTGAGGATCAGGGCCACCTTCAGCCAGGGCCCCCAGACCCCCAGCAGCCAGGCGTTACGCGCGCTCAAGCCCGACCGCTCCCGGGCGGCCACGCCGCTCTCCCCGGTCGCGCGCGGAGCCGGCAGGGAACGCTCGGCCGGCGCGGTGCCGGGCAGGTCGGTCAGCAGTTCGTCCAGCTCGCCGTAGGTCTTGGCCCCGTACGCCTGGCGGAGCCGATCGTCGTACTCGCCCAGGTCGAGCCGTCCCTCGGCCAGCGCCGTCCGAAGTCGCTCCGCGGTGGCCTCCCGGTCCGCGTCGGCCGCCCGCATCCGGTTGCGCTCATCCATGGGAACCAGCATGGCACCCGATCGCCAAGACGGCACGGTGTGCGGCGCTCATCCGGCGGCCGGGACCGGCGATCAGGCGGCCGGGGAGTCGACCGGCGTCTGCCGCGCGGTCACCAGATCGCCCAGGCGGGCCCGTCCGCCGTCCTCCGCGGTCAGCACCCACACGCCGTCGTCGAGCAGCGCCATCGAGTGCTCCACGTGCACCGCCATCGACCCGTCCCGGGTCACCACGGTCCAGCCGTCGGCCAGCTCGACCGTACGCGGCGAGCCCATCGTGATCATCGGCTCGATGGCGAGCGCCAGACCCGGCACCAGGCGCGGCCCCTTGCCGGGACGCCCGTGATTGAGCACGTGCGGGTCCTGGTGCATCTCGGTGCCGATGCCGTGGCCGCCGTAGCCGTCGACGATGCCGTACCGGCCGCCCTTACGGACCGCGGTCTCGACCGCGTGGGAGATGTCGGTCAGCCGGCCCCTGCCGGAGGCCGCCCCGCGCGCCGCGGCGGCGATCCCGGCCCACATGGCGTCCTCGGCCACCGCTGTCATCCTCAGCAGCGCCGGGTCGACCTCGCCGACCGGCACCGTGACCGCCGCGTCGCCGTGCCAGCCGTCCAGCACCGCGCCGCAGTCGATCGAGATCAGGTCGCCCTCGCGCAGCACCTGCTCAGGCGACGGGATGGCATGCACCACCTGCTGGTTGACCGAGGAGCAGATCGACGCCGGGAAGCCGTGGTAGCCCTTGAACGACGGCACGGCGCCGGCCTCGCGGATGGTCGACTCGGCGATCGCGTCCAGGTCGGCCGTCGACACCCCGGGCGCCACCGCCTCGCGCATCCGGCGCAGGGCACGGGCGACGACCAGACCGGCGGCCCGCATCAACTCGATCTGCTCGGGGGTCTTCAGCTGGATGTCCAGCTGGGGACGGCGCATGGTGGTGTTTACCTTTCGTCGCGCGTACGCGGAGCAGCGGGGCACGTCGCACGTACCCCGCTGTTCGCACTCTATCCGCCGGTTGGCGGTGGGACCTCAGCCGCCGTACGAGCGCAGCGCGTCGATGGCGCGGACGGTGACGTCCTCCACCGGGCCGGTCGCGTCGATGCCCACCAGCTTGCCCTGGGCGCCGTAGTAGTCGACCAGCGGCGCGGTCTTCTCGGCGTATTCCCGCAGCCGGGCGGCGATGGTCTCCGGCTTGTCGTCGTCCCGCTGGAACAGCTCCGCGCCGCAGCGGTCGCAGATGCCGTCCCGGCTGGTCGCGTCGAACTCGACGTGCCAGATCTTGCCGCAGCCCCGGCAGGTGCGCCGGCCGGACAGCCGCCGGATCACCTCGTCGTCGTCGACGACCAGCTCCAGGACCAGGTCCAGCGCGGTGCCGAGGTCGGCGAGGAGCTTGTCCAGCGCGGCGGCCTGCGGAGTGGTCCGCGGGAAGCCGTCGAGCAGGAAGCCCTCGCTCGCGTCCGGCTCGGCGAGCCGGTCGCGCACCATGTTGATGGTGACCTCGTCCGGGACCAGCTTGCCGGCGTCCATGTACCGCTTGGCCTCGACTCCCAGGGGCGTGCCCTGGGAGACGTTCGCCCGGAAGATGTCACCGGTCGAGATCTTCGGCACCGAGAGGTGCGCGGCGATGAACTCCGCCTGTGTGCCCTTGCCCGCGCCCGGCGGGCCAACCAGAACGAGTCGCATCTACCGCAGGAACCCTTCGTAGTTCCGCTGCATGAGTTGGCTTTCGATCTGCTTCACGGTCTCCAGACCGACGCCGACCATGATCAGCACAGCGGTGCCGCCGAACGGGAAGTTCTGGAACTGCTGGTTGTCCAGCCAGATGAAGAAGAAGTTCGGCAGGATCGCGACGATGCCCAGGTAGAGCGCGCCCGGCAGGGTGATCCGGCTGAGGATGAAGTCGAGGTACTCGGCGGTCGGCTTGCCGGGGCGGATGCCCGGCACGAAGCCGCCGTACTTCTTCATGTTGTCCGCGACCTCGGTCGGGTTGAACGTGATCGACACGTAGAAGTACGTGAAGAAGATGATCAGCAGGAAGTAGATCGCGATGTGCTCCGGCGCGCTCGCCTTCACGATGTGGTTCTGGATCCACGCCTGGACCTTGCCCGGGTCGTTCTGATCGAAGAACTGGAGCGCGAGCTGCGGCAGGTAGAGCAGCGACGAGGCGAAGATGACCGGGATGACGCCGGCCTGGTTCACCTTCAGCGGGATGTAGGTCGAGGTGCCGCCGTACATCCGCCGGCCGATCATGCGCTTGGCGTACTGCACCGGGATGCGGCGCTGCGCCTGCTCGATGAACGTGACAGCGGTGATGACCACCAGCACCAGGGCGATGACGAGGAGGAACATCCCCCAGCCCTTGGTGGTCTTGATCTTCCAGCCCTCGCTGGGGAGGCGGGCCGCGATCGAGGTGAAGATCAGCACGGACATGCCGTTGCCGACGCCCCGGTCGGTGATCAGCTCGCCGAGCCACATCACGACGCCGGTGCCGGCGGTCATGGTCATGACCAGGATGGTCAGCGTCAGCCAGTCCGGGATGCCGGTGCCCTGGGGCACGATCGGGAACTGGTCGCACTGGTTGTTGAACAGCTGCCCGGAGCGGGCGAGCGCCACGAACGCCGAGGCCTGGAGGACACCCAGGCCCAGCGTCAGGTAGCGGGTGTACTGCGTGATCTTGGCCTGCCCGGCCTGGCCCTCCTTGCGGAGCTGCTCCAGGCGCGGGATCACCACCGTCAGCAGCTGCAGGATGATCGACGCGGTGATGTAGGGCATGATGCCCAGCGCGAAGACCGAGAGCTGGAGCAGCGCGCCACCGGAGAAGAGATCCAGCAGGTTGAGCACACCGGTGCTGCCACCCTGGATCGTGTCGAGGCACTTCTGCACGTTGCCGTACGAGACGCCCGGGCTGGGCAGCGTGGCGCCCAGCCGGTAGACCGCGATGATGCCTACTGTGAACAGCAGCTTCTTGCGCAGGTCAGGCGTACGGAACGCACTGAGAAAGGCGGACAGCAACTTCTTCCTCCTGCGCGACGCGGGCCGCCGGTGAACGAGTCCCTGGCGGGGCGGGGTGTGGTGCCGGACGGAGTGTCCGGAATCCATGGCTGGGAACGGACTCTAACAGCCCGGTCCCGGTCCGGGCAGATGTGCCCGGCTACATAAACCGAATCCGATGTTACCCGGCGCACACGTCGCCGGTAGACCATGGCGCCCGCCCAGTCGCGAACAACTGAGCGGGCGCCATGAACATCGTCTTACAGCTCGGTGACCGAGCCACCGGCAGCGGTGATCTTCTCCTTGGCCGACGCGCTGAACGCGTGCGCCGAAACCTGGAGGGACACGCCGCCGAGGTCGCCGGTGCCGAGCACCTTGACCGGGTGACCCTTGCGGACCGCGCCGGCCTCGACCAGCTCGACCGGGCCGACCTGGCCACCGTTCGGGAACAGCTCGGCCAGCCGGTCCAGGTTGACCACCTGGAACACGACCTTGAACTTGTTCTTGAAGCCCTTCATCTTCGGCAGGCGCATGTGGATGGGCATCTGCCCACCCTCGAACGCCGGCGAGATGTTCTTGCGGGCCTTGGAACCCTTGGTACCGCGACCGGCGGTCTTGCCCTTCGAGCCCTCACCGCGACCCACGCGGGTCTTGTCGGTCTTGGCACCCGGAGCCGGACGCAGGTGGTGCACCTTGATCGTCATTACTCGACCTCCTCGACCTTCACGAGGTGGTTGACCGTGAAGATCATGCCGCGGATCTCCGGCCGGTCCTCCTTGACCACCACGTCGTTGATCCGCTTGAGACCGAGCGAACGCAGCGAGTCACGCTGGTTCTTCTTGGTCCCGATCTCGGACCGGACCTGGGTGACCTTCAGGCGTGCCATCAGGACGCCACCCCCGCCCGCGACGCCAGCATGGCGGCCGGCGCGACGTCCTCGACCGGCAGACCACGACGGGCCGCGACCTGCTCCGGGGACTCGAGCCCCTTCAGGGCCGCCACCGTGGCATGCACGATGTTGATCGGGTTGGACGAGCCGAGGCTCTTGGAGAGCACGTCGTGGATGCCCGCGCACTCCAGCACGGCACGCACCGGACCACCGGCGATGACACCCGTACCGGCGGAGGCCGGCTTGAGCAGCACCACACCGGCGGCGTCCTCGCCCGTGACCGGGTGCGGGATCGACTGACCGATCCGCGGCACCTTGAAGAAGTGCTTCTTGGCCTCCTCGACACCCTTGGCGATCGCCGCGGGCACCTCCTTGGCCTTTCCGTAGCCCACACCGACGGTGCCGTCGCCGTCGCCCACGATCACGAGGGCGGTGAAGCTGAAGCGACGACCACCCTTCACGACCTTGGCGACGCGGTTGATCGCGACGACCCGCTCGAGGTGCGGGGTCTTCTCGACGGGCGCGTTTCCGCGGCCGCCCTCACGGCGGTTGTCGCGGCGACCACCCTCGTTGCCACCGGACCCGCCGCCACGGCGCTGTTGACCTGGCATCAGCAGCCTTCCTTCTCTCTCGTGACGGGGTTTCTAGAACTCGAGCCCGGCTTCGCGGGCGGCGTCGGCAAGCGCGGCGACACGCCCCGCGTACCGGTTGCCACCGCGGTCGAAGACGACCTTCGAGACGCCGGCGGCCTTGGCACGCTCGGCGAGCAGGGCGCCGACCTTGCCGGCCAGGGCGCTCTTGTCGCCCTCGGCGCCGCGCAGCGAGGCGTCCATGGTCGAGGCCGACGCCAGGGTGTGACCCTTGGTGTCGTCCACGACCTGGGCCACCATGTGCCGCAGGGAGCGGGTGACGACGAGGCGGGGACGCTCGGCGGTTCCGCTGACGTTCTTGCGGACCCGGAAGTGCCGACGCGCACGCCCGACGGCACGCTTGGCGGCGACGCCGCGGCGGCGCTTGAGCAGCGTGGCGCTCACTTCTTACCTGCCTTTCCAGCCTTGCGGCGGATGACCTCGCCCTGGTACTTCACGCCCTTGCCCTTGTAGGGCTCCGGCGGACGGATCTTCCGGATGTTGGCGGCGACCTCACCGACCTGCTGCTTGTCGATGCCGGCCACGTGGAACAGCGTCGGCTTCTCGACCGTGAAGGTGATGCCGTCCGGCGCCGGCACGAGGACCGGGTGCGAGAACCCGAGCGCGAACTCCAGGTCCTTGCCCTTGGCGGTCACGCGGTAACCGGTACCGGCGATCTCCAGGCTCTTGCGGTAGCCCTCGGTCACACCGACGATCATGTTGGCCACCAGCGTACGGCTCAGGCCGTGCAGCTCCTTGGCCTTGCGCTCGTCGTTGGGCCGGTTGACGTGCAGCTCGCCGTCCTCGCCCCGCTCCGCCGTGATCGGCTCGGCCAGCACGTGGCTCAGTTCGCCCTTGGGGCCCTTGACCTTGACGGTCCGGCCGTCGATCGTGATGTCGACGCCGGCAGGCACCGGGATCGACTTACGTCCAATACGCGACATTTCTACCTGTCTCCCGTTACCAGACGAAGGCGAGGACTTCCCCGCCAACGCTCCGCTTGCGGGCCTGCCGGTCGGTGAGCAGCCCCTGGGACGTCGAAATGATCGCCACGCCCAGCCCGCCGAGCACCCGCGGGAGCCCGTCCGACTTGGCGTACACCCGGAGACCGGGCTTGGACACGCGCTTGATGCCGGCCAGGCTCCGCTCGCGGTTCTGGCCGTACTTCAGCTCGACGACCAGTCGCTTGCCGACGGCGCCCTCCTCGGGCTCCTCGACCGACCAGGTGGCGATGTAACCCTCGGCCTTGAGGACCTCGGCGATGTTCGCCTTGATCTTCGAGTACGGCATCGTCACCCGGTCGTGGTACGCCTGGTTGGCGTTACGCAGACGCGTGAGCATGTCTGCGATCGGGTCGGTCATCGTCATGAAAACTCGTCAACCTTTCTCGCCGGGGTTCCCCGGGCCAGGCCCGGGGCCTACGGCGAAGAGACAGTTCAGCTGACGCGCCGGAGCGCGCCGGGCTATTACCAGGAAGCCTTGGACACGCCGGGCAGCTCACCGCGGTGGGCCATCTCCCGGATGCACACCCGGCAGAGACCGAACTTGCGGTAGACCGCCTTCGGACGCCCGCACCGCTGGCAGCGGGTGTACGCGCGAACCGAGAACTTCGGCTTCGCGGCCGCCTTGAGGATCAGCGCCTTCTTGGCCATCTCAGTTCTCCTTGAACGGGAAGCCCAGGAGCTTGAGCAGCGCCCGGCCCTCGTCGTCGGTCGTGGCGGTCGTGACCACCGTGATGTCCATGCCCCGCTGGCGATCGATCTTGTCCTGGTCGATCTCGTGGAACACCGACTGCTCGGTCAGACCGAACGTGTAGTTGCCGTGCCCGTCGAGCTTGCGCCCGTCCAGGCCGCGGAAGTCACGGATACGCGGCAGCGCGATCGAGAGCAGCCGGTCCAGGAACTCCCACATCCGGTCGCCGCGGAGGGTGACCTTCGCGCCGATCGGCATGCCCTCGCGGAGCTTGAACTGCGCGATGGACTTGGTGGCCCGCCGAACCTGCGGCTTCTGGCCGGTGATGGTGGCCAGGTCGCGAACGGCCCCGTCGATCAGCTTGGCGTCGCGAGCGGCCTCGCCGACACCCATGTTGACGACGATCTTGACCAGCCGCGGCACCTGCATCGGGTTGGCGAACTCGAACTGCTTCTGCAGCTCGGCCACCACCTCGTTGCGGTACCGCTCCTTGAGGCGCGGCAGGGTCTTGGTTTCGGTAGCCGTGGTCATCAGAGGTCCTTACCGGTGCTACGCGCGATGCGGACCTTCTGGCCGTTGTCGTCGATCCGGTAGCCGACGCGGGTCGGCTTGCCGTCGGAGTCCAGGACCATCACGTTCGAGACGTGGATCGGGGCCTCCTGGGTGACGATGCCACCGGTCTTGGCGCCACGCTGGGTGGTGCTGATACGGGTGTGCTTCTTGACCCGGTTCACGCCCTCGACCAGGACCTTGTCCTGCCGCGGGTAGGCCGCGATGACCTTGCCCTTGGCACCCTTGTCCTTGCCGGCGATGACGACGACCGTGTCGCCCTTCTTGACCTTCACGGTCACAACACCTCCGGCGCGAGAGAGATGATCTTCATGAACCGCTTGTCCCGCAGCTCCCGGCCCACCGGGCCGAAGATGCGGGTACCGCGCGGGTCCCCACCGTCCTTGATGATGACGGCGGCGTTCTCGTCGAAGCGGATGTACGACCCGTCCGGCCGCCGCTTCTCCTTGGCGGTCCGAACGACGACGGCCTTGACGACGTCGCCCTTCTTCACACCGGCACCGGGGATCGCGTCCTTGACGGTCGCCACGATGACGTCGCCGATGCTCGCGTAGCGCCGACCGGAGCCGCCGAGCACCCGGATGCACAGGATCTCCCGGGCACCCGTGTTGTCGGCGACGCGCAGTCGCGACTCCTGCTGAATCACGTCTATCTCCTATGTCTGCCGGTTCTCCGGCCGCTCGGGGCGGCCGGAGCCTGGCGGAACCTGCGCCCGACCGAGACCCGGCCGAGCTCGAGCCTTCGCTACTTGGCCTTCTCGAGGATCTCCACGAGCCGCCAGCGCTTGGTGGCGGACAGCGGCCGGGTCTCCATGATCAGGACCCGGTCGCCGATGCCGGCCGAGTTCTGCTCGTCGTGCACCTTCAGCTTGCTCGTACGGCGCATGATCTTGCCGTAGAGCGCGTGCTTGACGCGGTCCTCGACCTCGACCACGACGGTCTTGTCCATCTTGTCGCTGACCACGAGGCCCTCGCGAACCTTGCGGCGGGACCGCGCGGGGGCGGTGGTGTTCTCACTCATGATGCAGTCACCTCAGTCGGCGCGGCCGAGAGACCCAGCTCACGCTCACGCATGATCGTGTAGATCCGGGCGATCTCCCGACGGATGACCTGCAGCCGCCGGTTGTTGTCCAGCTGCCCGGTTGCGGCCTGCACGCGGAGGTTGAACAGCTCCGCCTTAGCCTCGCGCAACTTCGTGACCAGCTCCTCCTCGGAGAGCTCACGCAGCTCGGAGGGCTTGACGCCCGCTGCCATCAGGATTCACCCACTTCGCGCGTAACAATGCGGCACTTCATCGGGAGCTTGTGGATCGCGCGACGCATCGCCTCTCGCGCGATCTGCTCGTTGGGGAAGGACATCTCGAAGAGAACCCGCCCCGGCTTCACGTTGGCGACCCACCACTCGGGCGAACCCTTACCGGAACCCATCCGGGTTTCGGCCGGCTTCTTGGTGAGGGCCTGGTCCGGGAAGATCGTGATCCAGACCTTGCCGCCACGCTTGATGTGGCGGGTCATCGCGATACGCGCCGACTCGATCTGGCGGTTGGTCACGTACGCCGGCTCGAGAGCCTGGATCCCGAACTCGCCGAACACCACCCGGTTACCACCCTTGGACGCGCCACTGCGGTCCGGGTGGTGCGGCTTGCGGAAGCCCTTCGGGGGCTTGCGCGGCATCAGCATCTGTCAGCCCTCCTGCTGCTGTTCTGCCGGCTGGGTCGCGGCTGCGGCGACAGCGCTGCTGTCGACGGGCTCACCGGCCGGCGTCTCCGCCTGCTGCGCGATGGTCGTCGCGGCAGCGCGGCCGGCCTCGGTGCCACCGGCGGTCGTACCGGACGAGCCCGAGCGGCCACGGCGCGGCCGGTCCGGCCGGTCGCCACGGTCACGGCGCGGGCCGCGCGACGGGGCGGCCTCGGCCGGGGCCTCGCGGCCCGGGACGGCGTCGCCCTTGTAGATCCAGACCTTCACGCCGATCCGGCCGAAGGTGGTACGGGCCTCGAAGAAGCCGTACTCGATGTTGGCCCGCAGCGTGTGCAGCGGAACCCGGCCCTCGCGGTAGAACTCGGTCCGGCTCATCTCGGCGCCGCCCAGACGGCCCGAGACCTGAACCCGGATGCCCTTGCAGGCGGGGTTCTTCATGGCGGACTGCATCGCCTTGCGCATGGCCCGACGGAAGCTGACCCGGCTGGACAGCTGCTCGGCGACGCCCTGGGCGACCAGCTGCGCGTCCGACTCGGGGTTCTTCACCTCGATGATGTTCAGCTGGACCTGCTTGCCGGTGAGCTTCTCCAGCTCGCCGCGGATCCGGTCGGCCTCCGCACCCTTACGGCCGATGACGATGCCCGGCCGGGCGGTGTGGATGTCGACGCGGACCCGGTCCCGGGTGCGCTCGATGTCGACCTTGGAGATGCCGGCGCGCTCGAGGCCCTTGGACATCATGCGGCGGATCTTGACGTCCTCGCCGATGTAGTCCTTGTAGAGCTTGTCCGCGAACCAGCGGGACTTCCAGTCGGTCGAGATGCCGAGCCGGAACCCGGTCGGGTGAACCTTCTGACCCATTACTCGGCACCCTCCGTCGTGCTCTGCTCCTCAGCGGCCGGCTTGGCCGGAGCGGCCTTCTTCGCCGACTTCTTCGGCGCGGCCGGCGCCACCGCCTCGACCGCCACGGTGATGTGGCACGTGCGCTTGCGGATCCGGTACGCCCGGCCCTGCGCCCGCGGCCGGAACCGCTTCATGGTCGGGCCCTCGTCGACGAACGCCTCGCTGACGAGCAGCGCGTCGGGGTCCAGCCGCTCGTTGTTCTCCGCGTTGGCGATCGCGCTCGCGAGCACCTTGTACACCTGCTCGCTCGCAGCCTGCGGCGCGAACTGCAGCACCGTGAGCGCCTCCTTCGCGGGCAGGCCGCGGACGAGGTTGACCACCCGGCGCGCCTTCATCGGCGAGATGCGCACGTGCCGCGCAACCGCCCGCGCGCCCGGAAGCACCGGAGCGTCGCCCTTTCCTGGCATCGCTGTAACCCCTTGTTCCTCTATCCGTATGCCCGCGGCGTCAGCGCCGGCGGCTCTTCCGGTCGTCCTTCTCGTGACCCTTGAACGTGCGGGTCAGCGCGAACTCGCCGAGCTTGTGCCCGACCATGGCCTCGGTCACGAAGACCGGGACGTGCTTACGTCCGTCGTGCACGGCGATCGTGTGACCCAGCATCTCCGGGATGATCGTCGAGCGGCGCGACCAGGTCTTGATGACGTTCTTCGAGCCCTTGTCGTTCTGCGTCTCCACCTTCTTGAGCAGGTGGTCGTCGACGAACGGGCCCTTCTTCAGGCTGCGAGGCATGTCTTATCTCCCTCAGCCGCGCTTACGCGTGGCGTAGCGGCGGCGGACGATCAGCCGGTCGCTCGGCTGGCCCTTACGACGGGTGCGGCCCTCGGGCTTACCCTGCGGGTTGACCGGGTGGCGACCACCGGAGGTCTTACCCTCACCACCACCGTGCGGGTGGTCGACCGGGTTCATCGCGACACCACGGACGGTCGGGCGCTTGCCCTTCCACCGCATACGGCCGGCCTTACCCCAGTTGATGTTCGACTGGTCGGCGTTGCCGATCTCGCCGATGCTGGCGCGGCAGCGCACGTCCACGCGCCGGATCTCACCGGACGGCATGCGGAGGGTCGCGTACGCGCCCTCACGGCCGAGCAGCTGGATGCCGACGCCGGCCGAGCGGGCCAGCTTGGCCCCGCCGCCCGGACGCAGCTCCACGTTGTGGATGGTGGTACCGACCGGGATGTTGCGCAGCGGCAGGTTGTTGCCCGGCTTGATGTCGGCGCCCGGACCGGACTCGACGCGGTCGCCCTGCTTCAGGTCCTTCGGCGCGATGATGTAGCGCTTCTCGCCGTCGGCGTAGTGCAGCAGCGCGATGCGCGCGGTGCGGTTCGGGTCGTACTCGATGTGGGCGACCTTCGCCGGCACGCCGTCCTTGTCGACCCGCTTGAAGTCGATCAGACGGTACTGGCGCTTGTGACCGCCACCGTGGTGCCGCGTGGTGATCCGGCCGTGGGCGTTGCGTCCGCCCTTCTTCGGCAGCGGAGCCAGCAGCGACTTCTCCGGCGTCGACCGGGTGATCTCGGCGAAGTCGGCAACGCTCGAGCCACGCCGGCCCGGCGTCGTCGGCTTGTACTTACGGATAGCCATTGTCTACACCCCTCAGCTGACCGGGCCGCCGAAGGCCTCGATACGGTCACCGTCAGCCAGCTTCACCATCGCGCGCTTGGTGTCCTTGCGCTTGCCGAACCCGGTACGGGTCCGCTTGCGCTTGCCCTCGCGGTTGAGCGTGTTGACCGTCAGGACGCGGACGTTGAAGATCTGCTGGATAGCGATCTTGATCTCGGTCTTGTTGGCGTCCGGGTGCACCAGGAAGGTGTACCAGTTACGGTTCAGCTCGCTGTAGCTCTTCTCCGAGACGACCGGCGCGACGATGACGTCACGCGGATCGGCGATCGTGCTCACTTGCCATCCTCCTCGGTGGTCTCGGCGGGAACGCCCAGGAACTCGTCCAGGGCCTCCTTGGTGAAGACCACGTCGTCGGCCACCAGCACGTCGTAGGTGTTGAGCTGGCCGGCCTCGATCAGGTGCACCCGGCTGTCCCGCGCGTTGCGCAGGTTCCGCAGCGACACCCAGTTCAGCTCGTCGGTGCTGCTCAGCACGACCAGGACCCGACGGGCCTGGGTCAGCTTGGTCAGCGTGGCGAGGGCCGCCTTGGTGGACGGCTTCTCGCCGGAGACGAACGCCTCGACGACGTGCACCTGGCCGGCGCGGGCCCGGTCCGAGAGGGCGCCACGCAGAGCGGCAGCCTTCATCTTCTTGGGGGTGCGCTGGCTGTAGTCGCGCGGCTGCGGGCCGTGGACCACGCCACCGCCGGCGAACTGCGGCGCGCGGGTCGAGCCCTGGCGGGCACGACCGGTGCCCTTCTGCTTGTACGGCTTCTTGCCTCCACCGGAGACCTCGCCGCGGGTCTTCGTCTTGTGCGTGCCCTGGCGGGCCGCCGCGAGCTGGGCCACCACGACCTGGTGCATCAGGGCGATGTTGGCCTGCGCGTCGAAGATGTCGGCCGGCAGCTCCACGGAGCCGCTCTTGGCGCCTTCGACGTTGATCACGTCAACGGTGGTCACTTGGCCGCACCGCCCTTCTTCACCTTCGCCTTGGCCGCGGTACGGACCAGGACCAGCGCGCCCTTCGGGCCGGGAATGGCGCCGCGGACGAGCAGGAGGTTGTTCTCGGTGTCGACCGCCTGGACGGTCAGGTTCTGGACGGTGTAGCGCACGCCACCCATCCGGCCCGCCATCCGGGTGCCCTTGAAGACGCGACCCGGGGTCGCGCAGGCGCCGATCGAGCCGGGCGAGCGGTGCTTGCGCTCGACACCGTGGCTGGCACGCAGACCGTGGAAGCCGTGCCGCTTCATCGGGCCGGCGTAGCCCTTGCCCTTGGTCTTGCCGGTCACGTCGATCACGGCGCCGGCCGGGAACTCCTCGACCGTGACCTCCTGGCCCGGCGCGTAGTCCGCGGCGTCGGAGGTGCGCAGCTCGACGATGTGCCGGCGCGGCGCGACGTCCGCCTTGGCGTAGTGCCCGGCGACCGGCTTCTTGACCTTGCGCGGGTCGATGACCCCGTACGCCAGCTGGACCGCGGAGTAGCCGTCCTTGTCGGCGCTACGAACCTGGCTCACGACGCACGGGCCGGCCTGAACCACGGTCACGGGCACAACCTTGTTGTTGTCCCAGACCTGGGTCATGCCGAGCTTGGCGCCCAGGATCCCCTTGACTTGCCTGTCCATTTGTCCGGTCCCTACAGCTTGATCTCGATGTCGACGCCAGCCGGCAGGTCGAGGCGCATGAGCGAGTCGACCGTCTTCGGGGTCGGGTCGATGATGTCGATCAGACGCTTGTGCGTACGCATCTCGAAGTGCTCGCGCGAGTCCTTGTACTTGTGCGGCGAGCGGATGACGCAGAAACGGTTGATCTCCGTGGGCAGCGGCACCGGGCCAGCGACCTGCGCCCCGGTACGCGTCACCGTCTCGACGATCTTCCGAGCCGAGGAGTCGACGACCTCGTGGTCATAGGCCTTGAGCCGGATGCGGATCTTCTGTCCCGCCATGGTGGCTTCTGTTCCTTCTCTCGATGCCGCTGTGTTGCGGGCGCCTGCACCGGCTGGCACAGGCCCACTTCCGCCGACCCCCGCGGTCGGGCGTGTCGCGCCCGTGGGCCAGGCTCCGCCCCGGGACTCCGGAGCGATTCTCTGACCACGCGGTGGGTCATGGCGCCGATCGCGGGGAACCGCGACCTGGACGCCGCGCGAGGGTGGTTGACCGCCGATGGCGATCAACCACCCTACGCGAGACAGTCTGACTCCCGGAGGTCCAGCGTTAACCGGACGCAGGCGACCGACTGTCGTTACGCAACCTGACTAGTATGCCGCACGACCGGCGGCGACGCTAATCGGGGTTACCCAGCTCACTTGATGATCTTGGTGACGCGACCCGCGCCGACCGTACGACCACCCTCGCGGATCGCGAACTTCAGGTTCTCCTCCATGGCGATGGGCTGGATCAGCTTCACCGTCATCGAGGTGTTGTCGCCCGGCATGACCATCTCGGTGCCCTCGGGCAGCGTGACGACGCCGGTGACGTCCGTGGTCCGGAAGTAGAACTGCGGGCGGTAGTTCTGGAAGAACGGGGTGTGCCGGCCGCCCTCCTCCTTGGAGAGGATGTAGACCGTCGCCTCGAACTCCGTGTGCGGGGTCGTGGTGCCCGGCTTGATGACGACCATGCCGCGCTCGACGTCCTCGCGCTTGATGCCGCGCAGCAGCAGACCGACGTTCTCGCCCGCGCGGGCCTCGTCGAGCAGCTTGCGGAACATCTCGATGCCGGTGCAGGTGGTCTTCATCGACTTCTCGCGGATGCCGACGATCTCCACCTCCTCGTTCGGCTTGAGGATGCCGCGCTCGGCGCGACCGGTGACCACGGTGCCGCGACCGGTGATGGTGAAGACGTCCTCGATGGGCATGAGGAACGGCTTCTCGGTCTCGCGCTCCGGCTGCGGGATCGCGGTGTCCACGGCGTTCATCAGGTCCATGAGCTTCCCGGTCCACTCCGGGTCGCCCTCGAGGGCCTTCAGCGCCGAGACCCGGACGACCGGCAGGTCGTCACCCGGGTACTCCTGCGAGGAGAGCAGCTCACGGACCTCGAGCTCGACGAGCTCCAGGAGCTCCTCGTCGTCGACCATGTCGCTCTTGTTGAGCGCCACGACGATGTACGGCACACCGACCTGACGGGCCAGCAGCACGTGCTCGCGGGTCTGCGGCATCGGGCCGTCGGTCGCCGCCACCACCAGGATCGCGCCGTCCATCTGCGCGGCACCGGTGATCATGTTCTTGATGTAGTCGGCGTGACCGGGGCAGTCGACGTGCGCGTAGTGACGCGCCTCGGTCTGGTACTCGACGTGCGCGATGGAGATCGTGATGCCGCGGGCCTTCTCCTCCGGCGCCTTGTCGATCTCGTCGAACGGCGTGTACGGGTTCAGGTCCGGGTACTGGTCGTGCAGGACCTTGGTGATGGCCGCCGTCAGCGTCGTCTTACCGTGGTCGATGTGACCAATGGTGCCGATGTTGACGTGCGGCTTAGTCCGCTCGAACTTCGCCTTCGCCACTGGTGTCCTCCTGTGGACTTTCTTGGTTCGTTCGCCCGGCGCGCCGTGCGGCGCTTAGGACTCTGTCGACAGCCTTTCCGGCCGGAAGGCCGGAGAGCTTTTGTGGGTTCTGCGGCGATGAAGCCTACAGGCCCGGTCTCACGCAATCCGATCGAGGTGGCCGCGGGCGGGAGAACCCTCCCGCGACCGCCCTCGCGTCATCGGATCAGCCGAGGGTGAGTGTCACTCACCCGTCGACTTGGCGATGATCTCCTTGGCCACCGAGGCCGGAACCTCGGCGTAGGAGTCGAACTGCATGCTGTAGCTAGCCCGGCCCTGGGTCTTCGACCGCAGGTCGCCGACGTAGCCGAACATCTCCGACAGCGGCACCAGGGCCCGGACGACGCGAGCGCCGCTGCGCTCCTCCATCGCCTGGATGATGCCACGCCGGGAGTTGAGGTCGCCGATGACGTCACCCATGTTCTCCTCCGGAGTGGTGACTTCAACGGCCATCATCGGCTCGAGGAGAGCGGGGTCGGCCTTGCGGGCCGCCTCCTTCATCGCCATCGAGCCGGCGATCTTGAACGCCATTTCCGACGAGTCGACCTCGTGGTACTGGCCGTCCACCAGGGTGAGCTTGACGCCCACCAGGGGGAAGCCGGCGAGGATGCCGTACTGCATGGCGTCCTGCGCACCCGCGTCCACCGAGGGGATGAACTCCCGGGGGATGCGGCCACCGGTCACGGCGTTGGCGAACTCGTAGGTCGGTGCGTCGTTACCGAGCGGCAGCGGCTCCACGCTGATGATCACGCGGGCGTACTGGCCGGAACCACCGGTCTGCTTCTTGTGGGTGTACTCGACCTTCTCCACCTTGCGGCGGATGGTCTCGCGGTACGCCACCTGCGGCTTACCGATGTTCGCCTCGACGTTGAACTCGCGGCGCATCCGGTCGACCAGGATGTCCAGGTGCAGCTCGCCCATGCCGGAGATGACCGTCTGACCGGTCTGGTCGTCCAGCTTGACGCGGAAGGTCGGGTCCTCCTCGGCCAGCCGCTGGATGGCGGTGCTGAGCTTCTCCTGGTCGGCCTTGGTCTTCGGCTCGATGGCCACCTCGATGACCGGCTCCGGGAAGGTCATCGACTCCAGGATGACCGGGTTCGCCGGGTCGCACAGGGTGTCACCGGTGGTGGTCTGCTTCAGACCCTGCACCGCGATGATGTCGCCGGCCTGGGCGGAGCTGCGCTCCTCCCGCTTGTTGGCGTGCATCTGGTAGATCTTGCCGATCCGCTCCTTGCGGTCCTTGGTGGAGTTGATCACCTGAGAACCGGACTCGAGCGTGCCGGAGTAGATCCGGACGTACGTCAGCTTGCCGAGGTGCTTGTCGGTCTGGATCTTGAAGGCCAGGCCGGAGAACGGCTCGGAGACCGAGGGCTTCCGCTGCAGCGGGGTCTCGCCGTCGGTGGCCGTACCCTCGATCGCCGGGATGTCCAGCGGCGAGGGCAGGTACGCGACGACCGCGTCCAGCATCGGCTGGATGCCCTTGTTCTTGAAGGCGGTACCGGTGAGGACCGGGTTGGCCTTGCCGGCGATGGTGGCCCGGCGGATGGCGGCCTTGATCTCGTCGGCCGAGATCTCCTCGCCCTCGAGGTACTTCTCCATCACCGAGTCGTCGACGTCGGCGAGGGTCTCCATCAGCTTCTCGCGCCACTCCGCGGCGGAGTCGGCGAGGTCGGCCGGGATCTCCTCGACCGCGTAGTCCTCACCCTTCTGGGTCTCGCCGCGCCAGGTGAGCGCGCGCATCTCGACCAGGTCGACCACGCCGATGAAGTCGGACTCGGCGCCGATCGGGATCTGGAGGACCAGCGGGGTGGCGTTGAGCCGGTCGATCATCATCTGCACGCAGCGGAAGAAGTCGGCGCCGGTCCGGTCGAGCTTGTTGACGAAGCACATCCGGGGGACGTTGTACTTGTCCGCCTGCCGCCAGACGTTCTCCGTCTGGGGCTCCACGCCGGCCACGCCGTCGTAGACCGCGACCGCACCGTCCAGCACGCGCAGCGACCGCTCCACCTCGACCGTGAAGTCGACGTGGCCGGGCGTGTCGATGATCTGGATCGTGTGGCCCTTCCACTCGCACTTGGTGGCGGCGGAAGTGATGGTGATACCGCGCTCCTGCTCCTGCTCCATCCAGTCCATGACGGCGGCGCCCTCGTGGACCTCACCGATCTTGTACGTGATGCCGGTGTAGAACAGGATTCGCTCGGTGGTAGTGGTCTTACCGGCATCGATGTGGGCCATGATGCCGATGTTGCGTACGTTGGCGAGCGCGTCTGCGGCGGCCACTTCAATCCCTACTTATCGTCGTCTCGACACAACTGGTGGCGGTTCCGGCGCCGGCCGGCGCCGGAACCTCAGGTGTTACCAGCGGTAGTGCGCGAAGGCCTTGTTCGACTCGGCCATCTTGTGCGTGTCCTCGCGCCGCTTGACGGCGGCACCGAGGCCGTTGCTCGCGTCCAGCAGCTCGTTCATCAGCCGCTCGACCATGGTCTTCTCGCGCCGGGCGCGGGAGTAGGTCACCAGCCAGCGCAGACCGAGGGTGGTCGCGCGGGACGGCCGGACCTCGACCGGAACCTGGTAGGTGGCGCCACCGACGCGGCGGCTGCGCACCTCGAGGGTCGGCTTGACGTTGTCCATCGCGCGCTTGAGCGTGACGACGGGGTCGGTGCCGGACTTCTCGCGGCAGCCCTCCAGGGCGGCGTACACGATGCGCTCGGCGAGCTGACGCTTGCCGCGCAGCAGGATCTTGTTCACCAGCTGGGTGACCAGCGGCGAGTTGTACACCGGGTCAGCGACCAGCGGCTTCCGCGGAGCGGGTCCCTTACGCGGCATGTCAGCTCTTCTCCTTCTTCGCGCCGTAACGGCTGCGAGCCTGCTTGCGGTTGCGGACACCCTGGGTGTCCAGCGAGCCGCGCACGATCTTGTACCGCACGCCCGGCAGGTCCTTCACACGACCGCCGCGGACGAGCACGATCGAGTGCTCCTGCAGGTTGTGGCCGACGCCCGGGATGTAGGCGGTCACCTCGATCTGGCTGCTGAGCTTGACACGAGCGACCTTGCGCAGCGCCGAGTTCGGCTTCTTCGGGGTGGTGGTGTACACACGGGTGCACACGCCGCGCCGCTGGGGAGACCCCTTGAGCGCCGGGGTCTTGGTCTTGGTCGTCTTGGCCTGACGGCCCTTTCGGACCAACTGCTGAATGGTGGGCACCGGGTTTCTCCGCTCCCTTCGGCCGCTGCGAGGCGACCGCGCCGTCTGCTCCAGCCGTCCCGGATGGGCGGCTCTCTTACATTCCAACCAGGGCCGCCTGACGGCACCCCAGCACCCGCGGTCGGGCGTGTCGCCCGAGTCACGGTCCCGGTGCCGGCCGCTGACGCGTCGTACCGGATGTTCTGGTCTTGGTGGTGCGACCGCGCGATCACCGGCTTACCGGTTCCAGCGCACGCACGCATTGCCCGGGCGGGCCCGGGCACAAGGGGAAAGAGTACCTACCACAGCCGCGCCGGTCAAAACGGATGGGTCGGGGAGGGACCGCTCCGCGGTCCGCCGCCCGGTCTCCGGGTCGCCGATGCGCCAACGATGGGCACCTACAGTGACAAGTGTACCGGCTCGTCCGCCGTGCGACCCGGCGGCCCCGAGACCGCCCGGCGTTCGGGCACCCGGACAAACACCCCAAGCCAGGTCACCGGCCACAGACGTCGCAGCGGTGCCGTCACGTGATCTGCACCACGAGGGCCAGGGCGAGCCCGATCAGGCCGAACAGCAGGCCGGCCGCGCCGCAGGAGATGCCCGCCACGGCCAGGCGGGCACCGGTGAACCGGACCGCCGGTGGCGGCGCCTGCCGCCGGATCTGCCGCCGGGCCAGCAGCCCGGCCACCACCGCGCCGATGCCGATCAGCGCGCCGAGCACCGTGAACGCGCCCGCCGCCCAGGCGCCGCCGTAGTTCCGGGCGGCCAGACCGACGCACACCACCAGCAGCGACACCCCGATCGCGGCGATGCCGGCGACGAGCGACCCGATGGCCAGACCCGAGGTGACCGGCGGCACGTCGAGGTGGACCACGCCGAACGGCGTACCCGGCACCGCGTCGACCCGCCTCGGCGGCCGCGGCGCCTCGGCCGGCGGCGGCGGGAGCCCCGGCCCGCCGTGCGGACCCCAGCCGCCGTGGCCGGGCGCGCTCCCCGGTGCCGGCCATCCGCCGCCGTGGGCGGGCGGATTCCCCGGGTACGCCCCGTACGCCGGGTGATGCACCGGCACGGACGCGGGACCCGGCGGGTACGGCCCGGGGCGGGGCGGTTCGCCTCCCGGCGCGGCCGGTTCCGTCACGGGGTCCTCCTGTCCACACGCGCCCGCCGCGTGGCGGACACCGGCCAGGCTACCGTCGCCGATCACCCCGGGGTGTGCGGGCGCGGGCCCGCTCCCCCACCGGGTCAGTCGAAGTTCGGCGCGAAGTCGTGGCCGAACGAGGCGTCCGCGTGCCGTACCACGCCGATCACCACCGCCGCGACCAGCGCGGTCGCCGTCAGCACCAGTCCGGTCCGCGCCAGCTGCTCGCCGCGGCGCAGCCAGTCCGCGCCGGTGAGATATCCACCCGACGCGTACGCCTCGCGGCGGGCCTGCCGGGCCAGCACGAGCGCGATCGTGGCCGGCACCGCCCCGCCGAGGAACAGACCGGTGAGCGCGCCGATCAGGCCGAGCGCGAAGACGGCACGGGCCTTGGTGGAGCGGACCGGCTCCGGGTCGTGCGGATGGCGGTACGCCTGCGGCACGACGGGCGCCTGCCCGGGCACGGTCGTCATGCCTCCATCATGCCCCGGATCCGCTCCCCCGGTCCCGGCACTCCGGACGCGACGAGGCCCCCGGCGGATGCCGGGGGCCTCGTCGTTCCCTACTGCTTAGCGGTACGACCCGAAGTCGAAGTCGTCCAGCGGAACCGCCTGGCCGCTGGCCGGCCCGAAGCCGTAGTCGGTCTCCGGGTAGCCGGTCATCGAGTAGACCTTGGCCTTCGCCTCCTCGGTCGGCTCGACCCGGACGTTGCGGTACTTGCTGATGCCCGTACCGGCCGGGATGAGCTTACCGATGATCACGTTCTCCTTGAGGCCGATCAGCGAGTCGCTGCGGGCGTGGATCGCCGCGTCCGTCAGCACCCGGGTGGTCTCCTGGAAGGAGGCCGCCGACAGCCAGGAGTCAGTGGCCAGCGAGGCCTTGGTGATACCCATCAGCACCGGGCGACCGGCGGCGGGCTCGCCACCCTCGCCGACGAGCCGGCGGTTCTCCGACTCGAACAGCGCCCGGTCGACCAGCACACCCGGCAGGAACTCGGTCGAGCCGGAGTCGATCACCGTCACCCGCTTGAGCATCTGGCGGATGATGATCTCGATGTGCTTGTCGTGGATGAGCACACCCTGCGAGCGGTAGACCTCCTGGACCTCCTGGGTCAGGTGGACCTGGACCGCGCGCGGGCCGAGGATGCGCAGCAGCTCGTGCGGGTCGATGGTGCCCTCGGTGAGCTTCTCGCCGACCTCGACGTGGTCGCCGTCGTGCGCCCGGAGCCGGACCCGCTTCGAGATCTTGTCGTAGACGATCTCGTCGCTGCCGTCGTCCGGGATGACCACGATCTTGCGGGACCGCTCGCCGTCCTCGATCCGGATGCGACCCGGGGTGTCGGCGATGGGCGCCTTACCCTTCGGCACCCGGGCCTCGAAGATCTCCTGGACACGGGGCAGACCCTGGGTGATGTCCTCACCCGCGACACCACCGGTGTGGAAGGTACGCATCGTCAGCTGCGTACCCGGCTCACCGATCGACTGGGCGGCGATGATGCCGACCGCCTCGCCGACGTCCACGGTCTTGCCGGTCGGCAGCGAGCGGCCGTAGCACGCACCGCAGACGCCCAGCTTCGACTCGCAGGTGAGCACGCTGCGCACCCGCACCGTCTCGGTGCCGGCGGCGACGATCGCGTCGACCAGGATGGAGTTGACGTCCTGGCCACGGTGGGCCACCACGGTGCCGTCCGGCCCCTTGATGTCGTCGGCCAGCGTCCGGGCGTGCACGCTGGTCTCGGCGTGCTCGTGCACGACCAGCTTGCCGTCGATCCGCTCACCGATCTGCATCGGGATGGCACGGTCGGTGCCGCAGTCCTCCTCGCGGATGATGACGTCCTGCGAGACGTCCACCAGACGCCGGGTCAGGTAACCCGAGTCGGCGGTACGCAGGGCGGTGTCCGCGAGACCCTTGCGGGCACCGTGCGTGGAGATGAAGTACTCCAGCACGGACAGACCCTCCCGGTACGAGGCCTTGATCGGCCGCGGGATGATCTCGCCCTTCGGGTTGGCCACCAGACCACGGATCGCCGCGATCTGCCGGAGCTGGAGCAGGTTACCGCGGGCACCCGAGTTGATCATCTTCCACAGCGGGTTCTCCTGCGGCAGCGCGGTGTCCATCTCCTTGGCGACCTCGTTGGTCGCCTTGGTCCAGATCTCGATGAGCTCGCCGCGACGCTCCTCGGCGGTCATCAGACCACGCTGGTACTGCTTGTCGATCCGGTCGGCTTCCTTCTCGTACCGCTCCAGGATCTCCCGCTTGCGCGGCGGAGCGATGACGTCCTCCATGCCGATGGTGACGCCGGACCAGGTGGCCCAGTGGAAGCCGGCCTCCTTGAGCCCGTCCAGGGTGGCCGCCAGGGCCACCTTCGGGAACCGCTCGGCGAGGTCGTTGACGATCGCGGAGAGCTGGCCCTTGCGGATCTCGTAGTTCACGAAGCGGTAGCCCGGGGGCAGCGTCTCGTTGAACAGGACCCGGCCCAGCGTGGTCTCCACCGTCACCGGCTCGCCCTCGGTCCAGCCCTCGGCGGGGGTCCAGGGCTCGGCGCCGGCGCCGTTGTCCACACCGACCACGTCACGCAGCCGGATCCGGACCGGAGCCTGCAGGTGCAGCTCGCCGTTGTCGTACGCCATCCGCGCCTCGGCGTCCGAGCTGAACACCCGGCCCTCGCCCTTGCCGCCCGGAGTGAGGTGGGTCAGGTGGTAGAGACCGATGACCATGTCCTGGGTGGGCATGGTGACCGGCTTGCCGTCGGCCGGCTTGAGGATGTTGTTCGACGACAGCATCAGGATCCGCGCCTCGGCCTGGGCCTCGGCGGACAGCGGCACGTGGACCGCCATCTGGTCACCGTCGAAGTCGGCGTTGAACGCGGTGCAGACCAGCGGGTGGATCTGGATGGCCTTGCCCTCGACCAGCTGCGGCTCGAAGGCCTGGATGCCCAGACGGTGCAGGGTCGGCGCGCGGTTCAGCAGAACCGGGTGCTCGCCGATGACCTCTTCCAGCACGTCCCACACGACCGGCCGCTGCCGCTCGACCATCCGCTTGGCGGACTTGATGTTCTGCGCGTGGTTGAGGTCGACCAGCCGCTTCATCACGAACGGCTTGAACAGCTCCAGCGCCATCTGCTTGGGCAGGCCGCACTGGTGCAGCTTGAGCTTCGGGCCGACCACGATGACCGAACGGCCGGAGTAGTCGACGCGCTTGCCCAGCAGGTTCTGGCGGAACCGGCCCTGCTTGCCCTTGAGCATGTCGGACAGCGACTTCAGCGGCCGGTTACCCGGGCCGGTGACCGGACGACCGCGACGGCCGTTGTCGAACAGCGCGTCGACGGCCTCCTGGAGCATCCGCTTCTCGTTGTTGACGATGATCTCGGGCGCGCCGAGGTCGATCAGCCGCTTGAGGCGGTTGTTCCGGTTGATCACACGCCGGTACAGGTCGTTCAGGTCGGAGGTCGCGAAGCGGCCACCGTCGAGCTGCACCATCGGGCGCAGGTCCGGCGGGATGACCGGGACGCAGTCCAGCACCATGCCGAGCGGCGAGTTGCGGGTGTTCTGGAACGCCGCGACGACCTTGAGCCGCTTGAGCGCCCGGATCTTCCGCTGGCCCTTGCCGGAGCGGATGGTCTCGCGGAGGTTCTCGGCCTCGGCCTCCAGGTCCATGTTCTGGACCAGGGCCTTGATCGCCTCGGCGCCCATGCTGCCGGTGAAGTACTCACCGAAGCGGTCGCGCAGCTCGCGGTAGAGCAGCTCGTCGGTGACCAACTGCTTCGGCTCCAGCTTGCGGAAGGTGTCGAGGACCTCGTCGAGGCGGTCGATCTCGCGCTGGGCCCGGTCGCGGATCTGGCGCATCTCGCGCTCTCCGCCCTCCTTGACCTTGCGCCGGACGTCCGCCTTCGCGCCCTCGGCCTCCAGCTCGGCCAGGTCGGCCTCCAGCTTGGCGGCCCGCTTCTCGATCTCCGAGTCGCGGCTGTTCTCGGCCTGCCGCTTCTCGGCCAGGATCTCGTTCTCGATGGTCGAGAGGTCGCGGTGACGCGCTTCGGCGTCCACGCTCGTCACGACGTACGAGGCGAAGTAGATGATCTTCTCGAGGTCCTTCGGGGCGAGGTCCAGCAGGTAGCCCAGCCGGCTCGGCACGCCCTTGAAGTACCAGATGTGGGTCACCGGAGCGGCCAGCTCGATGTGACCCATCCGCTCCCGGCGAACCTTGGAGCGGGTCACCTCGACGCCGCAGCGCTCGCAGATGATGCCCTTGAAGCGGACCCGCTTGTACTTACCGCAGTAGCACTCCCAGTCCCGCTGCGGACCGAAGATCTTCTCGCAGAAGAGCCCGTCCTTCTCCGGCTTGAGGGTGCGGTAGTTGATGGTCTCGGGCTTCTTGACCTCGCCGTGGGACCACTGACGGATGTCGTCAGCGGTGGCGAGGCCGATGCGCAGCTCGTCGAAGAAGTTGACGTCGAGCACTATGTCCCCTATGTCGTCGTCTGTACTGCTAGCTAACGAGTGGGATCCGGGGCAGGGTGACCCTGCCCCGGATCACCACCTCAGACCTCTTCGACCGAGCTCGGCTCGCGCCGGGACAGGTCGATGCCCAGCTCCTCCGCCGCCCGGAACACCTCGTCGTCGGTCTCGCGCATCTCCAGGGCCACACCGTCGCTGGAGAGCACCTCGACGTTGAGGCACAGCGACTGCAGCTCCTTGAGCAGCACCTTGAACGACTCCGGGATGCCCGGCTCGGGGATGTTCTCGCCCTTGACGATCGCCTCGTAGACCTTGACCCGGCCCAGGACGTCGTCGGACTTGATGGTCAGCAGCTCCTGCAGGGCGTAGGCGGCGCCGTACGCCTGCATGGCCCAGCACTCCATCTCACCGAAGCGCTGGCCACCGAACTGCGCCTTACCACCCAGCGGCTGCTGCGTGATCATCGAGTACGGGCCGGTCGACCGGGCGTGGATCTTGTCGTCGACCAGGTGGTTGAGCTTCAGGATGTAGACGTAGCCGACCGCGATCGGGTCCGGCAGCGGCTCGCCGGAGCGACCGTCGAACAGCTGCGCCTTACCCGTGCGACCGATCAGCTGCTTGCCGTCCCGGTTGGGCAGGGTCGACGCGAGCAGACCGGAGATCTCCTCCTCGCGGGCACCGTCGAAGACCGGAGTGGCCACGTTGGTGTCCGGCTCGGACTCGTGCGCCTCGATCGAACGGAGCTGACGCTTCCACTCCTCGTCGTCGCCGTCCACGCTCCAGCCGGTCTTGGCCACCCACCCGAGGTGGGTCTCCAGGACCTGGCCGATGTTCATCCGGGACGGCACACCGAGCGGGTTCAGCACGATGTCGACCGGGGTGCCGTCCTCCAGGAACGGCATGTCCTCGATCGGCAGGATCTTGGAGATGACGCCCTTGTTGCCGTGGCGGCCCGCGAGCTTGTCACCGTCCTGGATCTTGCGCTTCTGGGCCACGTAGACCCGCACCAGCTCGTTGACGCCCGGGGGCAGCTCGTCGCCGTCCTCGCGGGAGAAGGTACGCACACCGATGACCGTGCCGGTCTCGCCGTGCGGCACCTTCAGCGAGGTGTCACGAACCTCGCGCGCCTTCTCACCGAAGATCGCGCGGAGCAGCCGCTCCTCGGGGGTCAGCTCGGTCTCGCCCTTCGGCGTGACCTTGCCGACCAGGATGTCGCCGGGGACGACCTCGGCGCCGATCCGGATGATGCCGCGCTCGTCGAGGTCGGCGAGCATCTCCTCGCTGACGTTCGGGATGTCGCGGGTGATCTCCTCCGGGCCCAGCTTGGTGTCCCGGGCGTCGACCTCGTGCTCCTCGATGTGGATCGAGGTGAGCACGTCCTGCTGCACGAGGCGCTGCGACAGGATGATCGCGTCCTCGTAGTTGTGGCCCTCCCAGCACATGAACGCCACGAGCAGGTTGCGCCCGAGCGCCATCTCGCCCTCGTCGGTGCACGGACCGTCGGCGATGACCTGGCCGGCCTCGACACGGTCGCCCTCGAAGACGACCGGCTTCTGGTTGACGCAGGAGCCGGCGTTGGAGCGGCGGAACTTGTGCAGCAGGTACGTACGGCGGTGGCCGTCGTCCTGGTGAACGGTGATGTAGTCCGCGCACAGGTCCTCGACCACACCGCCGACCTCGGCGACGACCACGTCACCGGCGTCCACCGCGGCGCGGTACTCCATGCCCGTACCGACCAGCGGGGCCTCGGCCTTGACCAGCGGCACCGCCTGACGCTGCATGTTCGCGCCCATGAGCGCGCGGTTCGCGTCGTCGTGCTCGAGGAACGGGATCATCGCGGTGGCGACCGAGGTCATCTGCCGCGGCGACACGTCCATGTAGTCCACGGCGCCCGGCGGGACGTCCTCGGTCTCGCCGCCCTTACGGCGGACCAGGACGCGGTCCTCGGCGAAGGTGCCGTCCGACTTCAGCGGGGCGTTGGCCTGCGCCTTGACGAACCGGTCCTCCTCGTCCGCGGTCAGGTAGTCGATCTGGTCGGTGACCCGGCCGTCGATGACCTTCCGGTACGGCGTCTCGATGAAGCCGAACGGGTTGACCCGGGCGAACGTGGACAGCGCGCCGATCAGGCCGATGTTCGGGCCTTCCGGCGTCTCGATCGGGCACATCCGGCCGTAGTGGGACGGGTGCACGTCCCGGACCTCGAAGCCGGCCCGCTCACGGGACAGACCACCCGGGCCGAGCGCGCTCAGCCGGCGCCGGTGGGTCAGACCCGCCAGCGGGTTGGTCTGGTCCATGAACTGGGACAGCTGCGACGTACCGAAGAACTCCTTGATCGCCGCCACCACCGGGCGGATGTTGATCAGGGTCTGCGGCGTGATCGCCTCGACGTCCTGGGTGGTCATCCGCTCGCGGACGACCCGCTCCATCCGGGAGAGACCCACCCGGACCTGGTTCTGGATCAGCTCGCCCACGGTACGCAGGCGACGGTTGCCGAAGTGGTCGATGTCGTCGGCCTCGTAGCCCTCCTCACCGGCGTGCAGCCGGCAGAGGTACTCCACGGTGGCGACGATGTCGTCCTCGGTGAGCGTGCCGGTGGTGATCGGCACGTCCAGCTCGAGCTTCTTGTTGAACTTGTAGCGCCCGACCTTGGCGACGTCGTACCGCTTCGGGTTGAAGAAGAGGTTGTCGAGCAGGGTCTGGGCGTTCTCACGGGTCGGCGGCTCGCCAGGGCGGAGCTTCCGGTAGATGTCGAGCAGGGCCTCGTCCTGGCCGGCGATGTGGTCCTTCTCGAGCGTGGTCATCATGAGCTCGGACCAGCCGAACTTCTCACGGATGCGCTCGGCGGACCACCCGATGGCCTTGAGCAGGACGGTGACGGCCTGGCGGCGCTTGCGGTCGATGCGAACGCCGACCGTGTCGCGCTTGTCGATGTCGAACTCCAGCCAGGCACCCCGGCTCGGGATGACCTTGACGCTGGAGAGGTCGCGGTCGGAGGTCTTGTCCGGCTGCTTGTCGAAGTACACGCCCGGCGAGCGGACGAGCTGGCTGACCACGACGCGCTCGGTGCCGTTGATGATGAAGGTGCCCTTCGGCGTCATCATCGGGAAGTCACCCATGAACACCGTCTGGCTCTTGATCTCGCCAGTGGTGTTGTTGGTGAACTCCGCGGTCACGAACAGCGGCGCGCAGTAGGTCAGGTCCTTCTCCTTGCACTCCTCGATCGAGGCCTTGACCTCGTCGAAGCGCGGAGCCGAGAAGGAGAGCGACATGGTGCCGGAGAAGTCCTCAATGGGACTGATCTCGTCGAGGATCTCCGCGAGACCCGAGCGTGCGTGCGGGTCGTCCGCCGACCGGCCCTGCCAAGCCTCGTTGCCGACGAGCCAGTCGAAGGACTCGTTCTGGATGGCGAGGAGGTTGGGGACCTCGAGGTGTTCGGTGATCCGACCGAAAGAAACTCGGCGGGGCGCGAATGCGCTCGACGTACGACTGGTCTTCGCAGGGCGGGAAGCTGCCAAGATGCGTCCTTCCGAGGACCGGTGCTGCAGAACGGCTGGTACGCGTGCACTCCAATGACCCCACCAGAAATATCCACAATCGGACATTTCCGAGCAGGGGTCAAGTCGGAAGGCAGCGCAAACTAGCAGTGTAGCCGAGAGGCTAACCGCTGTCCAGCCCACCCCGCAGGTCGTCGCGGAACAAGCCCTGGGACCTCGGAAACCGGGTCGACCGGGCCGCTCGGAACGCGACGCTCCTGCCGGTCCGCTCGGGAGCCGCGGCGTGGTGCTGCCGTTGCCCTTACCCGAGAGGCGGCCGTTGCAAGCGCGGAAGGTCTTGCTGATGTTCAGCGTGCCTGGCAGGCCGGTGCCGCGTCAAGGCCCGGTTACCGCTCGGGGTGTCTTTCCCACCGACGGGCTACCGACAGACGTCGCTGACCGGCCGATGAGAGGCCGCTGTACGCCCTGCTCACGCCGTCCCGCCGGCGGGGACACCAACACGGCGGGCGGTGACCCGGTCTCCCGGATCACCGCCCGCCGCGACGCGGTGTGCCCCGGCTCACGTGAGCCGGACGCGCGTCAGGTGGAGCAAGGTCACTTCATGGTGACCTTGGCGCCCTCACCCTCGAGCTTGGCCTTGGCCTTCTCGGCGGTCTCCTTGTTGGCCTTCTCCAGGACGGCCTTCGGCGCGGCCTCGACCAGGTCCTTGGCCTCCTTGAGGCCCAGGCCGGTCAGCTCGCGCACGACCTTGATGACCTGGATCTTCTTGCCACCGTCAGCCTCGAGGATGACGTCGAACTCGTCCTTCTCCTCCTCGGCCGGAGCGGCGGCACCGCCGGCGGCCGGGGCACCCGCGGCCACGGCGACCGGAGCGGCGGCGGTGACCTCGAAGGTCTCCTCGAACTGCTTCACGAACTCGGAGAGCTCGATCAGCGTCATCTCCTTGAACGCGTCGAGCAGCTCGTCGGTGCTGAGCTTCGCCATGTCTGGCGTCCTTTCTCGCAATGAAAACTAAGAACGTGGTGCGCCGGGAGGGCCTCAGGCCGCCTCGGCGCCCTCCTGCTCGCGCTTCTTGTCCGCCAGGGCGGCCGCCGCGCGGGCGGCCTTGGAGAGCGGAGCCTGGAACAGGGCCGCGGCCTTGCTCAGGTTGCCCTTCATGGCGCCGGCCAGCTTGGCCAGCAGCACCTCACGGGACTCCAGGTCGGCGAGCTTCGTGACCTCGGCCGCGGAAATGGCCTTGCCCTCGAAGACACCGCCCTTGATGACGAGCTTCGGGTTGGCCTTCGCGAAGTCGCGAAGCCCCTTCGCCGCCTCGACGACGTCGCCCGAAACGAAAGTCAGCGCGGTAGGACCGGAGAACAGCTCGTCGAGGCCGGAGATGCCCGCATCGGACGCGGCACGCTTGGCAAGCGTGTTCTTCGCGACCGTGTAGCTGGTCTCCTTGCCGAGCGAGCGCCGCAGCTGGGTGAGCTGGGAAACCGTGAGCCCGCGGTACTCGGTCAGCACGGTCGCTCCCGCGTTGCGGAAGCTCTCGGTCAGCTCGGCGACGGCCGTGGCCTTGTCGGCCCGGATCGGCTTGTCCGCCATGTCCCTCCTCTCTCGTTACTCGGAGCTGGTACGCCGGCGGCGAGCCAGGGCTCGACGACGGCGGCGGAGGCGTCACGACAACGAAAAAGCCCCGGCGCAGGGCGCACGGGGCGAGGGCCGGGGACACGAGCACAGTCGGCGGACCGTGCGTGACACCGAGTTTCGCTTACCGCCCTGCGCGGGTCGCCCGTCGTCGCGGGACCTTCGACCGTGCCGGAGCACGGTGACCAGCGGTCTTTGGGTGGAACTACCGCACCAGGTTACGCGACGCGCGCCGCAGCACCAAATCGCCCGACGTGCTCCCGGTCACCCCGGCTCAGGCCCGGGTGCGACGCGCCCAGGCGTAGCCGCTCAGCGCCACCGCCGTCCAGGCCACCGCCCAGCCGGTGAGGAGCACACCGGCGCCGGCCGCGACAGGCTCGGTGACCGCCCGCGCGGTCGCCATCACCGGCGGGACCAGCCACGGCGCGATCGAGCCGGAGAGCCCGAGCACCACGACCCCGACCGCGCCGGTGACCAGCACGGCCACCCCGTAGCCGGCGCTGCGGGTCACGGCCCGGCTCGCCAGCGCGCCGAGCGCCACCGCCGCCGGCAGAGCGAGCAGGTGGGCCCAGAGCCCGAGCGCCACCCCGACGAGGACCGGGCGCTCCCCCGGCCCGACGGCGGCGCTCACCCCACCGAGCGGCCACGGCAGCACCAGCGCGACGAGCACCACGGCGAGCCCCGCCGCCATTGCCGCGAGCAGCCCGGCCGCCCGTTCCCGGGCCGGCCCGACCACCACCCGAGCCATCCGGCGCTGCACGTCGGGTTCCACGTCCAGCAGGATCTTCGTCTGCCAGGCCAGCACCGGGAACAGCACCACGGCGGAGACGCCGTAGGCCTCCGCCGGCCGGGCCCGGCCACCGCCGTAGAGCACGCCGAGGACGAGCAGGCCGGCCAGGACCGGTGCCAGCGCCCGGCCGGTACGCACGAAGCCGGTCAGCCGCAGCCGGACCAACGCGATCACCGGGCCACCTCCGGCGCCGGCCCGGGTCGGCCGGACTCCCCGGCCCGGTCCGGGGAACCAGCGGCGGACGCGCCGCCCGGCCCGCCGGTGCTCGACGGGCCGGCGGAGGCCGGCACCGGGTGCGTGGCCGGAGGCGGGACGGCGTGTTCGCGTACCCGAAGGATCTGGTGGCCGTCGGTGCGCAGGCGGGCGACGGTGGCGGCCAGCGCGGCGGCCGGCACCGCCAGCTCGACCACGGCGACGGCCGCGCCGCCCGACGACGCCTCCTCGGTCACCGTGCCGTCGGCGACCGACAGGTGCCGGGCGCCCGGGAGCCGGACCGTCTCACCCCGGTGGTCGCTGACCAGCACGGTGCCGCCGTCGGCGAGCACCTCGCCGATGATCTCGGGGACCGACTCGCGGGCGGTGGCGTCCAGGCTCTCCCAGGGCTCGTCGAGCACCAGCAGGCCGGGCGGGCGCAGCAGCGCCTGCGCCAGGCCGACCTTCTGCGCGGTGCCCTTCGACAGCCGCGGCAGGCGCACGTCGTGGAAGCGGGTCAGGCCCAGTCGCTCCACCCAGTGGCGCACCGCCCGGTCGGCGGCGGGGCCGGACAGGCCGGCGACGCGGCCCATCCCGGACAGGTAGGCCCCGACGGTGAACGGCTGGTCGGCGGGGAAGCGCTCCGGCACCCAGCCGACGACCGGCGGGCGGTCGGCGACCCGGCCCCGGCTCGGGCGCAGCACCCCGGCGGCGAGCTGGAGCAACGTGGACTTGCCGGCGCCGTTGCGGCCGAGCACCACAGCCGCCTCACCCGGGCCGATCGCGACGTCGACCTGCCGCAGCACCCAGGGGCCGTGCCTGTGGTAGCGGAGCCAGACGCCGTCGAGCCGCATGAGCCCGAGAGTGCCACACCGGACGCACGAACGGGGCCCCGCCACAGCGTGGTGGCGGGGCCCCGTTCGGGAGTACGCGTGCTCAGCCCTCGGCCGAGGCCTCCTGGAAGTTCTTCACGACCTTCGGGTCGACCGGGACGCCCGGGCCCATGGTGGTGGTGAGGGTGACCTTCTTGAGGTAGGTGCCCTTGGCCGCGGACGGCTTGGCCCGCAGCACCTCGTCCAGCACCGCGGCGTAGTTGTCCACCAGCTGGGTCTCCGAGAAGGAGGCCTTGCCGATGATCAGGTGCAGGTTGGAGTGCTTGTCCACCCGGAAGGTGATCTTGCCGCCCTTGATGTCCGCGACGGCCTTGGTGACGTCCATCGTCACGGTGCCCGTCTTCGGGTTCGGCATCAGACCGCGCGGGCCCAGGATCCGCGCGATCCGGCCGATCTTGGCCATCTGGTCGGGCGTGGCGATCGCCGCGTCGAAGTCCAGCCAACCGCCCTGGATACGGGCGACGAGCTCGTCGGTGCCCACCTCGTCCGCACCCGCGGCGACGGCCTCCTCGGCCTTCGCGCCGGCGGCGAAGACGATCACGCGGGCGGTCTTACCGGTGCCGTGCGGCAGGTTGACCGTGCCGCGGACCATCTGGTCCGCCTTGCGGGGGTCGACGCCGAGGCGCATGGCGACCTCGACCGTGGCGTCGAACTTGACGTTGGTGGTCTCCTTGGCCAGCTTGACGGCCTCGACCGGGGTGTAGAGCTTCGACCGGTCGATGACGTCCGCGGCCTTGCGGTAGCTCTTGCTGCGCTGCATTTCTGGTGACTCCTGTGGTCTCTGGCGGGCACGCGTCACTCGCGGCCCTCCCACGAACAGATCGGGTGGAGCGGGTGCCGAGATCAGTCGGCGACGGTCAGGCCCATCGACCGGGCGGTGCCGGCGATGATCTTCTCGGCCTGGTCGATGTCGTTGGCGTTGAGGTCAGCCATCTTCTTCTCGGCGATCTCACGCAGCTGGGCGCGGGTGACCGAGCCGACCTTCTCCTTGTGCGGGACGCCCGAGCCCTTCTGCACACCGGCGGCCTTGATCAGCAGCCGGGCGGCGGGCGGGGTCTTCAGCACGAAGGTGAACGTGCGGTCCTCGTAGACGCTGATCTCGGCGGGGACGATGTCGCCCCGCTGGGACTCGGTCTGCGCGTTGTAGGACTTGCAGAACTCCATGATGTTCACGCCGTGCTGGCCGAGCGCGGGGCCGACCGGCGGCGCCGGGGTGGCCTGGCCCGCCGGCAGCTGAAGCGTGAACGTCTTGACGAGCTTCTTCTTCGGAGGCATGTCTCTTCCTGGGGCTTGGAACTGGGATTCTCGCCGGTCCGCGGGCGCGCACGGTCAGCACGGTGCGGACAGCCGACGTTCTAGGGTAGCGCAAACCTCTACCGAGTTTTCGCAGAGGTCGGCGGTCGTCGAGACGCCGCACCGGCGGCCACCCTTTCCAGGGTGACCGCCGGTGCCGACGTACGTCAGATCTTGGCGACCTGGTTGAAGTTCAGCTCGACCGGCGTCTCCCGGCCGAAGATCGACACCAGCACCTTGAGCTTCTGCTGGTCGGCGTTGATCTCGCTGATCGTCGCCGGCAGCGACGCGAACGCGCCGTCGGTGACGGTGACCGAGTCGCCGACCTCGAAGTCGAGGACCTTGACCTCGGGCTTGGCCTTCTTCTGCTCGGTCTCGACCGCCGGGGCCAGCCACTTGAGCACCTCGTCGAGGCTCAGCGGCGCCGGCCGGTCGGCCCGGTCGGTCGCGCCCACGAAGCCGGTGACACCCGGGGTGTTCCGGACGCAGGAGTAGGACTCGGCGGTCAGCTCCATCCGGACCAGGATGTAGCCCGGGAAGACCTTCGCCTGGATCTGCGACCGCTTGCCGTTCTTGACCTCGACCTCTTCCCGGGTCGGCACCTCGACCTGGTAGATGAAGTCCTCCATGTCGAGGGAGGTGATCCGGGTCTCGAGGTTGGTCTTGACCTTGTTCTCGTAGCCGGCGTACGAGTGCACCACGTACCAGTCGCCGGGCGCGTAGCGCAGCTTCTGGCGCAGCTCGGCGACCGGGTCGAAGTCCTCGTCCGGGGCCGGCTCGGTGGTCGGGAACTCCGGCTCGCTGGCGGCCTCGACCGACTCGTTGTTGGCCGCCGTCGCCACCGTGGACTGATCGTCCGGGGTTCCGGCGGTCTCGTCGTACTCAGGCACGCTCGCTCACTTCCGTCAGTATCGCTGTCCGCAGGTCAGCTGGACTCGCCGAAGACCCACAGCACCGCCTTGGCGAAGCCGTAGTCCAGGCCGGCCACGATCGCCAGCATCACCGCGACGAAGGTGACCACCACGGCCGTGTAGGTCAGCAGCTCCTTGCGGGTCGGCCAGATGACCTTACGCAGCTCTGCCACGACCTCGCGGAAGAACCGCGCGATGCGGGCGAACAGCCCGATCCGCTCGGTGTCCTTGCGGGTCTTCCGGCCCTCGGCCGGCTCGGCCTGCGCCCGCTTACGGGTCGCGGTGCCACCCCGGGCGACCGGCTCGTCCGCGTCGGTGGCGTCGTCGTCGGCCACGTCGTCGTCGGCCACGCCGTCGACGGTCGCGTCGTCGTTCAGACGCTCGTCGCCGTCGTCCTCGCCGCGGCGCTTGCTCTTGGCCACTTCGCCCTCCGTGCGGGATATGGGGTCGCACGCCGGGCGGCGTGCGCGGCGTGTTGGTCACGCCGGCCGGACCAACCGTCCCGCGACGGGCCGCGGCCGGCGGACCGGCCGGGAGGGCCCGAACGCCTCGGAACCACCCCACCGGTGCCACCACCACGGGCCGGACGCCACCGGTGAGGGTGGCGCGACCCACGGAACGGTCAGGCCTGAGGCGCAGGGGTGACAGGACTTGAACCTGCAGCCTGCGGTTTTGGAGACCGCTGCTCTGCCAATTGAGCTACACCCCTGTGCGGCAACTCACCTCCACCCGGACACGCTGTGCCGAGCGGGGGTCACTTGCCCCACGGCGGACCAGTGTACGGGTAGTCGTGCGACTTTCCCAACCGGTCCGCCCCTCGCGCGTCGGGCGGACCCTCAGCGCGTCGTACGGATCAGTGCCCGAGCCTGTGACAGCACCTTCTCACCCTGGCAGGTGGCGGTGATGTCGAGCCTGGTCAGGCCCGCATCGGTGACCTCCTTGACCACCGCCGACACCTCGATCTCGGTGCCCTCGTCGGTGTCCGGGACGACCACCGGGCGGGTGAACCGGACGCCGAAGTCGACCACCGCGTCCGGCGCGCCGGCCCAGCCGGCCACCGCGCGGCCGACCAGGGCCATGGTGAACATGCCGTGGGCGATGACGCCCGGCAGCCCGACGGCGGTGGCGGTGCGGTCGTTCCAGTGGATCCGGTTGAAGTCGCCCGAGGCGCCCGCGTAGCGGACCAGGTCCGCGCGGGTCACCCGGTACGTCTGGGTGGGCAGCTCCATGTCCTCAGGCCTCCCCGCGTACGACGATCTTGGACCAGACGGCGACCACCGGTTCACCGTCCACGGTGCTCACATCCGTGCGGGTGGTCAGGAAACCGTGCCCGCCCCGGGTGGTGACCTCCTCGATGGTGTTCACACACACCAGCTCGTCCCCGGCCACCACCGGCCGGGTGTACGCGAACCGCTGGTCGCCGTGCACCACGCGGCTGTAGTCGACGCCGAGCGCCGGGTCCTCGACGATCTGCCGGTTCGCCGCCATCGTGACGACCACCGGGAACGTCGGCGGCGCCACCACGTCGGGGTGGCCGAGCGCCCGGGCCGCCTCCGGGTCGTGGTGGGCCGGATCGGTCGCGCCGACGGCGGTGGCGAACTCGCGGATCTTTTCTCGGCCCACGTGGTAGGGGGCGGTCGGCGGGTACGTCCGGCCGACGAAGGACGGGTCCAGGGACATGCCGCCGAACCTACACGCAGAACACGAACGCCGATCCGCCCGGTCGGGCGGCCCGGAGGCCACCCGTCAGGTGGATCGGCGTTCGAGAAGCTGCTGCGAGCCGGCTGCGCCGGCCGCGATCAGCGGGTCTCGCGGTGGACGGTGTGCTTGCCGTCCCGGGGGCAGAACTTCTTCAGCTCGATGCGGTCCGGGTCGTTACGACGGTTCTTGCGCGTGATGTAGTTGCGCTCCTTGCACTCCACACACGCCAAAGTGATCTTCGGCCGGACATCGGTCGCCTTCGCCACGGCGGAGTGCCTTCCTCGCTCACGGATAACTACGGCGTGTCAGCGTACGCGCTGACGACGCGGACATGCAAAGTGGGCGCCTGTGGCGCCCATCCCACCGGCCACCGGGCTGGGCCCGGAGGACGAGAGTAGCGGTGGCCGGACTTGAACCGGCGACACAGCGATTATGAGCCGCTTGCTCTGCCATCTGAGCTACACCGCCGTGGCGGGTCCAGCCGGACCCTCTGAGCCCCCTTACGGAATCGAACCGTAGACCTTCTCCTTACCATGGAGACGCTCTGCCGACTGAGCTAAGGGGGCCTGCCCGATCACCCCGGGGGGTGTCGCGCAGGGGAAACAGTACACGACCGCGTCGCGGAGGTGAAATCGGATCCCCCAGGTGCGTGTCCGCCCTGGTCAGGGCACCACTCGCAGGCGCGGCAGCTCCCCCGCGACGACCGTCTCCGGGTCGACCTGGGCACCGAACCAGGCCTCCAGCCTTTCGTACGGCAGAGGGCGGCTGAACAGGAAGCCCTGGCCGATCTCACAGCCGATGTCCTGGAGCAGCTCCAGCGTCAGCTCGCTCTCCACACCCTCGGCCACCACGGCCAGGCCGAACTGCTGGGAGAGCGTCACCACCGCGTTGACGATCGCCAGGTCGCCCGGATCGGTCGCCATGCCCTGCACGAACGACCGGTCCACCTTCACCTCGTGCACCGGCAGCCGGCGCAGTTGCGCCAGGGACGAGTTACCGGTGCCGAAGTCGTCCACCGAGAGGCGGACACCGAGGTCACGGAGGCTGCGCAGGGTGGGGATGGGACGTTCGGTGCCGTCCAGGACGCCCGCCTCGGTGACCTCCAGGGTCAACCGCTGCGGCGGTACGCCGTACTCGGCAAGCAGATCGCGTACCAGTGCCGGGAAGTGCTGGTCGGTGAGCGTACGCGCGGCGAGGTTGACCGCGACGGACAGCGGCTGTTCGCCGTGGCTCCAGTCGCGGCTGCGCCGCAGGCTCTCACGGAGCACGAACTCGGTGAGCCGGCCGAGCTGGCCGGTGTGCTCGGCCACCGCGACGAAGTCGTCCGGCGCGACGGTGCCGTGCGCCGGGTGCTCCCATCGGGCCAGGCCCTCCACGCCCACGAGGCGCCGGTCCCGCAGCGTCACCTTGGGCTGGAAGTAGACCTCCAGCTCGCCGTCGTCCAGCGCCCGTTGCAGGTCGCCGGCGAGACCGAGCCGGCGCAGCGACCGCGACTCCAGCGCGGGGCTGTAGAGCTGCACGCTGCCCGGCACCGACTTGGCCGCGGTGGCGGCCAGGTCGACGCGTTGCAGCAGCGCCACCGCGTCGCTGCCGTGATCCGGGTGGACGGCCACGCCGACCACCGTGTCCACGTCCACGGTGAGCGCGTCGAAGACCATCTCGTCGCGGATCTGCTCCCGGAGCTGGGCCGCCAGTTCCAGGGCCGCCTCGGTGCTCTCCAACCGGAGCGTCACCAGGAACTCGTCACCACCGGCCCGGCCGACGAGCGCCGAGGAGGGCGCGCAGGCGCGCAGCCGCTCGGCCACCTCGACGAGCACCTTGTCCCCGGCGGCGTGGCCCAGCGACTCGTTCACCTGGCGGAGCCGGTCGACGTCGAAGAGCAGCAACGCGACCACCTCACCCGGCGCGCCGATCTTCACCGCCTCGGCCACCGCGGCGGTCAGCCGCCGCCGGTTGGGCAGCTTCGTCAGCGCGTCGTGGTCGGCGTCGTGCCGCAGCCGGTCCACCAGGCGCGAGTTCTCCAGAGCGACCGCGGCGTGCGCCGCCACCGTCTCCAGGAGCGCGATGTCGGCGGAGGTGAAGTGGTTGCCGTCGCCCAGGCGGTTCGCCACCTCGAGGGTGCCGATCACCACCGGACCTGATCGCAGCGGCACGACCACCGCGTCCTTGACCCGGCGCTCCGCCAGCTCGGCCCGGAACTCGCCGTCGGTCGTGACGCCGTGGCCGACCGCCACCGTCCGCCGGCTGTCCCGCACCTTCTCCCGCAGCCGGTTCGGCGTCGGCGCCACGTCCAGCAGACCGGAGTCGTCGACCCGGGCGGTGAGGAGCGTCTCCGGGTGCCGGCCCTGCGCCGGCAGCCACAGCGTGGCGTACTCGGCCTGCATCAACGCTCGCGCCCGGCCCAGCAGGGCGTCGGCGAGCGTCCCGCTCTGGCCGCTCTCCACTACCGCGCGGGTCAGCTCGTACAGGTCGGTGAGCGTGCGGTGCTGGCGGAAGAACAGCGCGTACGAGCGGTAGACGAACGCCAGCCCCGTGCCGAGCACGGCGAGCAGGAGCAGGGACCACCAGGTGCTGCGGACCAGAATCAGCACGATGAGGCCGACGGACACGTTGATCGCCGCGGTGAGCAACGCGGTCCCCGCGCTGCGGATCACGCCCCGCCCGGTCTGCCATCCGTGCAGCAGGACGTGCACCGCCATCACGCTCGCGATGCTGACCAGCATGACCGCGCTGACGGCCGCGAAGATGCTGAGCCAGGTGCGCGGGCCCACCGTGGTCATCGGCGGCATCGCCTGGAGGAGCAGCACCGCGAGGGAGGTGCCGGCTGCGGCCCGGGCGACGTTGAACCAGACCTTCGGCGCCGAGAACCGGTGCCGGATGTGCGTCACGAGCGTGGCGAGCGTGTAGATGAGCACCACGGTCAGCGGGGGCAGGAAGAACAGCGCCAGCACGAGGGGCAGCTCGGTGAGCGTGACGCCGACGGACTGCCGACGGACGACCAGACTCAGCAGCGGCAGGCCGGCCAGGATCATCAGGACGAGCAGGAGTGCCGCCTGCGGCCACTTGCCGATCGGGTCGTCGGCGACCAGACCGGTCACCACCGTGCAGGCGACCGCGATCAACGCCAACGGAGCCGTGATGATCCAGGCGTCCTCCGACGAACGCCGCCGGGACGGGTCGCGACCGGTCATCCCGCTCCTCCGGGTTGGACGCGTCGCCTCGTCACCGAAGCGACCTCTCGGTCAGCCGGCACGAGGCGCGCCGACCGACCGAGCCGAATGCGTGCGGGCCGGGAAACCGGGTTACCCCGTCACTGCCACACGAAGTCCGCAGTGCGCACCCCTGTATCGATACCGAAGTCGACACCGCCGGCGGCGCCCACGAGCGCGGCGAGCACGAGAAGCGAGCCAAGCAGCCGGCCCAACCTTCGACCAGACATGATTGCTCCCGTCGAGAGAATTTCAGAGATGCTGGAGGTTCCACGATCGTGCCACACGGCGCGCACGCACAAAAGGCGTGCGCGCGGCACCTGGGGGCGCTGAACAGAGGAATCATCCGTTCGTCATCCCGCCCCCGGCCCTCCGGCCCAGTATGAGGTCACGATCAGCCCTGACGCCGCCACGGAAGGCGCGCACAGCGACTTCAGTCGTATACCTCACGTATCGCCTGATTCCCCCATCAGGAATCGACGCCGCTCTCTCGCGGCCGTCGCGGACGAACTTGCCCACCTCGGCCGCCCACTCCCGGGACAGCCTCTACCATCATCGATGCCTGAGGCAAGGTTTCACGTCGCGCGAACCGAGTCAATCATCAGTCAGGGATCCCCGGTGCCCGGCGAACCCGCCTCCGCGCGAGCAACCGCTCGACCCTTACGTCGATGATCTGCGCACGGCGACGGCGTACGACGGCGCCGGACGAACGACAACGGCCCTCGATCAGCATTCCTGCTGGTCGAGGGCCGCATCTGCACCTGGTGGCGGGTAGAGGATTCGAACCTCTGTAGCTTTCGCGACGGATTTACAGTCCGCTCCCATTGGCCGCTCGGGCAACCCGCCAGGGCACCCCACCGCGTCGCAACGCGGCAGCGGAAGCAAGGATAGCGGTTGTCCCCGGCACTGCCGCAACCGGGTACCGTCAGGAGGTCCCACGCTGGTCAGCGCGGGACGGACCAGGACAGACCGCCGGACAGCAGGAGCATGAGCATGGCAGCGAACCCGTCGTTCGACATCGTGAGCAAGGTCGACCGGCAGGAGGTCGACAACGCCGTCCGCCAGTCGGAGAAGGAGCTCTCGACGCGGTTCGACTTCCGCGGCACCGGCGCGGAGATCTCCTGGTCGGGCGAGGAGGCGATCAGCCTCCAGGCGGAGACCGAGGAGCGGGTCCGGGCCGCCCTGGACGTCTTCAAGGAGAAGCTGGTCAAGCGGAACATCTCGCTGAAGTCGCTGGACGCCGGCGAGCCCCGGCAGTCGGGCAAGATCTTCAAGATCGACGCCAAGGTGGTGCAGGGCATCGACTCGGACAAGGCCAAGGCGATCAGCAAGAAGATCCGCGACGAGGGCCCGAAGGGCGTGCAGGCGCAGATCCAGGGCGACCAGCTCCGCGTCACCGGCAAGAAGAAGGACGATCTCCAGGCCGTCATCGCGCTGCTCAAGGGCGAGGACTTCGGGCTGGCGCTCCAGTTCACCAACTACCGGTAGGCACGACGACCGCACCGCGGCAGGTGACCGAGCCGGTCACCTGCCACGGTGCGGGCATCAGGCATCCGGCAGGGACCGAAACGCGCGCCTGCATCTCCGCCTCGAACAGCTGCGGGTCCTTCTGCCGTCAGGCAACTTCCTTGGGGTACGGGCCGGGCGTGCGGTCGGGTAGGAGCCATGACCCCCGCGATGCTCCGCCCCTATCGCCCGGTGTTCGGCCAACCGGTGCTGCGCCGGCTACTGCCCGGGCTCGCGACCTCCGCTCTCGGTGACGGGCTCGCCCTTGTCGCGGTGACCTGGCTGGCCCTGCAACTCGCACCCGACGGGCAGCGCGGCACCTGGACCGCGTTCGCGGTGGCCGCGTACACCCTGCCGGGTGCGGCCGGCACGGTGCTGCTCGGCCGGTGGCTGGGTGGGCGGAGCGGGGCGCAGCTCGCCGGCTGGGACGCGACAGCGCGGGCCGCCGCATTGGGGGCGATCCCCGTTGCCCACCTCGCCGGTGTGCTGGACGTCGGCCTGTACGTCGCACTGCTCGCGGTGTCCTCGCTGCTGCACCCGTGGGGGTCGGCCGGCCGGTTCACGCTCGTGGCCGAGCTGCTGCCGCAGCGGCACCACCTGGCCGCGAACGCGCTGCTCGGGGTCTTCGGCCAGGCCGCGACGATCGTCGGTCCGCCGCTGGCCGGCCTGCTCATCGCCTGGGTGGGCGCGGTGTGGGTGATCGCCGTCGACGCCGCCAGCTTCGCCGTGCTGGCCGTCAGCTACCGCCTCGTCGTCCCGGCGGTCCGCCGGGAAAGCGCCCGCCGTGGAGGCACCGTCCGCCGTGAAGGCACCCTCCGACGTGAAGGCGCCTCCCGCCGTGGAGCCGTCCGCCATCAGGCCGGAGACCAGCACGAGGACGGAGACCGCGAGGGCGGAGACCGCCGCGAGAACCCGACGGCCGGACCGTCGCGTACGTCGGGATTCCGGATCATCGCGCGGGACCGGTCGCTGCTCGGCCTGCTGTCGCTGACCTTCGCGTTCTTCTTCCTCTTCGGACCGTCCTACGTGGCCATGCCGGTGCACGTCACCGACGACCTACGCGCCTCCGCCGGGACGCTCGCGGCCTACTACACCGCGTTCGGCGTCGGCTCGCTGCTCGGCGGGCTGCTCACCGGCCACCTGCGCGGATGGCCGCTGCGGACCACGCTCGCCGGCATCGTCGCGCTGTTCGGCGCCGCGCTGCTCCCGCTCGGCCTGGGCGCGCCGGTCGTCCTGTCGCTGCCCGCGTTCGCGCTCGCCGGCCTGGTCTGGGCGCCCTACCAGCCGACCGCGACGGCGTTGTTCCAGCGCCGCGCCGGCACCGTGGACCTGCCCCGCGTGCTGTCGGCAAACGGGGCGGTCACCGTGCTGGCGGTGCCGCTGGGCACGATGCTCGGCGGTCCGGCGACGGCGCTGCTCGGGGCACGTCCCACGCTCCTGGCGTGCGCGGTGACGATCCTCGCGCTGGGTCTGGTCGCCGCGCTGGCCGCCGCACGCCCCAGCCCTGGAGCGCGGAACACAGAGCGATCCGGGTCGGCGGGCCCGCACGACCAGCCCGGACCGCACGACCCGCCCACCCGGATGGGCGCCGGATCGGGTACGACCCGGAGCGACCTGATCCGCGTGCAACCGCCGGACCCGTACCGGGGTGTCGTGTGGTGAGCGGACACGGGAGGTGGGCATGGACGGCCCCGAGGACTTCGACGCCTTCTACACGGCGACCGCGCGGCGGGTCGTGCACCACGTCTACGCCCTCTGCGGCGACCTGGCCGAGGCCCAGGACGTGACGCAGGAGGCGTACGCGCGGGCCTGGCAGCGGTGGTCGACAGTCGGGGCGTACGACGATCCGGAGGGCTGGGTCCGGACGGTGGCCTGGCGGCTGACCGCGAACCGGTGGCGCGGCCTGCGGCGCTGGTTCGCCGCGCGGGCCCGGCTGGGCCGGCAGGCGCCGGATCCCGGGCCCAACCCGGACCGGGTCGCGTTGCTGACGGCGTTACGCCGGCTGCCCGACGCACAGCGGCTGGTCGTCGTCCTGCACCACCTCCACGACCTGCCGGTGGCGGAGATCGCCCGGACCACCGGGATGCCGGAGGGGACGGTCAAGTCGTACCTGTCGCGGGGCCGTGCCGCGCTCGCCGTCCTACTGACCGACGACAAGGAGGAAGTCGATGTCGGCACGCATTGGTGAGGCCCTGCGGGAGTTGGAGCAGGACATGACCGGGCTGCGGCTCAGCTCGGCGGCCGAGGTGCGCGCACGAGGGCGCGCCCGGAGCCGGCGCCGGGCCGCGGTCCTGGCGGGGGTGGCCGCGGTGACCGTCACCGGCGGCGCCGCGACCATGGCGACGCTGTCCGGGCCGGCGGCGCCGATGCCGGCCGCGAGCGGCACGGCCACCCCGGCCGCCGCGGCGTCGACCGCGTGTCGGGCCGACCCTCCGGTACGGCTGGACGTCGTCTTCCGGCCCGGGGCCGCCGCGCCGCAGCTCGGCGAGGTCGACTACCGGATCGGGCAGGCGCGCGGGGACATCGGGCTGCGCTGCCGCGGCACCACTGCCGCCACCCGGCCGGACGCCGACGGACGGGTCGTCCTGTCGGTGCTGCTGGCGGACGGCGAGGACCCGGCGCCGATCCGGGCCGCCGTGGAGAAGCTGCCCGGGGTGGAGCGGGTGGTGACCGCCGGCGGGTGAGCGGTCAGGCGACGAGCGACTGCTCGGCGCGTACCGCTGTGGCCTCGGCCCGGGTGATCGGGCCGCCCGGCAGCGCGGCGACCGCGGCCCCGACGGCGACCGCCACCCCGGCGAAGACGAACGCCCAGGAGACGCCGCCGGCGTGGTCGATGATCAGGCCGGCGATCGACCCGCCGGCGGCGCTCGCCGCCACCGACATGGTCACCACCCAGGTGTACGCCTCGTTCAGCATGCCCGCCGGGGTGATCCGCCCGACGAGCGTGTTCTCCAGGGTGAGCGCGGGGGCGATGGCCGCGCCGCCGAGCACCAGCGCGACACCGAGCGCGGCCGGGCCGGGCATCACCGCGAAGACGGCGAAGCTGGCCGCGACGGTGCCGAGCAGCCAGGCGAACTGGCGGGTCATGTTGGCGGCGGGCTTGCGTACGCCGAACCAGAAACCACCGATGGCGCTGCCGATGCCCCAGACGGCGAGCAGCACGCCGGCGAGGCTCTCCGGGTCGGCGGCGCCGGAGTTGCCGGCGAAGGCCGGGACGATGACGCCGGAGGCGCCGAACGCGATGCCGAGGCTCGCCACGCAGAGCAGCAGCGCGGGGAAGCCGCCGAGCCGCAGCGGGCCGAGGCCCCGGGCGTGGTGCTCGCGGGCGTGCGGGCGCCAGCCGCGCATGACCCGGCCGAGCGCGACCGTGCCGGTGCCGACCAGCGTGACCACCGCGGCGCCGACGAGCGCGGCGGATGCGTCGGCGAACAGCACGAAGGCGGCCACCAGCAGCGGGCCGATCACGAACACGACCTCGAAGAGGGTGGTCTCGGCGGCGAGCGCGGTGTTGCGCAGGTGCGCCCGGCCGGTGGCGGGAGCGGTGAGGTCGTTCCACGCGCCCCGGATCGCGGCGGTGAGCGGCGGGTACGTGGCGCCGGCCAGGCCCGCCCCCAGGTAGATCAGCCCGAGGTTGCCGCTGTCGGAGCGGGTGGCGACGAGCAGCCCGATCAGGGCGAGCGGGTGGGCGAGCGCGGTGGCCAGCAGGACGGGGGCGGGTCCGGCCCGGTCGGCGATCCGGCCGGCGACGGGGCTGAGCGCGGCACCGGAGAGCGCGTAGATGCCGCCGGCGACGGCGGCCAGGGAGTACCGGCCGGTGACCTGCTCCACGACGAGCAGCAGCGCCAGCGGGGTCATGCCGATCCCGAGCCGCCCGATGATGCCGAGGACCAGCAGCATCGGCGCGCCGGGGATCCGCCAGACGCCCTGGTACTGGCGCAGTGCGGCCACTGTGTGCACCTCCGGGAAGTAACGAGTGAGTCAGGCTTCGACCCTAACGCCCCTACTGCGCGGGACGGTGGTCGAGTCGGTCACATCGGCCTACCGGTGCGGGGCTGCCTTAACCGCCGGAAACGAGTAGGTTCGGTGATCGAACGGAGTCCATGCCTACGGCGGGTCGGCCGCCGCCATGATCGGAGGTCGGATGAGCGGCATGGCTGTCGCGCCGCTACGGGTCGAGATCTACTCGCTCTACGGCGACGCCCGGCCCGCCGAGCCCGCGTCCGCCACCCTCCGAGGTTCACTGCCGGTTCGTGCGGTCCAGCAGTGCCCACCGGTGGCTGCCGGCTCCGGTCTCGGGTGGTACGTCTATCCGCCCGCGGACGTGGCGCTGCGCTGGGACGGCCACGACACCGAGTGGAGTCTGCTCCAGGAGAACGAGCCGGCCGGCTGGCGGTCGCTGGCCGGCGGGTACGACGGCACGTTGCCGCAGGCGCCGGCGCAGCTGGCGGACCTGCCGGAGCGGTTCCGGGACGGCCTGGACATCTTCGACCGCTACGGCGGCACCATGCCCTTCATCGACGCCGACCCGCGCGCTCCGCACACGATCGAGATGGTGACCGGGGTGGTGGCCCGCACCTCCCCCGGCTGGTGCCTGCTGGCGCGCGGGGTGCCGAACTGGCCGGCGCAGCGCGGGCTCCAACTCTACGAGGGCGTGGTGGAGACCGACTGGTACACGTCGTTCCTGCCGACCATCCTGCGCCTGACCGAGCCGGGCCATGTGGTCCGGCTCTACCGGAACATTCCCCTGATGTGCGTCCAGCCGGTGCACCGTTCGACGCTCGCGGCGGCGCGGCAGGCCGAACTGGTCACCGGGCAGGGCATCGCGGAGTGGCCGGACGACCTGTGGGAGGACCTCGTGGCGCTGCGCCGCCGGCGGCAGGATCCGCAGATCCGCGGCAGCTACCGGCGGGAGCAGGCCCGCCGGCGACGTGAGCGGGCCGACTACGAACCGGTCGGCGTCGAGGAGACGGACCCGTCGGATCGATGACCGACACCACGACGCCCGCCCCCGGCTACCGGGCACTGTTCCGGCATCCGGTCGCGGCCCGGCTGCTCGTCGCCCGGGGCGTCTCCGAGCTGGGTGACTTCGTCGGGCTGGCGGCCCTGCTGCTGCTCGCGTACGACCAGACCGACTCGGTCCTCGGTCCGGCGGCCGTGTACGCCGCCCGCACGGTGCCCGCCCTGCTCGTCGCGACGGTGTTCAGCGGCTGGCTGGACGTGCCGGCCCGGCGCACCATGCTGGTCGGGCTCTCGCTGGCCGGTGCGGCGCTCATCGCCGTACCGGCTGCGGTGCCCGAGCCGGTGCCGGCGATCGTGGCGGCCGGGCTGCTCGGCGCGATCCGGGCCGCGTACGCGAGCGTGCATGTGGCGATCACGGCCGAGGCGGTGGAGCCGTCCTTGCGGCTGCCGCTGTTCGGGCTCTCCGCCTTCGCCAACCAGAGCGGCCAGGTCGTCGGTCTGCTCGCCGGGGCCGCCGTGACGGTGGCGCTCGGCCCCCGGTTGGCGCTCGTGATCGACCTGGTCTCGTTCCTGCTCGCGGCGGTGGTTCTCGCCGGCCTGCCGGTGCGCCGGCAGGAGCACCGGGGGCCACGGCCGCCCGCCACCGCGGGGATCCGGATCATCGCCGCTCATCCGGTGTTGCGGGGCGTGGCGCTGCTGACCCTCGCCACCGTCCTGTCCGGCGGGCTGCCGGAGACGCTCGCGCCGGATCTGGCTGCCGGCGGATGGCGGCCGGTCGTGCTGGCGGCGTCGTCGTTCGGCGGGGCGGTGTTCGTGCTCGTCGTGGGGCGGCGGGGCTGGCTGGCCCGGGTGACCGGTCAGGTGGTGGCGGCGGGCGCACTCGCCGCCGCGCTGTTGCTGGCCGGTCTGCTGGTGGCGCTCGACGCCCCGCCGTGGGCGATCGCCGGGGCGAACGCGCTCGTCGGCGCGGGCGGCGGGTGGCTGATCGGGGCCCAGGCCACGTTCGCGCGGCTGGCCCCACGGGAGCGGATGGGGCAGGTCGAGGCAACGATCGTGGCCGGCAACATCGTGCTCTCCGGCGTCGGGATCTTCCTGCTCGGCGGCGTGGCGGTGCTGCTCGGCCCGGCCGCCGCCTATCTGGCGGCGGGGGTGGTGCTGCTCGCCGTGGTGCTGGCCGCCCGGCCGGACCGGCTGCCCGAGCCGGCCGCGTCCTGACGCCCGGCCGCAGCTGCCCCGGGCCGGCCGGGCCTGACGGAAGGGCGCAGCAACGACGCCGCCCGCGTCCGGGTTGACGCGGGCGGCGTTCGGGTCACGCGGGTCAGCGCTGGAACTGCACCGGCCCGGAGTTGCGGGCCATCTGCTCCAGGCGGGCCACCCGCTGCTCCATCGGCGGGTGGGTGGCGAACATCGCGGCGATGCCGCCGCCCCGCTTGAACGGGTTGTCGATCATCAGGTGCGCGGTGCTGGCGAGCTGGCCCTGCGGCGCCAGCGGGCGCGCCTGCGTCCCCATGTGGATCTTGCGGAGGGCGCTGGCCAGGGCCAGTGGGTCCCGGCTCAGCTCGGCGCCGGACTGGTCGGCCTGGTACTCCCGGCTCCGGCTGATCGCGAGCTGGATCACCGTGGCGGCGATCGGGCCGAGGATCAGCGTGAGCAGCAGCACGGCCGGGTTCGGGCCGTCCTCGTCGTCGGAGGAGCCCAGCGGGATGAACCAGGCGAGGTTCGCCAGCATGGTGATGATGCCGGCCAGGCCGGCCGCGACGCTGGAGATCAGGATGTCCCGGTTGTAGACGTGCGACAGCTCGTGGCCGATCACGCCACGCAGCTCCCGGTAGTCGAGGATCTCCACGATGCCCTGGGTCACGCAGACCGCCGCGTTCTCCGGGTTGCGACCGGTGGCGAACGCGTTGGGCTGCGAGGTCGGGCTCACGTAGAGCCGGGGCATCGGCTTGCCGGCCAGCGTGGAGAGCTCCCGCACCATCTGGTAGAGCTCGGGGAACTGTGCCTCGCTGACCGGTTGCGCCTTCATCGAGCGCAGTGCGAGCTTGTCGGAGAAGAAGTAGGTGACGCCGTTCATCAGCAACGAGACGACGACGGCGATGACGAGACCGCTGCTACCGCCGAACCAGTAGCCGATCGCGAGGATCAGCGAGGTCAACAGGCCGAGCAGCGCTGCGGTCTTGAGACGGTTGTGATGCACGATCTCTCCTTCGGTGCACGGGCCCTTGCGGGAGGCCCGCTGACCGGTTCAACACACCGGTACCCGTCAACCATCCGGCTCATGGCTGAAAGTTGGCTGGATGTTGCTGTGCGGAGGCTGAAGCGGTCGCCCATCCGGGCACGAACCGGTCAGCGCGCCGCGACGTCCAGCACGAGCTGCGGTGCGAAACCGATCACCACCGCCACGGCGGTGGCCACGCCGAGCGCCAGCACCACGGTCCGCGCGGGCCGGATCGTCGCCGCGCCGGTCGGCGTCGCGTAGAGCGACGCGGTGACCCGCAGGTAGTACGCCAGGCCGATCACCGCGTTCAAGGCCACCACCAGCGCCAGCCATCCCGCGTGCCCGGCCAGCAGCGCGCGTACCACTGTCACCTTGGCGAACAGCCCGGCCAGACCCGGCGGCAGGCCCGCCAGCCCGATCAGCGCCAGCGCGAACGCGCCGCCCACCCACGGGTGCCGCCGCGCCGCGCCGCGCAGGTCGGCCAGCGTGCCGCCGTCGCCGTCCGCCGGGCGCAACGCCACCACCGCGGCGAACGCGGCGAGCTCCAGCAGCACGAAGAAGATCGCGTACGCCACGGCTGCCGCGTACGCGGCCGTCCGCGCGTCGCCGGTGCGGCCCGCGGTCAGCGCCAGCGCGCCCAGCGGGGCCAGGATGTACCCCGCCTGGGCCACCGACGACCAGGCGAGCAACCGCACGGTACGCCGCTGCCGCAGCGCCACCAGGTTGCCGACGGTCATGGTCAGCACCGCCAGCGCCGCCAGCACCGGGCCGGTCATGTCACCGGGCAGCGCGCGCTGCACCACCGCCAGCAGCGCCACCACGCCACCGAGCTTCGAGGCGGTCGACAGGTACGCGGCCACCGGCAGCGGCGCGCCGTCGTACGTGGCGGGGGCCCACGCGTGGAACGGCACGGCGGCGACCTTGAACGCCAGCCCGGCCACCACGAGCGCCACCGCGACGCCGGTCAGCGGCAGATCGGTCAGGTCGGTGCGGTCGGCCAGGGTGGCGCCGAGCCGGTCCAGGTGCAGCGTGCCGGTGACCGCGTAGAGCAGCGCCGCGCCGAGCAGCGTGACGGTGGTCGCGACCACGCTCACCACGAAGAACGTCACCGCCGCCTCGGCACCGGCGAGGCTTCCCCGGCGCAGGCCGACCAGCACGTACAGCGGCAGCGTCAGCGTCTCCAGCGCCACGATCAGCGTGATCAGGTCACCCGCCGCGCCGAGCACCACGCCACCTGTCATCGCGCAGGCGAGCAGGAAGCAGTACTCGCCGACCGGAGTACGCCCGGCGCGCAGCAGCGGACCGGACAGCGCCAGCACGCCGAGCGTGAGCAGGGCGATCACGGCCCCGACCAGGGCGGCCCGGCCACCCCACACCCAGGAGCAGTCGTCGCCGACGCAGAACGTGCGCCGCTCACCGGCCGCCCCGACCAGTGCCGCGCCGGCCGCGGTGCCGGCCGCGCCGAGCGCCGCCACCGCCACCGTGACGGCGGGCCGGGCCACCAGCAGGTCGACCAGGAGCACCAGCACGGCCGTGCCGGCGGCCAGGTACGCGGGCAGCATCGCCACGTTGTCGACGCTCTGTACCAGGCTCATGGGACGACCCCCAGCAGCGCCTCCACCGGACCGGAGGCGTACGACAGCACGAGCGCGGGAGCCAGGCCGACCGCGAGCGCGAGCAGCACCAGCGGTGCCCAGGCGGTCAGTTCCGCCCCCGCCAGCCCGGGTGCGAGCCCCGCCACCGCCGGGCTGGGCCGCCCGTGCGTGACCCGGCGCAGCAGCCGCAGGAAGTACGCGGCGGTCAGCGCCCCGCCCAGCGCCGCGAGCACGGCGAGCGTCAGCCAGAGCGGCCCGCCCCGCTGCACCGCGGCCACCACGGCGAACGCCTCCCCCCAGAACCCGGCCAGGCCGGGCAGCCCCAGCGAGGCCACCGCCGCGAAGCCGAGCAGCCCGGCCAGCCGGGGCGCGGTCTCCCGCAGCCCGGACAGCTCGGCCAGCGACCCGGTGTGGGCGCGGTCCTTGACCGCACCGGCCAGGAAGAACAGCAGGGCGGTGATGACACCGTGGGCGATGTTGCCGATCAGCGCGGCCTGGATCCCGGTGGCGGTGAGCGTGGCGACCCCGAGCAGCACGAAGCCCATGTGCCCGACGCTCGAGTACGCGATCAGCCGCTTCAGGTCGTCCTGCGCCAGGCAGACCAGGCCACCGATCAGGATGGCCGCGACGGCGAGCACGCCGAGCACCGGCGCGGCCCAGCGGGCACCTTCCGGGGCCACCCCCACCGCGACCCGGATCAGCCCGTACGTGCCCATCTTGAGCAGCACGCCGGCGAGGATCACGCTGCCGACAGTCGGCGCCTGGGTGTGCGCGTCGGGCAGCCACGAGTGCAGCGGCCAGAGCGGGCTCTTCACCGCGAACGCGAGCGCCAGCAGCGTGAACGCGGCGAGCTGGGTGCCCCGGGACAACCCGGCACCGCCGGTGAGCGTGACCAGGTCGGCGGTGCCCGCGGCGGCCACCACCACGTAGACGCCGACGAGCAGCAGCACCGAGCCGAACAGCGTGTAGAGCGCGAACTTGCGGGCCGCCCGGCGACGGTCCGCACCACCCCAGCCGGCGATGACCGCGTACATCGGCAGCAGGACGACCTCGAAGAACAGGAAGAACAACACCAGGTCGAGCGCGAGGAACGTGCCGAGGATGCCCACCTCGACCACCAGCAGCAGCGCCACCAGCGCCCGCCCGCTGCCGCCGCCGGGCGGCACCCGCCACAGCGTGTACGCGCAGCACAGCAGCGTGAGCAGCGCGGTCAGCACCACCAGCGGCCAGGAGATACCGTCCACGCCCAGGTGGAAGCGCAGGTCGAGCCCGGGCACCCACTGCAGGTCGAGCTGGTGCCAGGGCTGCACCGCCGGGCGCGGCCCGTACCCGAACCAGCCGTGGTCGCCGCCGACCAGCGGCAGCGTCGCCAGCAGCGTCAGCGCGGCGGCGACGGTGCCGACCACCCGGCCGGCCCGGTCACCGGGCACGACCGCCGCGGCCAGCGCGCCGAGCGCCGGCACCGCGACCACGGCGACCAGCAGGACCTGCCCGAACGTCATGAGGTGACTCCGATCAGGGCGACCGCCAGGCCGATCAGCAACGCGCCGGCCAGCACCCCGGCCGCCGCGCGGGGCAGCGCCGCCCGGTGCAGCGCGGCCAGGCCGCCGCCCACCTCGACCGCCGCCCGGCCGCTGCCCTCGACCAGGCCGTCCACGCCCAGCTCGTCGCCGGTACGCACGACCCGCGCGAGCGCGCCCGCCGGGCGTACGACGAGGGCGTGCTGGACGTCGTCGAGCCGGAACGCCCGGGCGAACACCGGCCGCAGCGGACCCAGGTAGCGGGCCGGGTCGGCGGCCGGGTCGCGGCGCCAGCCCGCCCAGGCGACACCCGCGCCGACGAGCAGCAGCAGGAACGGCAGGATCAGGTTCGGCGCGAGATGGACCAGCTCGACCGCCTCGCCGGTGTCGTCGCCCGGCACGCGCAGCCGGTCGGCGAACCACGGCGCGAACGCGGCCAGGCCGAGCAGCGCGGCCGGGACCGTGAGCAGCAGCACCGGCCAGCGCAGCAGCGCGGGCGGGTCGTGCGGGCGCAGCAGCGGCGTGCGGGTGGCGCCGAGGAAGGTGCGCAGCAGCAGGCGGGTCGCGTACCAGGCGGTCACCGCGACGCCGACCAGCCCGGCCAGCCAGACCAGCCAGCCCACCCAGGCCGCGCTCGGCCCGGCACCGTCGAGCGCGGCCGCCTCTGCGGCCGCGAGCACGCCGTCCTTGCTCCAGAAACCCGAGAGCGGGGGTACGCCGGCGAGCGCGCCCAGGCCGACCACCATGCACCAGAACGTCACCGGCATGGCGGTACGCAGGCCGCCCATCCGGGACATCAGCGTGGTGCCCACGGCGTGGATCACCGCACCGGCGGCGAGGAACAGCAGCGCCTTGAACGCGGCGTGGGTGAGCAGGTGGAACAGCGCGGCAGCGGGTGCGCCGACCGCCAGCGCGCCGGTCATGTAGCCGATCTGCGAGACCGTGGACCAGGCGAGCACCCGCTTGATGTCGTCCTGGGCGGTGGCGGCGAACGCGCCGAGCAGCATCGTGATCGCGGCCATCACGCCCAGCACGGCGAGCGCGGCCGGGGCGCGCTCGAACAGCGGGAACAGTCGGGCCACCGCGTACACCCCGGCGGCGACCATGGTGGCGGCGTGGATCAGCGCGGACACCGGCGTCGGGCCGGCCATCGCGTCGGGCAACCAGGTGTGCAGCGGGAACTGGGCGCTCTTGCCCGCCACCCCGGCGAGCAGCAGCAGGCAGGCGGCGGTGAGCGTGCCGGTGCCGTAGTCGTGCGCCAGCACGTCGGCGATCCGGAAGCTGCCCGCGCCCACGCCGAGCAGCGCGATGCCGAGCAGGAAGCCGACGTCACCCACGCGGGTGACCAGGAACGCCTTCACCGCCGCGCCGGGCGCCTCGGGCAGCCGCCGGTCGTGGGCGATGAGCAGGTACGAGCAGATGCCCATCACCTCCCAGCCGACCAGCAGCATGATCAGGTCACCGGACACCACCACCGTGAGCATGGCGGCGGTGAAGAGGCTCAACTGCGCCGCGTACGGCGGATAGCGGTGGTCGACGTCCACGTCGTCGTGCGGGCCCCGGCGCAGGTAGCCGATCGAGTAGACCTGCACGGCCAGCGCGACAGCCGCGACGGCGGTGGCGACGAGCACCGCCACGCCGTCCAGGCGCAGGCCCAGCGTGACCCGCAGCCCACCCAGGTCGATCCAGGTGGTGGACGCCTCGACCGGGGCGTCCACGCGGACCAGCAGCGCCAGCGCGGCCAGCAGCGACACCGCCGCCCCGGCCACACCCAGCGCGACCGCCGACCGCCGTGCCGACGCCCGGTCCTGGTGCGGGGCGGGCGGCAGCAGCAGGCCGAGCAGCCCGGCGACGAGCGGGGCGGCCGGCAGCACCGCCGCGAGCCACAGCGTCGGCGTGCTCACCGGACCGCTCCTTCCGTGCCCGGTGCCCCCGGCGTCGGCAGCCCGCCTGGGGCCGCCGCGACCGCTGGAGCCGGCTCGGCCAGCGGGACGTCGTCGACTGTGACGCCGGCGCGCAGCCGGTAGAGCTGGAGCACGATCGCCAGCCCGACACCGATCTCGGCGGCGGCGAGCACGATCACGAACAGCGCGAACACCTGACCGGAGTGCGGCAGCACGGCCTTGACTGTGGTGTCGGCGGTGACCAGCACCAGGTTCACCGCGTTCAGCATCAGCTCCACCGCCATCAGCACCAGGACGGCGTTGCGGCGGCGCAGCACGCCGTACACGCCGAGGCCGAACAGCAGCGCGGCGGTGACGTACGGGATGACCGGCCTCACGGGCGCCCGCCCTCGTCGGCGGGTCGCGCGGCGCCGAGCGGGGCGTCCCCGCCGGGCCGGTCGCCGTCGGCCGGGCTGGGCGCCTTCGGGCGGCCGATGTCGGGGCGGGACAGCACGATCGCGCCGACCAGCGCGGCCAGCAGCAGCACCGACAGCACCTCGAACGGCAGCACCCAGGAACGGAAGATCTGCTCGCCGAGGCGCTCGGCGGTGCCCGCGGCGGGCAGGTCCACCCGGGACCAGCGGAACGCGTCGATCAGCAGCACCGCCAAGCCGAGGCCGCTGCCGGCGCCGACCAGCGCGGCGGCCCAGCCCGGCCGGTCCAGGTCGTCCGACGGGCCGATCGGCGCGCGGGTCAGCATCACCGCGAACAACAGCAGCACCACCACCGCGCCCACGTAGATGAGCACCTGCACCCAGGCCACCAGCTCGGCGGTCAGCACCAGGTAGTCACCCGCGAGCGCGCCCAGGCAGACCACCAGCCACAGCCCGGCCCGGACCAGGTGACGGGTGGCGACCACCAGCGCACCCGCGCCCACCGCCACCGCGCCCAGCGCCAGCAGCAGGACGTCCGCACCGGTCATGAGGCAGTGCCTCCGCCCGGATCGGTGGCGGCGTCGGGGCGTACCCGGGAAGGAGCCGGACGGGCCGACGGACCCGCCGCCTTCCGGGCGGCGGTGGTCTCCTCCTTGGAGGGGTCGCCGAGCGGGTCGTGAGCCGGCGGCGGCGGCACGGTGGCCATCCACTCGCCCAGGTGGTCCTTGTCGTGCAGCAGGTTCTTGATGTCGTACTCGGCGTACTCGAACTCCGGCGACCAGTAGAGCGCGTCGAACGGGCAGACCTCAACGCAGATGCCGCAGTACATGCAGAGCGAGAAGTCGATGTCGAACTTGTCGAGCACGTTGCGCTGGCGAGGGCGGGCGGCGCCGGGCACCGCCACCTCCTCCTTGTGCGAGTCGATGTAGATGCACCAGTCCGGGCACTCGCGGGCGCAGAGCATGCAGACCGTGCAGTTCTCCTCCAGCAGCGCGATCACGCCGCGGGAGCGGGGCGGCAGCTCGGGCGCCACGTCCGGGTACTGCTGGGTGGTCGAGCGGCGGGTCATCGTCTTCAACGTGACCGCCAGGCCCTTCACCAATCCGGCACCGGGCACTCCACCGTGCTCGCTCATGCCGCCCATCCTGCCCTGTGGCCCGGGCGCGCGCGACCACCACCCGGCGCTTTGGCCCCCGGCGTGCGGCCGGATCACGCCTCGCCGGGTGTGAGCGGGGGCAGCATCTCCACGCCGAGCTGCTGGAGCAGCTGGAACAGCTCGTTGACGCTCCACACGTCCACGATCCGCCCGTCGTCGTCGAAGCGCAGGAACGTGGCACCGGAGTAGCTGACCACGCGGCCGGTCGGCGGCACCGGCCCGAACTGCCCGGCCTGGGTGCCGGCGGCCCGCCAGCGCACCGCCACCCGCGCACCTGTCGCCACCACGTCGACGATCTTGTAACGCAGGTCGGGGAACGACGCCCGCCGGTCCCGGTGCCACGCCAGCGTCGCCGCCGGGCCGGTGCCGCCGAGCCCCGGGCAGTCCGCCGCCACCAGCTCGTACGCGCTCTCCTCGCGCCCCGCGTTCCACACGTCGGCGACGAAACGCCGGGCTGCCGCCTCCACATCGGTCACGGCGGGCAGCCTATTCCCCTCTCCGGAGCACTCGCCCTGCCGGTCTCCGGGGTACTCGCCCTGCCGGGAGCGGCCGGAGCGACCATGATGGGAGCGAAAAGCGAACTCGGAGGTGGGCGTGGGCAGCGACGACGAAGTCCTGGACCGGACCGGCGGCAAGTACGTGGAACCGGGTGGCGAGTTCACCCGCGACCAGCGCTACATCGCCACCCGGATCACCGCGGACGAGCGGGACGGCTGGCCGGTGGAGCCGGGCCGCTACCGGCTGGCGGTCAGCCGGGCCTGCCCGTGGGCCAACCGGCTGATCATCGTCCGGCGCCTGCTCGGGCTGGAGGACGCCATCTCGATGGCCGTGGCCGGGCCCACCCACGACAAGCGGAGCTGGACGTTCGACCTCGACCCGGACGGCAAGGACCCGGTTCTCGGCATCGAGCGGCTGGCCGACGCGTACTTCGCCCGCTTCCCCGGCTACGAGCGCGGCATCACCGTCCCGGCGCTCGTCGACGTGCCCACCGGGCAGGTCGTGACGAACGACTACGCGCAGATGAGCCTCGACCTGACGACCGAGTGGACGGCGTACCACCGGCCGGGCGCGCCGGACCTCTACCCGGAACCGCTGCGCGCCGAGATCGACGAGGTGAACGCTGTCGTCTTCGCCGACGTCAACAACGGCGTCTACCGGTGCGGCTTCGCCGGCAGCCAGGAGGCGTACGACAAGGCGTACCACAGGCTGTTCGACCGGCTGGACTGGCTGAGCGAGCGGCTGGCCGGTCAGCGGTACCTGGTCGGTGACACGATCACCGAGGCGGACGTACGGCTGTTCACCACGCTCGTCCGCTTCGACCCGGTCTACCACGGGCACTTCAAGTGCAACAGGCAGAAGCTCAGCGAGATGCCGGTGCTGTGGGCGTACGCCCGGGACCTGTTCACCACGCCCGGGTTCGGCGACACGATCGACTTCGACCACATCAAGCGGCACTACTACGAGGTCCACCGGGACATCAACCCGACCGGGATCGTGCCGCTCGGCCCCGACCTGAGCAACTGGCTCACCCCGCACGGCCGGGAGGAGTTGGGCGGCCGCCCCTTCGGCGACGGCACCCCACCCCCGCCCCCACCCGAGTCCGAGCGGGTAGACCCGTCCCACACCCCCTTGCGCTGACCCCCGCCCGGCCCCACCCCACCCCGGCCCACCCCACCCCGGCCCGGCCCCGCCCGCCCCGGCGATCTTGCACTTTGGGCCCCGAACCTGGGCGCCTTGCCCCTTTCGCCGAGGCAGAAAGTGCAAGATCGCCGGAAACAAGGGTGGGGCGGGTGCGGGCGGGTTACAGGGCCAGGCGGACTGCGGCGGTCAGGACCAGCTGGGCCAGGGCCAGGGGGACCAGGACCAGCCAGCAGAGGCGCTGGAGCTGGTCCTCGCGCAGCCTCGGGTAGCTCACCCGCAGCCAGATGATCACGAAGGCGACGGCGAAGACCTTGAGCAGCGTCCACAGCCAGCCGAGCTGCGCGTCGGCGAACGGGCCCTGCCAGCCGCCGAGGAACAGCACAGTGGTCAGCGCCGCGATCACCACGATGCCCACGTACTCGGCGAGCAGGAAGAACGCGAACCGCAGGCCGGTGTACTCGGTCATGTAGCCGAAGACCAGCTCGGAGTCGGCCACCGGCATGTCGAACGGCGGGCGGCGGATCTCCGCCAGCCCGGCGACGAAGAAGATCACCATGGCCGGCGCCTGCCACAGCAGCCACCACGGCTGCCACGCCTCCACGATGCCCGGCAGGCTCAGCGTGCCCGCCGCCATCGCCACCGAGGCGGCGGCCAGCACCAGCGGCAGCTCGTACCCGAGCAGCTGGGCCGCGCCGCGCAGCCCGCCGAGCAGGCTGTACTTGTTCGCCGACGCCCACGCCGACATGAGCACCGCCAGCACCCCGACACCCACCACGGCGAGCACGAAGAACAGGCCGATGCCCAGCGGCTGGGCGACCAGGTCACCCGGCCCGAGCGGGATGACGAGCAGCACCAGCAGGTACGGCACCAGCGCCACCGCGGGCGCCAGCCGGAACACCGGACGGTCCGCGTCGCGCGGGGTGACGTCCTCCTTCTGCACGAACTTGATGCCGTCCGCCACCAGTTGCGCCCAGCCGTGGAAGCCGCCCGCGTACATCGGGCCCAGCCGGCCCTGCATGTGCGCCATCACCTTGTGCTCGGCCTGGCCCACGATCAGCGGCAGCGTGAGGAACGCGACGAGCACCCCCGCCACCCGCAGGACCAGCTCCAACCAGTCCGGCATCAGCTCTCCTCCGCCGCGTCGGGCTCCGGCTCCTGGCGGGGCGGGCCGGTCGGCCGTTCCCCTGGCAGCGGCCGACCGAGCGGCCCCGCCTCGTCGGCCGCCGCAGCAGCACCAGCCCCCGACCCGGCCTCTCCGGCAGCAGGCCGCGCCGGACGCTCCCCCGGAGCGGGCCGCGCCGGGCGTTCGCGGGCCGGGCGCGCCGGCGTACCCCCTCGGGGGCCCTCACCCGCGCCGGCCGCACCCGCCGGCGTGGGCGTCGTGCCCCACTCACCCGGCGCGGGCACGCCCGGCGGCCGGACCGGCCGGCGGCCGCCGCCCGCCTCCGACTCGCCCGGCTCCTTCGCGCCGGGCCACGGCTTGGCGACCCGGGAGGCGAGAACGAACTCCTTGCGCAGCGGGTGCCCCTCGAACTCCGGCGGCAGCAGCAGCGGACGCAGCTCGCCGTGGCCGACGAAGTCGATGCCGAACATCTCGTGCGTCTCGCGCTCGTGCCACGCGGCGCCGGGGAACAGGTCGACCACCGACGCGACGACGGGCGCGTCCCGGGGCACCCGGGTGCGCAGCAGCAGCCCGTGCCGGTGCCGGACCGACCAGAGGTGCAGCACCACGTCGAAGCCGTCGGCCAGCTCGTCCACCGCCGACAGCCAGTCCAGGAAGTCGAGTTCCAGTTCGGCGTCGTCGCGTGCCGCACGCACCGCGTCCGCCCAGCTCGCCGGGGGTACGTCGACGGTGGCGCGGGCGTACCCCTGACCGCCGGAGACCGACGCGGTGGCCTCGACGGGCGCGAGCAGCGCGACCACTCGCCGGCCGACCTCTTCCGGAGTCATGCGCTGATCCTATGGTGGACGGCTGCCGGCCGGGTCGGGCCGTCCGTGCCGGGATCGCCGCTTTGCCGGACGGGCGGCGGAAGCGCGCGGAAAGATGAGGTCCGTGCGCGCTGTGACTGTGACCTCCGGTGTCCCGGATTCGCTGCGGCTCGCCGAGGACTGGCCCGAGCCACCGCCCGAGGAGGGCGCGATCCTGGTCGAGGCGCTGGCGGTGGGTGTCTGCGGCACCGACCACGAGATCGTGGCGGGCGAGTACGGCGAGGCGCCGCCGGGCCAGGAGCGGCTGGTGCTCGGGCACGAGTCGCTGGGCCGCGTGCTGGAGGACCCGACCGGCACGTTGCAGACCGGCGACCTGGTCGCCGGCGTGGTCCGCCACCCCGACCCGGTGCCGTGCGCGAACTGCGCGGTGGACGAGTGGGACATGTGCCGCAACGGGCGGTACACCGAGCACGGCATCAAGGCGCTGCCCGGTTTCGCCCGGGAACGCTGGCGGTTGCAGCCCAAGTTCGCCGTCGGCCTGGACCCGGCGCTCGAGTCCGTGGGGGTGCTGCTGGAGCCGACGAGCGTGGTGGCGAAGGCGTGGGACCACATCGAGCGGATCGGCCGCCGGGCCGAGTGGAAACCGATGACGGTGCTGGTCACCGGCGCCGGGCCGATCGGGCTGCTGGCCGCGCTGCTGGCCAGCCAGCGAGGACTGTCGGTGCACGTGCTGGACCGCAACACCACCGGCCCGAAGCCGGACCTGGTCCGTGCGCTCGGGGCGACGTACCACACGGCGACCGTGCCGGAGCTGGACGTCAAGCCGGACGTGGTGATCGAGTGCACCGGCGCACCCACCGTGGTGCTGGACGCGATGTGCAAGGCCGCGCCCACCGGCATCGTCTGCCTGACCGGCGTGTCCAGCGGCGGCCGGACCATCAACTTCGACGCCGGTGCGCTCAACCGGGAGCTGGTGCTGGAGAACAACGTGGTGTTCGGCTCGGTGAACGCCGGGCGGCGGCACTGGGAGATGGCCGCCGAGGCGCTCGCCCAGGCCGACCGGTCGTGGCTGACGTCGCTGATCACCCGCCGGGTGCCGCTGTCGAACTACCGGGAGGCGTACGCCACGGCCGGCGAGGACATCAAGGCGGTGCTGGACTTCACGCAATGAGGCGGGGCGCCGGATCCGGCGCCCCGGCCCTCAGATGCCGGGCAGCCGGCCGTTGCGGAACAGGTCCACGAAGAGCTGGTGGTCCTCGCGCGCCCGGATCCCGTACCGGTGCCCGAAGTCGACCAGGTAGTCGACGAACGCCTGCGGTTCGGCGTCGACCACGGCGACGATCGCCTCCTCGGTGGAGTAGTCGACCAGGTCGTGGCTGGACTCGTCGTCGGCGACCGAGTGCATCCGGGCCACCGCCCGGCCCAGGTCGGCGAGCACGCCCGCGAGTTCCTCCGGCTCGTTCACGTCGGCCCAGTCCAGGTCCGCCGCGTACGGGGAGACCTCGGCGACGAGCTGCCCGACGCCGTCCAGCTCGGTGAAGCCCAGCCACGGGTCGGCGTGCGCCTGCAACGCGCGCTGCGACTCGGCGGTGCGGTGCCCCTGGTGCCGGAAGTACGAGCGGACCCGCTCGTCGTCGACGTACCGCGCGACGGCCGGCACCTGCGCCTGCTTCATGTAGATGACGACGTCGTTCTCCAGCGCCTGGGTGTGCCCCTCCAGCAGCAGGTTGTACGACGGCAGCCCGGCCGACCCGATGCCGACGCCCTTGCGCAGCACCACGTCCTTGATGCCCGCGGCGACCGGGCGCGTCCGGGCGGTCGAGTCCGGCAGCGTGTGCAGGTAGTCGGCGAACGCCGCGCACACCTTCTCCCGGGTGGCGTCGTCGATCTCGTGCACGCCGTCGCCGAGGGAGAACCGGCGCTCGTAGTTGTCGATGGTGGTCTGCGCGGCGAGCAGGTCCACCCGGGTGTTCAGCCGCGCCTGCTGGAGCACCCGGCGCAGCACGCCGTCGGCGTTGTCGAGCGTGATCGAGCCGATCGCGTCGTCCCCGCCCGCGGCGATGGCCCGCAGTTCCGCCAGGTACGACCGGGCGAAGCCGGACACCAGCTCGCCGATCACCCGGTCGGAGAGCGCCTTGGCGTAGCCGAGCAGCGCCACGCTGGCGGCGAAGCGCTTCAGGTCCCAGGTGAACGGCCCGACGTACGCCTCGTCGAAGTCGTTGACGTTGAACACGAGCTGCCCGGAGGCGTTCATGTAGGTGCCGAAGTTCTCGGCGTGCAGGTCGCCGTGGATCCACACCCGGCTCGTCCGGTCGTCGAGGAACCGGTCGCTGCCGAAGTCGCCGCGCTGGTCGGCGTAGAACAACGCGGCACTGCCCCGGTAGAAGGCGAACGGTGACGCCGCCATCTTGCGGAACTTGCGGCGGAACGCCGCCGGGTCGATCGCCATGGACGCGCCGAACTCCTCGGTCAGCACGTCGATGATGAATGCGGAGCGCTTCTCCGCGAGGTCGGTCATGGCCCGCAGGCTAGCCCCGCGCCGCCACCTGGCGGTTCAGCCGACCGGCGGACGTACCGGGGGTGCGGTCAGCGCCTCGACGGGCCGTGCCACCGCGTCCGCCGGGGAGGTGAGCGCGTCCGGGCGGGGTACGCCGCCGACGCCGGACTGCTCGGCGGCGATCTTCTCCTGGAGGCGGAGGATGCCGTGCAGCAGCGCCTCCGGGCGCGGCGGGCAGCCGGGCACGTACACGTCGACCGGGATGAGCTGGTCGACGCCCTTCGTCACCGAGTAGGAGTCCCAGTACGGGCCGCCGCAGTTGGAGCAGGCCCCGAACGAGATCACGTACTTCGGTTCGGGCATCTGGTCGTAGAGCCGCTTGATCGCCGGGGCCATCTTGTCGGTGACGGTGCCGCTGACCACCATGAGGTCGGCCTGCCGGGGCCCGTGGGCGAACGGGATCACGCCGAGCCGCATGAAGTCGTGCCGGCCCATGCTGGTCGCGATGAACTCGATGGCGCAGCAGGCCAGGCCGAAGTTGAACACCCAGAGCGAGTAGCGGCGGCCCCAGTTCAGCACGAACCGGATCGGCTCGCCGAGCACGGCCGGCACCTGCATCTCTGGCCTCCCTCGCAGTTCCCCGAGGTGCCAGTCAACCACAGCGGTCCGGTGTCGTACCCCCGACAGGGCACCCGCGCAACGGTCAGCCGTGCCGGCGTGTGTCACCACTGTCGGGCGGACGGAACCACCGCCGCCCACCACGGGGATCACGGAGGACCTGTCATGACCACATGGACCACACGGGTGGCCGCCGCGCTGCTCGCCGGGGCGGCGGCGCTGTTCGCGCCGGCCGCGCCCGCCGCCGCGGCCGGCGGCACCACGGCGCGGCTGACCGTCGACACCGGGACGCTGGTGCTGACGCCGACCGACAAGGGGTACGTCGGGACGCTGACCACGACGATCAGCAACCGGGGCCGGGCGGACGCCACCGCCGGCCTGCGCATCACCGAGCCGGCCGGTGGCTCCTTCACCGGCCTCGACAACGGCTCGCCCTGGTTCACCGTGGGGATGGAGCAGAACCGCCGGGTCGTCGAGAGCTACGGCGGCCGGGTCGCGGCCGGCGCGAGCGTGACCGTCCGCCTCGACTTCCAGGTGTGGACGACTGCGCGCGCCTACCCGATGACCGCCCTGGGCGGCTCGGTCGCGGTGGTGCCGGACGGTGGGGTGTCGGACCGGGACTCCTTCCGGACCGTGTTCCGGTCCACCTCGGGCAGCGTCCGCAACCCCCGCGTCTACCGGCAGGCCACCGAGACGGACCTGACCATCAGGGGTGGCGACGTGACGCTCACCCGCCAGGCCGACGGGGCTCTGCTGGGCCGGATGCCGGTCACCGTGCGCTACGGCAACGACGCCCCGTCGTTCCGGCTCGACGTGCGGGCGGGCCTGCCCGCCGGGGTCGAGGTGTGGGCCACCGACCCGCAGGACCTGCCCAGCTTCCCGGACTGGTTCGACGTTCCCGGCGGCCGGTTCATGCCGGGCGAGGAGCGCACGTTCGACGTCGTCCTGCGGGCTCCGGCCGGAACCCCGGCCGGCGCGCTGGGCAGCGGCTCGTTCACCGTGGCGGCCGTCTACGAGAGCGAGCCGGTCGTGGACGTCGACCCGGCGGACAACACCACGTCGTTCGACATCAGCGCGACCGGCTGAGACAGCTGACAGAGCGGCCCGCCCGGACTCCGGGCGGGCCGCTCTGTCGCTCAGGTGAAGGCCAGTCCGGTGGTGTGGGGCAGCCAGTAGCCGACGTACGCCCCGGCGGTGACCTGGTAGCTGAGCCGGCCGTTGACCCACGCGGTGGCGCCCAGCGGCGCGATCGAGGCGGCCGAGAACGTGAGCCGCTTGGAGCCGGTCACGTTGCCCGCCGCGTCGTAGGCGTACCCGGTGTAGGTGCCCGGCTGGAAGGAGAGCGTCCGGGCCGGGCTGTAGCGGTGCTCGACCGCCTTGCCGAGCAGGACGCGCTGCCCGTACGCCTCGGGGACGAGGTAACCGGCGAGTGCGCCGTTGGCGATCAGGTAGTAGATGCCCCGCCCGTACACGCGGACCCGCTGGCTCGCCTGGGCCCCGGAGGCGCGGGCGAGCTTGAGCGTCTTCTGGCTCCGGACGGCCCCGGTGCTGGAGAAGGTGTAGCCGACGTGGGTGCCGGCGGCGAACGACACGGCGCCGTTGACGGCGGGCACCGGGTAGTCCGAGCGCAGCAGGTACGCGTACGTGGCGAAGGTGGCCGACGTGGTCATCTCGTACAGCTTGAGGTTCTGCGCGGTGTGGACCTGGTGGTACTTCACGTGCGGCTGCGCGCAGCCCATCGAGTAGTTGCTGGCCCACCGGGTGACCCGGAAGTGGGTCGGCAGGTACCGCCGGACGGTGCTCGCCGCGCCGTCGAAGACGGCGACCGCCCGCTCGTCACCGGTGAGCCGCCAGTAGTCGTACACGCCGTAGAGGGCGAAGGTGTGCCCGTTGAGCACCCGTTCCCCGGTGGTGCCGAAGGTCACCGGGTACTCCTCCAGCCACAGGTAGCCGTTGGGGTCGACCCAACTCGCCCAGGGCGCGTTGGCGACGACCGGCAGCGTCAGGCTCAGGAACGTGTTGTCCGCCGCCGTCCGCCACTTGGCCTCGCCGGTGATCTCGGCCAGGCCGACGAAGAGGCTCAGCATCTCGCCCTGCGCCATCCCGCTGTACCAGGGCGCGCGCAGCAGCGGACGGCCCGTGCAGCGGCTCAGGTCGAAGTCGTACGGATACCACCAGGCGCCCCGCGACTCGACCCGGCGGTCGATGTTGCGCTGGGCGTTGGCGACGGCCCGGTCGAGGAACCGCTTGTCGCCGCTGATCCGGTAGGCGGCCAGGTTGCTCAGGCCCCACTGCGCCTGGCCGACCGGGTGGTTCCAGGTCTTCCCGGCGAAGCTGAACATGCGGACGCCCTGCGCGTCGTGCAGTCCCTTGTCGACGAGCGGCGCCGGGTTGCTGTTCGTGGGCTGGGCGGCCAGCGGCAGCGGCTTCGGCAGGTGCCCGTCGCGGGCGTACGTGGCGGCGGCGGTGGCCCCGCTCGCCCGCTCCCGCCGCTGCTGTTCCTTGGTCTTCGCCACGTCCCGCGAGGGCAGCTGCGGCACCCCGTCGGTCAGCGGGTCGGGCGCCCACCCGGGGTCCACGACGGAGACGTCGGCGCTGCGGTCCGGGCCGGGTGGCGCGGCGGGGGCGGTACCGGCCGGCGCCAGGCCGACCATCGCGCCGGCCGCGACCACTGCCACGAACCGGCGGACAGGTGGTGACTTTGCGGTGATCATGCAACACTCCCCGTGTCATCGATGTGCCCTGATGCTAGGCAGGGACGGGCACCGGGTCCGGCACCGAAACGCCCGACTTCTCCGCCGAACGGACGAACTCGGGTGTCACCAGGCGGGGCGCTGGAGCAACCCGACGAACTCGGCGAGCAGCCGTTCCCGCAACCGCGCCGGCGCGGCGTCGAGCAGCGTGTTGACCACCGCCATCCGGTCCGGCACGCCGGCGCCGCCGGCCAGGCCGAGCCCGCCCGCGAGCCCGGCCACCAGATCGGGGGTGAGTGCCTCCGGCGTGAGGCTGCCGGCCAGCGCCAGCAGCTCCGGCGGCAGCACGACCGGTCCGGCGGCGCGGGCCGCCGCGACCGCCTCGGCCAGCGCCGGACCGAACTCGGGCACCCGGGGCGCCACCGCCGCGGTCACCGTGAGGTGCACGCTGGCCGGCAGATCGGCGTACGTGAGCTGGGGCTGGGTGTGCCAGCCACGCGCGGTCAGCTCGTCGACGAGCACGAACAGGTCGAGCCCCGGGTCGTCGGCGGTGAGGCAGACCACAGTGGTCTCCGGTTCGGCCATCAGCCGTAGCCCGCCGGTGGCCCGTACCGCGTCGGCCAGCCCGGCGACCGCGTCCCGGGTTGCGGCGGCCAGCCGCAGGTAGCCGTCCTCGCCGAGGTGACGAAGCGTGGCGTACGCGGCGGCGATCGGCCCACCGGAGCGGGTGGAGGCGATCACCGGGTTGACCATCGTGTACCCGGGCCAGTCGGCGTACGCGAAGAACTGCGGGGCGCGCAGCGCCGGATCGCGGTGCAGCAGCACCGAGACGCCCTTCGGCGCGTACGCGTACTTGTGCAGGTCGACCGAGATCGAGGTGACCCCCGGCACGGCGAAGTCGAACGGCGGCACCGGCGCGCCGAGCCGCCGCAGCCAGGGCAGCGCCCAGCCGCCGAAGCAGGCGTCCACGTGGCAGCGCACCCCGGCGGCCCGCGCGACGGCGGCGATCTCCGTCACCGGGTCGACGACCCCGTGCGCGTACGACGGCGCGGACGCCACCACCAGCACGGTCTCCGGGCGGATCGCGGCGGCCACCGCCGCGACGTCCGGCCGCAGCGTCACCGGGTCGACAGGCACGGTGTCGAGCGCGACCCGCAGGTAGTGCGCCGCCTTGGCGAACGCGGCGTGCGCGGTGGCCGGCACCACGATCCGCGGCTCGGTCAGATCGGGGCGGGCGTCCCGGGCCGCCTTGACGGCGAGCAGCAGCGACTCGGTGCCGCCGCTGGTGACGCTGCCGACCGCGTCCGGCGCGCCGGTGCCGGGCCCGCCGCCGAGCAGCCGGGCGGCGGCGCCGACGAGCGCGTTCTCCATCGCCAGCAACGACGGGAACGCGGTCGGGTCGAGGCCGTTGACGTGGGCGCTCTCCGCGTACGCGGCCTGCGCCAGGTCGTCCAGCCCGGCCACGCCGGGGTCGTAGACGTACGCGAACAGCCGCCCGCCGTGCGTCGGCCGGTCGGCGGCCCGCAGCGCGCGGATCTCGCCGAGTACGTCCGCCGCGGGCATCCCCCGCGCGGGCAGCGCGCCTCCGCCTGCCGTGTCGGTCATCGGGTGGTTCCTCTCCTGGACGGGCCGGTGCTCACGTCCGCACGGCCGAGGCGGCGCCGTCGGCCTCGGGTGCGGCGGTGGCCAGCTGGGCCGGGGTCAGTGTGTAGCCGCGCAGCAGCACCAGCGGGATCGCCACCAGCAGGGCGGGCAGCACCGTGAACCCGAGCAGCACACCGAGGCGGGCCGTGTCGGACTGGACGGCGGCGGTCCCGGTGGACGACGAGACGTAACCGGAGAGCTGCAGCACCAGCCCGTAGATGCCGGGCCCCAGCGCCAGCCCGAACGTCTCCCCCGCGGTCCACAGCCCGGTGAACACCCCGGCCTGCCGCCGCCCGGTGCGCGCGGTGTCGTACGCGATGCAGTCCGGCAGCATGGCCAGCGCGAACACCTGCTGTCCCGCGTACCCGACGCCGATCACCGCGACCACGGCGTAGGCCGCGGCGGCGGGCAGCGCGGGCGCGGCGACCAGGGCCAGCGCGCCCACCGCGAAGATCACCGACGCGGCGACCAGCGACGTCCGCTTGCCCAGCCGGGCGCCGGCCCGCGACCACAGCGGCATGACCAGCAGCGCGGGCGCGACGAAGCAGGCGAACAGCAGCGTGGGGCCGCTGTCCGGCTCGCGCAGCACCTGGTCGGCGAAGTACTTCACGCCGGCCAGCACGGTGGCCACCCCGGCGGACTGGATCACGAAGCAGATCAGCAGCACCCGGAACGGCCGGTTGCCGGTGGCGACGGCGAGCTGCGCCCGCAGGCTCGGCTCGCTCTCCCCCACCGTCCCGGTCGGCGCGGACCGGGTGCCGAAGAAGACGCCGACGGTGCCGGCGACGATCAGCGCGGCGACGAACAGGCCCATCCACCGGTGGCCGGGCACGCCGTCGCCGCCCGCGCTCACCACCGCCGGGGCCACCGCGCCGGAGACCAGGATGGCCAGCGCCAGCACCGCGATCCGCCAGGTCATCAACCGGGTACGTTCCGCCGGGTCGGCGGTCAGCTCGGCCGGCATGGCGACGTAGGGCACCTGGAAGAACGCGAACGCGGTCGCGGTGGCCAGGAACGCCAGTGCCACGTACGCGGCCGCGGCCGGACCGTTCGCGAACGGCGCGGCGAAGATCGAGGCGAACAGCACCGCGAGCGCCAGCCCGCCACCGAGCAGGTACGGCCGGCGCGCGCCCCAGCGGGAGCGGGTCCGGTCGGAGATCCGCCCGGCGACCGGGTTGACCAGCACGTCCCACGCCTTCGGCAGCAGCACCAGCAGCGCGGCCAGCCCGGCGGCGACGCCGAGCGTGTCGGTGAGGTACGGCAGCAGGAGCAGCCCGGGTACGGTGCCGAACGCGCCGGTGACCAGGGAACCCAGCGCGTACCCGAGGTGCACCCGGCGGGGCAGGCCCGAAGCTGTCATGGAGCCGAATGCTACTCACGTTATGGCCCGCGTCACATCCCCTCGTCCGGCGCTGCTCGTGCGATGCCGCCAGGCGCTCGCGAGTCGCGGGAAGCCACAGGCCGGCACCGTTACCCTGGAGGGCATGGACCCGGCCCGATCCGTCCGCAGCTCGCGGGCACCGTACGAGGCCCGCCCCGGCCGTCGTGCGGTGGTGGTTCGCGACCTGAACGAGTTGCAGGGCCCTGTCTCCGGCGTGGTCGAGCTGCCCCATCGGCTGTTCTGGCAACCCGACCGGCACGTCGACCTCGACGTACCGGGTCTGCTCGCCTGGATGTACGAGACGGTGCTCACCGAAGCCGTTCATCCCGACGAGTTGCGCGCGTGGCTGCACGGTCCGACCCTGGTCCGGCTGTGGCCCGAGCTGTACGTGCCCCGCGGTGTCCGCCGCGCCTGGGAAGAGAGCCACCCGGTGCTGCGCTCCCGGGACGTCGCCGCCTGATGCCACCGGCGCCGGACCCGTTCCAGCACGAGGTCGCCCGTGTCGCGCTCGCCGTGGCCGGTCGGCACGGCTTCGCCCTCGCCGGCGGCCAAGCCCTCATCGCCCACGGCATCGGCGCCCGTCCCACCGAGGACGTCGACCTGTTCACCGATGTCGACGGCGGGGTCACCGCCGCCGCCGAGCTGGTACACGCCACCCTGCTCGATGCCGGTTTTCAGGTCGACACCATCGCCGAGCCCACCGAGCTGGACGACGTCTTCTACGGCTTCGAACACGACATGACCGAGTTCGAGGTTCGCCGCGACGACCGGACCGTGCGGCTGCAGCTCGTACGCTTCGCGCGCAACACCAGCCCGATCGTGCTCGACGTCGGTCCGGTGCTGCACCTCGACGACGTGATCGGCACCAAGGTCGCGGCGATGGTCACTCGCGCCCAACCCCGCGACTACATCGACGTTGCCGCCGCCCTCGGCCGCTACAGCAGAGACGACCTGGTCCGCCTCGCGCGGAGGGCCGACCCGGCGCTCACCGACGAGGAGTTCCAGGACGCGCTACAGCGCCTCGACCGCCTGGCCGACACCGTCTTCACGCTCTACCGCCTCACCCCGGCCGAGATCCGCGACCTCCGCCAGACGTTCTCGGACTGGCCGCGATGACGGGCCGGGTCCAGCGCCGCCGCGACTGAACGCCTGGCTGCCTCCGACGCGGCCGGGTCACACCTCGTCCGGCGACCAGGACGCCGCCGCCAGGTCCACCCGGTCGCCGCGCAGCGGGCACCCCTCGGCGAGCAGCCGTTCCCGGGCCTTGCGCTCGTGCCCCGGCGGCATCCGGCCGGCCGCGTTCACCACCCGGTGCCACGGCACCCCGCCACCGTGCCGCGCCATGATCGAACCGACCAGCCGCGGCGACGCCCGCCCCGAACGCTCGGCCAGCGCGTCGGCCACCGCCCCGTACGACATCACCCGCCCCGGCGGGATCCGCTCGACCAGCGACAGCACCGCCTCGACGTACTCGTCAGGTGTCACGGAAAGCCACGATAAGGGACCTCAGCGGGCGGGCGAGCCGATGGCGAGGTCGCCCCGGGCCGCCAGCCAGTAGCCGTCCAGCTCACCGCCGGTCACCTGGTAGCTGAGTTCACCGTTGACCCAGGCGGTGCCGCCCAGCGTCAGCTCCGTCACGGCGGCGAAGGTGACCTTCCGGGAGTCGAGCACCGCGCCGTTGCGGTCGAAGGTGTAGCCGGTGTAGGTGCCGGGCTGGGCGGTCAGCACGCGTGCGGGGTGGTAGCGGTGCTCGGCCGCCACCCCGAGCAGGACCCGCCGGCCGGGTTCCTCGGGCACCAGGTAGCCGGCCAGCGGGCCCTTGGTGATCCGGTAGTGGATGCCGCCACCGCGTACCCGGATGCGTTCGTCGGCCGCGAACCGGCTCGTCCGGTTCAGGGTGACGGCGCGCTGCGCGGTGACGGTGCCCTTGGCGTCGTACGTGTATCCCACGTGCGTCCCGGGCTCGAACTGCACGGTGCCCGTCAGATCCGGCACCGGGTAGTCCGCCCGCAGCGTGTCGGCGTACTCGGCGAAGACCGTCGCGTGGGTCACCTCGTACAGCTTGAGGGTCTGCCGGGTGTGGACCTGGTGGTACTTCGGGTGGAAGTGCCGGCAGTTCATGGAGTACCGGCTGGCCCAGTTCTCCACCCGGAACCTGGTCGGCAGGTAGCGGCGCACGGTGGTGGCCGCGGCGTCGAAGATCTCCGCCGCCCGCTCGTCGCTGGTCAGCCGCCAGTAGTCGTAGACGCCGTACAGGGAGAAGATGTGCCCGTTGAGCACCTGTTCGCCGCGCGGGTCGTCGTTCTCCGGGTACTCCTCCAGCCACAGGTAGCCGCCGCGGTCGGTCCAGGTGGCCCACGGCTCGCCGGGCTGGACGGGCAGGGTAAGGCTCTGGAACGTCCGGTCCGCGGCGGTCCGCCACCTCTCGTCGCGCGTCTCCTCGTACAGCCCGACAAAGAGGCTCAGCAGTTGCCCCTGCGACATGCCGCTGTACCACTTGGGCTTCAGCAGTGGACGCTTCTTGCACCTGGTGAGCTCGAAGTCGTACGGATACCACCAGGCACCGCGCGACTCGACCCGGCGGTCGACGTTGCGCTGCGCGTTCGCGATCGCCCGGTCCAGGTAGATCCGCTTGTGGGTGGCCCGCCAGCCGGCCAGATTCTGCAGACCCCACTGGGCCTGGGCCACCGGATGGTCCCAGGTCTGATCGTGCATCCGGAACATCCGGACGTTCTCGGCATCGTGCAGCCCGGCGTCCACCAGCGGCGCGACTCCCTCGCGCGACGGAATCGCCGGGAGTGGCACCGTGTGCGGCCGGTAGCCGTCCCGCCGGACGGCCGGCGCCTTCTCGTCGCGGAGACCGGCAAGCACCGGTGTCAGCCCGGCGACCAGGCCGACGGTGACGAGCAGCGCCAGCCACCAGGCACGATGAGCCCTCGGAATTATCACTGTGAACCCCCGTTCGTGATGAACGAGACGTTATGCAGCGGAATCCGCAGGCGTGTGCCGCCAACCGGGTGATCAAAATTGGTCGGTCGTCGAGCAACCGTTTTCGCATCGGTTACGTCGGGCACCGGCCGCGAGCTGCCACGATTTGGGAACGCGCCGCGGCACCGCGGACCGCAGCGCGCAGAATGGTCGGGTGCGCGAAGCAGTCACCTCGGCCCGTCGGATCGTGGTCAAGATCGGTTCGTCCTCGCTGACCACCGCGACGGGCGGCCTCGACGACGCCCGGGTCGACGCGCTCGTCGACACGCTCGGCGGGCTCGCCGCCGACGGACGCGAGGTGGTGCTTGTCTCCTCCGGCGCGATCGCCGCCGGGCTCGCCCCGCTGCGGCTGACCCGGCGCCCGCGCGACCTGGCCACCCAGCAGGCCGCCGCCAGCGTCGGTCAGGGCCTGCTCATCGGCCGGTACGCCGCGGCGTTCGCCCGGCACGGCCGCACCGTCGGGCAGGTGCTGCTCACCGTGGACGACGTGACCCGGCGGGCGCACTACCGCAACGCGTACCGGACGCTGCGCAAGCTGCTCGACCTGCGCGCCGTGCCGATCGTCAACGAGAACGACACGGTGGCCACCGAGGAGATCCGGTTCGGCGACAACGACCGCCTGGCCGCGCTCGTCGCCGCGCTCGTCGACGCCGACCTGCTGGTGCTGCTCTCCGACGTCGACGCGCTCTGGACCGGCGACCCGGCCCGGACGGGCAGCACCCGGATCACGGAGGTGCACGGCGAGGGCGACCTCGCGGGCGTGGACGTCGGCGGGGCCGGTCGGGCCGGGGTGGGCACCGGCGGCATGGTGACGAAGGTCGAGGCGGCCCGGATCGCCACCGGCTTCGGCATTCCGGTGGTCCTGACCGCCGCGCCGCTGGCCGCACCGGCGCTGGCCGGTGAGCCGGTCGGCACGTACTTCCACCCGAGCAGCCGCCGCCCCGCGGCCCGGCTGTTCTGGCTGGCGCACGCCACCGCCCCCCGTGGCCGGCTGCACCTCGACCCCGGTGCGGTGCAGGCGGTGGTCGGCCGGCGCAAGTCGCTGCTGCCCGCCGGCATCACCGCCGTCGACGGCGCGTTCACCGCCGGGGACCCGGTGGACCTGGTCGACACCGCCGGCGCGCCGGTGGCCCGAGGGCTGGTCAACTACGACGCGGTGGAGCTGCCGGGCCTGCTCGGCCGCTCCACCTCCGAACTCGCCGCGGCGCTCGGCCCGGCGTACGAACGTGAGGTCGTCCACCGCGACGACCTGGTCCTGCTGTAAGCAAGGGCCCCTTCTAAAAAAACACCTCCGAAGGAGTACGCACGATGAGCGTCGTCGAGCAGGCCCGGCGAGCCCGGGACGCGGCGGAAGCCCTGGCCACGGCCACCCGTACCGTCAAGGACGCCGCGCTGCACGCGATGGCCGACGCGCTCGTGGCGCGTACCCCGGAGATCCTGACGGCGAACGCGGCGGACCTGGCGGCCGGGCGCGAGGCCGGGCTGTCGGCGGCCGTGCTGGACCGGCTCGCGCTCGACGAGGGCCGGGTGGCCGCCATCGCCGACGCGCTGCGCCAGATGGCCGCGCTGCCCGACCCGGTCGGCGAGGTGGTACGCGGTTCGACGCTGCCCAACGGCCTGGAGCTGCGCCAGATCCGGGTGCCGTTCGGTGTGGTCGGCATCGTCTACGAGGGCCGGCCCAACGTGACAGTCGACGCCGCCGGGATCTGCCTGAAGTCGGGCAACGCGGCGCTGCTGCGCGGCTCCTCGTCGGCCGCCAGCTCCAACGCGGCACTGGTCGCGGTGCTGCGCGACGCGGTCTCCGGCTCCGGGCTGCCGGCCGACGCGGTGCAGCTGCTCGACTCCAGCACGCGCGACTCGGTCAAGGAGCTGATGCGCGCCCGCGGCCTGGTCGACGTGCTGATCCCGCGCGGCGGCGCGTCGCTGATCCGCGCCGTGGTCGAGGAGTCGACGGTGCCGGTGATCGAGACCGGCGTGGGCAACTGCCACGTCTACGTGGACGCCGCCGCCGACCTCGGCAAGGCCCTGGCGGTCACGCTGAACGCCAAGACCCAGCGCCTGTCCACCTGCAACACTGCCGAGTCGCTGCTGGTGCACCGTGACATCGCGGACGCGTTCCTGCCGGCCGTGCTGGCCGCGTTCGCCGAGGCCGGGGTGACGGTGCACGGCACGCCCGAGGTCGCCGCCCACTCCGACGCCGTGGTGCCGGCCACCGAGGAGGACTTCGGCACCGAGTACCTCTCCGCCGACATCTCCGTCGCCGTGGTCGACTCGCTCGACGCGGCGGTCGCGCACATCCGCCAGTACGGCACCGGCCACACCGAGGCGATCGTCACCGACTCGCAGCGGGCGGCCCGGGAGTTCGTGGCCCGGGTGGACTCGGCCGCGGTCATGGTCAACGCGTCCACCCGTTTCACCGACGGTGGCGAGTTCGGCTTCGGCGCGGAGATCGGCATCTCGACGCAGAAGCTGCACGCGCGCGGCCCGATGGGTCTGCCGGAGCTGACCAGCACCAAGTACGTGGTCACCGGGGACGGTCACCTGCGCTGATCCGCCCGGTCGGCTACGTGAGCTGGAGTGGGTCCCCGTCCGCCGAGGTGGACGGGGCACCCGGCGCCGTGGGCGGTACGACGAGCGGGGGCAGGCCCGGGGACACCGGCACGGACGAGCCGTCGTCCACGCCCAGGTCGGGCAGGACCGTCCAGGCCGACCACGGCGCGGGCCCGGCGTCCGGACCGGCCGGCGGCGGCGGGGCCGCGGCCGGCCGGCGCGGAATCGGTACGGCCGGCGGCGCGGGCAGCTCGGCGGTCTGCGGCACCACGAACGGCGCTCCGGAGACCGGGGCCTCCGGCGCGTTCGGGCGGCACGCGCGGATCGCCCGCAGCGTGGTGTGCACGTCGAACTGGTGGCCGTCGTCGCTGTCCCAGCCGCCGTCGCTGCGCTGGGTCTCGGCGAGCCGCCTGCGCGCGGAGACCAGCAGCCACTGCTCCTCGCCCACGTCGACCCGGCGCAGCGTGGCGGCCAGCCAGGCCACGTCGGCCGGGGACATCTGCGGGATCCGGTCGGCCAGCACCGCCTGGATGCGCGCCGACTCGTAGTACATCTGCTGGCGGTGCAGCACCGCGGCGGCGAGCCAGCCGGCGGGCAGGAAGGACGGCCAGCTGCCGTCCGGCGCGAGCTGGGCGGCGAGCGCCTGCGCCGCCGCCTGCACCACACCGGCGTACGCGCCGCCGACCCGGTGGTCGAGCGGACCGGCGGCCCGCGCGTCCAGCCCGGCCACGGTGAGCCAGAATCCGGCGTTCGCGGTCTGGTAGAGCCGTGCCTCGGGATCGCCGGGGGTGGCCCACTCGGGGGCGAGCCCGGCCAGCGAGGGGTCCTCGTCCCAGCCACCGTCGGGCAGTTGCCGGGCGGCCAGCCAGTCCAGCGCGTGCCGGGCGGCCGGGCGGCCCAGCGCGCCGAGGTCGTCCAGCTCGGCCAGGCGGAAGCAGGTCGCGTCGATCGAGGCGACCTCGCCGTCGAGGACGGCGGGCCAGCCGCCACCCGGCGCCTGCCCGGACTCGGCGGCGTCGAGCACGTCGGGCGGCACCGGAGCGCCGGTGCGCAGCCGGGAGAGACGGGCGCGGTCCACCGCGTCACCGTGAGCGACGACGAATCCGATCGCCGCGTCCAAGTCCACCACGGCACTGACGGTACTGGCGCGGCCGCGGTTACGCCTCGGTAGCTCGGTCAGGACCACCCGGCCCAGCGGTCGCCGCGATCGATCGTTTGCCCACGCCAGGTGCCCCGGAGAGCACGATGGGCCCGCCCGGAGCGCCGGGCGGGCCCATCGACACGACTCAGTACGCGGGCAGCGACGGGTCGACCTGCTTGACCCAGGAGAGCACACCGCCCTGGAGGTGCACCGCGTCGGAGAAGCCGGCCGCCTTCAGCGCGGCCAGCGCCTCGGCGGAGCGGACGCCGGACTTGCAGTGCAGCACGATCTGCCGGTCCTGCGGGAACTTCGCCAGCGCCTCGCCGGAGAGGATCTCGCCCTTGGGGATGAGCGTCGCGCCGGGAATCCGGACGATCTCGTACTCGGCGGGCTCGCGCACGTCGACCAGGAAGATGTCCTTGCCGGAGTCCTGCCAGTCCTTCAGCTCCAGCGCGGTGATGGTCGAGTCGACCACCGCCTCCTGCGCCTCGTCGGAGACGGCGCCGCAGAAGTCCTCGTAGTCCTCCATCAGGTCGGTGAGGGTCGGGTTCTCACCGCAGAGCACGCAGTTCGGGTCCTTGCGGACCTTGATCTTGCGGTAGCTCATCTCCAGGGCGTCGTACACCATCAGGCGGCCGACGAGCGGCTCACCGATGCCGGCGAGCAGCTTGATCGCCTCGTTGACCTGGATCGACCCGATGGACGCGCAGAGCACGCCGAGCACGCCACCCTCGGCGCAGGAGGGGACCATGCCGGGCGGCGGGGGCTCCGGGTAGAGGCAGCGGTAGCAGGGGCCGTGCTCGGCCCAGAACACCGACGCCTGGCCGTCGAACCGGTAGATCGAACCCCAGACGTACGGCTTGCCGAGCAGCACCGCCGCGTCGTTGACCATGTACCGGGTGGCGAAGTTGTCGGTGCCGTCGACGATCAGGTCGTACCGGGAGAAGATGTCCCGGACGTTCTCCCGGTCCAGCGCGGTGTTGTGGATCTCCACGTTGACCAGCGGGTTGATCTCGCGGATCGACGCCGCGGCGGACTCGGCCTTGGACCGGCCCACGTCGGAGACGCCGTGGATGACCTGGCGCTGCAGGTTCGACTCGTCGACGGTGTCGAAGTCGATGATGCCGAGCGTGCCGACACCGGCCGCGGCGAGGTAGAGCAGCGCCGGCGAGCCGAGGCCACCGGCGCCCACACAGAGCACCCGGGCGTTCTTCAGCCGCTTCTGCCCCTCGACCCCGACGTCCGGGATGATCAGGTGGCGTGAGTAGCGGCGGATCTCGTCTACGGTCAGCTCGGCGGCGGGTTCGACGAGCGGGGGCAACGACACGGTGGACTCCCCGGGATCGGCGGTGTGACCGCGCCATTGTCGCTCGCCGGGAGGGGGATCGGCCATGATGAGGGACACTCGGCCCGAACTGCGGGACCGGGAATAACTCAGACGCCGTCCGTGGGCTCGCCTTCGTACCGGATCCCGCCGACGTACGGCCAGGCGTTCGGCAGGCAGCCGTCCAGCCCGTACGTCTGCTGCTGCATCACCGGGGCGGGCGCGCCGGGCTCGGGACACGCCTGGTGCAGTTCGCCGAACTCGTGCCCGACCTCGTGGTTGATCACGTAGGTGCGGTAGACCTCCAGCGGGGCGCCGTAGTCGGGCACCGCCGTCATCCACCGGGCCAGGTTGAGCACGACCCGGCCGGGCAACCGGCAGGAGGTGTACCGGTCGGTGCGCAGGCCCCCCTCGGCGCACATCCGCTCGGAGGTGACGGGGGTGGCGAGGTAGACGGTGAAGTCGGCGGCAGCGGCCTCGGGCACCCGCTGCACCCGCAGGTCCCCGGACGCGATCCAGCTGCGCGGGTCGCCGAGTACCGCGTCCACGGTGGCGGCGAACCCGTCGGCGTCCTGCCCCGTACCGTGCTCGACCTCGACCCGGTAGCGGCGCAGCGGGCCCTCCTGTCCGCGTACCGGGGAGCGGCCCTGCGCCACCGCGAACGTGCCGGGGCCGGCGGTGGGGTAGCCGGTCGGCGCCGCGGCCGGGACGTCGGCCTCGGCGCCGCGCGCCAGCGACGGTTCGGCGGCGAGTGGCGTCCCCGTGTGTCCGGCCGGCGGCGCGTTCAGCCGGGTGATGCCGAACGCGCCGCTGCTCGCCGCGAGCAGCATCGCCAGCAGCAGGACCGAGCGGCGGCGGCGACGGCGCATCCGGCGCAGCGTGGGACGCTCGGGTGGCGGCGCCGCAGGTCTGTCGTAGGGGGACGACGAGGTCATGCCTCCAGCGTCCCATGCAATTCGGGCATTTAGCTGCTTTTGCCGCCTATGCCGCGAATCTTCTTCACCATTTGCCGCTCAGAGCGACGGCCCCGTGTACCGCTTCCCGCCCACGTAGGGCCACGGATTCGGCCGGCAGCCCTTGAGGAACAGCGTCTGCTGCTGCATCACCGGCGCCGCCCGGCCCGCACCGGGGCACCCCTCGTGCCGGTGCCCGAGCTGGTGGCCCACCTCGTGGTTGACCACGTAGAGCCGGTACGCGTCCAGCGGCATCCCGGCGTCGACCAGGTGCGGCGCCGAGGTCCGCCACCGGGCCAGGTTGATCACCACCTTGCCCGGCACCCGGCACGACGTGTACGGCACCCCGCCCACCCGGATGTCGATCCCGCCCGCCCCGCACAGCCGCCCGGCCGTGTCCCGGGTGGCCAGGTAGATCGTGAAGTCGTGCCGGTCGCCCGGACCGACCCGCTGCAACCGCAGCGTGCCGCCGTCGACCCAACTGCCCGGGCCGGCCAGCGCGCGCTGCACCGCCTCGCCGAACGCGCGGACCTCCTCGCCGGAACCGTTCTCCACCGCCACCCGGTAGCGGCGCAGCGTCCCCGAGCGGCCGAGCACGCCGCTGGTCCGGTCGTCGTACGCGAAACTGCCCCGGCCCTTCGCCGGGCCGGGGTCGGACAGCGTCAGCACCGGCGCGGCCGGCGAACTGGGCACCACCGGAGGCGACGGCGGGACGCTCGGCGTGGACGGCTCCCGCGTGGGCGCCGGCGGCTGGGCGACGAACCCGTCGGTGACCCGCGTCCCCGCGCCCGCCGACGGCAGTTGCACCGCCACGCCGACCCCGACCGCGGCGGCGGCGACGAAGGCGCAGACCACGAGCGCGGTACGCCAGTGACGAAACGAGGAACGGGTACGGGCGGCACGAGGACGGCGGGAGCTGGGCATCCGGCTCAGCCTGCCATGTCACGCCCCGTTCCGCTCTCCCCCATGCCGGTGCTGAACGACGGTGTCGCCTCGGCGAGCAGCCCGAGCACCGCCCGCGCCACGGTCCGGGGCACCTCCAGCTGGGCCACGTGCCCGACACCGTCGAGCATCAACAGCCGGCTGTCCGGGATGACCCGGGCCGCCTGCGGCGCCACCCGCACGTCGACCAGCCGGTCCTGCCGCCCGCCCACCACGAGCGTGGGCGCCCGTACCGCCGCCGCCTGCCGCCACAGCGCGCCCTCCCCCGGCAGGTACGACCGCAGGAAGGTGCCGACCAGACCCCGGAACGTCCGCACGTACGCGGCGGCGTAGTGGGTCGCCTCGTACCGGACCCGGATCTCGTCGATCGCCTCCTGCCGGCGCTGCTCGCTGATCCGGGTCAGGTCCGCCACGCACGCCTCCATCACCTGCTGCGCCGTCACCTCCGGGCTGAACTGGGCCAGCCGCCAGGCGGCCAGCCGTTCGCCCCGGGGGATCGCCAGCAGCGGGAGCATTCGCCCCTGCAACGAGCGCCGGAAGTCCAGGAACGGCAGCGCGGGCGAGACCAGGGTGAGCGTGCGGACCAGGTCCGGGCGCAGCGCCGCCACCCGGACCGAGATCGCGCCGCCGAGGGAGTTGCCGAACAGGTGCACCGGCCCCCTGTCGCTGTGCTCGATCCAGCGGATCACCCGCTCGGCGAAAGCCGGGATCGTGTAGCGCGGCCCGGGCTCACTGCGGCCGAACCCGGGCAGGTCGATCGCCTGGCCGTCGAGCCGGTCCGCGAGCAGCCCGGCCAGGTCGGTCCAGTTCTGCGCGGACCCGCCGAGGCCGTGCACGTACAGCGCGGGCTCTGCGCCGGGACCGGTGGCCGGGGTGTCGCGGACGTGCACGAGCGTGCCGTCGAGGCGTACGTGCCGGCCGGGCCAGGGCGGCGGGACGTGGTGTGCGGGAAGGCTGTGCTCCGGCCACAGTGCGGCGCGTTTCATGTCTCCAGTCTTCCCCGGGCGGGGGCCGTACCGCACACCGGCGCTCAGGAGAGCAGCGCCTCCAGCCGCCGGTTCACCGCCGCGAGCGTGGCCCGCACGACCGCCTGCCGGGGATCCCCGGCCACCAGGGCCGAGCCGGCCAGCTGCTCCACCCAGCCGTCGCAGACCAGCAGCACCACGACCGTGGCGACCTCGCAGTTGCCGAACGGCACCACGGCGGCGTGCTCCACGAAGCACCGGCCCCGCTCGCCGGCCGGGACGCCCCGGCCGAGCAACTCGTCCACCGCGGCGGCGGCGGCCACCGCGCAGAGCCGCAGCACGTACCCGTCGACAGCCGGCCCGGTCGCGTGTCCCTCGGCCGTGCGGTCGCCCGCGACCAGGCGGACCTCGGTGGTGGCGTCCAGGCCGAACGTGCTGACCAGGACGTGCTCGATCACCACCCGGGGCCCCGGCACGCCGCCGGTGTCCAGCGGTCGCGACGGCGCGGTCTCCGTCGTGGTCATCTGGCCACCGGAGTACGACGTACCGAGCGTGACCGGGCTGCCGGTGGACATGCCGGTCGGCGCGGCGGCCAGCGACGTCTCGTCGACGGTGGCCCGGCCGCGGTGGGTGGCCTGCCGGCGGCGGCGCGGCGGCTCGTCGCCGTCGGCCGGCGCCTCGGCCGGGCGCGCGGCGCGGTCCGCACCGAACCGCGCGTCGCCGGAGCGGTTCGCGGCCGGGCGCGCCACACCGGTCCGCGCCGGCGTCTCGTCGCCGACCGGGCCGGGTTCGTCGCCGCGAGCCGCCGGCACCTGGGTACGCGCGTCGCCCGACTCGGACGGCGCGGCGTGGGCCTCGCCCGGTGCGGTGCGGGACAGGCCCGGCGCGGACTGCGCCCCGGGTGCCCGGGTCTCGCCGGAGCGGTCCAGCCGGGTCGACCGGCGGCGCAGCGGTGCCGGTGGCGGTACGGCGGGCGCACCGGGCAGGTTCTGCGGTGCGGCAGCCAGGCCCATCCGTTCCTGGAGCAGCCGGGCCACCACGCGGCTCACCTCGGCCGGGTCCGCGCCGTCGGCCAGGTCGAGCCGGAGGCTGTGCGCGCCGGCCGGGGTCCGGCGCAGCGCGGCGTCGCGGACGCCCGCCACCTCGCGGACCGCGTCGAGGATCGCGTTGACGTCGAAGCCCTCCGGCCGTTCCCGCAGCGGCGCGGGTTCGTCGTCGCGGCGCAGGTGGGTGGCGATGCGGGCGAGTTCGGGGGTCTCGGCGGACGGTTCCACTGCCGGTGGCTCCGGCACGACGGGCACGTCCGGTTCCGAGGGGACGCGCTGCGGCAGCACGGGGGACGGTTCCTCCGGTCGGGGCTCGGCGACCGCGTCGGCGGCCGGCACCGGTTCCGGTGCGGACCGGCGGGCCGCGTAGGGAGGGGCGCTCGTCGGGTGGGGCGCGGGTGGGCGATCGAGGCGCGGCGGGCCGCTCGTGGCGGGCACGCCTGACGTCGGCGGGGCGAGGGCGGCCGCTTCGACGGGCGGCGCCGGGGGGAATCCGCCGGGCGGCGCGGGCGGGGCACTGGACACCGGCGGCGCACCGGGCGCGGGCGGGGCACTCGTCGGCGGCGGACCCGGGGGCGTGATCAGCGGGGCGACCGGCACCGGCGGCCCGGCCCAGGAGGGCCGCTCGTAGCCGTGCGGCGGCTCGGCGTCGCCCCGGGGCAGCCGGAACGGCCGGGTCGCCTCGGGCGTCGGCTCGGGCGCGGCCGGCGGCTCGTAACGGCGGGCCTGCTCGGGCCCGGTCCCCGGCTCGTACGGCCGGGACGCCTCGGACTCGGCGGGCGGCGGGTACGACCGCGTCGCCTCGGGGCCCGGTGCCGCCTCGGCGCGCAGCGGCTCGTACGGCCGTACCGGCTCGGCGCGTGGCGGCTCGTAGGCGGCGGGCGGCTCGACGCGGGCCGGCTCGTACGGCCGCACCGGTTCGGGCGCCCACTCGGCCGCGCGGTCGTCGCGGGCGGTGCGGTGGGCGGCGCTGTCGTCCTCCCACTCCCGCCGCTCGGCGGCGGGCTCCTCGGCGCGGCGGGCGGGTGGCTCCTCCGGCCCCCGGGCCGTGGGCTCCTCGGGCCGGCGGGCCGGCGGCTCGTCGGTGCGGGCCCAGGGCGGGGCCCAGCCGTCACCCCAGCTGGGGCGGTTCCAGGACGGCCCCGACCAGTCCGGCTCGGCGGCCCTCGGGTCGTCGCCGGCCGGCTCCCGGGACTCGGCGGCGGCCCGCGGCTCGGCGGCAGCCGCCCGGCCCTCGGGCGGGTGCGCCTCGCCCGCCGCGTGCTCCGGCCGGCTGGTGGCCGGTGGCGGGGTGGCGGGGCGGTCGGCCCAGCCCCGGGACAGCGAGGGGGTGGATTCGGTGTTCGGGGCGTGGAAGCCCGGCGGCACCTCGAAACCGGAGGCGGCGGCGCCGACCGGCGGGACCTGGAGCGCCGGGGGCGCGGAGGTCGGCCCGCTCTCGGCCCAGCGCGGCGCGCGGGCGGACGGGTCGTCGGCGGCGTGCCGGGAGCCGGGGGCGTCCCCCGGGTCGTTCGGCTGCTCGATCGTGGGCGCCGGGCGCGGGGCCGGTACGGCCAGCCGCTCGCCGTCGGCGGACCGGGGCGGTTCGTCCGCGGGCGGGGCACTGACCGGCGCCTGGCGGGTCACTGGTGACTCCTCCCCGGCGTGGTGCACGCCGTTGACGTGGCGGCCGTTGACGCGGCCCGGTTCCGGCGCGGAGTGGCCGGGCAGCGGGGCCGGCAGGTCGCCGTGCCGGGGCGAGGAGGCGGCCCAGCCGCCGAGGTCGCCGTAGGGCCAGCCGCCGGGCGCCGGAGCGCCGCGGGACCAGCCGTTCGCCGGGGGCGCCCAACCGCCGCCGGTACGGGCTGGTTCGTCCTGCTGGCCCGTCCCGTCGCCGTGCTCTCCCGGGGTGGCGGCTCCGGGTTGCCCTGTTTCACTCACCGCGCGCTCCTTGGTCGCCCCCGCTGAGGCTACCGTGTGGTGACAGTGGCGATAAGTTACAGCGGCGGGCCAATTCCGCGACGGGTTCACGAACCCGGACCGGTTCGGGTGATACGTGCCGGCTCGTACGCAGATACTCGGAGGATCCGATGACCGCAGTGGGGAACGGTGCACAGACCGCCGGTCGGCCCACCCGCCTGCCCCGCTCGGCGCGCCGTAAGCAGCTGCTCGCCGCCGCTCAGGAGGTGTTCGTCGCGCAGGGCTACCACGCCGCCGCGATGGACGACATCGCCGAGCGGGCCGGCGTCTCCAAGCCGGTGCTCTACCAACACTTCCCCGGGAAGATGGAGCTCTACCTGGCGCTGTTGGACACGCACTGTGACGCGATAGTGGCCAACGTGCAGGACGCGATGAGCGGCACCAACGACAACAAGGAGCGGGTCGGGGCCGCGGTGCGCGCGTACTTCGACTTCGTCGACCACGAGAGCGAGGCGTTCCGGCTCGTCTTCGAGTCGGACCTGCGCAACGACCCGGCGGTGCGGCAGCGGGTGGAGCGGGTCGAGCAGGGCTGCATCGCCGCCATCACCGACACGATCATCTCGGACACCGGGGTCAGCCGGTCGCACGCCGAGCTGCTCGCCTCGGGCCTGGTCGGCGCCGCCGAGACGGCCGCCCAGTTCTGGCTGGCCGGTGGCCGCCAGGTGCCCAAGGCGGAGGCCGAGGCGCTGGTCGCGGCCCTGTCCTGGCGCGGCATCGCCAGCTTCCCGCTGCAAGGTGAGTCAGCCTGAACATCGGGCCGCCGGATCGGATAGCCTTCCCACGGTGGCTTTTTCGCCCCAGTTGAGGAGGCACAGTGGAGGTCAAGATCGGCGTGCAGTACGCGCCGCGGGAGCTGGTCCTGGAGAGCGCGCAGTCGCCGGCCGAGATCGAGCAGATCGTGACCGACGCCTTCGCCAAGAGCGAGGGCACGCTCTCCCTGACCGACGAGAAGGGCCGGCGTGTGATCGTGCCGGTCGGCAAGGTCGCCTACGTCGAGATCGCCGAGGCGTCGCCTCGCGCGGTCGGGTTCACCGTCCGCTGAGTCCCGCGGCACCGGCCGCCGTGGCGGGCCTCCCCGCCACGGCGGCTCAGTTGTTCAACCCGGCCGCAGTCATCCGCGCGGTGTGCGCCTCGGTCAGCCGGCGCAGCAGCCCCGGTACGTCCCCGCCGGTCCGCCCGATCAACGCGACGAACGCGCCCCGGTCGGCGGCGGCCACCCGGCCCGCCTGGGACAGCGCCTCACCGAGCAGCCGGCGCGCCCACATCGACAGCCGCCCGGCGGCCCGGGGATCGGCCTCGATCGCGGCCCGGATCTCGGCTCCGGCGAACTCGGCGTACCGCGAGTCGTGCAGCACGTCGAGCAGCAGCGCCCGGTCCGGCCCGGTCAGGCCGTCGGCGATCCCGCGCAGGAAGTCGTCGGTGATCGCGTCCCCCACGTACGCCTTCGTCACCGCCTCGGCCCAGTCCCGCGGCTCGGTCGAGTCGTGGTACGCCCGCAGCGCCTCGACGTAGGGGGCCATCGCCTCCTCCGGCGTGACCCCCCACGCGCCGAGCCGGTCGGTGAGCCACCGGTAGTGCGCGATCTCGGCGGCGGCCATCTCGCTGAGCGCGGCGCGGCGGCGCAGGTCGGGCGCGAGGCGCGCGTCGGCGGCGAGGCGGTCGAACGCGAGCAGTTCGCCGTAGGCGACGAGCCCGAACAGGTCGATCGCGGCGGGGTCGGGGGCGGTGGGTCCGGAGGCGGCGGGGGCGGACATCAGCGCAGGCTACCGGCGGCCCCGCTGTGACTCAAGTCACAGCGAGCCGCCCCGCGCGCACGGCCACCACCTGGGAATCGGGACGACTCAGGGGCCGTTCAGGTAGGATGAGACAGTTGCCGTGGGCACCGATTCGGTCACTTGCTGATCAAGACCGGTCCCCGACGCGCGTGCGGCCCGGTCCGGCTCGGCGAAATCGCCAGTGACCGCGTGGCCCGCGCCACACCGATCGCGCCCTGAGGACCTGAGGGGCGCACCACGAGAGGGCACCCCCAAATCCATATGAGCGAGCAGATTTCCGGCCAGCCACTGGCCCCCACCGCTCCGGTCCCCCCGGAGGCACCCACGTTCGCCGCGCTCGGCGCGCGGCAGGAAACCGTCGAGGCGCTGGCCGCCGCCGGCATCACCCGCGCCTTCGCCATCCAGGAGTACGCGCTGCCGATCGCGCTGCGCGGCGTCGACCTGATCGGCCAGGCGCCGACCGGCACCGGCAAGACCCTCGGCTTCGGCATCCCGCTGCTGGAGCGGGTGTTCGCCCCGTCCGAGGGCAGCGACGGCGTCCCGCAGGCGCTCGTCGTCGTACCCACCCGTGAGCTGGGCATCCAGGTCGCCAAGGACCTCGACGCCGCGGGCCGCACCCGGGGCGTCCGGGTGCTGCCGATCTACGGCGGCGTGGCGTACGAGCCGCAGATCGAGGCGCTGCGCAAGGGCGTCGAGATCCTGGTCGGCACCCCCGGCCGCCTGCTGGACCTGCAGAAGCAGAAGCACCTGCGGCTCGACCGGGTCCGCGCGCTCGTCCTCGACGAGGCCGACCGCATGCTCGACCTGGGCTTCCTGGACGACGTCGAGAAGATCCTGTCGATGCTGCCGGAGGACCGGCAGACCATGCTGTTCTCGGCCACCATGCCGGACCCGATCGTCGCGCTGTCCCGGCGCTTCCTGCGCCGGCCGGTGACCATCCACGCCGGGCACACCGCCGAGACCGGTCCGTCGCCGCAGACCAAGCAGCTCGCGTACCGGACGCACTCGCTGAACAAGGTCGAGATCGTGGCGCGCATCCTGCAGGCCGAGGGCCGCGGGCTGACCATGATCTTCACTCGTACCAAGCGGGCCGCCGACCGGGTCGCCGAGGATCTCGACTTCCGCGGCTTCGCCGTGGCCGCCGTGCACGGCGACCTCGGGCAGGGCGCGCGCGAGCGGGCACTGCGGGCGTTCCGGGCCGGCAAGATCGACACGCTTGTCGCCACCGACGTGGCGGCGCGGGGCATCGACGTCACGGGCGTCACGCACGTGATCAACTACGACTGCCCCGAGGACCAGGACACCTACACCCACCGCATCGGCCGTACCGGCCGGGCCGGGGCCACGGGTTCCGCCGTGACGTTCGTCGACTGGGACGACATGCCCCGCTGGCGGATCATCGACAAGACGCTCGGGCTGGACATGCCCGAGCCGCCGGAGACGTACCACACCTCCGCGCACCTCTACACGGACCTGGGCATCCCGACGGACGTCAGCGGTACGCTGCCGACCGCCGAGCGCACCCGCGCCGGCCTGTCCGCCGAGGTCGAGGAGGACCTGGGTGGCGGCGGCAGCCGGTCGCGCCGGGGCGCGCGGCGTGGCGACAGCCGGGGCCGCGAGCGCGGCGAGCGCGACCGCGGCCGTGGCCGGGGCGGCGAGGGCGGTTCGTCCGCCGGTTCGTCCTCCGTACAGGCCGACACCGGGGACGACGAGACCTCGCGTACGCCGCGTCGTCGGCGTCGCCGCCGGGCCGGCGAGACGGTGGCCGGTGAGCCGACCGCGGTGATCGGCACCGAGGGCGCGGCCGAGACCGCCGCCGCACCGCAGCCCACGGAGGGCGACGCCGCGAGCACCAAGCCCCGTCGTCGTCGCCGGCGCCGCAGCGGCAGCACCGGTGCGCCCGCCGAGGCCACGAACGCCGACTGACGCACACCAACGGATACGGCCTCCCGGACCCCGGTCCCGGAGGCCGTCCCCATCCCGCCCCCTCATTGCGACGATCATGAAGTTGACGGCGCGACACGCCATGCTCACGGCCGCCAACTTCATGATCAACCAGTCGGTGGCGGTCGACGGCGGCGGCGGGGCGGCCAGGAAAGGTAGGAACTGATGCCGGAAGCGCTGGACTCGGCGCTGGCCGAGGTGCGGGCGTTGCTGCTCGCGCCCGGGCTGACCCGCGCGGTCGCCGCCGGGCGACGTCGTGGGCAGCGTCCCTCGGTGGTACGCGCGGAACTGCGCCCGGTCACGCTCAAGGCCGGTCCTCGCCTGCAGATCGCCGTCTCCGACGGGTCACGGCCGCACACCCGCAACGTGGCACCCGGTACGGAGGCCGGCGCGGCGGTCGACGAACTGCTCGCCGAGCCGTTCGGCAACTGGCACGTGGAGACCGCCGACGCCACGCTCCAGCTCCGGGTGACCAAGTCCGGCGAGGCCCAGGTGCACCGCGCGGCGGCCAGCCGTCCGGCTGCCGAGCCGGGCGGGCACGACCGGCCCAAGGAGTGGCTGCTGGACCCGGGCGACCCCCTGTTCCGGGAGATCGGCGGATCGGCGGCCAAGCGGCGCCAGGTCGACGCGTTCCTGCGCGCGCTCGCGGCAACGCTGCCCGACGACCTCACCGGCCCGTTGCGGGTGGTGGACCTGGGCTGCGGCAACGCGTACCTGACCTTCGCCGCCTACCGCTACCTGGTCCAGCGCGGCCTGGACGTGACGCTCGTCGGGGTGGACGTCCGCGAGGACCAGCGCCGCCGTAACACGGAACTGGCCGAGCGGCTCGGCTGGGCCGACCGGGTCGGCTTCGTGGCCGGCACCATCGCCGACGCGTCCGTCGAACCGGCGCCCGACCTGGTGCTGGCGCTGCACGCCTGCGACACCGCCACCGACGAGGCGCTGGCCCGGGCGGTGCGGTGGAACGCCCGCTGGGTCCTCGCCGCGCCCTGCTGCCACCACGACCTGGCCGCCCAGCTCCGGGCCGGTCAGGCGCCGGCGCCGTACGAGCTGCTGACCCGGCAGGGCATCCTGCGGGAGCGGTTCGCCGACGTGCTCACCGACTCGCTTCGGGCCGCGTTGCTGCGCCTGCACGGCTACCGCGCCGAGGTGGTGGAGTTCGTCGACTCCCGGCACACGCCGCGCAACCTGCTCATCCGGGCGCGGCGCACGGCCGGCGCGCCGACCGACGGGCAGCGGGCCGAGTACCGCGAGCTGGTCGGCCAGTGGGGTGTCACGCCCCGGCTGGAGACGCTGCTGGCCGAGGCCGGCTGAGCCGTGGCAGCGGGGCGGCCCTACCGCCCCCGGTCGCCCCGGTTGCGGTCGCCCCGGTCCAGCACCGACACCCGCTCACCGCCGCCACGGTTCGGCCCTCGCTCGCCGTCGTGCGACGCGCTCGGGAACGGCACCACCTTCCCGGCATGCTCGGCGTTCCCGGCGGCGGCGAAGGCGTTCCACGAGATGTCCACGAGCAGCCGCTTCAGCTCCGCGTGCCGGTCGGCGGCGTTGCGCTGCAACGCCAGGCGCGCACCGAGCACCACCGAGGCCAGCGTCGTGCAGATCGCGCCGGTCGCGGCGATCAGGTGTACGCCGGTCGCCTCGCTGCCGCGTACCGCCAGCACCAGCAGCCAGATCCAGAAGCCGAGCGCGAACACGGCGGCTTTGGCCACGAAGAAGACGCTCACCGCGCCGGGGCGATGCGGTACGGGACGGTCCGGCTCGGCCATGCTTCTCCTCCATCGACTCCCAGGGTTTCCTCAGCCTATTACCCGAAGTGCATTACCCGAAGCAGGCTTCCGTAGTTGAGTCCCGCCGACGAGACCTCCGGACCGATCAGTCAGTTACTTCTCCGGTTCGGCGTACTAGGCTCGATGCGCGAGCCGGGCCACCGGAGGAAGGGGACAGATCCACCAGGGATGGGTTCCGCAGACGTTTCGCCTCAGATGGCCTTCGCGCGCTTCGTACGACGGGCCATCGACGCCGCGCGCGAGGAGCGCGGCTGGACGGTGACCGACCTCGCCACCCACACCGGTGTCGGCCGTTCCACGGTGTTCCGCTGGCTGGCCGGCGACTGGCAGGACTACCCCGAACTCGCGAAGGTCCGCGGCTTCTGCGCCGCCCTCGACCTGCCCGTGGCGGCCGCGTTCCGCGCGCTGGGCCTGCCCGACGCCGGGCCGGTGCCCCGCCGCCGGGGCGCCGAGGACGGCCCGGTCGAGGCCGACGTGCGGGTCATCCTGGACCGGCTCGCCGACCCGAACGTGCCCGCGGAGGAGAAGCACCACATCCGCGATCTGCTCCGCTACCTGGCCCGCCGCCCGGTGCGCCGGGCCGGCTGACCGCCCGGCCCGCCCGGGACTCAGGCCACCGTCAGCGTGAACTCGGCGGTCCGCACCACGCCGCCGACCTGGAAGTCCAGGAACATCCGGTAGCTACCAGGCCCCGGCGCGCTCAGCCAGAACGTCACGTCGTCGCCGTCGCGCACCGGCTCCGGGTGCACGTGCAGGTAGCCGAGGTCGCCCTCGCGCAACGCCACCAGGTGCCCGTACGCCCCGAGGTACGGCTCCAGGGACGCCGCCGCTCCGTCCGCGCCGGTGACCCGGAACCGCAGCGGCACCGACTTCCCCACCTCCGGCGTGCCCGCGTACGCGACGGTGAATCCGTCGACTGTCGCCGACGTGGCGTCGGCGGGCAGCGGCCGTGGCCGGTACGCGCCGGACGCGGTCAGGTCGGCGCCGAGCACCACGGCGACCTGGCGGCCGTCGTCGGCGACGGCGGTGAAGTCCGCGTACATCCGCCAGGGGCCCGCCTCCGGTGACGCGATCGGCACCGACCAGGTCCCGTCGGCGGCCATCGTCGGGTGGAGGTGCCGGTAACCGCTGAGGTCACGACGGACCATGATCACGTGCATCGGCTTGTCGTGCACGACGGCGAACCGGGTGACCGCCCGGCGCTGGTCGTCGCGGATCTGGAAGCGCAGCTCACCGGCGCGGTCCGCGACCAGTTCGGTCGACGGCACCAGCGTGTAGCCGGCCGAGGTGATCGACAGCCCGGTCGCGCCGTCGCCGCCGCCCTGGGTGACGGTGGCGCCGTCGTGCGTGTGCGCGCCGGTTCCGGGTGAGTGGGCGTGCGCGCCGCCGTCGGCGCCGCCCGTGGCGCCCCCGCCTGCCGTCGCGGGCCGGGCCGGGCCGGCCGGCGCGTTCATCCGCCCGAGGCCGAAGCCGAGCAGGACGGCGAGCACCAGGCCGCCCACCACCAGGGCCAGCCGCAGCGTCTCCCGGTCCACCACAGCGGGAGCAGCGTCACCGGACCGCGCAGCGTTCCCGGGCCGTGCCGCGGGAGCGTCGGAGCCGGTCTCGGGATCGTCGGGGACGACGCCGGTGCCGGACGTGCCGGACGACGACTCAGGCACCGCCGCCGACCAGCTCGTAACCCGCCTCGTCCACGGCGGCACGCACGGACTCGACAGACAGCGGCGCCGCGCTGGTGACGGTGGCGGTGCCTCCGGTCAGATCGATCCGGACCTCGTCGACACCGGGCAGCGCGGACAGCTCCTCGGTCACCGCCTTGACGCAGTGTTCGCAGGTCATCCCGGTCACGGTGTACGTCTGGACGACGGGTCGCTGCTCGGTCATGACCCCACGGTACCGCCGCCCGGGTGCCGGCCCGACGACGGTCCGCCGACGGTGGCGACGCTCGCATTCCGCCCGGCGCGGGAACTTTCCGCGCCGGCCGGGAACGTCAGCCGGCCACCGCGAGCGCCAGCGGCAGCACGTCCGGAGCACCGGCCCGGCGCAGCAGCCGCGCCGCCATGGCCATCGTCCAGCCCGAGTCGACCAGGTCGTCCACCAGCAGCACCGGCCCGTTCAGCCCCGGCAGCGCGCCGGCCAGTTCGTCGGGCAGGTGGAAGGCGTCGTGCAGCGCGCGTACCCGCTGGGCGCTGTTGCCGCGCGGCCCGCCACCGCCGGACGGACCGGCCGGGACGACCTGGCCGAGCAGCGGCAGCCGGCCCACGGCGGCGATCCGCTCGGCCAGCGAGCCGACCAGCACCGGTCGCGTCCGGGAGCCGACGGCGACCACACCCGCCGGCCGCCGGGGCCACGGGTCGTCGCCGTGCGCCCACGCCTTCAGCACCTCGACCACGGCGGCCACCACGTCGTCGGGCACCGGGCCGTCCGGCGCCTCCGGCCCGGCCAGCCCGCGCAGCCGCCCGCCCCACCCCAGGTCGGACAGTCGCCCCACGGCCCGGCCGGGCAGCGCCTGCTCCGCCGGGGGGATGCGGCCCTTCAGGGGTACGCCGACAGACTCCAGCCCGGTCGGCCAGAGCTTCTTGGGCGGGATCGGCACGCCGGGGCGCCCGAGGAACGTCTGCGCGGCGGTCAGCGCCGCCTCGGAGACCTCGGCGTCGAACAGCGGGCCGGCGCAGTTGTCGCACCGCCCGCAGTCGGCCGCCCCGGTGTCGTCCAGCCCTTCCCGCAGGTAGCGCATCCGGCAGCCGGACGTCGAGGCGTACTCCCGCATGGCCCGCTGCTCGGCGGAGCGCGCGTCGGCGACGCGCCGCAACCGGGCCTCGTCGTAGACCCACGGCTCGCCGGTGGCGAGCCAGCCGCCGCGCACCCGGCGGACCGCGCCGTCCACGTCGAGCACCTTGAGCATCAGCTCCAGCCGGGCCCGGCGTAGGTCGACCACCGGTTCGAGGGCCTGGGTGGAGATCGGCCGTTCGGTGTCCAGCGCGGCGAGCACGGCCCGGACCTGTTCCTCGGGCGGGAAGGCGAGCGAGGCGAAGTACCGCCAGATGGCCGCGTCCTCCGCGCCGGGCAGCAGCAGCACCTCGGCGTGTTCGACGGCCCGGCCCGCGCGGCCGACCTGCTGGTAGTAGGCGATCGGCGAGGGCGGCGCGCCCAGGTGCACGACGAAGCCGAGGTCGGGCTTGTCGAAGCCCATGCCGAGCGCGCTCGTGGCGACCAGCGCCTTGATCTTGTTGTCCAGCAGGTCCTGCTCGGCGGCCCGCCGGTCGGCGTCCTCGGCCTGCCCGGTGTACGACGCGACCGACCAGCCCCGCCCGCGCAGGAACTCCGCCGTCTCGGTCGCCGCTGCCACGGTGAGCGTGTAGACGATGCCCGAGCCGGGGAGCCGGTCCAGGTGGTCGGCCAGCCAGGCCAGGCGGTGTGCCGGGCTCGGCAGATCGAGGACGCCGAGACGCAGCGACTCGCGGTCCAGCGTGCCGCGCAGCACCAGCGCGTCGCCGAGCTGCTCGGCCACGTCCTGGGTGACCCGGGCGTTGGCGGTGGCCGTGGTGGCGAGCACCGGCGTGCGCTCGGGCAGGTTGGCCAGGAACGTGCGCAGCCGCCGGTAGTCGGGCCGGAAGTCGTGCCCCCAGTCGGAGACGCAGTGCGCCTCGTCCACCACGAGCAGCCCGGTGGTGGCGGCGAGCTTCGGCAGGACGCCGTCGCGGAAGTCCGGGTTGTTCAGGCGCTCCGGGCTGATCAGCAGCACGTCGACGGCACCGGCGTGGATCTCGGCGGTGATCTCGTCCCACTCGTCCAGGTTCGCCGAGTTGATGGTGCGCGCCCGGATGCCGGCCCGGGCCGCGGCCTCGACCTGGTTGCGCATCAGCGCCAGCAGCGGCGAGACGATCACCGTCGGCCCGTGCCGGTTCCCCTCGCGCAGCAGCGCGGTGGCCACGAAGTAGACGGCCGACTTGCCCCAGCCGGTGCGCTGCACGCACAGCACCCGCCGGCGGTCGACCACCAGCGCCTCGATGGCCCGCCACTGGTCCTCGCGCAGCCGGGCGTGGTCACCCGCCAGCCGCCGCAGTACCGCCTCGGCGCGCTCCCGGACGGCCATCCGATCCTGGCTCATCCGGCATTCTTACCAGGGAGGGCGGACGACTCCGGCGGCCCGGACGGTGGCGCGGGCGGCTGCTGCGGCGCCACGGGCGGCAGGAAGACCAGCAGCTCGCGCAGCGAGTCGGTCGCCGCCGCCGGCAGCAGGCACCGGGCGGCCAGCTCCTCCATCGAGGTGTACGGACCGCGCAGCCGCCTGTCGACCACCACGTGCTGCGCCTGCGACCGGGTCAGTCCCGGCAGCCCGGCGATCACCTGGTCCGGCACCGAGTTGACGTCCACCAGTCCGCCGTCGTCGTAGGCGCGGGGCAGGTCGGGGCGCCCGATGCGCAGGTCGTTGCGGGCCGACGGGTACTGGTAGAGCAGGTAGCGGGCGTACTCCCGGCGCAGCCGGTTGCGGTTGGCGTACGGCCGCCCACGCCAGAGGCCACGCAGCCAGGCGTGCAGCCGGCCGTTGAGCAGCACCACGTGCGGGACGCCACCCAGCCAGGCGGTCAGCCAGACCATCAGGAGGCCGATCTCGAACGCGGTGGGTTCCTCCGACTCGCTGCTGCCGAGGACCGCCACGAACGTCACGGCCACGGTCAGGTAGCAGACCGCGGCGACGACGCTGCCCAGGCCGCGTCGCCAGATTCCGTACAGCAGCACCACCAGCCAGGTGAGCATGCCGAACGAGAGCAGGGCGGTGAGCGCGCCGCCCACAGTCGCGACGACGCTGAGCCATCCGGGCACACCGGCCGGACGCCTGGTCGGCGGCACGGCACCGAAAGGCGGCGCGACAGGGGACGGAACCCAAGCCGGCACGCCGGTCGGCGACTCGGCGGACGGTGGCGGCCGGACCGGACCGCCCGGCTGTGCGGAGACGGTGAACTGGACCGGAACGGTGAGCTGCGCCGAGACCGCGGACCGGGGCGCAGCGGTGGGCGGAGGCGGGTTCTCGGCCGGGTTCGCCGGCGGCGGCTGGGCCGGTGCCAGGAGGTCCGGGTCGGCGCGCAGGATGCGCCGGTGCAGATCCTGGAGCGCACCGCCCGGCTCGATGCCGTACTCGTCGCGGAGCAGCCCGGCGTAGTCGCGGTAGGCGGCCAGCGCCTCGGCCTGCCGTCCACTGCGGTGCAACGCCAGCATGAGCTGGTGGCGCAGCCGCTCCCGGACGGGGAACTCGGCGACCAGCTCGACCAGCCGGCCGACCAGCTCGCCGTGCCGGCCGTCGGCCAGCTCCAGGTCGACACGCGTCTCCAGGGCGACCGCGCGCAGCTCCACCAGCCGGTGCCGGGCCGCGTCGAAGTACGGCCCGGCGAACCCGGTGAACGGCTCCCCCTGCCACAGCTCCAGGGCGGCGCTCACCTCGGCGAGCGCCTCCTCCGTACGCCCGGCCGCCTGGGCCGACCGCGCGCGCCGTACGCCGCGCTCGAAGCGCACCACGTCCACCGCCTCGGGCGGCACCCGCAGCAGATAGCCCGCGTCGGTGAGGGTGAGCACCCGGGCCGGCGTACGCGGTGACCGGTCGGGTTCCAGCACCCGGCGCAGACCGGCGACGTGCTTCTGCACCACGTTGAGGCCGTTCACCGGTGCCTCGTCCGGCCACACCGCCTCGACGATCTGCCCGCTCGGCACGGGACGGCCGGCGGCGAGCAGCAGCACGGCCAGTACGGCCCGCTGCTTGGCCGGCCCCAGATCGAGCTGACGGTCGCCGTACCAGGCCCGCTGCGGGCCGAGCACTTCGAAGCGCAGCGCCTCTGACATGCGAGTTTCCGCCCCCGTGTCGCCTGCCGGCACCCACTGTGGCCGACGGCAGTCGGACGGCAGCATATCGGCAGCGATGCCGCCGTGACGTCTGACGATACTTACCCGGCAACAATCACCTGGGAAAGTGAGTCGAACACCATGACGCAGCGATTCGGTTCCGCCGGCAACCTCCGGCGGATCGCGGCTCTCGCGACGGCCGTGCTGGCCACCACCGTCCTGTCCGCGGGGTGCGGGACCGGGGACGCCTCCGAGGGCGCCGGACCGGCGCCGAGCCCGTCGGCCGACCCGAAGGCCGCGCTGCTGGCCGCCGTGCCGGACGAGAAGGACCCGGCCTTCCGGTTCTCCACCATCGAGGGCACCGAGAAGTTCGACGGGCTGGTCGACCCGGCGGCGCGCGGCGTGGAGCTGACCGTGTCGGAGAAGGACCCCGAGTTCACCATGGGAATGACCTTCCGCGTGATCGAGGACGACATCTGGGTGCGCGTCAAGATCACCGGCATGCCCGGCCTGCAGGAGGCGATGAAGCTGCCGAAGCGCTGGATGCTCCTGGACCGCACGAAGCTCGACGACGCCTCGGAGGTGCCGGTCTACCAGAACGCCGACCCGGCCAACACGGCCGCTGTCATCCGGACCGCCGAGACGGTCGAGGATCGGGGCAACGGCACGTACGGCGGGTTCGCCGACCTGACCGCCAACGCCGACATCCGCGAGAACTTCAGCACGGTGGACGTGGCCGCGCTGGGTGAGGCGGCGAAGAAGGTGCCGTTCACGGCCGTGGTCGGGCCGGACGGGAACCTCACGTCGCTGACCCTGGACGTGCCGGCCGCCGGCAAGACGAAGGCGATGAAGCTGGTCGCCAAGTACTACGACTTCGGCAAGGCGCCGAAGCTCACCGCGCCGACGGGTTCGCAGGTGCAGAAGGCGCCGGCGTCGGCGTACGAGATGCTCAACGGCTGAGGACGACGTACGCGAAGGGGCGGTGGCCACACGGGGGGCCGCCGCCCCTTCCGCGTGTCAGCGGCCGAGCACGGAACCGCCGTTGACGCCGAGCACCTGCCCGGTGACGTACCCGGCGGACGGTCCGACCAGGTAGCGCACTGCCGCCGCGATGTCGTCCGGCACTCCGGCCCGGCCGACGAGCGTGGCGGCGACCCGCTTGGCGTGGCCCTCGGGCGTCATCCGGTCGCCGAAGAACTCGGTCTCGGCCACGTAGCCGGGGCTGACCACGTTGACGGTGATCCCGTCGGGTCCGAGCTGGGCGGCGAGGTCGTACGCCCAGCCGTGCAACGCGGCCTTCGCGGCCGAGTACGGCCCGGCGCCGCCGCGCTGCGCGGCGATCGAGCCGAGCAGGACCACCCGGCCGCCGGGACGGCGCAGGGCCGGCAGCAGCGCCTCGGTGAGCAGGACGGCGGTGAGCACGTTGGCGTCCAGGTTGGCCCGCCACCAGTCCGCCACCCCGCCGAGCGAGTCGGTCGCCCCGTGGAGGTAACCCCCGGCGTTGTTGACGACGGCGTCCACGGTACGGTCCCCGACCGCGTCCACCACCGCGCCGACCTGCCCCGGATCGGTCAGGTCGGCGGCGACGGCGCTGACCGCACCGTCCCGCCCGGCCTCGGCACAGATCCGCCGCGCGGCGGCGTCGAGCACGTCCCCCCGCCGCCCCACCACGAGAACGTCGAACCCGTCCTCGACGAGCCCGCGCGTCACCGCAGCCCCGATCCCGGTCCCACCCCCGCTGACCACAGCCAGCCGCTGCTCCCGCTCCCCCATGAGGTCTCCCTTCCCGCATCCCCGCCCGGGCCCTGTCCCGCGCGATCATGAAGTTAGCGCCATCGGACACGGCGTGTCGCGGCGTTAACTTCATGATCGCCGGAGCAGAGGTGGGCGGGGCGGGAGCGGGTCAGCGGGTGCGGCGGAGGGCGGTCAGGACGGGGGTCAGGCGGGTTCGCAGGCTGGCCAGGCCGCCGGGGAAGAAGTAGACGGCCAGGATGAACACCGTGCCCAGGACGAACAGGGGCTGGCTCAGCGGGTGGCTGAGGAACGCGGGCAGGCTGTTCACCGCCTCGCTGCTGCCGAACGCGGTGAGCCGGTGGTCCAGGTACATGTAGAGGACGCCGCCCAGCACCGGCCCCCATCGCGTACCGGGGCCGCCGAGCACCACCATGACCAGCAGCGACAGCGTCAGCTCCGACGAGGTGATGTGCGGGCTGGCGCCGCCGACGATCAGCACGTAGACCACCCCGCCGGCCGACGCGAGGCCACCGGCGAGCGTGAACGCGACCAACTTGAACCGGTACGGGTCGAGCCCGAGCACCCCGATGCGCCGCTCGTCGTCGCGCAGCCCGGCGAGTACCCGCCCGGTCGGCGAGGCGCTGACCCGGTGCACGACCAGGACCACTATGGCCAGGTACGCCAGCGCCAGCCAGTACAGGTTCACCGTGTTGGTGACGCCCACCAGCGCCGACGGCAGCCCGGAGACGTCCAGCGGCAGGCCCTCCTCGCCGCCGGTGAGGCCGCCGAAGTCGCGGGCCACCAGGATCGCCCCGACCTGCGCGAACGCCAGCGTCACCATGGCGAACGCGATGCCGACGGTCCGCAGGGCCACCGCGCCGAGCAGCGCGGCGAGCGTGGTTCCGCCGATCACCGTGAGCACGGCCGCCTGCCACAGTGGCAGCCCGGCCTTGGTGACCAGGATGTCGGTGCCGTACACCCCGGCGGCGAAGTAGAGGGCGTGGCCGAAGGAGAGCATCCCGGTACGCCCGAACAGCAGGTCGTAGCCGGCCGCGAGCCCACCGAAGACCAGGCAGATGGCGAGCAGTTGCAGCGTGCCGGGCGAGTTCAGCGGCCCCTCGAAGATGCCGGGCAGGTTCAGCGTCGAGTACGGCAGCACAGCCGCCACCACCAGAGCCACCAACGGCAGGTACGGACGCAGGCCGTGCCAGCGGGAACGCCCGGGAGTCAGTTCGTCGGGCACCTGCGCCGGAGGCGCGTCGACCACCGAGTTGGTCATGCGTGAGCCACCTTTCCGGCCAGGCCCTGCGGACGCAGCAGCAGCACCACGGCGAGCAGACCGACCACGCACAGGTCGCCCAGCCCGGACGTGCCGTAGTAGTTGACGAACTGTTGCAGCAGCCCCACCGCGACCGCCGCGTACGCGGACCCGACCACCGAGCCCATCCCGCCGATCACCACCACGATGAAGGCGAAGATCAGCAGCGACCCGCCCTGTCCCGGCGACACGGTGCCGAAGTAGACGCCGCCGAGCGCACCGGCCAGCGCGGCGGCGGCCCCGCCGATCGCGAAGACCAGCGTGAACGCCTTGCGCACGTCGATGCCGAGCGCCGTCACCATCTCCCGGTTCTCCACGCCGGCCCGGATGATCAGGCCGTACCGGGTCCAGCGCAGGAACGCCAGCAGCGCGCCGAGCACCACCGCGGCGGCGACGATCAGCAGCAGCCCGGCGTTCGGCACCTGGGCGCCGAGCACCGATGTGACGCCCCGGCTCCAGTCCGGGCGCGGGAACGGCCGCGGGTCCGCACCCCAGGTGGCCTGGAGCAGCGCCACCCCGGCGAGCGACAGGCCGACGGTGACGAGCACCTGCTCGATGGTGCGGGAGTAGAGCGGCCGGATCAGCACCAGCTCCACCAGCACCGCGACGAGCGAACCGGCCAGCACACCGAAGACGACGGCGAGCACGAAGCCGAACCCGTCCGGTCCGGCGCCGGGCAGGTTGCCCGAGGCCCACCAGGTCGCGTACGCGCCGACGCCGAGGAACAGCCCGTGCGCGAAGTTGAGCACGTCGGCGAGGCCGAACACGAGGGACAGGCCGGAGGCCACGAGGAAGTACAGCGCCGCCAGGCCGAGCCCGGTCAGCGTCAGCAGGACCACTGTGTTCACGCGTGCACCTCCCCGGAGCCAGAACCCACACCGAGCAACGACTTCGTCAGCGCCGTCTCCAGCAGCAGCTCGCGGGCGTCGCCGGTCCAGGCGACCTTCCCGGCGGAGAGCACCACCGCGTCTGTGGCCAGCCGCCGTACCACCGCCAGGTTCTGCTCGACCAGCAGCACCGGCACGGATTCCGCCACCCGTTCCAGCACCTCGGCCACCTCGGTCACCACCTTCGGCGCCAGCCCTTTCGTCGGCTCGTCGACCAGCAGCAGCCGGTTGTCGTTCAGCAGCACCCGGCCGATCGCGAGCATCTGCTGCTGCCCGCCGGACAGCGAGCCGGCCCGTTGCCGTCCGCGCCGCTCCAGCTCCGGGAAGAGCGCGAAGACCTTGTCGTACGCGGGCGTGACGCCCCGCCGTTCGGCAAGCCGCAGGTTCTCCGCGACGGTGAGCCCGGCGAAGACGCAGCGGTCCTCCGGCACGTAGCCGAGGCCGTCGCGGACCAGCCGGTGGGTGGGGCGGGCGAGCAGGCTGCGGGCACCCATGCGGACGCTTCCGCGCACCTCGCCGCGCGGCGTCAGCCCGACGATCGCGCGCAGCGTGGTGGTCTTGCCGACGCCGTTGCGCCCGAGCAGCACCGTCACGCCTGTGGGCGCGACCTCGAACGACACCCCCTGGAGGATGTGCAGTCCGGCGATCCGCACGGACAGGTCCGCCACGGACAGGACAGGTTCGGTCATTTAGAGCGCCTCCCCCAGGTACGCCTCCTGCACGGTGGCGTTCGCCATCACCGTGTCCGGGGTGTCGCAGGCCAGCAGCGCGCCGTGGTGCATCACGGCGATCCGGTCGGCCAGCTCCAGGATCACGTCCATGTGGTGTTCCACCATGAGCACCGCCCGGCCGCTGTCCCCGGTCAACGACTTGATCACGCTGACCAGCTCGGGTACGTCCTCGGCGCTCACCCCGGCCATCGGCTCGTCCAGCAGCATCACCCGGGGCTCACCGGCGAGCAGCAGCGCGATCTCCAGCTTGCGCTTCTCGCCGTGGGCCAGGGTGCCGGCGAGCGCCGTACCCCTGTGGTGCAGGCCGACCCGGTCGAGCGCCGCGTCGGCGGCGGCGGCCACCTCCCGGTCGGCCGCCGCCCGCCGCCACAGCTTCATCGAGCCACCCCGGTGTGCCTGTACGGCGAGCCGGACGTTCTCCCGCACGCTCAGCGAGCCGAAGACCGAGGACGCCTGGAAGGTACGCCCCAGGCCGAGCCGGGCACGCCGGTACGGCGGAAGCGCGGTGATGTCCGCGCCGTCCAGCAGGACCGTGCCCTCGGTGGGCCGGCGCAGGCCGGTGATCAGGTTGAACAGGGAGGTCTTGCCGGCGCCGTTGGGCCCGATCACGCCGAGGAACTCCCCCGGCGCCAGATCGAGGTAGACGGAGTCGACGATGGCGACCTCACCGATCCGCCAGGTCAGACCGCGGGTGGCGAGCATCGGTCAGCCCTTCATCTGCGCGACCGGCGGCGCGCTCTCGTCACCGGTGAGCGACTTCTGCGCGGTCGCCGTGAAGGCGGTGCCGCTGCCGGAGAGCTTCGCCTGGTACATCGGCTGGAGCAGGGCGTGGTCCTCAGCGCGGATCTTCATGGTGCCCTTGACGCCCTCGAACTCCCAGCCCTCCAGCGCCGTGACCATCTTCTCCACGTCGTCGCCGCCCTCCTGCACGGCGCGGACGACCATCTGCGCGGCGGCGAACCCGTCCGGGTGGAACAGGTCGAGCGTGCCGCCCGGCACCTTCGCCTTCGCGGCCTTGGCGGCCTCGGTGTCGCTGGCGCCGTCGAAGTAGTGCGACAGGAACGAGATCTTGCTGCCGGCCGCGCCGAACGTCGGCCACGAGGCGCGGATGTCCAGGCCGGTGACGACGGTGGTGGAGGCGAGGACGCCCTGCTGGTCGAGCGTCTGCCACATGGCGCCGGCGGTGGTGCCGGCCCAGGCGACGAAGAGCAGGTCCGGCTTGGCGGCCTTGATCTGGCTGGCGAACGGCGTGAACTCGGTGGCGCTGGCCGGGGCCCGTACGCTGCTCACGTCCGCACCGGCGCCGCCGATGACGGCCTTGACGGCGGCCTCGTTCGCGTCACCGAACGCGCCGTCCTGCGCGAACACCACGACCTTCTTGCCGCCCGCGTCGCCGATGAACGACCGGGCGGTCACCACGTCCTGCCACGACTGCCGGCCGGAACGGAACGTGTACTTGTTCGCACCGGTCACCGCGTCCGTGGCGGCCGGGCCGGAGATGAACAGCACCTTGTTCTGCGCGGCGATCGGCGCGACCTGGAGCGCCACCCCGGAGGAGGTGGACCCGGCGATGATCTTCGTACCCTTGCCGATCAGGTCCTTCGCGGCGGACACGGCCTTGGCCGGGTCGCCCGCGTCGTCGGCCTCGGTCACCTCGATCGTGCGGTCACCGACCTTGCCGGTGCCCTTCGTGGCGAAGTCGAGGCCCGCCTTGAAACCCTCGATGTACTGCTTGCCGTAGCTGGCGAGCGGCCCGGACTGGGAGTAGACCAGACCGACCTTGACCGGGGCGGCGTCGCCGCCGCCGGATGCGGTGTCCTGCGGGCTGCCACAGGCCGTGGCGGCCAGAGCGACCGCCACCGAGGTGGCGGCGGTAAGGAACACCCGTCGCGTGTGCCGGATCGTCATTGCGACTCCAGGTGAGGACAGGGGGAATGTCAGTTGTCGGCTCACGCTAGAAGTGACGTCACCCACGGGCTATGTGGTCGGCGCACACAAGTACCCGTGACGGGATGGCCGCACGTTACAACGGCGGACATCGACACGTAACCGCACCGACCCGGGATGGCCACACCCACCACGCGCACCTCGCCGGGAATGTCGCCCCACGCCATCGCGCGTCGGTCACCGCCCGCCGCAGTCCCCGTCGTGGTCGGCCGCCCGTGCACATCGCCGGCCACCGTCGCGCGGGCGGTCGCACCAGACCCAGTGGCGTACGGACTGCTCGTCCTCCCGCGACACGGTCGTCCCGGCGCGCTCCACGTCGGCCAGGAACCCGAGCGCCCGGCAGATGGCCCGCGCGAACCCCCGCGCGCCGTCGAGATCGGCCGCGAGAACCGGCAGGTGTACGACGAACCGCTCCCGGCTCACCGCTGCGCGCCCGGTGTGAACCGGGACTGCCAGCTCCTGAGCGCCGCCTTGATGCGGGTGTTCTCCTCGGCGTACCGGGACGCGTCTCGCCGGGCCAGCGCCAGGTCACCCGCCACCCGGTAGAGGAAGGCGTGCACCTCCGCCGGGTCGAGCCCGTGCCGCACGGTGCGGAACCTCCGCTCGCGGATCTGCCCGACGCTCAGCGGCCGGCACGAATCCGATCGGTACCAGCCCTGGTTGGGCGAGCCGCCCTTGCCGCGTCGCCGGGATGGCTGGAACAGGTTGAGCACGTTACGCACGCCGATCCTCCTCACCGAGCCGTGGAGGCGGCCCGCCTGCAGACAGGGGACGCGGGCGGGCCGCCGACCCCGAGACCGCAGCCCGTTCGGCGGTACGACCCCGGAGCCCAATCCGGGTCCGACTCCCGAGGTTTGCCGAACCAACCGGAGCCGGACGCGGTCAGCCTACCCAAAATACCTGTGTAGATCGAGCGTCCACATCGGGCTTTCCGCTTGTTGCAGTTACTGGTGTAGGCCCGGCATGATCGGAGGTGCCGAACCGACCGGAGTCCTCACCATGCCTACAGCCGAAGCGCCGTATCGTCAGATCGCCAACGAACTCGCCGCAAAGATCAAGAGTGGCGAGTTGAAGCCCGGCGACAAGTTGCCCTCGACCCGTGAACTCGCCGAAGCCTATGGCGTCCACATGAACACGGCGTCCCGCGCCCTGTCATTGCTGCACGATCGCGAGCTGATCACCGGCCAGCCCGGCCGAGGCACCTACGTAGCCGAACCCCCGGCCTGATCAACTCCACTACGCCGAAGTGGCGGCATCATCGCGCCCGGAAGCAGCCACTCCCCCGAAGTGGCGCCCGCCCCGCGCGACAAGCCCGCCCGCCACCGCCCACCACCGTCGATCTTGGAGTTGTGGCGCCTCGGATGCCCGGTTAGCCCGACTTATCAGGCACCACAACTCCAAGATCGCAGAGGTTTCGGGGCGGCGCGGGCGGGAGCTCCCCGTTCGGCTTGTTGCTGCGTCGAGCGCCGTCCATCGGGCGAGACTGGCGTTCCGCGAGGTGGGATCGGTGGAGATCTTGGTAGGAAAGGGCCCCTATGAGGGCCGTTTGATACCAAGATCTCTCGGAGCTGGGGAGCCGGGGGAGCCGGGAGAACTCACAGATCGGCTAGGGGGCCCGGGACGGACCTGGGCAAGCGGACGGGGTGCCCGCCGCTGCGGCGGGCACCCCGTCGAAGGAGCAGGGTCAGCGGCCGGCTCGGGCGGCCGCCGCCGTGTCGGGGTGGTCGCTGAACACGCCGTCCAGGCCCAGGTCGAAGAACAGCTCGTATTCCGACGTGATGTCACCACGCGCGTTCGGGTCGGTGCCGATCCGGAAGTCCACCGGCAGGAACTGGTTCTCGGCCCGGAACGTCCACGCGTGCACCACCAGCTTCCGCCGGTGCGCGTCCCGGATCACCGCTGTCGGCGCGAGCAGTCGTCCGGCCGGGTCCCGGGGCACGATCAGGTTCTTGTTCAGGCCGACGCCGTCGGCGTACCGGGAGATCCAGGCCAGGCCCGCGGGCGTGGCCAGGTCCGCGTAGGTCCGCTTGTCGCCGCCCGCGACGAAGTCGTAGGGCGCGCCGGACGCGTCCATGAGCTGCACCAGCCGTACGTCGATCATCGTGTCGAGCTTGCGCAGGTTGGCGGTCTCGAAGCTCTGGACGAACACCGGGTCTGCGCGGTGGGTGAGCCGGTTGCGGCGCAGCACCGCCACCAGCGGCTCCTCCAGTGGACGGCCGATCGACGCGAAGTAGGTCGGGTGCTTGGTCTCCGGGTAGACGCCGATGGTCCGGCCGCGGGCCTTCGACTCGGTCCGCGCCAGGTCGATGACCTCCTGGAACGTCGGGATCTCGAACCTGCCGTCGAACGCGGTGTTCGCGACCCGCACCTGCGGCAGCCGCTCCTTGGCCCGCAGCGTCTTCAGCTCGGCCAGCGTGAAGTCCTCGGTGAACCAGCCGGTGACCTTCACCCCGTCGATGGTCTTCGTCGCCTTGCGGGCGGCGAACTCGGGGTGGGCGGCCACGTCCGTCGTACCGGAGATCTCGTTCTCGTGCCGCGCGACCAGGACGCCGTCCCTGGTCGCGACCAGGTCCGGTTCGATGAAGTCGGCGCCCTGGCGGATGGCGAGCCGGTAGGCCTCCAGGGTGTGCTCGGGGCGGTAGCCGCTCGCGCCGCGGTGGCCGATCACGATCGGCCGCTGGGCCGGGCGGGCCTGCTCGGCGGCGCGGTGGTCCGGGCCGGCCTGGGCGGCCACGGCCGGCACCACCACTGCGGCCGCCGCGAGCAGCGCGCCGGTCACGCCGAGGGCGGAAAGGGTACGTCGCAACGCCGTCTCCTGTCGTCGATGGGTACGCACAGCAGACCGGGTGTGGTTGACCGCCAGTTGGTCGGTTTCTGACCTGCCGGTGAATCTCCGGACGGAAGATGACGGGGTGCGCCGCCTGCTCCGGAAGCCCGTACGGCTGGTGCCGTTGGGGTTCCTGGCGGTGATCCTGGTCGGCACCGGTCTGCTCATGCTGCCCTGGGCGACGAGCCAGCAGCGGTACACCCCGTTCGTCACCGCGCTGTTCACCTCCACCTCGGCGGTGTCGGTGACCGGGATGGCGGTGACCGACACGCCGAACTACTGGAACGGCTTCGGGCTCGTGATGATCACCGTGCTGACGCAGCTCGGTGGTCTGGGCATCCTGACCGGGGCGTCGCTGGTGATCCTGGCGGTGTCCCGCCAGCTCGGTCTGCGTAACCGGCTGCTCGTGCAGGCGGAGACCGCCGAGTTCGGCCTCGGCGACGTACGCCGGCTGCTGCTGCGCATCGCGGCGACCGTCTTCGTCACCGAGGCGCTGATGACGGCGGTGATCGCCGCGCGCCTGTTCCTGGCGTACGACTACCGGCCGGGCCGGGCGCTCTGGTCGGCGGTGTTCCACTCGGTGCAGGCGTTCAACAACGGCGGGTTCGCGCTCTACTCGGACGGCCTGATCGCGTTCTCCCGGGACGGCTGGGTGGCGCTGCCGCTCAGCGTCGGCGCGATCATCGGCGGGCTGGGTTTCCCGGCGCTGTTCGAGGCGGTACGCGAGTGGCGGCAGCCGGCGCGCTGGGCGGTCGCCACGAAGCTGACCGTCTGGGGCAGCGTGGTGCTGACCGTCTTCGGCGTCGCGTACCTGCTGGTGGCCGAGTGGGGCAACCCGTTCACGATCGGCACCTTCGACGTGCCGGGCAAGTTGCTGGCGTCGTTCACCCAGATCGCGTTGAGCCGTACCGGCGGCTTCGACGTCGTCAACGTCGGGCGGCTCACCGACGAGAGCTACCCCATGCTGATCGGCCTGATGTTCATCGGCGGCGGCAGCGCCAGCACCGCGGGCGGCATCAAGGTCTCCACGTTCTTCCTGCTCGGCTTCGCCATCTGGGCCGAGCTGCGGGGCGAGCCGGACACCACAGTCGGGCACCGCCGGGTGGCGACGGCGAGCCAGCGGCAGGCGCTGACGGTGGCGCTGCTGAGCGTGGCGCTCGTGGCCGGCGGGACGGTCGGCCTGATCGCGCTGACCTCGCACATATCGTTCTCGGCCGCGTTGTTCGAGGTCACCTCCGCCTTCAGCACCACCGGCCTGACCGTCGGCGTGTCCGGGCAGCTCTCGCCACCGGGCCAGTACGTGCTGACCGCGCTCATGTACATCGGACGGATCGGGCCGCTCACCCTCGGCTCGGCCATCGCGTTGAACACCCGTCGACGGCTGTACCGCTACCCGGAGGAGCAACCCATTGTCGGCTAGACATCCGGAGGAGACCGGCATCGCGGTGATCGGCCTGGGCCGGTTCGGCTCGCGCCTGGCGGACTCCCTGTCCCGCCTCGGCTACGAGGTGCTGGCGATCGACCACGACGCGGGGCGGGTCCAGCACTGGTCGGCCGACCTGGACCGGGTGGTGCAGGCGGACACCACCGAGGAGGCGGTGCTGCGCCAGCTCGGGCTGGCGGACTTCCGCCGGGTCGTGGTGGCCATCGGCGCGTCGCTGGAGGCGAGCGTGCTCACCGTACTGGCGCTGGCCGAGCTGGGAATCGAGCAGATCTGGGCGCGGGCCACGTCGGAGAAGCACGCGAAGATCCTGCACTCGGTGGGCGCGCACCACGTGGTCTTCCCCGAGCAGGAGACCGGCGAGCGGGTGGCGCACCTGATCGTCAGCCGGATGCTCGACTTCATCGAGTTCGACGACGACTTCGCCATCGCCAAGATCAAGGTGCCCGCGCCGCTGGTCGGGCGGTCGCTGCGCGACATCGCCCCGCAGGACCGGTACGGCGTGATGGTGGTCGGCGAGAAGCAGGCCGGGGAACCGTTCCGGTACGTCGGGCCGGACACCGTGTTGAAGGCGGACAGCGTACTGATCGTGGAGGGTGGCATCTCCCAGGTGCAGCGCTTCTCCGCGGTGACCTGACCGGGGCCGCTGACCTGGCCGTCAGCCCTTCTTGGGACCAGGACCCTTGCCCTTGCCGTGCTCACCCCCCTTCGGCCGGTCTACTTTGCTTTTCCCTTCGGGCCCTCCTTGCCCTTGGGCTTCGGCGCGGCCTTGGGCTTCGGTTTCGCCGGGGCCGGCTTGGCCTTCGCCGGCCCGCTCTTGGCGGTGGCCTTGGTGGCCGGCTTGACCGGCGTCTTCACCGGCGGCGCGGTGGTCGGCGCCGAACCGGCGATGCCGGAGACCTGCACGCCGCAGGTGCTGCCGCCGACGGTGAACTCCACCGGCAGCGTGTTGCTCCCGGTGTAGCGGCCCGCCAGCGTCAGCTTCGTCGACGCGCCGGGCGCCAGCGCCGGGTCCGTCGCCGGTGCGGCGATCGAGACGGTACGCCCCGCCTGACGCGCGGTGGGCTGGGACGTGGTCACGGTCTGCTTGCCGGGGAACGTGAAGTTCATGGTCCAGCCGCGCAGTTCCCGGTCGCTGGTGTTGGTGAGCGTCAGCTCGGCGGAGAAGTCCTTGCCGGTGTCGCGGCGCAGCGAGTAGTCGACGGCGCAGGGGATCGGCTCGGGCAGGCTCATCCGCGCCTCGGTCGGTTCCACCCCGCCGCTGGCCGGGCTCCGCGAGGTCAGCCCCCAGAGCGTGGCGGTGACCGCGACCAGGCCCACGGCGGCCACCCCGGCCTCGACCTTGCGCCGCCGCGCCACCGCCCGCCTCGTGCGGGTACGCACCGCCGAGAACGGCAGCGCGTCGGTCTCCGCCGACCACGGCAGGATGGTGGTGCCCGCGTTCTCGGCGAGCGCCGGGTCCATCCGGCCGAACGCCGGTGACACCGGCACGATCGCCGCGATACCCGCCGCTTCGGCGAGCGTACGGGCCACCTCGGCGGTGGCCGGGCGGTCCTCGGGCCGCTTGGACATGCACCGCTGCACCAGCGCGGCCACCGGCTCGGGCAGGCCCGGCACGGCGGGCATCGGGTCCGGGTCGCGGTACATGTGCGCGCGCAGCATCTCGGTGGTGGTGCTGGCCTGCCACGGCAGGCGGCCGGTGAGCATCCGGTAGAGCAGCAGCCCGACCGCGTACACGTCGGTGGCGGGCGAGACGTGCCCGTTGTCCAGCCGCTCCGGCGCGAGGTAGGCCGGTGTGCCGAGCAGCGCGCCGTCCGGCCCCTTGTCGCTCTCCCCCACCAGCGCCGAGATGCCGAAGTCGACGACCTTCACCCCGGTCGGGGTCAGCATGACGTTGCCCGGTGTCACGTCCCGGTGCACCACGCCCCGGGCGTGCGCGGCGGCGAGCGCCGAGGCGACCTCCGCGCCGATGGTCATGGCCTCCCGCCAGGGAAGCTGCCCGTCGCGGCCGAGCCGCCCGCTGAGCGGACCGCCGTCGACGAGTTCCATGACCACGTACGGGACGGTCAGGCCGACCTGCACGGACTCGCCGTAGTCGTACACGTTGGTGATGTTGGGGTGGCACAGCCGCGCGGCGGCCTGCGCCTCCACCCGGATCCGGTGCCGGAACGCCTTGTCGCTGGCCAGCCGCGAGGCCAGCACCTTGACCGCGACCTGGCGGCCCAGCACCTCGTCGTAGCCGCGCCAGACGACCGACATGCCGCCCGCACCCAACTGCTCGACGAGCCGATATCGCTCGCCGAGCAGTTGCACGCCGTTCCTGACCGGTCCACCCATGGTCGGTCCTGTTGCCCGAAGTCGACCCCGGTACACCTCAGCTGTCGGAATCGGTCAGAAAAGTCACCCGTTCAGGCGGTCGCGAGCAGTTGGTCCACCGGCGCGTAGTCGTCGGTGAGCACCATCGCGTCACCGACCCATTCGGTCACCCGCGCCTCGTCCATCAGCTCGGCCCGCTCGGGCAGCAGCTTCAGCCCGGGCGGGATCGCGGCGAGCGGCAGCGGCGCGTCCGAGGCGACGATGACGAAGTTGGCGCCCTGCTCCCCGTCGATCGCGCCGGGCGGGGCGATCAACGCGACGTGCGCGAACTCGGCCTTCACGGTGGCCAGCTCGGCCCGGATGAACCGGCCCGGCGGGTAGTCGATGACGTTCTGCACGTAGATCCCGTCCGGGCGCAGCACCCGGCGGATGTCAGCGGCCATCTCCCGGGTGGCCAGGTGCCACGGCACCACCAGGTGGCCGAACGCGTCGCCGACGATGAAGTCGCGGCTGTCGGTCGGCTCGTCGCGCAGCAGCACCCGCGCGTCGCCCACCTCGGCGCGCATCTTCGGGCCGGTGCGCAGGCCCAGCTCCCGCCGGTCCAGCTCGACCAGCCCGCCGTCCAGCTCGAACACCAGGTTGTCGGTGCCGGGCCGGGTCGCGGCCAGGTAGTTCGGCACGGTGAAGCCACCGCCACCCAGGTGCAGCGCGTCCATCGGCTGCTTCGCCGGCCGCGCCACGTCCGCGACCAGGCCGATCCACTGCGTGTACGCGTACTTGAGGTGGTTTGGCTCGTCCAGGTCGACGTACGAGTGCTCGGCCGAGTTGAGGTACAGCGTGCGGCCCTGCGGCCACGACGGGTCCACCTCGACCCGGGCGCAGTGGTACGCGGTCTCCACGTCGCACGGGTTCGGCGCGGCGGCGGTGAGCCCGGCCGCGGCGAGACCGAGCAACGCCAGCGCGGCCTTGACCCGGCCCGGCGTGGACGGCCCACCGGCATCCGCCTGCCGACGTAGCCAGACGCCGAGCGCCAGCCCGCTCACCCCCAGCGCGGCGGCCAGCCCCAGCACGATGACGGAGCTGCGCAGCGCTGCCACCAGGATGAAGCCGGTGCCGAGCGTGGCGGTGATGCCGCCGAGCGTGCCGATGCTGGACAGCTTGCCCACCACCTGGCCGGTGCGGCGCAGGTCGGCGAGTTGGAGCTTCACCACGAGCGGGGTGATGGCGGACAGCAGCGCCGCCGGCACCACCACGGTCAGCGCGGTCAGCAGGAGCACCGCGCTCGCCGCGCCGCCGCGCAGCGCCTCACCGGCGTACCTGACGATCGGCAGCGTGACCGCGGTGGCGATGCCGGCCAGCACCAGCGCCGGGGCGAGAAGGGTACGCGGGTCACGCCGGTCGGCGAGCCACCCGCCGAACCACGCCCCGTAGGCGATCGCGGCCAGCGCCATGCCGATGACCGAGCTGGTCACCTGGAGCGTCACCCCGACGTACGGGCCGACCAGGCGCAACGAGACGGTCTCCAGCACCAGCACCGCACCGCTGGAGAAGAAGACGAGGAACGCGGCGAGCCCGTTGGGGAGGGCCCGCGGCGGAACCGGGGCGTCGGCCGCCGGTTCCGCCATGACGTCGGACGATGTGCTGCTCACCGTGGCGATGGTACGCAGCGCCACCGGCGGGCCGCGTCAATACATCGAGATGTGAACATGGTTTGTGTGGTCCGCGGCCGGGCTGCCACCACCGCTGTACGCGCGCCAGCCGGTGTTCGGCATCCAGATCTGCCGATACCAGATGACGTACATGATGCCGAGCCGGTTCGCGTTGTTCTTCGCCCAGGCGGCGAGGCTGTCGCCGTACGCCTTGTCGCCGCCGGTGGCGGTCTTGTCCTCGAACCCACCGCTGGCGGCGGAGAAGTCGCAGGCCCGACCCTTGGGGTGCTCGCCGCCGCCACCGCTGCGGTGGCACGAGGCGTACCGCTTGTAACCGGCCGCCTTGGCCTGCTGGAGCATGTGCAGCGTGCGCGGCGTGATGCAGCCGGAGGCGGGCGTCGGGTCGTCCACCGAGCAGGACTCCGACGGCCACGAGCCGTCCGAGTTGCGCGGCGCGGGCCGCGCCGACGAGGAGGTGCCGTTGAAGCCGGACCCGGCGCCCGAGCTGACCTTCGCCAGCGCCACCTCGGCGTCCTTCTTCTTGCGGGCCTGCACCGCGACCTGCTTGGCCTGCTCCCGCACCTCGGCGTCGATGGCGAGCTTCGCCTCGGCCGCCTGCGCCTTCGCGTCGGCCAGTTCCCGCAGCCGCTTGCTGTCCCGCTGGGCCATCACGTCCAGCTCGGCGGCGCGCTTGAGGAAGTCGTTCGGGTCGGCGCTCGCGAGCAGCATCGACGTCGCGGTCAGCCGGCCCATCCGGTACGACTGCGCGGCGACCTCACCGGCCTGCGCGCTGAGCCCGACGAGGCGTACCTCGATCTCGGTGAGCTGGGCGGCGAGCGCCTTCTGCCGGCGCTTGGAGTTCTCCAGCTTGTTCTGGGCCTCGATGTGGCCCTTCGCCGCCGCCTCGAGCGCCGCCCGCAGCTGCTTGCTGCCGCCCTCGTTCGGGGCGTTCGGGCTGGGTACGGCGGCGGCCGGCCCGGCGGCCACGCCGGAGCCGAGCAGCACGGCCACCGCGGCGAGCGCGGCGAGCAGCGACCGCCGGACGCGCCGGCCGGTAGGGCTGGTCCTGGGCACGTGTTGGTCCTTCCGTCGACCGCCGGCCCCCGTACACCGAGCGGCGTCTCCGCCGGCGCCGGACGGCGGCCTGCTGGCGGAGACCGCCGGTCACGATACCGGACCACGCGCGACACGCCAGGCCGGCGACGGCGTACGGCGTCCGACGTCGACGCAGCGTGCCGTGCTCGTCGCGCAGCGCCGCTCAACCGCCCAGCAGGGCGGTGCTCACCTCGTCCCAGATCTCCGGGCTGGCGGCCACGAGCAGTCCCTTGCCGTCGTCGGCCGGGTGGTAGTCGGCGCCGTCGAACCGGCGGGCCACGCCACCGGCCTCGCGCACCAGCAGCGTGCCGGGCGTGTGGTCCCACGGCAGGGTGCGCCAGAACAGCACGAACTGCTGCGCGCCGGTGAGGATGTCCAGGTACTCCCGGCCGGCGCAGTGCTGGCCGGGCAGCAGCTCACCGATGCGGCGGCCGCCCTCCTCGACCCGGCGGCGGAAGTCCGGGGGCAGGAACTTCGTCGCCGCGGTGCCGCGCAGCGCGCCCACCCGCGGCTCGGCCCGCGGCGCGCCCAGCGACGCCCCGTCCAGCCGGGCGCCCGCGCCGAGCCGGCCCGCCGCCATCGTGCCGTCGAGCGGGTCGTACACCCAGGAGGCCACCGGTACGCCGTCGGTGAGCAGCGCCGCCATCAGCGCGAACGGCCGGCGGCCGGCGGCGAAGTTGGAGGTGCCGTCGACCGGGTCGACGAGCCAGACGTCGCCGCTGCCGCGCAGGTGCCGCAGCAGGTCCGGGTCCTCGGCGACGGCCTCCTCGCCGACCACCACCGAGCCGGGACGCAACTGCCGCAGGCCCTCGGAGATCAGCACCTCGGCCTCGCGGTCGGCGACGGTGACCACCTCGCCGGGAGCCTTCTCGGAGATGTCGGACGCGTCGAGCCGGCGGAACAACGGCACGACGACCTTGGCCGCTGCCTCCTTCAGCAGCGCGCCGACGTCGTCCAGCAGCGGGTCAGCCACGCGGCGGCAGCTTGACCACGCTGACGAAGAACTCGTCGATCTGGCGGACCACGGAGATGAAGCGCTCGAAGTCCACCGGCTTGGTCACGTAGGCGTTGGCGTGCAGCTGGTAGCTGCGCAGGATGTCCTCGTCGGCCTGCGAGGTGGTGAGCACCACGACCGGGATGCGGCGCAGTTCCTCGTCCTTCTTGATCTCCTCCAGCACCTCCCGGCCGTCCCGCCGGGGCAGGTTCAGGTCGAGCAGGATCAGGTCGGGCGTCACCGCGTCCGCGTACTGGCCCTCGCGACGCAGGTAGGCGAGCGCCTCGGCGCCGTCGGAGACGACGGTGAGGCGGTTGCGGAGCTTGTGCTCCTCGAACGCCTCCTGGGTCATCAGCACGTCGCCGGGGTCGTCCTCGACGAGCAGGACCTCGATCGGGCTCTTGCCGTCCGCGGGCGCGGTCATCCCACCGTCTCCTTCATGCCACCGTTTGTACCGTGTCGGTCCGCCTCCGCGGGCGGCTCTTCGCGTGCCTCGCCGTCCGGCTGCCGCCCGACGCCCGCCGGGTCGCCCTCGGCAGCCTCGGCGGCCGGCGCCTCGGCCGGCTCCGCGTCGTCCGCCGCGTCCCCGTCCTTCGCCGCCTCCGCCGCCTTGGCGGCCTCGATGTCGGCCTCCAGCGCGGGGAGCGTGAACCGGATCGTGGTGCCCTCGTCGGCGTCCGTGTCCACCCAGACCCGGCCGCCGTGATACTCCACGATCTTCTTGACGATGGCCAGCCCGATGCCGGTGCCCGGGTACGCGTCCTTCGAGTGCAGCCGCTGGAAGATCACGAAGATCTTGTCGGCGAACTCCGGCTCGATCCCGATGCCGTTGTCCCGGCAGCTGATCTCCCACTCGTCGCCGACCAGCCGCGCCGACACGTGCACCTTCGGCGGCACGTCCGCCCGGCGGAACTTCACCGAGTTGCTGACCAGGTTGACCAGCAGGTTGGTCAGCAGCGGCTCCTCGCCGCGGATGGTCGGCATCTCGCCCCAGGTCAGGTCCGCGTCGGCGTACTGCAACGCCGCCTCGGTCTGCCCCGCGACGTCGCCCATCACCTTGTTCAGGTCGACCTCGGTGAAGCCGGTGGTCAACCGGCCGATCCGGGAGAACGCCAGCAGGTCGTTGATCAGCCGCTGCATGCGCTGCGCGCCGTCCACCGCGAACGCGATGTACTGGTCGGCCCGCTCGTCGAGCTGCCCGGCGTAGCGCCGCTGCAGGAGCTGGCAGAAGCTCGCCACCTTGCGCAGCGGCTCCTGGAGGTCGTGCGAGGCGACGTACGCGAACTGCTCCAGGTCACGGTTGGAGCGGGTCAGCTCCTCGGCCTGCTTCTGGAGCTGGCTGTTGACCCACTCGATGCGCTCGCGCGCCTCGCGTACCTCGTCCAGCTCGCGGGCGATCTTCATCCGCATCTGGTCGATGTCCTCGGCGAGCCGGCGGAACTCCGGCGGACCGGACCCCTCGATGTGGTGCCGGTAGTCGCCGTCGGCCACCTCGCGCACCTGGGTGACCAGGGCCGCCAGCGGGCGGATCAGGATCCGGTCCAGCGAGAGCAGCATCACCACACCGGCAGTCGTCACCACCAGCGCGGCGATGACCAGCAGCACGACCAGCGCGTTGCTGGTCGAGTTGACCCGGTCGGCGGTCTCCTGCCGGACGGTGAGGATCTCGTCCTGAAGGGTGTTCACCGACGTCCGGATGCCGTCGAACTGCTGGCGGGTCGCGTCGGTGATCAGCGCCTGGCCGGCCGCCGCGCCGTCCCGCTCGACAGTGGTGATCACCGGCTCGGCCACCTGGGTCCGCCACTGCGCGGTCTGCTGCTCCACCACGTCCAGCGACCGGCGCACGTCCGGGTAGTCGGCCGACAGGTCCCGGATCGAGGCGGCCAGCGTCTGCTCGCGCTTCACGCCCTCCTGGTAGGGCTCCAGGTCACGGCGGTCACCGTTCACCGCGTACCCGCGAACCGAGGTCTCCTGGTCGAGCAGCACGCTCATCAGTTCCTGCGCCTGGACGCGCAGCGGGCCGGTCTTGAGCAGCACCGCGTCGATGTTCTCGCGGTTCTTCGCGGCGACCGCCGCCTCAGCGGCGGCCAGCCCGAGCAGCAGCACCACCACCACGCCGAGGAGCGCGACCACCCGCCGCCGCAGGGTCCACCCCTGCTGGTACGCCTTCACAGGTTCCTCCCCGTAGCCTTTCGCGCTCACGCTCACCGACCGCTACCGCGGGTCACCAGCAACATCGCCACGTCGTCGGCCAGCGGGCCGCCGTTTATCTGCTCGGCCCGCCCGACCAGCCAGGCGGGCAGCTCGGCCAGCGGCACCGCCCGGTTCGCCGGGTCGTCGAGCAGCCCGGTCAGGCCCGGCACGTCGAGGCGTTCGTCCCCGCCGTCCACCCGGCCCTCGATCAGGCCGTCGGTGTACATCAGCAGGGACCAGTCGTCGGTGTCGAACTCCAGGTCGAAGGCGACCGGGCGGCGCGGCCGTACGCCCAGCAGCAACCCGCCCTTGGCCGGTACCGGCGCGACCTTCCCGCCGCTGAGCAGCAGCGGCGGCGGGTGACCGGCGAGGCGGACGGTGGCCCGTGCCGAGGCCAGGTCGAGCCGGGTGGTGGCCACCGTCGCGAAGATCTCCTGGAGGCGGCGCTCGCTCATCAGCACCTGCTCCAGCGCGGGCAGCACCTCGTCGTCCGGCACCCCGGCCAGCACCAGGGCCCGCCAGGCCACGCGCAGTTCGACGCCGAGCGCCGCCTCGTCCACGCCGTGCCCGCAGACGTCGCCGACGATGAAATCGATCCGGTCCGGCCGGGTCTGCACCACGTCGTAGAAGTCGCCGCCGATCAGCGCGGCGTGCCGGCCGGGCCGGTAGAACGTGTGCACCGACACCTCGTCGGTGGTCATCAGCGGCTGCGGCAGCAGGCCGCGCTCCAGGCGGGCGGACTCGGCCTGGCGCAGCTCCACCTCACGCAGCCGGCGGGCGTTCTCGTCGGCCCGCTTGCGCTCCACCGCGTACCGCAGTGCCCGGGTCAGCAGGACGCCGTCGACCTGGCCCTTGACCAGGTAGTCCTGCGCGCCCTCGGCGACCGCGACGATGCCCAGGTGCTCGTCCGAGCGGCCGGTCAGTACGCAGACCGCCGCACCGCTGGCCATCTCCAGCACCCGGCGCAGCCCGTCCAGGCCCTGCGCGTCGGGCAGGCCCAGGTCGAGCAGGACGCAGTCGACGCCCATCACCCGCTGCCGGGCCTCGCTGAGGCTGGTGGCCACCAGCAGGTCGATCATCGAGTTGGTCTCGGCGAGCAGCTCGCCGACCAGGAAGGCGTCGCCTTCGTCGTCCTCGACCAGCAGCACCCGCAGCCGCTCGCCCGGCGGTACGCCGCCGTGCAGCCCCGCCCCGGCCGACGGCACGCGGACGGCACCCGACGCGCCGGAACCCCGCTGCGGTCGGGTAACCGCCGCGAGACGCGGGAGTTCGCTGGTGATGTCGGGCTCCTTCCGAATGCCCTGCTGATCCTGACTCAGACAACAGTCGCACACAACGCGACCGACACCGGCGCGGCGGAGCGTGTGACCGATCCACTTCCACAGCGGCGCGGTCGACAGACGATGTTACGCCGGGAGCGCTGTCACGCCCGCAGCGCACCGACCGAGGACTGCCGCCGCAGCCCTCGGGGGTGCAGGATGATCCCCACCCCGTAGATCCACCCCGAGGAGTCCCCGTGGGCGCACCCCCCACCCGCCCCGCCGACCGCGCGTTCACCCGGCCCCGCCGGCGGCCGATCGCCGCCCTGGCCGCGCTCGTCGCGCTGCTCGCCGTCGGGGCGAGCGTCCTGGCCGGCCTCTCCACCCCGGCGCCGCGTCCGGCGGACGCGCCCGAGCGCGAGTTCAGCGCCGCCCGGGCCTTCCGGAACGTCGAGGTGATCGCGGCCGAGCCGCACGTCGCGGGCAGCGCCGCCAACGACCGGGTACGCGAGCACCTGGTGACGACGCTGCGCGGGCTGGGCCTTGAGACCGAGGTGCAGGACGCGGTGGCGCCCGAGGCCGGGCAGCTGTCCGGCGCGGCGGGCGGGGCCACGCTGGCCCGGGTCCGCAACGTGGTGGCCCGCCTGCCCGGCACCGACCCGACCGGGAAGGTGTTCCTGGTCTCGCACTACGACTCGGTGCAGACCGGGCCGGGTGGCAACGACGACGCCGCCGGCACCGCCACGATCCTGGAGGTCGCGCGGGCGCTCACCACCGGCCCGCGCCCCCGCAACGACGTCGTCTTCGTGCTCACCGACGCGGAGGAGGCGTGCCTGTGCGGTGCCGCCGGGTTCGCCGGCGACCATCCGCTCGCCCGCGACGGCGGCGTCGTGCTCAACCTGGAGGCGCGTGGCTCCACCGGCCCGGTGATCATGTTCGAGACGTCCCGGAACAACGCGAAGCTGGTGGAGATCTTCGGCAGGGCCGCGCCGCACCCGGTGGGCACGTCGTTCGCGGTGGAGATCTACCGGGCGCTGCCGAACGACACCGACTTCACCGCGTTCCTGGACCGGAAGTTCGTCGGGCTGAACTCCGCCTACATCGACGGCGGCGCGATCTATCACACCCCGCTGGACGTGCCGGCCCGGGTCGACCGGGGCAGCCTCCAGATGCACGGCGACAACGCGCTCGGCCTGGCCCGTGAGTTCGGCCGTACCGACCTGGGCGACCTGCGCGCCGGCCACGACGACACCTACTTCCCCGTGCTCGGCGGGCTGGTGCGCTACCCCGGCTGGCTGACGCTGCCGCTCGCGGTGGTCGCGCTGCTCGCCGTCGGCGCGCTCGGCTGGCTCCTGCGCCGCCGGGGCCGGGCCACCGCCGGCACGCTCGCCGCCGGCTTCGGCCTGGCCCTGCTGCCGGTCGTCGTGGCCCCGCTGGGCGCGTGGCTGCTCTGGGCCGCGATCACCACGATCCGACCCGGGTACGCCGAACTGCTCGACCCGTACCGCCCGGGCTGGTACCGGCTCGCCGTCGTGGCACTCTCCGCCGCCGTGCTGTTCTGCTGGTACGCGCTGCTGCGCCGCCGGGTCGGCCCGGCCGCGCTGGCGTTCGGCGGGCTGGCCTGGCTCGCCGTGTTCGGTGTGCTGCTCGCCGTGGCGGTGCCCGGTGGGGCGTACCTGACGACACTGCCCGCGTTGGCCGGAGCGCTCGCCGGTTTCGTGGCGCTCGCCACCCGGCGCGACGGACCGTGGCCGGTGGTCGCGGTGACGCTCGCCGCCGCGGTCGCGGTGGTGATCCTGCTGCCTCCGGTGGTGCTGCTGTTCCCCGCGTTGGGCATGGGCATGGGCGCTGTTGCCGCGCTCGTCGCGGTGCTGCTCGGCCTCGCCGTACTCCCGGTGGTGGACCTGCTGCACCCCCGGGCCGGCGGCCAGCGCGGCCTGCTCGCGCTGCGCGCACGCCGGCTCGGCGCGCTGCCCGCCACGGCCGCCGCGCTGGCGGCGGTGGTGCTCGCCGGGGTCGGCCTCGCCGTGGACCGCTTCGACGCCGCACATCCCGTGCCGACCCACCTGATGTACGCGCTGGACGCGGGCACCGGGAAAGCGGCCTGGCTCACCCGGGAGGAGAAGCCGCAGCCGTGGACCGACGGCTACGTCGACGGCACGGTCTCGATCGCCGACGACTTCCCCGGGCTCGGCCCCACCGAGCTGCGCGGCGGCTCGGCCACCGCCGCGCCCCTGCCCGCCCCGAAGGTGGAGCTGCTCTCCGACACCCGCACCGGTGACCAGCGCGTGCTGCGGGTCCGGGTGGTGCCGCAGCGGCAGGTACGCCTGCTCACGCTGCACGTCGACACCAGCACCGCCACCGTGCGGTCCGCATCGGTGGCCGGACGGGACGTGCCGGTCGAGCCGGCCGACGGCAAGTGGGGGTTCGGGGTCGTGTTCCACGCCCCGCCGCCGGAGGGTGTCGAGGTCACGCTGACGCTCGTGCCCCGGGGCGGTGCCGTTTCGGTGCGGGCGATGGACGCCAGTGACGGGCTGTCCTCCGTGCCCGGGTTCCGGCCCCGGCCGGAGGGTGTGGGCGTGGTCGGGTCGCACAGTTCGGAGATGCTGGCGGTGGCGCGCACGTACCCGCTCTGACCGCCGCTTGATCGACACAGCCGCTTGATCGACACCACCTCGCCGAAGTGGCGGTATCCCCACGCCGGGATGCCGCCACTTCGGCGTACTGGCTGTGGGTCAGCGCCGCCCCAGCACCTCGGCGACCCGCAGGAAACCGTCCGCGCCGTGGCCCAGCCCGACGGCCCGGCGGGCCATGCCTTCGACCGCACGCATCACTCCGGCGTCGATGCCGTGCGCCTCGGACGTGTGGACGATGTGCGCCATGGACGACACGGCGGAGGTGATCGGGTTGCCGTCTCCGGGGAAGCTGCCCGTGTCCATCTCCGCCGCGCCCTCCTCGAAGATGGGCGGCAGGATCGCGGCGATGCCAGTGGCGAACGGCGCGAGTTCCCGGGCCGTCACGCCTTCCGCCTTCGCCACCGCCAGCGCGTGCGCGTAACCCGCCATCGCGGTCCAGAAGATGTCGAGCAGCGCGATGTCGTACGCCGCCGCGCGCCCGATCTCCTCGCCGAGGTGGGTGTGGGTACCGCCCAGCGCGTCGAGCACCGGCTGGTGCTCCTGGTAAAGGCCGGCCGGACCGCTGTAGATGAGCACCGCGTCCGGGGTGCCGATAGTGGTGGTCGGCGTCATGATCGCGCCGTCCAGATACCGGATGCCGTGTCCGGCCGCCCATCGTGCGGTGTCGCGGACCCGGTCCGGGGTGTCGGCCGTCAGGCTGACGACCGTTCGCCCTTCGAGCGCGGCGGTCACGGCGTCGCGTCGCAGGATCGCGTCCGACGCGTCGTAGTTCACCACGCAGACCACAGTCAGTTCGCTCGCGGCGACCGCCTCCTCGGCGGTCCGTGCGCTTGTCGCGCCCCGCTCGACCAGCTCACGGTCCTTGCCCGGCGTGCGGTTCCAGACCGTCGTGGGCACTCCGGCGCTCAGGAAGGCGCCGGCCAGCGCACGACCCATCGGTCCCAGACCGAGCACCGTGACAGACTTGTCGGGATTGGTGTTCACGCAGACTCCTCTTGTCGAACGGGACGCAGATGACGCGCAGCCGGGCCCAGGATCTGAACGTCTGTGGAGTGACGGCCGCGATCGCCGTGATCGACGGCAAGTGGAAGACAGCCCTGCTCTGGCTGCTGGAATCCGGCCCGCGCCGCCCCGGAGAGCTGCGCCGGCAGCTTCCGGGCCTCACCGAAAAGGTGCTGACTCAGGCGTTACGGGAGATGGAGGGCGACGGCCTGGTGCACCGGGAGGCGTACGAGGTGCTGCCGTTGAAGACCGAGTACTCGCTCACCACTTTCGGCCGCGAACTGGCCGAGGCGCTGGCTCCCCTCTCCGACTGGGGCCACCGCCGCCTGGACAAACTCGCCGAAGCCCGCACCGCCTCCTGACCTGCCCCTTTTCGCCTCCACCCACAACCAGGTTCGTCGCCGTCGCGCACGCCGACAAGTACCCACAAAAAAGTGGCTACGCCTGTTGATCGACGGCGAGACTCGGGCCATGGAGTTCTTCTGCTACCACCGCGATCGGCTCGGCTCGGCACCTCTGCGCCAGAAGCTGATCGAGGAACACTGGTCCTACATGGACCGGCACGCGGAGCAGATGATCGCGCGCGGCCCGACCCTCGCCGACGACGGTTCACCGACCGGCAGCGTGCACATCCTGAGCCTGCCCGACCCCGCGGCCGCCCGGGCTTTCGCCTTCGACGAGCCCAACTACCAGGCCGGCGCGTACCGGGACGTGATGCTGCGGCGGTGGCGGAACATGCTGGGCCGCACCATGTGGGAGTTCCCCGGGGGCCGGACCGGTGGCAACCGCTACCTGGTGCTCGGGCTCGGTCCGGAGCAGGGCGCCGGTCCGGTGCTGCCGCAGTGGCAGGACGAGCTGATCGCGTACGGGCCGCTGCTGTCCGACGACGGCGTGACGTGGGTGGGGACGGCGGCGCTGGTACGGGCGACCGACCCGGACGAGGCGCGCGCCGTGCTGGCCGCCGACCGGTACGCCGAGGTGGAGTCGCACAACTGGATGTTCGGGGGACGCCCAGCGTGACCGGCTACTTCCAGCGGAAGTGGACGAACAGGCGGCCGAAGTTCTTCGAGTCCTTCTCGACCCGGTGGTAGAGCTGCTTCACGTCCTTCTGGTCGAGGAAGCGCAGCACCTTCTTCTTCAGCGCGCCCGACCCCTTGCCCGGGATGATCTCCACGAGCGTGGCCTTCTTCGCCACCGCCTCGTCCATGATCCCGCGCAGCGCACGATCGATGTCGTGGCCCTTGTTGTAGATGTCGTGGAGGTCGAGCTTGAGCTTCACGGTCCCATCCTAGGTACGCGGAAGGGCAGCCCGCCCGGGCTGCCCTTCCGCGTCATCGGTCAACGACCGACTTTGCCCTCCACTCGGCGCAGCGCGGTGGCGTAGTCGGTGTTCGTCGAGTACATCGCGGCCGCGATGCGCAGGTGCCGCAGCGCGTCCACCGGCCGGTTCATCCGCTCCAGCGTGCGGCCGAGCACGTGGTGCGCGTAGTGGTCGCTCGGGTCGCGGTCGACCAGCTCGCGCAACTGCTCCTCGGCCCGGTTGAGCTGGGCCGACTGGAAGTACGCGCGGGCCAGCAGCTGCCGGACCGAGGAGTTGTCCGGCTCGGCCTCGATGATCGGTTCGAGCAGCCGGGCCGCTCCGGTCGGGTCACCCGCTTCGAAGAACATGGTCGCCCGCCGGTACTCCGCCAGAAGATCCACTCGACCCACCTCCTCGTGTCGCGCCAGGCCCTTGGTCCGACGCTGGCACAACACCGGCGCGAGCGCGAGTGTTCCTGCGGGGCGAAAGATCAGGTGGTCGGGTCGTACCGGCCGCCGATCAGGTCCCAGGCCCGGACACCACCGACGATTCCGGCAGTGTTGGGGACGATCACCACGTCGTCGCCCATCCGGGCCACCTGCTCGGGCCGGATCAGCCGGGAGTTGCCGCCGCCGAGATACAGCCGGTCCCAGCGGAACACCGGCCGCAGGCCGTCCACCACCTGCCGGATCCGCCGGGACCAGAACGCGTCGCCGAGGCGCCGCCGTTCCGGCTCCCCCACGTACGTGTCGTAGGTGGTGTTCCACCGCACCGGCGCGTGCGACAGCTCCAGGTGCGGCGCCAGCGTCCCGCCGTCGAACAACGCGCTGCCCAGCCCGGTGCCGAGCGTCAGCACCAGCTCGCAGCCGGTCCCGGCGACCACGCCCGCGCCGTGCACCTCGGCGTCGTTGAGCACCAGCGCCGGCACGCCGAACGCCTCGGCCAACGCGGTGCGCGCGTCGTAGCCGGACCACTCGGCCAGCAGCTCGGGGTCGACGCGACTGCGCGGCCCGGAACGGGTCACGTAGTGCGGCGTCGCCACCACCACGCCGTGCCGGATCATGCCGGGCATGCCGACGGTGAGCCGGTCCGCCGTGGGCAGGCGGGCGCCGAGATCCAACAGCGTCTTGACGAACAGGCCGGGCGGCAGCGGGTACGGCGTGGGCACGCGCAGCGGCCGGGCGCGCATGGTTCCGGCGGCATCCAGTACGGAGGCCTTGATCCCGCCGCCACCGCAGTCGATCGCCAGTGTGGTCACCACGGCTGTGAGTCTCCCTCAGATCGGTGCCGCCGCAAGCGCGGGTCGCGGTAATCCGGATGCGCCCGCCGGTAGGCTCGGTGCCCTGATGAGCGCCACGTTGATCGCCAAGGACCTCACCGCCGGCCACGGTGACCGCCTCCTCTTCGAAGACCTCGACCTGGTCGTCGCGCCCGGCGACGTGGTGGGGCTGGTCGGGGTCAACGGCGCGGGCAAGTCCACGCTGCTGCGTACCCTCGCCGGTCTTGTCCCCCGCGAGCAGGGCTCGGTCTCGCTGAGCCCGCCCACGGCGACCGTCGGCTACCTGCCGCAGGAGCCGGAGCGCCGGCCCGGCGAGACGGTCCGGGAGTTCCTGGCCCGGCGCACCGGGGTGACCGCCGAGCAGGCCGCGCTGGACGCCGCCACCGAGGCGCTCACCGCCGGGGCGGCGGGCGCCGACGACGCGTACGCGAACGCTCTCGAACGCTGGCTCGACCTCGGCGGCGCGGATCTGGACGAACGGGCCGCGCAGGTGGCCGCGGAGCTGGGTCTCGACGTCGGCCTGGACCATCCGATGACCGGCCTGTCCGGCGGCCAGGCCGCCCGCGCCGGGCTGGCGTCGCTGCTGCTCAGCCGGTACGACGTCTTCCTGCTCGACGAGCCCACCAACGACCTGGACCTGGCCGGGCTGGACCGGCTGGAACGCTTCGTCAACGGCCTGCGCGCCGGCACCGTGGTGGTCAGCCACGACCGCGAGTTCCTCACCCGCACCGTCACCCGCATCATCGAGCTGGACCTGCACCAGCGGCAGGTCAACCACTACGGCGGTGGCTACGCGGCCTACCTGGAGGAGCGGGAGGTGGCGCGCCGGCACGCCCGCGAGGAGTACGAGGAGTACGCCGACACGAAGGCCGACCTGGAGGCGCGCGCCCGCACCCAGCGGGCGTGGATGGAGAAGGGCGTCAAGAACGCCCGCCGCAAGGCCACCGACAACGACAAGATCGGCCGCAAGTATCGCGCCGAGTCGACCGAGAAGCAGGCCGCGAAGGCCAAGCAGACCGCCCGGCTGATCGAGCGGCTGGAGGTGGTCGAGGAGCCGCGCAAGGAGTGGGCGCTGCGGATGGAGATCGCCGCCGCGCCCCGCGCCGGCGCCGTCGTGGCCTCGCTCCGAGGAGCAGTGGTACGCCGTGGCGGCTTCACGCTCGGCCCGGTGGACCTGCAGATCGACTGGGCCGACCGGGTGGCGATCACCGGGGCGAACGGCTCCGGCAAGAGCACCCTGCTCGCCGCGCTGCTGGGCCGGCTGCCACTGGACGAGGGACACGCCGCGCTCGGCCCGGGTGTGGTGGTCGGCGAGGTCGACCAGGCCCGGGGACTGTTCCTCGGCGACCAGCCGCTGCTCGACGCGTTCGGCGCCGCCGTACCTGATCTCGCCCCGGCCGACGTGCGGACGCTGCTGGCGAAGTTCGGGCTGCGCGCCGACCACGTGCTGCGCCCGGCGGCGACGCTGTCCCCCGGCGAGCGGACCCGGGCCGCGCTGGCGCTGCTCCAGGGGCGCGGCGTGAACCTGCTGGTGCTCGACGAACCGACAAACCACCTCGACCTGGCCGCGATCGAGCAGCTCGAATCGGCGCTGGCCACCTATCCCGGCACGCTGCTGCTGGTGACCCACGACCGGCGGATGCTCGACGCGGTGAGCGTGAACCGGCGGCTGCGCGTCGCGGACGGACGGATCGCCGAACACTGATCCGTGCCGAGTCGCCCGCGCGGGTCCACAATGAGCGCATGCTCAAGTGGGAGTACGCGCTGCTGGTCCGCCGCCGCCAGGCCGCCACCACCGACACCGGGTGGGAGGTCGTTTTCATCTGGTACGGCCCGGACGGCTCCATGATCGACGTGACGCCGTACGGCGACACCGCGCTGGCCCACCTGAACCGGGCCGGTGACCAGGGCTGGGAACTGGTCGCGATGAGCGAGGACCCGTCGCTGCCGGGCAACAACGAGTTGCACCGCTACCACCTCAAGCGCCCGAAGACGGCCGCCGCCCAGCCCCGCCAGCGCATGCGGAGCTCCCGCACAGTCCGCCGAACCCTCTCCCCCTGATTCCCGCCCCCCTCCCTTCTCCTCCCGCCCGCGCCCTCGCCCTGCTGATCTTGCAGTTGCGGCCCCTTGCCTGCCCCTTTCGGGAGCTTTGCCCCGGCCACAACTCCATGATCGACGGGCGCAGCCAGGCCCCCGCCATCTCCGCGCACAACCCGACCCGAGACCGGCCGTGATCAAGGAGTTTGTGTCCGATCCGGGGCCCACAAAGACACAAACTCCTTGATCAACGAGGTGGGTCCGGGTGGCCCCTCGCCCGATCAAGGAGTTTGGGTCCATCCACGCCGCTGGTGCCAGCACCAACTCCTTGATCAGCGCCGCGTCCCGAGCCGCGGGAGATCTTGGAAGGAAAGTGCCCCCATAGGGGCCGAAATCTTCCAAGATCTCAGGTGCAGTCCGGTGATCAAGGAGTTTGTGTCATCGAGGGGTCGTCCGGTGACAGAAACTCCTTGATCACCGGCGACAGGCGGGGCGGACGGCTGGGCGCGGTTGGGCGGGCGGGCCGGGGGCGGGCGCGGGCCGGGGGCGGGCGGAGCGCGGACCGGGCGGAGCGCGGGCGGGTCGGGCGGAGCGCGGACCGGGCGGAGCGCGGACCGGGCGGAGCGCGGGCGGGTCGGGCGGAGCGCGGACCGGGCGGAGCGAGGGCAGGGGCGGCGGGGGCGACGAGGGCGGCTGGGCGGGGAGGGCGGCTGCCGGGCCCCGGGTCGGCGGCGCCTGCGCCCGCGCGGTGGAGGGGGCGGTCTGACGGGGGCATATTGGGGCGAAATGGGGGTAACGGGCCGCCGGAGGTGGCGCATGGTGGCGATGGGGCAGACCGCGCTCTCGGGTGAGCGACTCCGGCAGACCGACGACTTCCTCGCCGAGGCGTGGGCCGACATGGTCCGGCACGACGAGCGGCTGCGCGGAACGGCGGTCGAGGTGCGCTTCGACCGGGGGGTGGCGCACCTGACCGGTGAGGTCGCAGATGCGGATCAGCTACGGCTGGTACGGGAGCTGATCGGCCGGCTGTCCGGCGTACTCGGGGTCTGGTGCCGGGTCACCGTGGCCGGGCGGGCGCCGGTGGTGGTCGACCTGGGCTGCGGTGCCACCAAGCAGTGGCCGGGCAACCTGGGGCTGGACATCTATCCGGCGCCGGGGGTGAACGCGGTCGCCAACCTGGCCGGCTCGCTGCCGCTGCGCGACGACTCGGTGGACGTCTTCTTCGCGGTGCACATCGTCGAGCACCTGATCGACTTCCTGCCGCTGTTCGACGAGTGCCACCGGGTGCTGCGTCCGGGCGGCGTGCTGCACGTGATGAGCCCCTGGTGGCGGCACGTCAACGCGGTGGCCGACCCTACCCACGTACGCCTGCTGGACGTGCAGACGTTCAAGGGCATCTGCGGTCAGCGTCCACCGGGTACGCCGCGCTGGTATCCGCTGCACGTCGGCTGCGACGGCGCGTCGATCTTCGCCGACCTCACTCCCCTGCCCCCGGACGCGCCACCCCCACCCGCGTCCCATCTGGCCCGCTTCTTCGACTGACCCCCGACCGGGCCGAACCCACCCGGACCCACCCCGCACCCACCCCGTCGATCATGAAGTTGGCGGCACTCCAGGAGATCGACATCGCCGTCAACTTCATGATCGACGGGCCAAGGAGGGGTCAAGGAGGGGCCAAGGAGGGCCAGAGGGAGAGCTAGGCGGATTCGCGGAGGGCCAGGTGGTGGGGGGCCACCAGCTCGCGCGGTGGGGCGTCGCGGTCGGGGCCCAGGCGGCCCGCCAGCAACTCGACCGCGAGGCGGGCGATGCGTTCCTTGTCCGGGGCGACCGTGGTCAGCGTCGGGATCGAGAAGCGACCGTCCTCGATGTCGTCGAAGCCGGCCACCGCGACGTCCTCGGGCACGCGCAGGCCCATCTCGTGCAGGGCACGCAACGCGCCGAGCGCGAGCGTGTCGTTGAAGCAGAAGACGGCGTCGGGGCGTACCCCCGTGGTGAGCAGGTGCCGCATGGCGGCGGCGCCGTCCGCGCGGTGCCAGGCCGGCGCGGGCGCCACCAGGCGGTCGTCGTAGGCGATGCCGGCCTCGGTCAGCGCGGCGGTGTAGCCGGCCAGGCGGAGCCGGGCGCTGGCGCCCTCGGGGGTGCGCTGGGAGCCGATCGCGGCGATCCGGCGGCGGCCGAGCCCGATCAGGTGGGCGGTGATCTCCCGGGCGGCGGCCACGTTGTCGATCATGACGTGGTCGGCGGGGCCGTGGTCGACCCGCTCGCCCAGCAGCACCATGGGCAGGCCGGCCAGCGCGGCGAGGTCGTCGGCGGTGAGTGCGAGCGGGCTCAGGATCAGGCCGTCGATCATGTGGTCGCCGATGCCGCTGGCGGCCTTGCGTTCCTGCTCGGAGCCGCCGCCGGTCTGGTCGATGAGGACGGTCCAGCCCTGGTCGGCGGCGGCGGTGACGACGTGCCGGGCCAGTTCGGCGAAGTAGGGGATGTCCAGCTCGGGCACGGCCAGGGCGATCACCCCGGTACGCCCCTTGCGCAGGTTGCGGGCCGACAGGTTGGGCCGGTAGTTCAGCGCGGCGATGGCCTCCTCGACCCGGGCCCGCGTGTCGGCGCGCACGTGCTGGTAGCCGTTGACGACGTTGGAGACGGTCTTCACCGACACTCCGGCCCGCTCCGCGACGTCCTTGAGCCTGTGCCGCACTGCACTTCCTTCCGGTGAACGCTGGCCGCACTGTACCGCGTCACGACGACGTAACGACCTCTTTACACGAGCGCTTACAACGTTGTAGAAACCAGTGACAGCGGGGTGACCGCGGTCACCCGCAACAGCAGCGAGAAAGAGGTTGGCATCGTGCCGAACGCGCAGCTCACGATCGATCCGGCGTTCCGGGTCGCGCCGGCGGACCGCCGGATCTTCGGTTCCTTCGTCGAGCACATGGGGCGTTGCGTCTACGGCGGGGTGTACGAACCGGGGCATCCGAGCGCCGACCGGCGGGGTCTGCGACGCGACGTGCTGGACCTGACCCGCGAGCTGGGCGTGTCGGTGGTCCGGTACCCGGGCGGCAACTTCGTCTCCAGCTACCGCTGGGAGGACGGCGTCGGCCCGGCCGGCGACCGCCCGCGCCGGCTCGACCTGGCCTGGAAGACCATCGAGACCAACGAGTTCGGCCTCGACGAGTTCATGACCTGGGCGGCCGAGGCCGGGGTCGAGCCGATGATGGCGGTCAACCTGGGCACCCGCGGCGTGACCGAGGCGCTCGACCTGCTGGAGTACACCAACCACCCGGGCGGCACCCAACTGTCCGACCTGCGCCGCAAGCACGGCGCCGAGCAGCCGTACGGGGTGCGGCTGTGGTGCCTCGGCAACGAGATGGACGGGCCGTGGCAGGTCGGGCACAAGACCGCCGACGAGTACGGCCGCCTCGCCGCCGAGACCGCCCGCGCGATGAAGATGATCGACCCCTCGATCAGCCTGGTCGCCTGCGGCAGCTCCGGCCGGGGCATGCCCACGTTCGCCGCGTGGGAGGCGACGGTGCTGGAGCACACCTACGAGCACGTCGACTACATCTCCGCCCACACCTACTACGACCCCACCGACGGCGACCGGGCCAGCCTGCTCGCCTCCGCCGTCGACATGGACGCCTTCATCACCGAGGTCGTCGCCACCGCCGACTACGTGGGCGCCAAGCTGCGGCAGAAGCGCAAGCTGAAGATCTCCTTCGACGAGTGGAACGTCTGGTACCAGTCCCGCCTCCAGTCCGACCTGGACCGGCGCGGCTGGGTCGAGGCGCCGGCGCTGATCGAGGACGACTACACGGCCGTCGACGCGGTGGTGGTGGGCGACCTGCTGATCACCCTGCTCCGGCACGCCGACCGCATCGGTGTGGCCTGCCAGGCGCAGCTCGCCAACGTGATCGCCCCGATCCGTACCCGCAACGGCGGCCCGGCCTGGCGGCAGAGCATCTTCCACCCGTTCGCCCTGACCGCCCGGTACGCCCGCGGCACCGTGCTGCGGACCGAGCCCACCGGCCCGACCTACGAGACCCGCCGGTACGGCGACGTGCCGGCGCTGGACACCGTCGCCGTGCACGACGAGGAGACCGGCGCTCTGGCCGTGTTCGCGGTGAACCGCAGCCCGCAGGACCTCCCGCTCGACCTGGACCTGCGCGGCCTGCCCGGCCTGCGGGCCGAGGCGCACACCACGGTGGCGGCCGGGACCGACCCGGACGCCACGAACACCGAAGCGGACCCGGAGCGGGTCATGCCTCGGGACCTCACCACGCCCACTGTCGACGGCGGCCGGGTCTCCGTGCTGCTGCCGGCCACCTCCTGGAACCTGCTGCGCTTCGTGCCGGCGCTGTGACCAGGCAATACTCCATCCCGTCCCCCAAGGAGTACCCATGATCCAGAACGAGATGAGCCGGCGGCACCTGCTCGGGCTCGGCCTCGGTCTCGGCGCGGCGGCCACGCTGACGCTGAGCGGCTGCGGCGGCGGCAGCAGCTCCGACAGCTCCGGCGCGTCCGGCAACGGCGGCAAGGACTACACCGGCCCGAAGGTGGACCTGAAGCTGTGGAACGGCTTCACCGGCGGCGACGGCGACATCTTCAAGACGCTCGTCCAGCAGTTCAACGGCGAGCACCAGAACATCGCGGTCAGCGTGATCACGTACCAGTGGGAGGACTACTACAGCAAGCTGCCGGGCGCGGTCTCCAGCGGCAACGGCCCGGACATCGCGGTCATGCACATGGACCAGCTCGCCACGTTCGCCGCCCGCGGCACGATCACCGAACTGGACGACGTGGCCAAGGCCCTGGAGCTGAGCGAGGGCGACTTCGCCCCGACGGTCTGGAAGGGCGGCCTCTACAACGACAAGCGGTACGGCATCCCGCTGGACATGCACCCGCTGGGCTTCTACTACAACAAGGCGGTCATGCAGAAGGCCGGCCTCGATCCGGAGAAGCCGCCGACCACCCGGGACGAGTACACCGCGGCGTTGACCGAACTGAAGAAGTCCGGCGTCCAGGGCTTCTGGGTCAGCCCGTTCCAGTTCACCGGCGGCATGACGTTCTACAGCCTGCTGCACCAGTGGGGCGGGACGCTCTTCGACGCCGAGGTGGCGAAGGCGACGTTCAACTCCGACCCGGCGGTCGAGGCGTGCACCTGGCTGGTGGACATGACCAAACAGGGCCACTCCCCGGCGAACGTCGGCCAGGACGCCGACTACCTGGCGTTCAAGAGCGGCAAGAACGCGTTCACCTGGAACGGCATCTGGCAGATCAACGACCTGAAGAAGAGCCCGAACGTGCAGTGGGGCGTCGCGCCGCTGCCGCAGATCGGCAGCCAGAAGGCCGCCTGGGCGAACTCGCACAACTTCACCATCGTCAAGCAGCGCTCCGCGAACGCGAACAAGACGGCCGGGGCGAAGGTCTTCATCAACTGGCTGAGCCAGCACTCGCTGGACTGGGCCAAGGGTGGCCAGGTGCCGGCCCGCAAGGCGGTCCGCGAGAGCAGCGAGTTCACCGCGCTCACCGAGGTCAACGCGCTCGCCCCCGAGCTGGAGTACGCGGCGTTCCCGCCGTCCGTGCCGGGCCTCAACGAGGCCATGCTGACCTTCTACAGCGCCTTCAACGAGGCGGCGCTGGGCAAGAAGTCGCCGAAGCAGGCGCTCGACGACGGCGTGGCCAAGGCGAACAAGCAGCTCGAGGACAACCGCAAGAAGTACGGGAACTGATCCGCCGTGGCGGACGTGATCGAGGCCGGGGCGGCGCGTGACAGCGCGCCGCCCCCGGCGGCGCCCACCCGCCGCCGGGGCGTGACGGAACGCGGCAGCCGGACGACGCCGTACCTCTTCCTCGCGCCGTACCTGATCCTGTTCGGCGTCTTCGGCCTGGCGCCGATCCTGTTCGGGGTCTGGATCAGCCTGCACCAGTGGGATCTGCAACTGCCCAACCGGCCGTTCACCGGGCTCGGCAACTACCGGGACCTGTTCTCCAGCGAATCGGCGATCTACGGGGACTGGTGGTCGAGCGTCCGGGCCACCGGCATCTTCACGCTGTTCTCCGTACCGCTGCTCGTGGTCGTCCCGCTCGGGCTGGCGCTGCTGCTCAACCGCTCGTTCCCCGGCCGGACGTTCTTCCGGGCCGCGTTCTTCGCGCCGTACGTGCTGGGCGTCGCGGTGATCGGCCTGCTCTGGCGGTTCCTGCTGGACGCCAACCTGGGCCTGGTCAACCGGCTGCTCGGCGTGGTCGGGCTCCCCTCGGACACGCCGTGGGTGACCGACGTGCCGTGGGCGTGGGTGTCGCTGGTCGGCGTGACCGTGTGGTGGACCTGCGGTTTCAACGCGGTGATCTACCTGGCCGGTCTCCAGGACATCCCGGCCGAGCTGTACGAGGCGGCCAAGGTGGACGGCGCGGGCGCCTGGGACCGGTTCCGCCACGTCACGATCCCCGGCCTGCGCCCGGTGATGCTGTTCGTCTTCACCACCACGATCCTCGCCTCGGCGAACGTGTTCGGGCAGGCGTTCCTGATCACCCAGGGCGCGCCGGGCGAGCAGACCCGGACCGTGGTCTGGCGGATCGTCGACGAGGGGTTGCGGGACTACGACGCCGGGCGGGCCGCCGCGATGAGCGTGTTCTTCGCGCTGATGCTCGCGGTGGTGAGCGTCGTCAACTTCCGGCTGTTCCGCTACCGGGAAGACTGAGGGGTACGACATGAGGAACATGCGTGCGGTGGCGCGGTACGGCGTTCTGCTGCTGATCACCGCGATCTTCGTGACCCCGCTGGTCTGGATGCTGCTGACGTCGGTGAAGACGTACGACGACGCGCAGCAGGTGCCGCCCGGCTGGCTGCCGAACCCGTTCTCCACCTACGGCTACGAGCAGATCATCGACAACACGGCGAACCCGGTGCTGCGCTGGTTCGTCAACAGCATGCTCGCGGCCACCCTGCACACGCTGCTGGTGCTGGTGACCGCGTCGATGGCCGCGTACGCGCTGGCCCGGATGCGGTTCCGCGGCCGGAAGGTGCTGTTCGCGCTGATCGTGGGCACGCTGTTCCTGCCGCCCACCTCGCTGATCATCCCGAACTTCATCATCGCCGAGCGGCTGAACTGGATCGACACGCTGACAGTGGTGATCGTGCCCGGTGCGGCCAGTGCGTTCGGGGTGTTCTTCCTGCGCCAGTTCTTCCTCTCCATCCCGGCCGAGCTGGAGGAGGCGGCGGTGCTGGACGGCGCGAACCACTGGCAGATCTTCCGGCGGGTGCTGCTGCCGCTGTCGAAGCCGGCCCTGGCGACGCTGGCGGTGCTGTCGTTCCTGACCAACTGGAACGACTTCCTCTGGCCGGTGTACGTGCTGTTCAGCCCGGAACGGCTGACCCTGCCGGCGGGCCTGGGCCTGCTCCAGGGCGCGTACGTGACCGACTATCCGGTCATCATGGCGGGCGCGGTGCTGGCGAGCGTGCCGGTGCTGATCCTGTTCGTGCTCGCCCAGCGGCACGTCATCCAGGGCGTCTCCCGCAGCGGCCTGAAGGGATGACGTAAGGAAGGGCCCCCTGTTAACGCCTCCGGTAGTGGAAGGGCCCCTTCTTAACGCCGGGCGTTAAGAAGGGGCCCTTCCTTCGGGGGGCCCGCCTCAGGGGGTGGGGGCGGGCTCGGGGGTGTCCGAGTGCTCGCGACGGGCGAGCCGGTTCTTGCGGTGGCCGTACCCGAAGTAGATGACCGCGCCGAGCAGCATCCAGGCGAGGAACCGCAGCCACGTCTCCACCGACAGGTTCAGGCTCAGGTAGAGGCACGCCAGCGCGGTGAGGATCGGCAGCACGGGCGAGAACGGCACCTTGAACGGCCGTTCCAGGTCGGGGCGGCGCTTACGCAGGATCGGCACCGCGATCGCGACCAGCGTGAACGCGCAGAGCGCGCCGATGCTGACCAGGTCGGCCAGCGCCGACAGCGGCAGGAAGCCGGCGAGCAGCGCCACCGCGATCGTCATGATCCCGGCGATCCGGTACGGCGTGCCCCAGCGCGGATGCACCTTCGCGATGGCGGGCGGAATGAGCCCGTCGCGGGCGATGGCGAAGCCGATCCGGCCCATGGCCACCAGGTCCACCAGGATCACGCTGGTGAGACCGGCGACGGCGGCGATGGAGACGAGCACCGCGGCCCAGCCCGCGCCGACCGCCCGGAACGCGGACGCGATCGGCGCGCCCTCGTCGATCTCGGTGTACTTGACCATGCCGACCACGACGAGCGAGACGCCGATGTAGAGCACAGTGGAGATGAGCAGCGTGCCGAGCAGACCCAGCGGCAGGTCCCGCTTGGGCTTGCGGGTCTCCTCACCCAGGTTCGCCACGGCCTCGAACCCGGTGTACGCGAAGAACACGACGGCGGCGGCGGTGAGCACCCCGACGAAGCCGAAGACGGAGGGTTCCAGCCCGAAGATGGCCTGGGTGACCGGTTGTTTGATGCCGTCGTCCCCGGCCCCGGCCGGCTCGGCGGCCGGGATGAACGGGGTGAGGTTGGCCGCCTTGACGAAGAACAGCCCGGCGATGATGACGAAGGCACAGATCGCCACCTTGACCAGCACGAGCAGGTTGGTGACCCGGGCCGACTCGCGGATGCCGACGATGGCGACCACGCCGAGCACCAGCACGATGCCGATGGCGCCGAGGTTGACGACGCTGCCCTCCTCGGCGAACCAGGCACTGGGCAGGCCGAACAGGTCGGCGAGGTAGCCGGACCAGCCCCGGGCCACCACGGCCGCGCCGAGCGCGAACTCCAGCAGCAGGTCCCAGCCGATGATCCAGGCGACGATCTCGCCCATGGTCGCGTACGCGTAGGTGTAGGCGCTGCCGGCGGTCGGCACGCTGCTGGCGAGTTCGGCGTAGCAGAGCGCGGCGAGCAGGGCGACCAGGCCGGCGATGCCGAACGAGATCACCACGCCCGGCCCGGCGCTGTTCCGCGCCTCGACACCGGTGAGCGTGAAGATGCCGGTGCCGATCACGATGCCGATGCCGAAGCCCATCAGGTCGACCGCGCCGAGCCGGCGCCGCAGCCCCGGCTTGCCGTCCTCGCCGTCGGCGTCGCCCTGGGCGAGCACGTCCTGGATCGGCTTGGTACGCAGGACCGACATCTGATCACCTCCCCCGCCGTGTGGCCGCCACGGTGGCGGTCTGTGACCGGGCTAGCTACCCAGCCGTTTTCCGCTCCAATCCCGCACCGCAGGTCTCGGAATCGTCACGATCCGGCCGAGTCGGACGGCGCGGGACATCGATCACCGGCCGGGGTCTTGCGCCGGGCACGGATAGATGAAAGTTTTCTACCGGCGGCCTGGGCAGCGCGGCGAATCTTGCCGTGGAGCCCTCGCCGCCGACCGTCCCCCCGGACCCGACGAAGGGACCGCACCGCATGAAGGCAACTCGGCTCGGAGCCGCCGCGCTGGCCGCGGCGCTGCTCGGCACGCTGGTCGCCGGCACGCCCGCGCAGGCCGCCCCCGGCGACACCGGCACGACCACTTCCCCCTCCACCGACTGCGTCACCGACCCGGCCACCCCCAAGCGCCAGTTCCGGGCCATGTGGATCGCCTCGGTGACGAACATCGACTGGCCCAGCAAGGACTCCTGGACCGCGCCGGACCAGGTGGCCAAGCAGAAGGCCGAATATCTGGCCTGGCTCGACCTGGCCCAGAAGCTCAACCACAACGCCGTCGTGGTCCAGGTCCGCCCGACCGCCGACGCGTTCTGGCCCTCGCCGTACGAGCCGTGGTCGGAGTACCTGACCGGCGTACGCGGCAAGAACCCGGGCTGGGACCCGCTGGCCTTCCTGGTCGACGAGTCGCACAAGCGCAACCTGGAGTTCCACGCCTGGTTCAACCCGTACCGCGTCTCGATGCCCGCCCCCGGCGGCGCCGGCGCCGACCTGTCGCAACTGGCCCCGGACAGCCCGGCCCGCCAGCACCCCGACTGGGTCTTCGCCTACCCGCCCGCCGGCGTCGCCGGCAGCCGGCTCTACTACAACCCCGGCATCCCCGAGGTCCGCGAGTTCGTCCAGACCGCGATGATGGACGCGGTCAAGCGGTACGACATCGACGGCGTGCACTTCGACGACTACTTCTACCCGTACCCGAGCGGCACCTACCAGGTGCCCGACGACGCCACGTTCGCGGCGTACAACAGGGGCTTCACCGACAAGGCCGACTGGCGGCGGGACAACATCAACCTGCTGATCCAGGAGATGAACGCCAAGATCAAGGCCGTGAAGCCGTACGTGAAGTTCGGCGTCAGCCCGTTCGGCATCTGGCGCAACGCGTCGGCCGACCCGAACGGCTCGGACACCACCGGCTCGCAGTCGTACGACATCATCTCCGCCGACTCCCGCAAGTGGGTCAAGGAGGAGTGGATCGACTACATCGTGCCGCAGCTCTACTGGTACATCGGCCAGTACCCGGCGGCCGACTACGCCCGGCTGGTGCCGTGGTGGGCCGAGCAGGTGCGCGGCACGCGGGTGCAGCTCTACATCGGCCAGGCCGACTACAAGAGCGGTGACCCGGCGTACGGGTCGTTCTGGATGAACCCGCAGGAGCTGTCGAACCACCTGACGCTCAACCGGTCGTACCCGGAGGTGCTCGGCAACGTGCACTTCTCCGCGGTGCAGGTGCGGGCCAACCGGCTCGGCGCCACCGACATCTACGCGGCCGAGCACTACTCCCGCCCGGCGCTGGTGCCCACGATGACGCACCTGCCGCGCAAGCCGCTGCTGTTCCCGGTGGTCACCAAGGCCCAGCGGGAGGCGGACGGTGTACGCCTGAGCTGGCGGCAGCCGGCCGACGGCAAGGGCCCGCTCGGCACCGCCGCGTCGTACGCGATCTACCGGTTCGACGGGCACGGCCTGGCCGGGCGCTGCGACTTCGCGGACGCCTCCCACCTGGTCGGCACCGTCCGAGCCACCGACGGCGCCGTCCAGTCCTGGGTGGACACGACGGCGGCCGACGGCGCCCGGTACACGTACTACGTGACCGCGCTGGACCGGCTGGCGAACGAGAGCCCGGCGAGCCCGCCGCGCTTCGTCCGCTGATCTGATTCGCCGGATGCCCCCGGGCCGCCTCGCCGGCCCGGGGGCATTCGTCTGTTTGGGCGGATGTCAGCGAGCCGCCTCCCGGGGCATCGCCCCAGCTCACCCGCTTGATCGACACTTGTCGACATCCGGAGATCCCGGCCACCACCCCGCGGAGGTTCCCGTGTCCCGTCGCCTCGCCACCACCCTCGCCGCCGGAACACTCGCCCTGCTCACACTGCTCGGCCTGGCCACACCGGCCGCCGCCGCGGTGAGCACCCAGCAGAAGCTGTCCGTCCTGACCAGTTGGACGCAGACCAGCGCGTCCAGCTACAACGCCTGGAACAGCGCCCGGCAGAACCGGGCGCCCTGGACCGAGTACGGCTTCGACTGGTCCACCGACTACTGCTCGTCCAGCCCGGACAACCCGATCGGGTTCAACTTCAAGCTCTCCTGCTACCGGCACGACTTCGGCTACCGCAACCACAAGGCGATGGGCGTCTTCTCGTCCAGCAAGTCCCGCCTGGACAACGCCTTCTACGCCGACCTGAAGCGGGTCTGCGCCACGTACACCGCGGTGGTCCGGCCCGCCTGCTACAGCCTCGCCTGGACCTACTACCAGGCGGTGAGCGTCTTCGGCTCGGTCGCCGCGGTATCGCAGGCCGACCTCGACCGCGCCGCCCGGATGAAGGCCGACGCGCAGCGCCGCGCCGCCCTCGCCTGACGCACCGCACCGGGGAGTCCGCCGCCCGGCGGGCTCCCCGCCGTGCCCGGCCGGTCGATCCGCCGCGTCCGCACGTCGGCGCGCGGCCGGCCCGCTCAGCCCGCCGTGCTGCGCGGCTCGAACGCCGGCCAGGAACCCGGCGTCCGCGCGCCGAACCGGGGCGAGTCGGCAGCCAGGTCCGGGTGCTCGACGTGCAGCGCCAGTGCCGCCACCTCGTCCAGCCGCAGTCCCGCCCCGGCGCCGTAGGCGGCGTCGAACGCCTCGTCGCCGAGCACCCGGCGCAGCTCCGTCTGTCGGGCCGACCAGTACGGGCCGTATATCCCCGGCGTGGCCCGAAGGTTCGCCCGGGTGGCCTGCGCCGCCCCGAACAGCCGGGCCGCGGAGAGCGCGTCCCCGGCCAGCGCGCACCGCACCGCTATCGCGTTGATCGTGTCGCAGGCCCGGCCCAGGTAGCCGTGGCTCATCCGGGAGCGCAGCGCCACCAGCAGGTGCTCGTGCGCGGCGACCAGATCGCCCCGGGCCAGGGCCACCATCCCGAGCAGCATGTCCACCGACCGGCCGCCCCGCTCGGCCGGCCGGGACGCCTCGACCGGGCGGGCCGCGGCGAGCAGGTCGGCCGCCTCGTCCAGCGCGCCCCGGCGCCAGAGCAGCTCGGCGAGGTTGTAGACGGCCAGCAGCGCGTCCCCCACCACGTCCTGGGCGAGTGCCCAGTCGATCACCTCGCGACAGACCCGCTCCGCCTCGGCGAACTGTCCCATGTCGACGAGCGGCGCCGCGCGCCCGGCCAGCACCCGGGCCAGCAGCCCACGGTCACCGGACTGCCGGGCGGCCGCCTCGGCCCGCTGCGAGTACCGCAGCTCCTCGCCGAACTCGCCGTCCGCGCCCGCGTGCAGCGAATGCATGTGGTACGCGGCGGCCAGTTCCGCGTCCGGCATCACCTCGCCGGTCTCGGCGAGCCGGCCGTAGAGCCGGAACAGCCAGAGCCGCCCCTCGCGGGCCAGTCCGCGCTCCCGCCACCACTGGTCCAGGTCGCCTGCGAGCGACAGGCCCGAGCGGGCGCTGCCACCGGTGGCGCACCAGCGCAACGCGGCCCGCAACTCGTTCGCCAGCGGGTCGAGCGCGTACAGGGAGAGCGTCACCGGGCGGCCGTCCGGTCCCAGGTGCGCCCGGTCCAGCGCGTGCCGGCACCAGGCGACGTGCCGGTCCCGGGCGCTCTGCTCCTCACCCGCCTCGACCAGCCGGCGGGCCGCGTACGCCCGGATCGGGTCGAGCATCCGGTAGGTGCTGCCGGAGGCGTGCGGCTCGGCCAGCACCATCGACTTGTCCACCAGCACCGAGAGCGGGTCGAGCGGGTCCTCGTCGAGCAGCCACTGCACGGTGGGCAGGTCCACCGGGCCGGCGAACACCGCCATCCAGCGCAGCAGCCGGGCCGAGCGCGCACCGAGCGTCCGGTACGACCAGGTCACAGTGGCCTGGATCGTCAGGTGCCGCTCGCTCGCCGAACGCTGCACCGCGCGGCTCGCGGGGGTGGGCGGGGCAGCACCGGTCGCGGCGGCCACCAGGTCCACCGTGTCCTGCTGGTTGCCGCTCCAGCCCGCCTCCACCGGCGGCGGCTCCGCCGTCTCCCGCCCGGCGTCGAGCGTGCCCAGCATGTCGTCCAGCCGTTCGGCCAGTTGCCCGGCGGAGAGCACCCGCAGCCGGGCGGCGGCCAGTTCGATGGCCAGCGGCAGCCCGTCCAGGCGGCGTACCACCCGGTGCAGGTCGGCCTGCTCGGCCGGCTCCGGCGCCCGTCCGCCCCGGGCCACGGCGGTACGGTCCAGGAGCAGCGCCACCGCGTCGCTCCCCCCGCCGTCGGGTCCCTCGTCCACCGAGAGCGGCGGTATCCGCCACACCACCTCGCCGGGTACGCCGAACGACTCCCGGCTGGTCGCCAGCACCCGCACCCCCCGGCCACCCGCGAGCAGCCGGCTGATCACCTCGGCCGACGCCGCGGTCTGGGCGTCGCAGGTGTCGAGCAGCACGAGCATCCGGCGCGGCGCCGCGTACTCGACGAGGGTGTCGACCATCGGCCGGCCGGGCTCCGGGCGGAGGCCGAGCACGGCGGCGATCTCGAACGCCACCAGCCCCGGATCGGTCACCGCGGCGATGTCGACGAACCAGACACCGTCCGGGTAGTCCTCGACGATTCCGGAGGCCAGCTCCACCGCCAGCCGGGTCTTGCCGGCGCCGCCCGCGCCGAGCACCGTCACCAGGCGGTACGCCTCGACCAGCCGCCCCAGCTCGGCGCGCTCGGCCTGCCGGCCGACGAACGTGGTGACCTGGGTCGGCAGGTTGTGCGCTGTCGCGTCGGCGGTGCGCGGACGCGGGAACCGCCGCTCCAGCCCGGGCGCGACGAGCTGGAACAGCCGCTCCCGGTCGTCGAATCCGCGCAGCCGGTGCAGCCCGAGGTCCAGCAGGGACACCCCGTCCGGCAGCGGGTCGGCGTGCCGGGCGGTGGCGGCCGAGCAGAGCACCTGCCCGCCGTGCGCGGCGGCGGCCACCCGGGCGGCCCGGTGCACCTCCGGGCTGGCGTACTCGCCGTCGCGGGGCTCGGCGTAGCCGGTGTGCAGCCCCATCCGTACCCGCGGGGTGGCGTCCGGGTTGGGCCACTCGTGCCCGGCGAGCGCGCGCTGCGCGGTCAGGCAGGCACGGACCGCGGCGGCGGCGTCGGGGAACGCGAGGAAGAACGAGTCGCCCTCGGTCAGCAGTTCGGCTCCGTCGGTGCCGGCCAGGGTGTCGCGCAGCAGCCGCCGGTGCTCGTGCAGGACCGGGCGGTAGACCGGGCCGAGCATCCGGGCCAGCCGCGTCGAGCCCTCGATGTCGGTGAACACGAAGGTCACCCACCCGCTGGGGAGGTGGTGTCCTTGCGACATACGTCGAACCTCCGCCCGGTGACGTCGGGTTCATGCTGCCCTATGGTCGTGCCGTCACGCATCGTGAGAACGGCTGGGCAGATTCCGCCCCAAGGTGCCAAAAGATCACACCGGCGGCAAGACCCTATCGACTCGCGGGACGGAAGGCGGAAAGTCAGCAGCCGCAGGAGCCGCCGCAGCAACCACCACCGCTGGGAATCCCACCGCTCGGAGCGGCGCCGCCCCGGCCGGTGACCGCCACCGTGGACAGCAGCTTCACCGTGTCGGCGTGGCCCTGCGGGCAGGTGGCCGGCTGGGCGGCCTCGGCCATCGGGCGGTTGACCTCGAAGGTGTCACCGCAGGCGCGGCAACGGAACTCGTACCGGGGCATGTCCCAAGCGTACGGCCGGGCCTGACGTCGTCACACGGATGGGTGATACTCGACGGGTGGTGGACGGCGAACGGCGAGCGACGGCCCGGCCCCTGCGACCCGCCGCGCCACCCGACGACGGCGCCCGGTCCATCCCGCAGCCCCGCCGCGAGCGCGATTCCCTCCCCCCGAAGCCGCCCGCCGACGCGGACACCGAGCCAGGCGCGAAGACCGACGCCGAGCCCGGGGCGGACGGCGGGCGCGAGCAGACGGACTCCGGCCCGGAGACGAAGGTCGAGGCGGCGGCCGAGGGCGGCGGGCGGCGTCGGCGGATGCCGTTCGCGCACGCCGTCCGGACGCGCCCCAGGCAGGTCGCCGTCGGCGCGGCCCGGGCCACCCGCGCCTGGTCCCGGCGGCCCGGCGGGCGCACCGCGCTGCCCGCGCTGTTCCTGCTCGCGCTGGTCGCCGCCGCCACCACGGCCGGCGCGGTGGTCGTGCCGGCGGCGATCGGCCGGCCGGAACCGGTCGCCGAGGCCACGCCGTCGGCGACCGTGCCGCAGACCGCCGAGGCGCCCGCCACGCCTCCGCTGCCGGAGCTGACCGGGTTGCCCGGCACCGCCGCACCAACCGGCACGCCGCTGCCCGGTGCGACCACCGCCCCGGTGCTGCCCACCGGGCGACCGGCGGACGCGCTCGCCGGCTGGGCGCAGCGGGTCGGCGCGGTGACCGGCATCCCCGCGGTGGCGCTCCAGGCGTACGCGTACGCCGAACTGGTGCTCGCCCAGACCAACCGCGCCTGCCAGTTGAGCTGGACCACGCTGGCCGCGATCGGTTACGTCGAGTCGCGCCACGGCGCGGCGAACGGCGCCACGCTGCAAGCCGACGGCCGGGCGCTGCCGGAGATCAAGGGGGAGCCGCTCGACGGGCAGGGCGGCCGATCCCGGATCCTCGACACCGACCAGGGCGCGCTCGACGGCGACCGCGTCCACGACCGGGCGCTCGGCCCGATGCAGTTCATCCCGACCACCTGGCAGGAGATCGGCGCGGACGCCGACGGCGACGGCGTGAAGAACCCGCACGACATCGACGACGCGGCGCTGGCCGCCGGGCTCTACCTGTGCAAGGGCGGCCGGAACATGACCATCCCGGGTGACTGGTGGGGGGCCATCCTCTCCTACAACGATGTGCGTCGGTACGCCCAGGCCGTCTTCGACAAGGCCGACGAGTACGGCAGGATCAGCCGCAACGTGAGGTGACGGCTCGCGTACATTCGCGGACTCAACCCTTCCCCCCGGCTGCTGTTGACGGCAAGCTAGACGGGTGATGGTGCGCGAGTGGGATCCCAGGACCGCGTCGTCCGCCGAGATCGCGTCCCTGCTGGACACGCTGAACGCGGTCCTGGCGGCCGATCTGCCGCAGGACCCGCCATGGCGGGAGAGCTCCATGCGGGAGTATCTGTCCGAGGTGATGCCCGGCGAGCGGCGAATCTCGTGGGTAGCGCAGGACGACGCCGACCCGGACGGCACGCCCGGAGCGATCCTCGGGCATGTGCACGTGCTGCTGCTCGGGGGAATCGGCGTGCTCGAGGTGCTGGTGCACCCGGCGGTCCGGCGCAGCGGGATCGGCCGTGAGCTGGTGCGGGTGGCCGCCCGCCGGGTCTGGGACGAGGGCTTCCAGTCGATCGGCGTGGAGGTGGTCGGCGACACCCCGGCCGTCGGGTTCTACGAGTCGCTGGGCTTCACCCGCGACTACGTGGAGACCCGCAGCGTGCTCGACCTGCGCTCGGTGGACTGGCCGGCGCTCTCCGAGATGGCCGCCGGGGTCGGTGCGGGCTACCGCGTGGAGTTCTGGCCGGGCGGCCCGCCGGACGAGCTGATCGAGGCGTACGCGCGGGCCAAGGCCGAGGTGCGCGATGTGGACGACGTGGAGCTGCGGCCCAGCTCCTACGACCCGGACCGCCTGCGCGACAGCCTCGCGACGCTGCACCGGCGCGGCATGAAGCCGTACATCGTGCTGGCGCTGCACGAGCAGACCGGCGAGGTCGCCGGGTTGACCGAGGTGGTGGTGCCGGCGCAGCACCCGACCCGGGCCGACCAGTACGACACGATCGTCGTCCACGACCACCGCGGCTACGGCATCGACCGGGCCATCAAGGCACGGATGCTGCTGGAGCTGCGCTCGGCCGAGCCCGAGGTGGCCGAGGTGCAGACCTGGAACGCGCAGGACAACGAGTCGATGTTGAAGGTCAACGCCGAGCTGGGCTACCGCCCCGACCGCGACTGGTGCGAATACGGTGTGGACGTCGCCGAGCTGGTGCACCGGCTGGACAGTCACCGCTGACCGTTCACCGCCCGGCCATCGATGGGCTGGACGGTGGACCCACGAGAGCCTTAACGTTCGTTAGTTCCTGTCCACCCATCGTGGAGGCCCCATGCGCCCGCGCCGCACCCTCGCCGCGCTCGCGACCACCGCCGCCGTCACCCTCACGGCGATCGCTGTCGCACCCACCGCGGCCAGCGCCGCGCCCACCGACCTCTTCATCTCGGAGTACGTCGAGGGGTCGTCCAACAACAAGGCCGTCGAGCTGTACAACGGCACCGGTGCCCCGATCGACCTGGCTGCCGGCGGCTACCAGCTCCAGCTCTTCTTCAACGGCGCCACCACCTCGACGAACGTGGCCCTGACCGGGAGCGTCGCCGCCGGGGACGTGTTCGTCTTCGCCGCCGCGGCGGCCGCCCCCGCGATCCTCGCCCAGGCCGACCAGACGTACTCCGGTTCGCTGTTCAACGGCGACGACGCGATCGTGCTGCGCAAGGGTGACACGGTGGTCGACTCCCTCGGCCAGGTCGGTGTCGACCCGGGCAGCGAGTGGGGCAGCGGGCTCACCAGCACGGCGGACAACACGCTGCGCCGCCTGCCCTCGGTGACCGCCGGCGACACTGACCCGGCGGACCCGTTCGACCCGGCCGCGCAGTGGGCCGGCTTCGCCACCGACACGTTCGACGGGCTGGGCAGCCACACCGTCGGCGGAGGCGGGCCGGTCGACCAGCCGCCCACCCTGGCCTGCGGCGGCGCGCTGACGCTGTCGGCGGGCGCCACCGCGACCCGCGAGGTGACCGCGACCGACGCCGACGACACGATCACCGACCTGGCGGTCACCTCGGTCGTGCCGGTGCCGGCGAGCGGCTCGATCAGCCGTACCGCGTTCACCCCGGCGACCGCGGACGGCGGTACGGCCACCGCGACGCTGACCGCCACCGGCCTGCCGGCCGGCAGCTACGCGGTCACCGTGACGTCCACCGACGCCGACGGCGACAGCGCCACCTGCACGCTCACCGTGCAGGCCACGAGCGTGCTGTCGATCGGCGAGGTGCAGGGCCGCACCGGCGACGACGAGGACGGCCGCACCGACCGGTCGCCGCTCGCGCCGGCCAGCGGCAACGGCACCAGTTCCACGCTGTACGACGTACGCGGCGTCATCACCGGCATGTCGCTGACCCGCAGCTCGGCCGGGGCCGACCAGTGGGGCTTCTACCTGCAGAGCCGGCTCGGCACCGAGGACGGCGACCCGCTGACCTCCGACGGCCTGTTCGTCTTCATGGGCTCGTTCACCACGCTGATCGGCGGGTACGCCCCGACCGTCGGCGACGAGGTCGTGCTGCGCGGCCGGGTCTCCGAGTACTTCAACCAGACCCAGCTCTCCGGCGCCTCGCTGGTCCGCAAGCTGGACTCCGGCCTCGACGTGGACACCGCGGTCCGGGTCGACGACGCGGTCCCGCCGGCCGAGGCGGCCGCCGCCGACCTGTTCTGGGAGCGGCACGAGGGCGAGCGGATGCGGGTACGCGCCGGCAGCGGCGTTTCCGCGCCCCGGCACATCTACTCGTCCACCGCCGACTCCGAGATCTACGTGCTGGACCGCGAGGACCCGATCATGAAGCGGTCCGACCCGTACGCCCGGCGGGTGTTCCGGGACGCGCACCCGCTCGACGACATCCCCGGCGCGCTGTTCGACAACGGCAACAACCAGCGCGTCCTGCTGGGCGCCGGCGGTGTGAAGGCGACAGCCGGTGACTCCCGGGCGCTGCTGCCCGAGGCGCGCACGTTCGACACGCTCACCGAGGACGCCTACGGCTCCGTCTCGTACGCGTTCAGCAAGTACAGCGTGCAGCCGGAGCAGCTCACGCTGACCGGTGGCGCCGACCCGGCCGCGAACCACCCGCCGCAGCCGGCCGACCGCGGCGGCGAGGTCGCGATCGCCACCTACAACGTGGAGAACCTGTACGACTACCGGGACGACCCGTTCGACGGCTGCGACTTCGCCGGCAACACGGGGTGCCCCGGGGTCAGCCCGCCGTTCGACTACGTGCCGGCGAGCCCGGAGGCGTACGCCGCCAGGCTGGCCGTGCAGGCCCGGCAGATCGTCCAGTCGCTGCACAGCCCGGATCTGATCCTGGTGCAGGAGGCCGAGGACCAGGACATCTGCTCGGTGGTCGACGGCGCTCTGGCCTGCGGCGACACCAACAACGCCGACGGCGCGCCGGACACCGTGCAGGAGCTGGCGCTGACCATCGCCGCGCACGGCGGTCCGGCTTACGCCGCCGCGTACGACCGGACCGGCGCGGACGCCCGGGGCATCGCCTCGGCGTTCCTCTACCGCACCGACCGGCTGACGCTGGCCGAGGCGACCGCCGCGGACCCGCTGCTGGGCTCCGCGCCGACGGTCCGGTACCGCTCGGCGGCGCTGCCGTCCAACGCCGACGTGCAGAACCCCAAGGCGTTCAACGCGGTGCTGCCGGACGACGTGGACCGGTCGACCGGGGTGGACGGCAGCAACGTCTACACCCGTGCGGCGCAGCTGGCCCGGTTCACCGTCAAGGCCGCGCCCGGATCGAACGAGCGGTTCACGCTCTGGGCGGTCGCCAACCACTTCTCGTCCGGGCCGGACAGCCGGGTCGGGCAGCGCCGGGAGCAGGCCGCGTACGGGGCGGCGATCGTCGCGGCGGTCGAGGCGAGCGACCCGAACGCCCGGGTGGTGTACGGCGGCGACCTGAACGTCTTCCCCCGCCCGGACGACCCGATCGCCACCGCCCAGAACCCGACCCCGTCGGACCAGCTCGCCCCGCTGTACGAGGCCGGGCTGCACAACCTCTGGGACGACCTGGTGAAGGACGCTCCGGCATCGGCGTACTCGTACACCTTCAGCGGCCAGGCGCAGACGCTGGACAACCTGTTCGTGAACGCCCCGATGCACGACGACCTGGTGCAGGTACGGACGGCGCACATCAACGCCGACTACCCCACCGACGCGCCGGAGCTGGGTGACCGGGGCGCCAGCGACCACGACCCGCAGGTGGCCCGGTTCCGGTCGCGCGCCTCGCTGCGCGTCGCGGACACCTCGGTCGCCGAGGGCGACAAGGGCACCCGCGCGATGACGTTCACCGTCACCGTGTCGCGCCCGCTCTCCGAGCCGGCCCTGATCTGCGCGACCACCTACGGCACGACCGCCCAGGCCGGGTCGGACTATGACCCGTACGTGGGCTGCCGGGTGCTCGCTGCGGGCCAGACCTCGCTGACGTTCCCGGTCACCGTGCGCGGTGACCGCAAGCGCGAGGCGGACGAGAAGCTCACGCTGTACGTGGCAGGGGTGCCGGGCCTGCGCCTTGCCGACCCGTCCGGCGTCGGGACGATTCTGAACGACGACTGAGCGGCGTTCCGCGCGGCGGCCCGTCGATTCGCTCATGGGCGGATCGGCGGGCCGCCGCGGTATCCGCACCGCTGCGGGTCGGGCGGAGGCGGTACGCCCCGGTACTTGGCCACCCGCACCTCCCACTGGCTACGGCGGCGCAGCCAGTCCCGGACCTCCCGATCGCGGTAGAAGGTCTCCGGTGGGCGGGCCAGGCCGTACCGGTCGGCCCACCACTCCCCCGGCTCCGGGTCGGTGACGATGTCGAGGTGGGACGGGTACCGCCGCTCCGCGCCGTCCCGCAGGTCGGCCCGGTCACGCATCGGCTTGAGCACCCGCCCGGCCTCGTCGACGACGATGAGCCGGAAGCCGGCCGTACCCACGATGCGCGACAGCATGGCCAGGCTCGGCGTCAGCGTCCCCGCCTCGATCCGCCCGACGGTGCTCGGATGCACCCGGGCGAACCGGGCCAGCTCTCGTTGGCTGGCGTCGGCCCGGCGACGCACCGCCCGGACGATCCCCGGCGCCGGGAACGGGACGTCGAACGGCTCGGTGAGCAGCGCCGGGCCGCCGTCCGCCACCGGGCCGCCGTCCGCCGCGGCGGTGCCGGCGCTCGCGGCGGCGGCCGCCTTCGGCTCGGTGTCGGCGATGTCTGTCACGCCGCCCACGGTCCCGCCGCCCGCACCGGCCCGGCAACCCCGCTCCCCGCCCTTGTGGAAACCCCGGGATACGGCGTCCACCCGGCACGGCACCGGGCCACCGACAGACACAGAGGGTGATTGTCACTCAGCGTCAAGCAGTGCATCAAACCGCGCGATCCCCATCCACCCCGAACAGGACTTAACCGGCCAGAACTCCCGAGATCGTCGCCGCAAGGAGAACGCCCTCGGCAGACTTTGCTCTGCAGCCACCGAGGCAGCGCTCACGATTCGTGACAGGTGCGTCCGTGGCTGCAGAGCAAAGTCGGGGAGAGATGGGGTGCCCTGCCGCCCAGGAAGACACGCTGAGTGACCGCCTTGGGCTGTGGACAACGCACGACGACCACACGCAAGGGGCGCATCCTCGGTGAGCGTGCCGACGGCGCGAGGGAGCGACGCGACGCCGAGCGCCGACCGCCGGTCAGTAGCGCTCGCGCAGCAACCGGGCGGCCTCGACGGCCCAGTAGGTGAGGATGATCTGGGCGCCGGCCCGGCGGATCGAGGTGAGGGTCTCCAGCATCACCCGTTCCCGGTCGATCCAGCCGTTCGCGGCGGCCGCCTCGACCATCGCGTACTCGCCGGAGACCTGGTAGGCCGCGACCGGGACGTTCACCGCGGCCCGGACCGCCGACACCACGTCGAGGTAGGGCAGCGCCGGCTTGACCATCACCATGTCGGCGCCCTCGGCCACGTCCAGCTCGACCTCGCGCAGCGACTCGCGCAGATTCGCCGGGTCCTGCTGGTAGGCGCGCCGGTCCCCCTCCAGCGCCGACTCGACGGCGTCGCGGAACGGGCCGAAGAAGGCGGAGGCGTACTTCACCGCGTACGCGAGCACCGAGACGTCCTGGTGCCCGGCGGCGTCCAGCGCCTTGCGGACGACGCCGACCTGGCCGTCCATCATCCCGGACGGCCCGACCACGTGGACCCCGGCGGCGGCCTGGGCCACCGCCATCTCGGCGTACGCGGCGAGCGTGGCGTCGTTGTCGACCCCGCCGTCCGGGGTGAGCAGGCCGCAGTGCCCGTGCGAGGTGAACTCGTCCAGGCACAGGTCGCTCATCACCACAGTCGAGTCGCCGACCTCGGCGATCACGTCCCGGATCGCCGTGTTGAGCACGCCGGCCGGGTCGATGCCACCGGAACCGGTTTCGTCCCGCGTCGCCGGCACCCCGAACAGCATGATCCCGCCGACCCCGGCCTGCACCGCCTCCGCGGCGGCCTTGCGCAGCGAGTCCCGGGAGTGCTGGAGCACCCCCGGGAGCGACGCGATGGCCCGCGGCTCGGTCAGCCCCTCCTTGACGAACATCGGCACGACCAGCTCGGCCGGGTCGACGCGGGTCTCGGAGACCAGCCGCCGCACGGCCGCGTTGCGGCGCAGCCGGCGGGGCCGGACCTCGGGGTACGACATGACGGGCCTCCTGTCAGCGGAACCGCAGGGCGGTCGGGCCCTGCACCTTGGAGCCCCGGCGCTGCTTCGCCGGCATGGCGGCGAGCTTCTCCCGCAGCTCGACGGCGTAGGCGGCGAGCGCCTCCACCAGGTCGGGCACCGAGGCGTGCGGCGGCTGCACGTCGACACGCAGGCCGAACTCGGTGGCGGTCTCCGCCGTCTTGGGCCCGATCACTGCAACAACTGTGCGCGCGTGCGGCTTCCCGGCGATACCGACGAGGTTCCGCACCGTGGACGACGAGGTGAACAGCACCGCGTCGAACCCGCCCGACTTGATCGCGTCGCGGATCTCGGCGGGCGGCGGCGCCGCCCGGACGGTCCGGTACGCGGTCACGTCGTCGACCTCCCAGCCGCGCTCGGTGAGCCCGGCGGCAAGCGTCTCGGTGGCGATGTCGGCGCGCGGCAGCAGCACCCGGCCGACCGGGTCGAGGATCTCGTCGTGCGGCGAGAACTCGGCCAGCAGGCCCTCGGAGGACTGCTCCCCGGAGGGGATCAGCTCGGGCTGGATGCCGAAGGCGCGAACGGCCTCGGCGGTGGCGTCACCGATGCAGGCGATCTTCACGCCGCCGAAGTGGCGGGCGTCGAGACCGTGCTCGGCGAACTTCTCCCACACCGCGCGGACCGCGTTCACCGAGGTGAAGATCACCCAGGCGTACCGGCCGTCGACCAGGCCCTTCACCGCCCGCTCCATCTGCGCCGGGGTACGCGGCGGCTCGACGGCGATGGTCGGCACCTCGCACGGGATCGCCCCGTACGCGCGCAGCCGCGCACTCATCACGCCGGCCTGCTCCTTGGTGCGGGGCACCAGCACCTTCCAGCCGTACAGCGGGCGGTTCTCCCACCAGCTCAGCTTGTCGCGGTCGGTGACGGCCGCGCCGACGGTGAGCACCACCCGGCCGGTGAAGCCGAGCGCCGCCGCGACGAAGGAGTCCACGCTCGACGTGGTGGTGTACTGCGTCTCGCCGGTGCCGTCGCCGGTCACCCCGACCGGGGTGGTGCCGTCGACCCCGGCGGCCAGCAGGCCGTCCCGGACGGCGGCCAGGTCACCGGCGTCCACGGCGAGCGCCAGCGAACCCCGCCCGACGGCGGTGGCGAGCGCCTCGAAGTCCAGCGCGGTGACGTCCTCGACGTCGGCGGCGGTCCGCACGCCCGGCAGCGGGACACCCGCGTAGGTGGCCACGCCCTCGGCCTGGCCGACGCCCGGCACCACCTCGAAGTGCGCGGCGGTACGCGCGACCGCCTGCACCTCCTTGACCACCGAGTCGTGGCCGAACGGGTCACCGGAGACGAGGTGCACGGCGTTCTGCCCGGCCCGGGCCGCGGAGATCAGCACCTTCGCCACGTCCCCCGGTACACCCTCGGCGGGGCTGAACTCGGCGTCCGGCCGGGCCTGGGCGCGGACGTGCGCCAGGAGCGACTCGGGTACGCCCCGGTCGTAGACCACCTGGTCGGCGTCGACCAGGGCGTCCAGCGCCCGGCGGGTCAGCAGGCCCGGGTCGCCGGGTCCGGCCCCGACGAAGGCGATCTGGCCTACGGGCTTACGGGTGCGGGTCATTCTGTGCTCCCAAGTTGCTGGGTCCCCGGGCCGGCCTGTGCGTCCTGGCCGAGGATCGAGTCGGCGCCGAGTTCGAGGAGTTCGGCGGCGAGTGCCTTGCCGATCTCCGCCGCGTCGGCGGGCGTTCCGGTGCGGGACAGCCGGAGGTCACGGGTACCGTCCGGGCTGATCACCGCACCGCGCAGGTAGATCTCCTGATTGACGTCGCCCTCGTCGGTGGGCTCGCCTTCGGCGAGGACGGCGTACGCGGCCACGGGTGCGCTGCACCCTGCTTCCAGGGTGGCCAGCAGCGCCCGCTCCGCGGTGATCGCGGCACGGGACGGTTCGTGGTCGAGCAGCGCGAGCAGCTCGAGCACGTCCTGGTCGTCGGCCCGGCACTCGACGGCCAGCGCACCCTGAGCGGGCGCGGGCAGCATGAGCATCGGGTCGAGCGTCTCGGTGATGACGTCGGCGCGGCCGATCCGGTTGAGCCCGGCGCGGGCCAGCACGACGGCGTCGAGGTCGGCGTCCGGGCCGAGCACCCGGGCCACCCGGGTGTCGATGTTGCCCCGGATCGGGGCGACCTCCAACTGCATGCCCAGCGCGTGCAGCTGGGCGATCCGGCGCAGCGCGCCGGTGCCGACGCGGGCGCCGGGTGGCAGCTCGGCGAGCGTACGGCCGTTCGTGGCCACCAGCGCGTCGCGCGGGTCCTGCCGGGGCGGCACGGCCGCGACGTGCAGGCCGGGAGCCGCCGCGGTGGGCAGGTCCTTGTACGAGTGGACGGCGAAGTCGATCTCGCCCGCGGTCAGCGCGTCGCGCAGCGCGGACACGAACACGCCGACGCCGAGCCGCTGCACCGGGGCGGTGGACTTGTCGCCGGCGGTCACCACCTCGACCAGCTCGACCGGGCGGCCGGTGGCCGCGGTGAGGGCCTCGGCGACGTGGCCGGACTGGGCCATCGCCAGGGCGCTGCCCCGGGTACCGAGGCGAAGGGGGGCGGTCATCGCGCACCTCCGGTGGGCGGGACGTCGGCGGCGTCGAACGACGGCCGGCCGTCGAGGTCGGTGGCGACCACGTCGGGAACGGTGTCGACCGGGGACGTCTGCGGAACGTCCAGGTCGAACAGTTCGCGCAGCAGCGCCGCGTACTGGTCACCGCCGGGCTCGGCGGCGAGCTGGCGGACCCGTACGGTCGGCTGGTGCAGCAGCCGCTGCACGACCCGGTGCACCGTGCGGGCGACCTCGGCGCGCTGGTCGTCGCTGAGGTCGGGGCGGCGCTGGCCGAGCCGGCGCAGCTCGGCGGTGACGACGTCCTCGGCCCGGCCACGCAGGGCGGCCACCGTCGGCGCGACGTCGGCGCCGCGCAGCCAGCTCAGGAACGCCTCGACCTCGCCGGCCACGATCCGGGCCACCTCGGCGGCGTCGGCCGCGGCCGGTCCGTCGGCGAGGACGGCGGCCATCCGGTCGATGTCGATCACCTCGACGCCGGGCAGCTCGGCGACGCCGGGCTCGACGTCACGCGGGACGGCCAGGTCGAGCAGGACCAGCGGGCCGCGGTCGGCGTCCCGGCGGGCCAGCGCCCGGGTGACCACGTCGCGGGTGAGCACCGGCTCGGTGGCGGCGGTGGCGGCGACCACGACGTCGACGGCGGCGAGCGCGGTGATCAGCTCGGCCATCGGTACGGCGGACGCGCCGTACGACTCGGCGAGCCGGACGGCACGGGCGGCGCCCCGGTTGGTCACGGTGAGCGGGCCGGCGCCCAGCCGGGACAGCGTGGCGACGCCCAGCGAGCCCATCGCGCCCGCGCCGACCACCATGGCGGGCCGGCCGGCCAGGTCGCCGTCGAGCAGATCGGCGGCGAGGTCGAGCGCGGCGGTGACGACGCTCTGCCCGGCCCGGTCGATGTTGGTCTCGGCGTGCGCGCGCTTGCCGACCCGCAGCGCCTGCTGCATCAGCTCGTGCAGCAGCCGGCCGGCGGAGTCGGCGCCACCGGCGGAGTGGTACGCGTCGCGGAGCTGGCCGAGGATCTGCGCCTCGCCCACCACCATCGAGTCGAGCCCGGCGGCCACCCGGAAGACGTGGTCCACCGCGGCGGCGTCGTAGTGCACGTAGAGGTGCGGGGCGAGCGCGGCCGGCTGGCAGCCGGCCTGGTCGGCCAGGATCGCGCAGATGTCGCCGAGTCCGCCGTGGAAGCCGGAGACGGCGGCGTAGACCTCCACCCGGTTGCAGGTGGAGACCAGGACGGCCTCGGCCACGTACGGCTGGGCGATCAGGCGGTCGAGCGTGCGGGTGAGGTCGGCGGGCGGGACGGCCAGCTGTTCCAGGGTGGCGACCGGGGCGGTGCGGTAGGACGCGCCGACGACGAGCAGTTTCACGTGCCGATCGCCTCCTGGGTGTCGGTTGCCGCGAGTCCGCCGGGCAGGGCGGTGAGGGCGGACCCGCCGGTGGCGGGGAGCGCGGTCAGCGATGCCTTGCGGTGCTCGTGGAAGGACAGGATCTGCAGCTCGATGGCGAGGTCGACCTTGCGCACGTCGACCCCGTCCGGAACCGAGAGTACGCAGGGTGCGAAGTTGAGGATGCTCGTCACGCCGACGGCGACCAACTGGTCGGCGACCGCCTGGGCGGCCGGGGCGGGGGTGGCGATGACGCCGATCGAGATCGACTCCTCGGCGACGATCCGGGGCAGGTCGTCGACGTGCTGGACGACCAGGCCGTTGATCTCCTCGCCGACGCGGGACCGGTCGGCGTCGAGCAGCGCGGCGATGCGGAATCCGCGGTTGGCGAAGCCGTCGTAGCCGGCCAGGGCGTGACCGAGATTACCCACGCCGACGAGCGCGACGGCCCGGCACTGGGTGAGCCCGAGCACCGAGGAGATCTGGTCGACAAGCAGCGCGACGTCGTAGCCGACGCCCCGGGTGCCGTACGAGCCGAGGTGGGAGAGGTCCTTGCGGAGCTTCGCGGAGTTGACGCCGGCGGCGTTCGCCAGGCCCTCGCTGGACACCGTCTCGTGCCCGGCGTCGACGAGCGCGTGCAGCGCACGCAGGTATTCCGGGAGCCGGGACACGGTCGCCTCGGGCAGGTCCGGTAGTGCCGGTACGGCACCGGTGCGACCGGGCGCGCCTGGTTGACGGTGCTGGCTCATGAGACTCCGTGCGGTGCGATCCTCGACCAGCGGCGAGGGCGGGTCGTTTCGGGACTCCCGCTGGCGACCGAGATTGCCGGCTGTGCTAGCAGGGCGCGTCGGAACTACAGAGTAGGTGTTTGTGAAGGGGTGCACAAATCGCGATCTTGAAAGCTCGCGACGCGCCTTCACCTGCCCCTCCATTCCCGCAAGATCGATCAACCGCGTCTATCGGCGGCGCGTGGCGATTATTGCTCAATCCAGACTTCCCTGACCAATCGCGCGGGGTCCGTAGCGCTCCGTGACCGGCGTGGCGAGGCGAGTCTCACGTTTTCGAGTAGGGAGAACCCCACCCCGAAGAGGCCTGCGTGCGGGATGGGTGGGCGGGGCACGCGCCCATAGCCTCGAATCATGACCGCAGCACCACTGGCCACCGCGCCCACTCCGCTGTCCCCCGTCCGCGGGCTCCTGCGCCGCCTCGCCCGCGACACCACCTACGTGCTCGTGGGCCTGCCGCTGGCGATCGTCAGCTTCGTGCTCGCGGTGGTGGGGATCGCACTCAGCGCCGGGCTGCTGGTGACCACGCTCGGCCTGCCGATCCTCGCCGGCTTCCTCTACGCGGCGCGGGGACTGGCCGACATCGAGCGGCTCCGGCTCGCCGGTGTGCTGGACCGGCCCCGGGTACGCCCGGTCTACCGCACGCCCGAGCCGGGCGCCCGGTTCTGGCGGCGGGTGTTCACCCCGATCCGGGACGCGCAGTCGTGGCTCGACCTGCTGCACGCGTTCGTCCGGCTGCTCGTGGCGGTGCCCACGTTCGTGCTGCTCGTGGTCTGGTGGGTGCTTGCGCTGGGCGGCACGCTCTACATCACCTACGACTGGGCCATCCCCCGCGGCCCGGGCGAGCAGGACCTGAGCCAGCTCCTCGGAATGGGCGACGGGGCCGGCGCGCGGATCGCCCTGAACACCGCGATCGGGCTGTTCGCGCTGTTCACTCTCCCGCTGGTGGCGCGCGGCTGCGCCCGGCTCCAGGCCGGGCTGGCGTACTCGCTGCTCACCGGCGTGGCCGAGATGCGGCAGCGGATCATCACGCTGGAGGAGCAGAAGCGGGCCGCCGCGTCGGCCGAGGCGGTAGCGCTGCGCCGGCTGGAGCGCGACATCCACGACGGCCCGCAGCAGCGGCTGGTCCGGCTCGCGATGGACCTGAGCCGGGCCCGCCACCAGCTCGCCGGCGACCCGGAGGCGGCCCGGCAGACGCTGGACGAGGCGGTCGCGCAGACCCGAGAGACGCTGGACGAGCTGCGCGCCCTGTCCCGGGGCATCGCGCCGCCGATCCTGGTCGACAGGGGTCTGCCCAGCGCGCTCGCCGCACTCGCCGCCCGCGCCCTGGTGCCCACCGAGCTGGCCGTGGACGACGACCTGGGCACCGCCGCCGGGCGGCTCGACCCGGGAGTGGAGAGCACTGCGTACTTCGTGGTGGCCGAGGCGCTGACGAACGTCTCGAAGCACAGCCGGGCGAACACCTGCCGGGTCGAGGTCACCCGGAAGGTGGGCCGGCTGGAGATCACCGTCACCGACGACGGCGCCGGCGGCGCGCACCTGGCCAAGGGCCACGGGCTCAGCGGCATCGCCGACCGGGTCCGGGCGGCCGGCGGCACGCTGGAGGTGGACAGCCCGGCCGACGGGCCGACCCGGATCCACGCCGAACTGCCGCGGTGACCCGGCCCGCCCGGACTCCGGGCCGTCGCGCGAGCGCGTGGCGTGCCCGGCATCCGGGCCGCCGGGCCGGCGCCGGGTCCGGGCGTGATAGACACCGGACCCATGCGGGTGGTGATCGCGGACGACGCCGTACTGCTCCGGGAGGGGCTGGTCCGGCTGCTGACCGAGTACGGGCACGAGGTGGTGGCGGCCGTCGGCGACGGTGACGCGCTGGTCGAGGCGGTGGTGGCGCACCGGCCCGACGTCTCGGTGGTGGACGTGCGGATGCCGCCGTCACACACCGACGAGGGACTGCGCGCCGCGGTGGAGGCCCGCCGCCGGGTGCCGGGTACGCCGGTCCTGGTGCTGTCCCAGTACGTCGAGGTGTCGTACGCCGACGACCTGCTGGACACCGCGGGCGGCGCCGGCGGCGGCATCGGCTACCTGCTCAAGGACCGGGTCGCCGCGATCGACGAGTTCCTGGACGGCCTGGCCCGGGTGGCCGCCGGCGGCACCGTGCTCGACCCGGAGGTGATCAGCCAGTTGCTGGTCAGGCGGCGGCGCGACGACCCGCTGGCGTCGCTGACCCCGCGCGAGCGCGAGGTGCTGGCGCTGATGGCCGAGGGCCGCTCGAACATCGCCATCGCCCGGGCGCTCGTCGTCAGTGACGGCGCGGTCGAGAAGCACGTCCGCAACATCTTCACCAAGCTGGACCTGCCCCCTGATGCGACCACCCACCACCGTCGCGTCCTGGCCGTCCTGGCCCACCTGCGCGCCTGACCGGGCCGGTCAGGGCAGCGTGCGGGCCAGCGTCACCGCCTCGGTGAGCGTGTCGGCGGCCGGGTGGCCGCTGCCGCGCAGCCGGTCCGGGTCGGACAGGCCGCCGGTGTAGAGGACGCAGCGGGCGCCGACCGAGGCGGCCGCGTCGGCGTCGTCGAGCGAGTCACCGATCAGCACCACCTCGTGCCCGCCCAGCCCCAGCTCGGCCAGGTGCTTCTCCAGCCACTCGGCCTTGTGCCCGCCGCCGACGGTGGCGCGCAGCCCGTCCACCCGGCGGAAGTGCGGCGTCAGCCCGTACGTGTGCACGGTCGGCACCAGCTCGTCGTGGAACCACATGGACAGCAGCGACTGGCTGCCCTCCCAGGACTCGATGGCGGTGGTGGCGTCGGCGGCCAGGGCGCAGGTGGTCAGACCGGCCCGGTACGCGTCGTGGAACACGCGGTCCAGCGTCCCGAACGCCTCGGCGTCCACGGCCCGGCCGAGCATCTCGGCGTAGTAGTCGGCGATCGGCCGCCGGAAGCGGACCCGGTGCTCGGCGGCGGTGACCGCCGGCCCGCCGGCGCTGGCGAAGGCGACGTTCGTGGCCTGGACCACCAGGTCGAGGTCGTCGAGGAGCGTTCCGTTCCAGTCCCACACGAGGTGGCGTCGCATACCCGTCACCCGAGCACTCTAAGGCTAGAGCTGCGGCGTGGTCAGATCGCGCAGCAGCCGGTCCTCCTCGACCCGCCAGTAGCCGTGCTCCTTGCCGTCGAGCAGGACGACCGGCAGCCGGTCGCCGTAGTCGCGCTCCATCTCCACGTCGCCGGTGACGTCGCGCTCCACCCACCGGTCGCCGGTGACCGCCACCACCCGGTCGAGCGCGGCCTTCGCGTCGTCGCACAGGTGGCAGCCGGGCCGCGTGATCAGGATGAGCCTCGGGTCACTGGACATCGGGTACCTCCGTGCGGATCTCGGTCGGCGGCGCCGGCGACGGCACCACGGGTGCCGGGCGCAGCTCGGTCTTGCGGACCTTCCCGATCGCCGAGTACGGCAGGCTGTCGACGAACTCGACGTCGGTCGGGCACTTGAACCGGGCCAGGTTACGCGCGCAGTGGGCGAGCAGCTCCTCCGCCGTCACCGACGAGCCGGCGGCCCGGACCACGTACGCCCGCACAGTCTCGCCGGTCCGCGGGTGCGGCACGCCGAGGACCGCCGACTCGGCCACGCCGGGGTGCGCCTGGAGCACCAGCTCCACCTCGTGCGGGTAGACGTTGAAGCCGTTGACGAGGATCAGCTCGCCGAGCCGGTCGACCAGGAACAGGTCGCCGTCGTCGTCGGCGTACGCCACGTCGCCGGTGCCCCACCAGCCGTCCGGGTCCGGCCCGCCCCGCCCGTCCGGCCAGTAACCGGCGAACAGGTTCGGTCCGCGTACCACGATCTGTCCGGGGTCGGTGCCGGCCGGATCGTCGGAGAGGTCCATCTCGTCCTCGTCGGGGGCGTCGGCGGGTGCCCCGTCGCGCCACAGCTCGGTGCCGTCGGAGCCGACCAGACGCAGCCCGACGCCGGGCAGCGGGCGGCCGATCGACCCGGGTTTCGGCTCGCCGCCGACGAGCGTCGAGGTGAGCACCGGCGCGGTCTCGGTGAGCCCGTAGCCGACGTGCACCGGGTGCCCGGTCAGCTCGGTGAAGCGCGCGCCGGCCGCGAGGGGCAGCGGCGCCGCGCCGCACACCGCGACGCGCACCGAGGCCAGCGCCGCGGCCGGGTCCCGGTCCGCCTCGGTCCAGGTCAGGAACATCGACGGTACGCCGACCAGCACGGTGACCCGGTGCCGGGCGATCTCGTCCAGCGCTCCGGCCGGGCCGATCTCGTCGACGAGCACACCTGTCGCGCCGTGCCGCACGACGGCGCCGAGCACGGAGTTCAGCCCGTACGCGTGGAACAGCGGTAGGGCGAGCAGCACGACGTCGTCGGCGCCGACCACGGGTGGTTCGATGCGGTCGACCTGGTCGTGGTTGGCGGCGAGGGCCCGGTGCGACAGCATCGCGCCCTTGGGCCGCCCCTCGGTGCCGGAGGTGTAGAGCAGGACGGCGAGGTCGTCGCCGGCGCGGGCCGGGAACCCGTCCGGCCCGGCGGCGCCGGTCACCGGCGGCGCGGTGTGCACGGCGCGTAGTGCGGGCAGCTCGGCGCGGTCCACCCGGGCGGTCACCTCGGGCGCGCCGACCAGCACCGTCGCGCCGGAGTCGGTGAGCACGTGCCGCAGCTCACGGGCGGTCAGCGCCGGGTTGACCGGTACGGCCACCAGGCCGGCCCGGAGCGCGGCGAGGTAGGTGACCACGAAGTCCGGGGTGTTGCCGAACGCGATCGCCACCCGGGGCGGGTGGCCGCCGTCGGCAGGTGGCGCGTCGGCGAGCAGCGCGCGGGCGGTGGCGGTGGCCGCGTCGTCCAGCTCGGACCAGGTCAGCGTCCGGTCGCGCCAGTGCAGCGCGGCCCGGTCGCCCCGCTGCGCGGCGGCGTGGCGGAGCCGGTCGGCGAGGTTCGGCGCGGAGCTTTCGGCGGCGTCCTGCACGGTGGCTGAGTCTGGCACAGCGGCGTCCGCCGGGCCATGCCCGGACACGGCGCCGGGTCCGCCGCACGGGACTGCAATTGCCGTAGGGTGGGATTCCTAGCCACGGGATGAGGATCTCCACCGGTGTCCGCGCGGGCAGCCCGAAGTGACTCGGCCGCACCGTCTCCGCGACACGCCGAGCGAAAAGAAAATCGGCTCCGACCAGGACTTTCCACTGCGGAACAGGTTCCGGCGCGAAAGTCAACCACACGCGACGGACAACCGGTCCGCCATGTGTGCGACCTGGCGGGAAATACTTCCGCTCTGTGTAACGGACTTGCCACGCGTGGGTGACGTTGGCCCTATCATCACTCGGGTCGGCTCACCCCATTTGCCGTGAGTCGACACCCCTCAGCCCGAGGAGGCCCCCGTGCCCGTGAGCGCATTGGACCAGCACCTCAAGGGGATCTGCCGCCCGTCGGCACGTCCCGACCCGGCCGTGCCCGACCGGGTCCCACCCGGTCCACCGGCGCCATTACGGCGCGCGGCGCGGTCACTGTCCGTCCGGCCCGGGGAGGCGCGGTGACCACCTTCGGTTACGCCGAACGACCGGCCGGCGTCACCGGCCCGACCCAGCGCAACCCGCTCAACGAGCGCGCGGACCCGGGCACCCGGGGCACCGACGGCCAGCTCGCGGTACGCGGCGACGGGCGACGGGTACGCAGCCGCGCGCACCACACGAACGAGGCGCCGCCCCGCCCCGCGACTCCCGGGGGCAACGCGAAGCCCGCGACCGGCCGACTGGGCAGCCCGACCCGCCCGACCATGCCCGCCCAGGCGCGGCGCGGCGACACGGCGACCGGTGGTGAGCCGTCCGCCGCCGAGACCGCGATCCTGCCGGCGGTGACCACCGGCGACACCGCCGTCCTGCCCGCCGTACCGGCCGCCGCGCCCGCCACCGGCTTCCCCAGCCGCCCCGACCCGTCCGACCCGGCCACCGAGGTGTGGACGCTGGTCGAGCGCGCGCAGGCCGGCGAGTCCGAGGCGTTCGGGCTGATCTACGACCGGTACGTGGACACCGTCTTCCGGTTCGTCTACTTCCGGGTCGGCAACCGCCAGCTCGCCGAGGACCTCACCTCCGACACGTTCCTGCGGGCGCTCAAGCGGATCGGCAGCTTCACCTGGCAGGGGCGCGACCTCGGCGCCTGGCTGGTCACCATCGCCCGCAACCTGGTCGCCGACCACTTCAAGTCCGGGCGCTACCGGCTGGAGGTCACCACCGGTGACGTCCTGGACGCCGACCGGGAGGACCGCGGGCCGGAGGGCAGCCCCGAGGCGGCGGTGGTGGAGCACATCACGAACGTCGCCCTGCTCACCGCCGTCAAGCAGCTCAACCCGGAGCAGCAGGAGTGCATCGTGCTGCGGTTCCTCCAGGGCTTCTCGGTGGCCGAGACGGCCCGCGCCATGGGCAAGAACGAGGGCGCCATCAAGGCTCTGCAGTACCGCGCCGTCCGGGCGCTGGCCCGGCTGCTGCCCGACGGCTTCCACTCCTGACCGATCCCGACCCGGCCGGCGCACGCACGCCGGACGGTGTCGCATGCCCGACGTACCCCCGCCCGCCCCTCACTCCCGGTGATTTCGCCGCCGCCCCAGCCGTAACCGGCGACCGGCGCGGTCCGTTTCTCCGGGTGCGACCAGTGGTTGTCCCGGCGTCCCCCGGGCCACCCGGTCCGGCGGGTCAGGTCGGCCGCTCCGGTCGGCCCTGGGCCACACGCTGCCACCGGTCGCTGGTGACGACGACGGCCGCCCGGCCGTGACCAGCGAGAGGGGGTGCCCGCGGTGGACAGCGACCTCTTCTCCCGTCGGCGAGCCGAGCGCTTCGCGCAACTCCTCGACGAGGCCAACGGCGGACGCCGGCACCACGTCCGGTCCAAGGCGGACGGTGAACTCACCGCGCTCGTCGAGGTGAGCCGCCGGCTCACCGCCGAGCGGCCCGACGTCGAGGTGGACGCCGAGTTCCGTACCGGCCTGCGGGCGATGCTCGTGGCCACCGCCGAACGCGAGGGCGTCGGGACGCCGGCCAAGGCCACCACGACGAGCGGGGTACGCGGCGCGCTGCTGCCCGCCATCACCGGCCGCCGGGCGCGGGCCCGGGGCGCGATCCTGGTCGGCGTGGCCGCCGGTGCGGTCGCCCTCTCCGGCATCTCCGCCGCCAGCGAGAACGCGCTGCCCGGTGACGCCCTGTACGGCATGAAGCGCTCCACCGAGCGCGCCCAGCTCGCGCTCACCAGCTCGGACATCAGCCGTGGGCAGCTCTTCCTCGCCTTCGCCCGCACCCGCCTCGACGAGGCTGCCTCGGTCCGCGACGACCGGCTCGGCTTCAGCGCCGTCCTCGACGACATGGACGCGGACACCCGCCAGGGCGTACGCCTGCTGACCACCGTCGCCGCGCAGCGCTCCGACCCGGCGGCGCTGGACGCGGTGGACACGTTCCTGGCCGGCCAGCGCCGGGTGGTCAGCGGCCTGCTGGACCGGCCCGACCACGCCGACCGGGACCGCACCCGCCGCTCGCTGGCCCTGCTCGACGCGGCCGGCAAGCGCGCCGACGCGCTCCGCGAGGCGATCGCCTGCGGGCTGCCCGCGCCGCAGGCCAGCGACATGCTCGGGCCGGCTCCGGCCACCTGCCCGGCCGACCGCTGAGCGGCGGACGCGTACCGCACCACACTTCTCCCGGCGGACACCCGGCCGTCACACCGTGCCGGATACGCTCGACGCGGAGTGCGTGGGCCGTCGTCGAGGCAGGGAGGTCGCCGTGGCCGGAAGCCGGAAGGTGACCGTCAGCACCGACGCCCACGGGCACACCGCGGGCTGGTCGGAGACCCCGTCGGCACCGGCGACCACAGTCGCGCCCGATCCCACCGCCGCTGCGTTCTTCGACGTGGACAACACGATGATGCAGGGCGCCTCGATCTACTGGTTCGCCCGCGGGCTGGCCGCCCGGAAGTACTTCACCACCGGTGACCTGGCCCGGTTCGCCTGGCAGCAGGCGCGGTTCCGGCTCCTCGCCACCGAGCACGCGGGCGACATGTCGCAGGCCAAGGAGGCCGCGCTCGCCTTCGTCCAGGGCTGGCGCGTCGACGACATGGAACGCCTGGCCGACGAGATCTTCGACGAGCTGATGGCGCCGCGCATCTGGGCCGGCACCCGTCGCCTGGCGCAGCGTCACCTCGACGCGGGCGAGCGGGTCTGGCTGGTCAGCGCCGCCCCGGTGGAGATCGGCCGGGTGATCGCGGCCCGGCTCGGCCTGACCGGTGCGATCGGCACTGTGGCCGAGGTGGTCGACGGCGCGTACACCGGGCGGCTGGTCGGCGACCTGATGCACGGTCCGGCGAAGGCCGAGGCGGTCACCCAGCTCGCCGCCGTGGAAGGGCTTGACCTGTCCCGCTGCGCGGCCTACAGCGACTCGGCGAACGACCTGCCGATGCTGTGCGCGGTCGGCCGCGCGGTGGCCGTGAACCCCGATCCGGCGCTGCTGCGGCAGGCCCGCGAGCGGGGCTGGGACGTGCGCGACTTCCGCACCGGGCGCCGGGCCGCGCGCATCGCCGTGCCCTCCACCGCGGCCGCCGGGCTGCTCGCCGGCGCGGTCACCGCCGGCCTGGCGCTGCACCGGCGCCGCCACCGCGACGCCTGAACCGGCTCAGGGACCGAACGGGTCGGGGCGGCGTTCGAGCAGCTTGTGCAGCGTCTGCTGGATCGTCTCCCGCACCTGGTCGGCGAGGTTGAACACCACCAGCGGGTCGTCCGCGGAGTCACGCAGGTGCGCGGTCGGGATCGGCGGGCAGAACTCGATCAGCCACTTGCTCGGCAGCGGCACCATGCCCAGCGGCCCGAGCCAGGGGAACGTCGGCGTGACCGGGAAGTACGGCAGTTTGAGCAGCCGGGCCAGCGGCTTGATGTCGGCGAGCATCGGATAGATCTCCTCGCCGCCGACGATCGCCACCGGCACGATCGGCGTACCGGTGCGCAGCGCGGCGGAGACGAACCCGCCCCGGCCGAAGCGCTGGAGCTTGTACCGGTCGGAGTAGAGCTTGCCGACCCCCTTGAAGCCCTCCGGGAACACGCCCACCAGTTCCCCGTTGCCCAGCAGCCGTTCCGCGTCCGGGCTGCACGCGACGGTGCCGCCGGTCTTGCGGGCTATCTCGGACACGACGGGCATCCGGAAGACCAGGTCGGCGCCGAGCAGCCGCAGGTAGCGGTGCGCCGGGTGCCGGTCGTGCAGCGCGGTGGAGAGGATCAGCGCGTCGAGCGCCACGGTGCCGGAGTGGTTGCCGACGACGAGACCGGCCCCCACGTCGGGCACGTGCTCGATGCCGGTGACCTCGGTGCGGAACCAGTCCCGATAGAGCAGCCGGACCAGCGGGTGGACCACGGCGTCGGTCAGGTCGGGGTCGAAACCGAACTCGTCGACCTCGTAGTCACCGGCGAGCCGACGCCGCAGGAACGCCAGCCCCTGGGCCACCTTGCGGTCCCAGTGGTCCCCCGGCCGGTCGGCCACCGCCGGCCCGGCGGGGTTCTGCGTCTCGCCGGCCGGCGTGCTCCCGGCCGTCGGCTCAGCCATCGCCTTCTTGGCGACGGCCTTCTTGGCGACCGTCTTCTTGGTGACGGCCTTCTTTGCGACGGCCTTCTTGGCGACCGTCTTCCTGACCGGCTGGTGGGGCGTGGCCAGGCCCGGAACGCCCGGCTCGGCCGCCGCGCCGGGCTCGTCGGCGGAGGTGTCCGGCTCGTCGACCGGGTCCGCTGCCGCCGCGGGGCGGGCGGACGGCGCGGTCACCCGGCGGTGCCCGTTGCGCCGCGCCGGCTCCGCGTCCGGGTCCGGCACACCCAGCGGTACGTCGTAGCGCGCGTCGCGCCGCTCCTCCGAGCTGCTCACGAGCGCTCCCGCACGGTCGAGCGGACCTGCCGGATGCTCTCCAGCACCAACTGCTCGGCGGCGGCGAGCTGATCGCGGGTGACCACGACGCCGCCGTGGTGGGCGCGGATGAAGTCCTCGAACGCGGCGGCGGTCGAGCGGGGCGTGAAGCCGTACTCCCGCTCCAGTCGGCTGGTGTCCACCACCCGACCGTGCACGAAGAGGTCCACCTGGTCCAAGCCGTACCGGCCGAAGCCCAGACTGCGGGCGACCGCCGCCACCCCGGCCAGGCCCGGTTCGAGCACCGGCACCGCCACCCGGCCGGCCCGGCGGATCGCCTGCGACAGCGACAGCACCCCGGGCCCGGCGACGTTGTAGGTGCCCGGGTGGTCCTCGGCGACCGACCGGTGCAGCACCTCCAGCGCGTCGTCGAAGTGCACGAACTGCAGGCGCGGGTCGCGACCGAAGACGGTGGGCACGACCGGCTGGGAGAAGTAGCGGGTGAGCGTGGTGTCGGCGGCGTACCCGATGAACGGCGCGAAACGCAGCACCGTCGCGGTGACGTCGGGCCGGCGGCGGCGGAACCCGCGGACGTACCCCTCGATGTCGAGGATGTCGCGGCCGAAACCGCCGCGCGGCACCTCGCGCGGCTCGGTCTCCTCGGTGAAGACGGCCGGATCGCGGAACGACACCCCGTACGCGGCGGTGGACGAGCGGACCACGAGCTTGCGCAGCCGGGGCGCGCGCTGCGCGGCGGCGAGCAGCTGCATGGTGCCGATGACGTTCTGTTCCTTCATCCCCGCCCGGCCGCCCTGCTGCGGGTCGGGGGCGGAGACGAGCGCCAGGTGCACCACCGTGTCGACGTCGAGGTCGAGCAGGAGGCCGCCGAGCGAGTCGAGGTCCAGGCGGATGCGTTCGACGTCGAAGAGCAGGTCGGTCAGCTCGGGGTTGGGCGGTGCCGGATCGACCCCGATGACGCGTTCGATCCGCTCGTCGGCGGCGAGCCGGGCGGCCACGTGGGCGCCCAGCCAGCGGCCGACCCCGGTGACGACGACGACCCCCGGGGCACCGGAGGTGTCACCGGGGGTCATGTCGTGCGCCTTGCGCGGCAGGCGAGATCGAGCCGGGACGTCCGCGGCCTGATCACCTGAGCCTCCGAGGGTCGACAGTTGGCAAGTGGTGCCGGGTGCCGGGCCAGTGCCCGGCCCCGGTCACTTGCCGAGACGGCGACGCTGGACGCGGGTCTTGCGCAGCAGCTTGCGGTGCTTCTTCTTAGCCATGCGCTTGCGGCGCTTCTTGACCACCGAGCCCATACGACAGCCTTTCGATGCAACGTGCGGGGCGGACCGGACGGCACCACCGCGGGTGGCGCCGTGACCGCTTGCGGACAACGGACCGGACCAGCGTGGTGGGCAGGGCACACCAGAGAGCGGTCACGGTCGTGGTCCAGCCTAACCGGAGTGCGTCAGCAGGACCAACGCGCCCCCGTCGATGCCCCTTTTCGTCGTACTCGGCGGACCGGGCCGACGAGTGCTCAGGCGGACTCCTGGAAGGCGCCCCGGAGGTATTCGTGCACGGCGTGCTCGGGCACCCGGAACGACCGGCCGACCCGTACCGCGGTGAGCTCACCGCTGTGCACGAGGCGGTAGACGGTCATCTTGGAGACCCGCATGACCGTCGCCACCTCGGCGACGGTCAGGAACCTGACATCCGACAGCCGTGCGTCGGACTGCGACCCGGCCATGGCTCACCGACCCATTCCCGTGCCCGGCGCGTGTCACCGGGCAGGTGCTCCCGCCTCGACGAGCGACGCGCGTGTAACCAGTACGGTAGCGGGACGGCTGTGACCTGCGCGATCCCTTCCACCCTTTGATCATGGCGAGGCAGCCGTTCACCCGATGTCTGCCAGGGCTTTTTCGCCCGGACGGGTGTCTCGTCCGATCCGGCTGCCCGGCGCGCAGCGTCACCACCTACTCAGCACACGACGCCACCCCCTACTCGGCGCGCAGCGCCACCACCGGGTCGAGCCGTCCGGCCCGCTGCGCCGGCACCACGCCGAAGACGATGCCGACCGCCGCGGAGACGCCGAACGCCAGCGCCAGCGACCACCAGGTGATCGCCGCCGGGATCGGCGAGAACGCGTCCACGAGCAGCGCGGTGCCCACGCCCAGCGCCATCCCGGCCAGGCCGCCGACCGAGGTGAGCAGCACCGCCTCCAGCAGGAACTGCACGCCGATGTCGCGGGGGCGGGCACCGACCGCCTTGCGCAGCCCGATCTCGCGGGTCCGCTCGCGTACCGAGACGAGCATGATGTTGGAGACGCCGACGCCGCCGACCAGCAGCGAGATGCCCGCGATGGCGGCCAGCACGCCGGTGAGCACGCCCAGGATGTCGCCGAGCACGCCGAGGATCTGCCGCTGGGTGACGGCGCTGAACTCGGTGTCCGGGTGCCGGCGGGACAGCTCCGCGACGATCCGGTCGCCGAGTTCGTCGATCCGCTCCCGGTCCGGCGCCTTGACCGCGATGCCGTCGATGCGCTGCGTGCCCCAGAGCCGTTGCGCCGCTGTCACCGGTACGTGCACCTCGTCGTCCCGGTCCACGCCGAGGCTCTGCCCGAGCGGGGCGAAGACGCCGATCACCCGGAACCGGACGCCGGCCAGCGTGACCTGCTGGCCGAGCGGGTCACGGTCGGGAAAGAGCGCCCGGGCCACCGAGTCGCCGAGCACCGCCACCCGGCGGCTGGTGTCCACGTCCGCCCCGGTCAGGTAGCGGCCCCGCGACAGCGATCTGGTGAACACCGACGGGGTGGTCTCCAGGACGCCCTGCACCGTGGTGAAGTCGGACCGGTTGCCGGCCCGGGCGGTCGCGCCGGAGGCCACCGTGACGGCGACCCGGCCGGGGTCGCCGACCACCCGGGAGACGGCGTCGGCGTCGCTGAGGTCCAGCGGCGAGACCACCGGCGCGTTGCCCACCTCGATCCGGCCCGGCACCACCAGCAGCAGGTTCGAGCCGAGCCCTTCGACCTGCTGCTCGACCTGCTGTTTCGTGCCGGTGCCGATGGCCACCAGGATCACCACCGAGGCCACCCCGATGATCACCCCGAGCATGGTCAGCAGGCTGCGCATCCGGTTGGCCCGCAGCGCGTCCGACGCCACCCGCCACGCCTCGGCCAGCCTCATCCGGCGTCCCCGAGGTCCTGCGGCAGTCGGCGCTCCTCGGCCCGCGGAAGGCGCCCGGTGGCTCCGGTGGCGCCACCGGAGCCACCGGGCGGGTGCCCCGGGCCGCTTCCGGACGCGGACCGGGGCTCCGCGCTGGGAGCGGGGTCCAGTGTCGCAGGTACGCCGGAACCGTCCGACGGCGGTCGATCATGAAGGCTGTCGGACCGGATCAGCCCGTCCCGTACCGCGATGCGCCGGTGTGCCCGGGCGGCCACCTCCTGGTCGTGGGTCACCATCACCAGCGCCACCCCCGACTCGGCGTTCAGCTGTTCCAGCAGTTCCAGCACCGCCTCGCCGGTGGCGCTGTCCAGGTTGCCGGTCGGCTCGTCGGCGAGCAGCACCGCCGGTTCGGTCACCAGCGCCCGCGCGATCGCCACCCGCTGCTGCTCGCCGCCGGAGAGCTGGTTGGGCCGGTGGTGCAGCCGGTGGCCGAGCCCGACCCGGCCCAGCATCGCCGCCGCCCGCTCCCGCCGCTGCCGCGCCCCGACACCCCGGTAGACGAGCGGCAACGCCACGTTGTCCACAGCCGACGTACGGGCCAGCAGGTGGAACGCCTGGAACACGAAGCCGATGGTCTCGTTGCGCAGCGTCGCCAGCTCCGGCGCGGTCATCGTGGTCACGTCCCGCCCGCCGATCACCAGCCGGCCGCCGCTGGGCCGGTCCAGCCCGCCGAGCAGGTGCATCAGCGTCGACTTGCCGGAGCCGGACGGGCCGATCACCGCCACGTACTCGCCCTGGTCGATGGTGAGCGACACCCCGCGCAGCGCGGACACCGAGACCCCGTCCAGCTCGTACGTGCGCCAGACGTCGACCGCCTCGACCGCCGGTACGGTCACGGGAGTTCCTGGCCGTCGCGCACCTGGTCGGCCCCGCGCACCACGACCCGGTCACCGGCTCGTACGCCGTCGACGATCTGCACCAGGTCCTGCCCCTGCACGCCCACAGTCACCGGAACCCGGTCGGCCCGGCCGTCACGCAGCACCCAGACGGCGTCCCGCCCGTCGGCGGAGAACACCGCCGACGCCGGCACCGCCACCGCGTCGGCGGCCTCCCGCACCCGCAGCCGTACCACCGCGTTCATGCCCGGCCGCGGCGCCGGGGCCGGCTCGGCCTCACCCATCCGCCCGGCGCCGAGGTCGAGCCGGACCCGGTAGGTGACGCCGCCCCGCGCCGAGCTGGTGGGCAGCACGTCGACCGAGCGAACCGTGGCGTCGTACGTCGCGCCGGTCACCGCGTCCAGCTCGACCGACGCGGGCACCCCGGCCCGGACCAGCAACACGTCGGTCTCGTCCACCTCGGCGAGCAGGCCGAGCCGGCCGACATCCACCACTGTGAGCACCGGCGTGCCGGCGGTGACCCGGCCACCAGCCGGGATCGCGTCGTCGACACCCGGCGGCGGGCCGCCCTGCCCACCACCGCCCAGCGCGGACGGGTCGAGACCGGGCACCGCCCCGCCACCCGCCGCACCCAGCAGCCCGGCCAGGTCGGCCGGCGCCGCCGACCGGGTGCCGCCCGGCTGCACCACACCGGCGATCGGCGCGCGCAACGTCAGCGCGTCCACAGTCGCCTTCGCCAGGTCGTACGCCTGCTGGGCCTGGAGTCGTTGCGCGGACGACAGCGCGCCGACGGCGCTGTTCAGACCGGCGACCCCGCGCTGCACCTGGGCGACCGCCCGGTCGGCGGCGCGCGCGGCGGACTCGTACTGCCGCTGCGCCGACTGGACCTGGAGCAGCAGCGCGGCACGTACCTGCGGATCGCCGACCTTGCCGGCGGCGGCGCGGGCGGCGGCGAACGCCTCGTCGGCGGCCCGGTCGGTGCCGCGGCGGCTGCCGCCCAGGTCGCCCGTGCCGGCGCCCCGCCCGGCCCGCTTCGCCGCGCGCAACGCGTCCCGCGCCTTCTCCAGGCGGTCCCGGGCCGACGGCGAGTCGATCACCGCGAGCACCTGCCCCCGGGTCACCCGCTGTCCCGGCTGCACCCGCAGGCGGGCGAGCGTGCCGTCGGCGGGCGCGGTGAGGGTGGCCGCGGCGCGCGCGGTCACGGTGGCCGGAGCGTCGATCACCTCGCTCACCGGCGCGCGGCCCACCTCGGCGACGGTGACCGCCGGGGCGTCGTCGCCGCAGGACGCGGCGGTCGTGCCGGTCAGCGCGACGACGGCGAGCACTGCGGTGACGAGACGGGGGCGGCGGGCCGCGGGCAGCCGCGGCGAGGGAGTGCGGGCCACCCGGCCCATGCTACGACCCGTCGACAGGCGTCGACGTTCAGCCGACGACGGCCCGGACGTAGGCGACGCAGTCGTCGTGCAGCATCGACCACGGGTCGCCGAACACCTCGTCGGCGGCCTGCTCCGGTGACCGCCGCTCGTGCACCACGGCCCGGTAGAAGTCCAGCATCCGCTGCTCGCCGTACCTGTCGACCAGATGGCGTACGGCCAGGTAGCCGACGCCATAGGCACCGCCGACCCGGTCGTCGCTCGCGTCGTCGGCGGGAGCCACCGCGTCCAGCCGCCCCGACCACCCGCCGCGCAGCAGGTCCCGCACCTCGGCCAGTCCGTCGTAGCGGTGCACGGGTTGCCCGTCGGCACCGGCGTACTCGGCCAGCCCTTCCACCAGCCACCAGTCCGCGCGGTCGGCGTAGCCCCGGTCGGGCAGCGAGGCGGCATGGGTCAGCTCGTGCCGGAGCAGGTCGTCGATGCCCGTCGGGGTGAGGATCTGCGCGTTGAGCACCACGTCGTGGCGCCCACCACCGACGCCCACCGCGTACCCGGCGGTCCACTTCGGCCGCCCGCCGCCGTACCAGCGCTGCCACTCGCCCTTCCCGGCGTAGTAAACGAGATACCGGTCCGGCGGCCGGCCGCCGATCGCGTACCGGTCCGCGGCCTGGGCGGCGGTCTCGGCCTGGGCGAGCAGGCCGGGCAGCTTGCGCCGCTGGGCCGGCGTGGTGGCCACCACGACCCGCTTGCCGACCGCCACGGCGAGGTCGTTCACCTGCCACGGGCGCACGCCCGCCGGGTCCGTCGAGGACGGCTCCACGGCGGTCAGCCGGGGTTCCTCCCCCACCAGCCGCCAGCGCGTGCCCAGCTCCACAGTGCTCGGCGCGCAGTCCCGCACCACGAAGCAGTAGCCGACGGTCACCGCCAGCCGCCACTCCCCCGGCTTTCCGTCGATCGCCGCCGGCACCCCGTCGGCCGTCGAGCGCCAGGTCGTGACCCGCAGCGACCGCAGCGACGCGTACCGGCGGCTCAGCACCGGCCGGGCCGCCGGCTCGGCGATCGCGAGGAAGCCCGCCCGGTCCGCGCCGACCAGCGCGGCGGCCTGCCGGTCCAGCAGCGCGAGCATCCGCTCGCCGAGCCGCCGCTGCGCCGCCGTGCCCGGGTCGTCCTTCGCGGCCGACCGCCCGGCCGCGTCCGGCGCCGACTCCCGCAGGAGTACGCCGGGCACGGCGCCCGCCACCAGGCCGAGCGCGAGTCCGAGCGCGGTCCAGAGCGGCCACCGCCGCCGTCTCGGCACCGCCCGCGCCGGGTCCGGCTGCGCCAGGGGTACGGGGTACGGCGCCGGACCAGCGGCGATGTACGGCAACACCGCGTCCGGTGCCGGTGCGATGGTGTCGACGGCGGCGTCCACGCCGGCGGAGATGGCGGCGCTTTCGGCGTGGGTGTCGTCAGCGCGGGCGTCGGCGGCGGCGCTGAGGTTGGCAGCGCTCGCGTCGGCCGCGCGGTCGGCGCCGGCGCTGACGTGGACGGTGCTCGTGTCGGCGGCGCTCGCCTTGTCGGCGCTCACGTCGGCGGCGTCGACGGTGGGACGAGGCTCGTCGCCGTCCGTCGTCCGGCCGGGAGGCTGCTCGTCGCCGTCGGTCACCGGCGAAGGGTACGACCAATCGGGCGTTCCGGGAAAGAGTCCCGCCGTGTTCCGCCGTGCCCCGAGATCTTGGTACGAAAGCGCCCTCGAAAGGGCCGGTTCGTACCAAGATCTCTCAGATCGGCGTGCCGGTCAGCGTCAACGCCGTCTTGTCGACTGCCCAGAGGGCCACCAGTGCCACTCCGGGTACCGCGTGGCCGGCCAGGGCGAGCAGCACGCCGCCGGTGAGGAAGCAGGCGGCCTGGACGGCAAGCTTGGCCGGGTCGGGCAGCGTCACGGCGGCACGCGGTGAGCAGAACAGTCCCCACACCACGGCGATCACCAGCGGCGCGCCGAGCCCGGCGAGCAGGCGCAGCGGCCAGCCGGCGTCGAGCGTGAAGCCCCAGTACCCGGCCGAGCCCAGCAGGGGCCAGCTCCAGCAGGAAGATCACGCCCAGCAGCAGCGCGGTCATCTGTCCTCCCAGGAGAGGTAGGCGCGGTCCAGCCCCGCGATCATCTGGTCGAAGGAACGGTCGGTGTCGCGGGGCAGCCCGAATCCGCCCGCCGCCTCCAGCGCGACGAAGCCGTGCACGGCGGCCCGGAACATCCGGATGGCGTCGGTCGCGGCGTCGCCGTCGAGGCCGTACCCGAGCAGGATGGCCCGGACCGCGCCGACCGCGCGCTCTCCGGCGGCCAGGTGGTCGGGGTCGGCCGGGTCGGGCGCCCGCTGGGCGGCCGGGTAGCGGCCGGGGTGCTGCCGCGCGTACGCCCGGTAGGCGGCGGCGACGGCGCGCAACGCGTCGCCACCGGCCCGGCCCGCGGCGGCGGCCGTGAGCACGTCGGCGATCTCGGCGGTGGCGAGCACGGCGAGCTTCTGGTGCAGCGCGTCCGCGCCCCGCACGTGCTTGTAGAGGCTCGGTAGCGCGACGCCGAGGCGGGCGGCGAGCGCGGCCAGGGTCAGCTTTTCGTAGCCGACCTCGTCGGCGAGCGTGGCGGCCTCCCGCACGACAGTCGCCGGGGTCAGGCCGGCCCTAGGCACGCGCGGTCACCGCCAGGAACTCGACCAGGTCGGCGGCGGTGGCGTCGGGCTGGTCGGCGTGCGGGTAGTGCCCGGAGTCGGCGACCATCCGCGCCTCGGCGACGGCGAACAGCCGGCGGGCGGCACGCGCCTCGGCGCCCGGGTCGGGGAAGTCCGGATCGTTCGTGCCCATCAGCACCAGCACCGGGCGGCGCACCTCGGGCGCCCGCGCGGTCCAGTGCGGGTCGGCCGGTGCGACGACACCGCGCACGGCGGCCATCCGCCCGCGCAGCTTGGCGACCATCTCCCTGCGGTACGCGGCGTCGTCCGCCGGGCGCCCGCAGGGGAACAGCGTGCGGTGGAACAGCCCGAACAGCCGAGGGCTGCGCAGCACTGCCGCCTGCGCGACGCGCATCAGCGGGTTCGGCTTGGGCGTGCCGACGAACGGGCTGACCTGCACGATGCCGCTGACCAGGTCGGGCGCCTCGGCGGCGGCGAAGACGATTGCGGCGGCGCTGGACGAGCTGCCGACCAGGGTGGCCGGCTCACCGCCGAGCGCCCGCACCACGGCGAGCAGGTCGCCGCCGACGTGCTCCGGGGCGTACGTGGGCCAGTGCGGGCTGGAGTCGCCGTGCCCGCGTACGTCGACAGCTGCCACCCGGTAGCCGGCCGCGACCAGCCGGGGCGTCAGGTGCCGGAAGGCCGCCCGGTTCTCCCCCATGCCGTGCGCGAGGACCACGAGCGGTCCCGACCCGTGCACCTCGTAGGCAATCGTGCCGCCGTCCCGCGCCACCTGGCTAACTGTCATAGCCTTAAAGCTAACGTCATTAGCCAAGCCGGTCAAGCTTGACCTCAACCCGAGGTGAGGTCGCACGATCCCGGCATGCCGATCACCGCCGACACCCACGTACGTCTCGCCCGCCCGAGCCGCGACCTCGCCGCCGCCGAACGGTTCTGGACACAAGGGCTGGGCCTGGACGTGCTCTACCGGAGCGAGGGCGACCACCCGGACGAGCACGACCTGGTGATGCTCGGCCTGCCCGGGGCCGGCTGGCACCTGGAACTGGTCGGCGGCTCGACGCTCACGGTCGAGCCGCGTCCCACCGGGGAGGACCTGTTCGTGCTCTACCTCGACGGCCCGCCCGACGACGACCTGGTCCGGAGACTGGAACGGGCCGGCGGGACCAGGGTCTCCGCCGGCCCGTACTGGGACAGGTGGGGTGTCACGTTCACCGACCCGGACGGCTACCGCCTCGTGCTGTGCACCCGGGCCTGGTCGAACGAGTGACTCACTTCTTCGACAGCACCGCGCGGCCGAAGAACGCCAGGTTGGCCGGGCGCTCCGCGAGCCGGCGCATCAGGTAGCCGTACCACTGGTCGCCGTACGGGACGTAGGTCCGCACCGTGTAGCCCTCGCCGACCAGGCGCTGCTGCTCCTCCGGGCGGATGCCGTAGAGCATCTGGAACTCGAACCGGCCCGGGTCGCGGTCGAACCAGCGCGCCCGGTCCTCCCCGATCGCGATCAGCCGCGGGTCGTGCGTGGCGAGCATCGGGTAGCCGTCACCGGACATCAGCACGTTCATGCAGCGCACGTACGACTTGTCCACCTCGCGGACGGACTGGTACGCCACCGACTCCGGCTCCTTGTACGCGCCCTTGCACAGCCGCACCCGCGACCCGGCCGAGGCCAGCTCCCGGCAGTCCGACTCGGTCCGCCGCAGGTACGCCTGGAGCACCGCGCCGGTCGACGGGTGGTCCTTGCGGAGCTTCGCCAGGATGTCCAGCGTCGAGTCGGTGGTGGTGTGGTCCTCCATGTCCAGCGTGACAGTGGTGCCCGCCGCGTCGGCCGCCGCGCAGATCGCCCGCGCGTTGTCGTACGCGAGCTGCTCGTCGAACATCTGGCCCAGCGCGGACAGCTTCACGCTGACCTCGGCGGCCGGGGTGAGCCCGGCGGCGGCGAGGCGGCTCAGCAGCCTGAGGTACTCGTCCCGGGTGGCGTTCGCCTGCTCCGGGGTGGTGGTGTCCTCGCCCAGGTAGTCGAGGGTGACCGCTTGGCCGTCGGCGACCAGCTCGCGGGTGGCGCGCAGCGCGTCGTCGGTGGCGGCGCCGGCGACGAACCGGCGGACGACGTCCCGGGTGAACGGGGCCGTCGCGACGAGCCGCTCCACCTGGGTGGATCGGGAGGCGGCGAGGATGACGGAACGGAGCATGAGCCGAGCGTAACGCTCACCACCGGGCCCTCGCCGGGTGCGTCCGAGGCCCGCCCGGTTCCGTCCCACGGCACCGGGCCGGGCACCCCCGGCTGGCGCGGATCAGCTACAACGTTCACGTGGATCGACGACACCCCCGGCGCCGGCTCCGCTCGGCCTCCGTGCAGCTCGGCGCGCTGACCGCGCTGGCCCTCGCGCTCTCCGGCTGCAACAACGGTTACGACGACGACGATGACGACTGCGCGCTCGGCCCGGCCGGCGGGGGCGGCGACGTCGTCGCCGTGGCCCTGCACGTGCCCGCGCCGGTCACCGCCGCACGCGGCGAGCCGGCCCCGGCCGCCGCGCTGCCCGAGCGCGGCGGCTTCGGCACCCACCTCGCCTCCTGCGGCGGCTGACGTGCGCCGCGAGGCGAGCACGCCGCGCCCCGGCTGGGACGAGATCATCCGGGCTCAGGGCCTGGTGTACGTCGACACCGAGCTGCCCGACGGCGAGATCATGTCGTACTGGGACGAGACCGCGGCGTACTCGTTCACGCTGGACGAGGTGCTCCGGCTGGAGGAGGCGACGGAGGAGCTGCACCGGATGTCGGTGGCCGCCGCCGAGCACGTGGTGGCCCGCCGCCGGTACGCCGAGTTCGGCATCCCCGAGTGGGCCGCCGAGGCGGTCGCCCGCTCGCTGCGGGAGAACCCGCCGACGCTCTACGGCCGGTTCGACCTCTGGTACGACGGCAGCGGGCCGCCGAAGATGCTGGAGTACAACGCCGACACCCCCACCGCGCTGGTCGAGGCGAGCATCGTGCAGTGGTACTGGCTGGAGCACACCCGGCCGGACGCGGACCAGTGGAACAGCCTGCACGAACGCCTGGTGGGCGCCTGGGCCAAGATCGGCGCCGGGCTGCATGAGCCGCGGGCGCACGTGCTGTGGTCCTCCGAAGAGGAGTCGGGCGAGGACCAGATCACCGCCGGCTACCTCGCCGAGACCGCCCGCCAGGCCGGGCTGGACGTGACGCTCATGCCGATCCAGCGGGTCGGCTGGGACGGGCGGCGCTTCGTCGACGCCGACGACCGGCCGATCACCACCTGCTTCAAGCTCTACCCCTGGGAGTGGATGCTCGCCGAGCCGTACGGGCGCCCGGCGCTGGACCCGGGCACCCCCACCACCTGGATCGAGCCGGCCTGGAAGCTGCTGCTGTCGAACAAGGCGCTGCTGGCCGTGCTCTGGGAGATGTACCCGGGGCACGACTACCTGCTGCCCGCGTACCTGGACTCGCCGCGCGGCATGACCGAGTACGTGGCCAAGCCGCTGCTTGGCCGGGAGGGCGGCTCGGTACGCATCGTGACCGGCGACACGGAGATCACCAACCCGGGGATCTACGGCGACGAGGGCTTCTGCTTCCAGGAGTTCCGCGCGTTGCCCGAGTTCGAGGGCAACCGGACGGTGCTCGGCAGCTGGATCGTGGACGGCGAGTCGGCCGGCGCCGGCGTGCGCGAGAGCGAGAGCCTCATCACTGACGGTTACGCGCGGTTCCTGCCCCACTACATCGACGCACCGCGTCCGCTCTGAGTCGTCTACCGTTGGTGTCGTGAACTTCGACGCGTACGCCCGGACCGGGGTCGAGCTCGTCAACGCCCGGCTGGACGACCTGGACGGCCTGCGGGCCGTCTTCTCGGACGAGCAGGGCTGGATGCGCGACGAGGTCGCGGAACGGGACCTGGCGATCTTCCGGCGGGCGCAGAAGCGCCTCCGGGACGTCTTCGAGTACGGCACCTCGGGCCGGGACAACGAAGCGGTGGCGGAGTTGAACGCGCTGCTGGAGGCGTTCCCGGTGCAGCCGCGCATCTCCGGGCACGACTCCTCGGACTGGCACATGCACGTGACCAGCCGGGGCGCATCGGTCTCGTCGGAATACCTGGCCGGCGCGGTCTGGGGCCTGTCGGTGTGGCTGTGCGAGTACGGCAGCGCCCGCTTCGGGGTCTGCGCCGACGACCGCTGCGGCAACGTCTACCTGGACACCTCGTCCAACTGCTGCCGCCGGTTCTGCTCCGAGCGCTGCGCCACCCGCTCCCACGTGGCGGCGCACCGGGCGCGCAAGCGGGCAGCGGTCGGCGAGCAGGCCGTCCCGGCGCAGCCGCTGTCCCCGGTGAGCTGACCTCCGGCCCTCGGGCCGACGCCGCGCCGCCGCAAGCGACGCCGCATCCGTGCGCGAGCAGCCGGGGTGGCCCGTGCCGGTCAGACGTCGACCGGGGACGGCGCGGTCAGGTTCGCCCGGGCGAACTCCAGCGACTCCCGCAGGTCCGCCTCGCGGACCGCGCGACTCTTCGCGCCCCGGGTCGTCACCTCCACCGCTACCGAGCCGGTGAACCCCCGCCCGGCCAGCGAGCGGAGCATCTCCGCGCAGGGCTGCCCGCCGCGACCCGGCACCAGGTGCTCGTCGCGCCCCTCGCCGGTGCCGTCGCCCAGGTGCACGTGCGCCAGCCCGGAACCCATCCGGTCGGCCATCGCCATCGCGTCGGTGTGCGACGCCGCGCAGTGCGACAGGTCGAGCGTGTACGAGGCGTACCCGATCTCGGTCGGATCCCAGCCCGGCGCGTACGGGACGAACTGCCGCCCGGCCATCCGCACCGGGTACATGTTCTCCACCCCGAAGTGCAGGCCGCCGAACTGCCCGGCGATGGTGTCGAGGCCGTCGGCGAAGGTGCGCGCGTAGTCACGCTGCCAGGTGAACGGCGGGTGCACCACGACGGTCGGCGCCTCCAGCGTCTCGGCCAGCTCGGCGGCCTTGCGCAGCCGCTCCCACGGGTCGGGGCTCCACACCCGCTGGGTGACGAGCAGGCAGGGGGCGTGCACCGACAGCACCGGGACGCCGTAGTGCTCGGCGAGGCCGCGCAGCGCGCCCGCGTCCTGGCTGACCGGGTCGGTCCAGACCATCACCTCGATGCCGTCGTAGCCCAGCTCGGCGGCGAGCTGGAACGCCGCCGCGGTCCGTTCGGGAAAGACCGAGGACGTGGACAGGAGCACCGGAACGCGGTAAGTCACAGTTCCGAGGGTAGCCCCAAGCGCCAGCGAGCATCGGGACGAGCAACCGCAAAGCAACCCAGAGCGCTCGTACGGTCACATCGGCGCGAGCTGATCCAGCCGGCGCAGGATGACGCCCTCCCGCAGCGCCCACGGGCAGATGTCCACGCAGTCGACGTCGAGGCGGCGCATCACCGCCTCCGCCACCACCACGCCCGCGAGGAGCTGGTGCGCCCGCTGCGCGCTGACCCCCTCCAGCTCGGGCAGCTGAGCCGGCGGGATGTGCCTGATGAACCCGAGCACCTGCCGCAGCCCGGTACGCGTCAGGCTGCGGCGCGCCCACAGTCCCGCACCGGAGGGCGCGGCGCCCGCCAGCCGGGCCAGCGTGCGGAACGTCTTCGAGGTGGCGACCGGACGCTCCCAGCCCACCGCTGTCAGCTGCTCGACCACCGGGTCGAGCTGCGCGTCCACGTACGCCCGCAGTTCCTCCACGGCCTCGGCCGACGGCGGCGCCGCGCCGGCCGGGTCGACGGCGAGCCGCTCCCGGCTCAGCCGTCCTGCCCCGAGCGGCAGCGAGATCGCCACGTCCGGGTGCTCGTCGATGCCGGCGGCCAGCTCCAGCGAGCCGCCGCCGATGTCCATCGCGAGCAACCGGCCCGCCGACCAGCCGAACCACCGCCGCACCGCCAGGAACGTCATCCGCGCCTCGTCCGCGCCGGAGAGCACCTCCAGGCGTACGCCCGTCTCGTCGCGGACACGGGCCAGCACGTCGGCGGCGTTCGTGGCGTCGCGGACCGCGCTCGTGGCGAACGCCAGCAGATCCTCGGCGCCCAGCCCGTCCGCCGCCGCCCGGGCCATGCCGACCGCCTTGACCAGGCCGTCCGCGCCGCCGACGGTGAGCGCGCCGTCCGGGCCGATCTGCTCGGCCAGCCGCAGCACCACCTTCTCCGAGTGCGCCGGCCAGGGATGCGCGCCGTGGTGGGCGTCGACCACCAGCAGGTGCACCGTGTTGGAGCCGACGTCGAGGACACCCAGTCGCATGGGAAAGACACTAGGGCCAACACGTTTCGTCGGCTCGACGGCCGGGCGGGGTCACCGCGCGTACGCTGGTCCGAGTGACAGGGCAGATCGAGCTTCATGTGCTGGTGGACGACCCCGAGGACCCGCGCAGCCGCGAGGTCGGGCTGGACTTCCCACGGGAGTGGATCGAGTTCACCGACCCGGCCGACCCGAAGCACGTCGTCCGCGCCGACCTGACCTGGCTGCTGTCCCGCTGGACGTGCATCTTCGGCCAGGGCTGCCACGGCATCATCGCCGGGCGGGCCGCCGACGGGTGCTGCTCGCACGGCGCGTTCTTCACCGACTCCGACGACGAGAAGCGGGTCCGCGCAGCGGTGAAGCGGCTGACGCCGGAGACGTGGCAGCACTTCCGGCGCGGGTTCAAGAACTGGACCGAGAACGACACGGTCGACGGCAAGACGCCGGCCCGGCGTACCGCCACCCGCGACGTGGACGCCCCCTGCGTGTTCCTCAACGACGCCGACTTCGCCGGTGGGGGCGGCTGTGCGCTGCACGCCCAGGCGCTGCGCGACGGGGTGCACCCGCTGGAGTACAAGCCGGACGTCTGCTGGCAGTTGCCGGTACGTCGCGACCAGGAATGGCACAAACGGCCCGACAACACCAAGGTGCTGATCTCCACGCTGGCCGAGTTCGACAGGCGCGGCTGGGGCGCCGGCGGGCACGACCTCGACTGGTGGTGCACGTCCTCCACCGACGCGCACGTCGGCGCCGAGCCGATGTACGTCTCGTACGGCCCGGAGCTGACCGCGCTGATCGGCGCGCCCGCGTACGCGAAGCTGGCCGAACTGTGCGCCGCCCGGCAACGCCAGGGTCAGGTCGCCCCGCACCCGGCAAGCGAGTGAAGGCCGGCACCCCGTTGGTTCGGGGTGCCGGCCTTTCGCTGTGTCTTACTTGTTCCAGTGCTCGGCGACGAGGTCGGCGGCCTGCTGTTCCCACTGGGCGTAGTGGTCCGGGTAGGCCGACACCTGCACGGTCTGGGCGGCCTTGGTCAGCGGCATGTCCTGCCAGCCGTCGACCTGCTTCAGGCCCTTGAGGAACGCGGTGGTGGAGTACTCGGGGTCGGTGATCTGCTCCACCGTGCCCCAACCGCTGGACGGACGCTGCTGGAACAGGCCCTGCGAGTCGTGGTCGTTACGGTCACCCAGGTGACCCAGGTTCTCCAGCTTCGACTCCTGCAGCGCCGTCGCGATCGACACCACCGCGGCACGCTCGTCCATGCCGGCCTTCTTCGTCGCGGCGATGATCGCCTTCACGTTGGCGGTCTGCTCGTCGTTCAGCTCGATGCGCGACTGGGCGCCCTGCACACCGTGCGGGATCAGCTTGTCACCCTGCACCGTCGCCGTGACCGGCTTCGCCGCGTGGGTGGTGTCGGCCGCGTGGGCGGCGACGGGGCCGGCGAACACGCCACCGGTGAAAGCCAGACCAGCAATACCCAGAACGCTCTTACGCAGAATCGTGTTCATCAGAAGTGCTCCATTCGGGGGGCAACGCACCCGGGGGGATGCGTGGGCACCGTCAGGCGCTCAAAGTCTTCGGGGGGTTTCGGCTGCTCGCGGGGGCACGGGGGTGCCACTGTGCGGCGCCGGAAGCATGTCCAACGAACTGCGGCCCGGCATCATTCCCGGGCGCCTCACGCCACCACCGGGGATGCGGTGCGAGGGGTTGACGTCGTCGGAGCCGTGTTCAACGACCAGGCCGGCCAGGTCATTCCCGGGCCCTTCACGCGTCGTCGGACCGTGTCCAACGACCCGCCGGCCGGCATCATTCCCGGGGCCCTGACGCGTCGTCGCAACCATCGTCAACGACCAGCCGGGCGGGAAGCTTCCATGCGGCTCACGCCGTCGGAGACGTACTCAACGACCGCGGCCCTGGGCCTGTGCCCACAGCCGGCACCGCCTAGCTCGGCGGCGCGGCCAGTGCTCGGTCGTTCACCCGGTTACAACGCCCGGCACCCGCCCACGATTCCGCCACCAGAGTGCCGCCCACCACCCCCAACCCGGACACCCACCCCACACCCGCCCAACCCTCACCGAGACCGCCGAGCACCTCCCGGCACCCCGTGATCAAGGAGTTAGCGGCACCATCCGGCCCCCTTGAGCCCACAAACTCCTTGATCACCCGAACAAGCCCTCCCTGGGCGCCCCTCCACAGGGTTGATCATGAGGTTGGCGGCGACAAAACGGACACCAAGCACCGCCAAGTTCATGATCGACGCGACCGGGCAGGGCGTGAGCTGGACGGGGAGCGCAGCGGCCGTCGACGGCCCACGCGATCTTGCAGTTTGCGCCCTCGGGGCGTCCCATTTGCGCGGTTTACGGAGCACCGAAGTGCAAGATCGCGTGCGCGAAGGAGTCTCGGCGGGTCGAGGCCCGAGAACTCCCCGCGCGAGAAACCCCGGGGTCGGCGATCTTGGAGTAGTGGCACCTCACGAACGGCGCCAAAGCGGGCATCCTGGGCGCCACAACTCCAAGATCGCCGCAAAGGGCTCAACGCGGGCGGCGGATCAGGGCTCGAACTTGTAGCCCAGGCCGCGGACCGTGACGATGTAGCGCGGCGCGGACGGCTCCGGCTCGATCTTGGAGCGCAGCCGCTTCACGTGCACGTCCAGCGTCTTGGTGTCGCCCACGTAGTCGGCGCCCCACACCCGGTCGATCAACTGGCCCCGGGTGAGCACCCGCCCGGCGTTGCGCAGCAGCAGCTCCAGCAGCTCGAACTCCTTGAGCGGAAGCTGCACCCCGGCACCGCCGACTGTCACCACGTGCCGTTCGATGTCCATCCGGACCGGGCCGGCGGCGAGCGTCGGCGCGCCCGTCTCGTTCGACTCGGCGCTCTGCCGGCGCAGCACCGCCCGGATGCGGGCGACCAGTTCACGCGGCGAGTACGGCTTGGTCACGTAGTCGTCGGCGCCGATCTCCAGCCCGACCACCTTGTCGATCTCGCTGTCCCGCGCGGTGACCATGATGATCGGCACGTGCGAGCGCTGCCGGAGCTGCCGGCAGACCTCGGTGCCGGACATCTCCGGCAGCATCAGGTCGAGCAGCACGATGTCGGCGCCGGTCCGGTCGAACTCGGTGAGGGCGGCGGTGCCCGTCGCGGCGACGGAGACCTCGAAACCCTCCTTGCGGAGCATGTAGGACAGGGCGTCGGAGAACGACTCCTCGTCCTCGACCACCAGTACGCGGCTCAACGGGTGTTTCCTTTCCTGTGGTCAGACCTGCCGGAGCTCGGCCGGGCCGGCCTCGATCCCAGCGGAGGCGAGTGTCGTCTCCAGGTCGTCCGGGGGGCGTGCGGGCAACCGGAGGGTGAACGTCGACCCCCCACCAAGGGTGCTCGACACCTCCACCCGGCCGCCATGGTTGCTGGCGATGTGCTTGACGATGGCCAGGCCCAGGCCGGTGCCGCCGGTCGCCCGGGAGCGGGCCTGGTCGGCGCGGTAGAAGCGTTCGAAGATCCGATCGACCTCGTTCGGGGCGATGCCGATGCCCTGGTCGGCCACGGCGATCTCGACGTGCTCCTCGGTGCCGGTGACCGTCACCCGGACCGTGGTGTCCTCGCCGGAGTAGGTGATCGCGTTCTCCACCAGGTTCGCCACAGCGGTGGCGAGTTGGCTGTCGCTGCCGTACACGGTCAGGCCCCGCTGCCCGCCGACGGCGATCTCCACCCGGCGCGCGGTGGCCGCGGTGCGGGTGCGGTCGACGACCTCGGCGAGCACCCAGTCCACCGAGACCGGCTCGGGGGCGGGCTGCGGTTCGGCGCCCTGGAGGCGGGTCAGTTCCAGCAGCTCCTGCACGAGGCGGCCGAGGCGGGTCGACTCGTGCTGGATCCGCTCGGCGAACCGCCGCGCGGCGACCAGGTCCTCGGACAGGTCGGGCGCGCCGCCGGCGGCCGGTTCGGTGGCGTCGACGAGCGCCTCGGCGAGCAGTTGCAGTGCGCCGATCGGCGTCTTCAGCTCGTGGCTGACGTTCGCGACGAAGTCCCGGCGTACCCGCGCGAGACGGTGCGACTCGGTGACGTCTACTGCTTCGATCGAGATGTAGCCGGAGCCCAGCCCCATCGCCCGCAGGTGCACGCCGAGCGGGTTGTCACCGCCGCCGTCGCGGCCCCGGGGCAGGTCCAGCTCGATCTCGCGCCGCACGCCCGTGCGGCGGACCTGCCCGGCGAGGGTACGGATCAACGGGTGCGCCGCGATCGACCCCGGCGTCGCCCCGGTACGGAGCAGACCCATCGCCCGGGCGGCCGGGTTCACCAGCACCGGCACGTCGTCCGGGTCGAGCACCACCACGCCTGCGCGCAGCGAGTCGATCGTCTTGCGGCCGAGCCCGGATAGGCCACCCTGCGCTTCGTCCGGAATCGTCGGCCTCCCTGCGTCACGACGGGGTGTCCCGCCGCCCCGCGACGCCCGGCGGCGCCGCCATTCGTCCACGCGTCCGGACAGCAGCGCCCCGGCGACCAGCCCGGTCACCAGCGCTCCGGCCACCACGATGGCCACCGCCCATTCCACCCGGCGATCGTAGGGTCATTGTTAACCCAGGGATCGGGCACAAAGGGACGAATCACTCTCGCTTTCGGCAAAGTTCACCTACGGGCCCCGCGTCGTTCATCCGCGTTCACCCTGGTGCCGACCGTTCGGCCTAGCGTGGGGCGCGCACCTGCTCCTGCCGTACCCCGTCGGGGTGACGGCCATCGACCCCAGGAAGTGACGATGCGCGACGAGTTCCGGGCCGACCTGCAGATTGTCAGCCAGTTGCTGGTGGACATGGCCGAGGCGGTACGCGCGGCCATGCGGCAGGCCACCAAGGCGCTGCTCACCGCCGACCGGACGGCCGCCGAGACGGTGATCGCGCGGGACGCCGAGATCGACGACCTCTACCGGCACGTGGAGGAGCGGGTCTGTGACCTGCTGGCCCGGCAGGCGCCGGTGGCCTCCGACCTGCGGGCGATGATCACCGCGTTGCACGTGGCAGCCGATCTGGAGCGGATGGGCGACCTGGCCGACCACGTGGCGAAGACGGCGCTGCGCCGGCACCCGTCCCCGGCGGTGCCGGCGGAGCTGCGGCCGGTCTTCACCGACATGGCCGGGATCGCCGACCGGATGGCCGAGAAGATCGGCTCGGTGCTGGCCAAGCCCGACGCCGACGTGGCCGCCGAGCTGGACGGCGACGACGACGCGATGGACGACCTGCACAAGAGCCTGTTCGGCGTGCTCCTCGGCGACGACTGGCCGTACGGGGTGGAGACGGCGATCGACGCGACGCTGCTGGGCCGCTTCTACGAGCGTTTCGCCGACCACGCGGTGAACGCGGGCGAGCACGTGGTCTACCTGATCACCGGTTCCACGTCCGCCTGAGAACCGCGGGCGGGGCCGCCTCGGGGGAGGCCCCGCCCGCGCCGTGTCAGCGGCCCTGGTTGGCGACCGCGGCGGCGGCGGCCTTCGCCGCGTCCGGGTCGAGGTACGTGCCGCCGAGCACCTGCGGCCGCAGGTCGGCGTCCAGGTCGTAGCGCAGCGGGATGCCGGTGGGGATGTTCAGCTTGGCGATCGCCTCGTCGGAGATCTGGTCGAGGTGCTTGACCAGGGCGCGCAGCGAGTTGCCGTGCGCGGCCACCAGCACCGTCCGGCCGGCCAGGATGTCCGGCACGATCGAGTCGTACCAGTAGGGCAGCATCCGTTCGACGACGTCCTTCAGGCACTCGGTGCGCGGCATCAGCTCGGTCGGCAGCAGCGCGTACCGGGGGTCGCCGACCTGCGACCACTCGTCGGCGTCGTCGATCGGCGGCGGCGGCGTGTCGTACGAGCGGCGCCAGAGCATGAACTGCTCCTCGCCGTACTCGTCGAGGGTCTGCTTCTTGTCCTTGCCCTGCAGGGCGCCGTAGTGGCGCTCGTTGAGCCGCCACGACCGCCGTACCGCGATCCAGTGCCGGTCGGCGGCGTTCAGCGCCAGCTCGGCGGTGCGGATGGCCCGGCGCATCAGGCTCGTGTGCACCACGTCCGGCAGCAGGTCGTGCTCGCGCAGCAGCTCGCCGCCGCGCCGCGCCTCGTTCTCCCCCTTGGCGGTCAGGTCGACGTCGACCCAGCCGGTGAAGAGGTTCTTCGCGTTCCAGTCGCTCTCGCCGTGCCGCAGCAGGACCAGCGTCCCGACGGTGGGCCCCTCGCTCGCAGTCATGCCGATCATCCTGCCGTACCGGGCAAGCGGACACGCGGCGACCGGTGGTGACGACCACCACGTGGAAAACCTGATGACCACGACTCCGGCCCGGCACTAGGTTGTAAGGCGCTTTAAACAGATCGGTCATTACCACACGGGGGCATCGGGATGCGGACGGTACGAGGCTGGTTCCAGGACACGGCGGGTGGCCTGCCACGGACGTTCTGGTACCTCTGGGCCGGCACGCTGATCAACCGGCTCGGCTCGTTCGTCCTGATCTTCCTGGCCATCTACCTCACCCAGGAACGCGGCTTCTCCGCCGCCCAGGCCGGACTGGTGATCGGTCTCTGGGGCGCCGGCGGCGCGGTCGGCACCACCATCGGCGGCACCCTGACCGACCGCTGGGGACGGCGACCCACGCTGCTCGCCGCCCACGTCGGCGCGGCGGGCATGATGATCGCGCTGGGCCTCGCCCGGCCGCTCTGGGCGGTGGCGGTGGGCGCGCTGCTGCTCGGCGCGTTCGCCGAGGCGGCCCGCCCGGCCTTCGGCGCGATGATGGTCGACGTGGTGCCGGACAAGGACCGGCTGCGCGCCTTCTCGCTGAACTACTGGGCCATCAACCTCGGCTTCGCCTGCGCCGCCGTGCTCGCCGGCTTCGCCGCCCAGGGCAGCTACCTGCTGTTGTTCCTGGTGAACGCGACCACCACGCTGGTGACCGCGCTGATCATCTTCGCCAAGGTGGGCGAGACCCGCGGCCCGGTCACAGTGCTCCCGGTCAAGGGGATGCCGGCACCGGCCGGAGCGCTGCGCACCATCCTCGCCGACCGGGTGTTCCTCGGCTTCGTCGCGCTCAACCTGCTCGCCGCGCTGGTGTTCCTCCAGCACATCTCGATGTTGCCGATCGCCATGGGCGACTCCGGGCTCAGCCCGGCCACGTACGGCTCGGTGATCGCACTCAACGGCGTGCTCATCGTGGTCGGCCAGTTGTTCGTACCCCGGCTCATCAAGGGCCGCAGCCGCTCGCACGTGCTGGCGCTCGCGTCGCTGGTGATGGGCGCCGGGTTCGGGCTCACCGCGCTCGCCGACACGGTCTGGCTCTACGGCCTGACCGTCCTGATCTGGACCCTCGGCGAGATGCTGAACTCCCCGTCCAACGCCACCCTGATCGCGGAGCTGTCCCCGGCCGCGCTGCGCGGCCGCTACCAGGGCGTCTTCTCGCTGTCCTGGCAGCTCGCGGGCGCCGCCGCGCCGATCCTCGGCGGCCTGGTCCGCGAGCACGCCGGCAACAGCGCGCTCTGGCTCGGCTGCGCGGGCATCGGCGTCGTGGCGGCGGTCGCCCACCTGGTCTCCGGCCCGGCCCGCGAGCGCCGCGCGGTCGCGCTGCGCACCGCGGGCACCCCGGTCACGCCGGTCACCGCCACCGCGACCCCGGCGCCCGAGGCGGGCGAGGCCGCGGCGACCGCACCCGCCGCGCCGGTCCGGGCCGGTTCCTGAGTACGCCCCGACGCGACCGCCCCGAGGCCTGTGGATACCGTACGGGACGGAATCGGTAAGGAAACCTTCCTGGAGGACGGGTGCGCGGCCTGCGGCGCTGGTGGGACGACACGGCCGGCGGACTGCCGGCCACGTTCTGGTACCTCTGGTCCGGCCTGCTGATCAACCGGGCGGGCGCGTTCGCGCTGCTGTTCCTGTCGCTGTACCTGACCGCCGCGCGGGGTGCCCCGCCGTCGCTGGCCGGGCTGGTGGTCGGCGCGTACGGGATCGGCGGCGCGGCCGGCACGCTGCTCGGCGGCGTCCTCGCCGACCGGTGGGGACGCCGGGCCACGCTGCTCGCCGCCCACCTGGCCGCCGCCGCACTGATGGCGGCGCTGGCGTTCACCACGCACCTGGCGGTGATCGCCGCGCTGGCCACGCTGGTCGGGGTGGCGCACTCGATGCCCAGCCCGGCGTTCGTGGCCGCCATCGTGGACGTGGTACCCGAGGCGCGCCGCTCCCGCGCGTTCAACCTCCAGTTCTGGGCGTTCAACCTGGGCATGGCGGTGGCCTCGCTGCTGGCCGGTCTGCTCGCCGAGGCGAGCTTCACGGCGCTGTTCCTGGTCGACGCCGGAGCCACGCTGGCGGCGGCGGTGGTGATCGCGCTGAAGGTGCCGGAGACACTCACCCGGCGGCCGGCGCTCACGCCACGGGCGGTGGTGGGACGCCGTCCCGGGCTGCACACCGCGCTGACCGACCGCACGTTCCTGGTGTTCGTCGGGCTCACGTTCCTGCTGGCCGTGCTGACCATGCAGACCTCGACGATCATGCCGCTGGCGATGCGCGAGGACGGTCTGCGCCCGTCGGCGTACGGGCTGGTGGTCGCGCTCGGCGGGGCGCTCATCGTGGCCGGGCAGCTGTTCGTGCCCCGGCTCATCGAGCCGTACCGCAAGTCGAGCGTGCTGGCCGTCTCCACCGGCCTGATGGCGCTCGGGTTCGGCGCGCTGACGGTGGCCGACGGGCTGCCGCTCTACCTCGGCGCGGCGGTGGTCTGGACGGTCGGGCAGATGCTCGCCGCGCCGCCGAACGCACAGATCAACGCGGACCTCGCGCCGCCCGAACTGCGCGCCCGTTACCAGTCGGTGTTCTACCTGACGTTCCCGGCCGCGTCGTTCGTGGCGCCGGCGCTCGGCGGGCTCAGCCTGGAACACCTGGGCGAGCGGCACTGGCTGGTGGTGGGCGCGCTCGGCCTGCTGGCCGCCGCCGGGCACCTGCTGGCCGGGCCGCGCCGGGAACGGCGGGTGGCCGCGCTGCGGGCGGCGGCGGAACCGGTCACGTCCGTCCGCTGAGGGGCGGCGACAACGGCAGAGGAGCGGCAACGGCAGAGCGCCCACCCCGACCCCCGTCGAGATGGGCGCTCGTACCGTACGCCCGGCGGCGGCGGGCGACACTCACCCCCGTAAGCGTCGCCCGCTCGCGCCGCCGGTTCCACGGGTGGCACCGTCCCCCAACGGCGTGCTCCACCCGATCTTCGCGTCTCGCCTGCGCGGATCTGATCGATCCGCCGCTCCCCCGAACGTAAACAAGCGTGACGCGGTGCAATAAAGTTAGTTCGCCCGGATTCCGGATTCAACCCGGAACGCTGTCTTGCCCGTCACAGCGCCCGTGTCGGAAACCCGGCTGTCCCTGTTGTCGTCCCTGGAGTGGCAAACACGGCGTTCCCGGCCGCCATTCCCGTAAACCTCAGCCGTCCTCGCGATTCGGGTTCTCGGTCCGGAAGAAGTTGCTCTGCCGGCCGTCCCGCATCTGCTCCTGGTAGATCAGGTTCAGCCGCCGCAGGTCGAACGTGCGGAACCAGTCGTCCCAGGTGATCTCCCGGATCCGGCTGCTCTCCCGGTACCCGGGAATGTTGAACGTCAGCACCCCGGCCCGGCCCTCGCGCTCCGTGCCGGCGATGGTGGCGGGTTTCGCACCCCGCGCCCGCGCCCAGCGCTGGATCACCTCGTGGTTACGGGTGACCAGGCTCCGGCCCGGACGCTCCGGCCGGTCCGCGAGCGACGTGATGAGCTGCGACGACCCGATCGACCGGCTGGACGCCGGGCCTCGGGTCGGCGCCGCCTGCGCCCGGGCGGACGACGCCTTCCGCGCCGGCGCCGCCTTGGCACGCGACGGAGCAGCCTTGGCACGCGAAGGAGCCGCCTTGGCGCGCGAAGGAGCCGCCTTGGCCCTCGACGGGGCCGCCTTCGCCCGAGCGGGCGCGGCCTTCGCACGGGAGGACGCGGCAGTGGCCCGAGCCGGGGCCGCCTTCGCGCGGGACGGAGCTGCCTTGGCACGCGCCGTCGTCGCCCGCGACGAGGTCGCCTTCGCCCGGGCGGGCGCCGCCTTGCGCGTACCCGTGGCCTTGGCCCTGGCACCGGTGGCGCGTGCGGCCGGCGCGGCCTTTGCCGGCGACGTGGCACTCCGGCGGGCCGACGTGGTCCGCTTCGCCGCCGTGGTCTTCTTCGCGGCGGTGCTCTTGCGGGTCGCCGACGGCCGGCCGGCCGGGCCGGCGCTCCGCCGGGCGGCGCCGCCCTCCCCGCGCATGGTCCGCGCCAGGGTCTTCACCAGTTCCGGCTTCCGTAGCGCGGAGATCCCGGCGACCCCGCGCCGCTTGAGCTGGCTGCGGAGGTCGTCGACCTTCATCCGGGAGATCTCGGACTCCGACACCCTCGGGGTGTTCGGCGTCTGGTTGCCGGTTTGCCGCTTGGTCCGGGTCGCAGTCGTGCCGCGACCTGAGCTGTTGCGCTGAGCCATGGGACACGCTCCTCGACAGTCCGTCCTCGGCCCGCGGTGGGTCCCAGTGCTCCGCACCGCGCGGGGCGGCATACCCGTCAGGAGGGCTCTGAACCTCCGGCGGACGATCCGGCAGTGGCGGAGGGCTCGAAAAGGTGCGCGAACGCGGCCAGGTTCGCCGTCGACTCGCCACGCTTGACCCGCCACTCCCACTCCCGGCGGATGGCGGTGCCGAAGCCGATCTCCAGCATGCTGTCGAACGACTCGTCGGCGTACGTCAGCACGGAACCGAGCAGCCGGTCCAGCTCGTCGGCGTCGACGCCGGCCAGGTTGACCCGCCCGGTCAGGTAGACGTCGCCGACGGCGTCGATGGAGAACGAGACGCCGTACATGCGGGCGTTGCGCTGGAGCAGCCAGGCCCACAGTTCCTCGCGGCGCTCGTCGGGCTGGCGCATCACGAACGCCTCGACCCGCAGCGCGTGCTCACCCACGATCAGGTTGCAGATCGTCTTGAGCTTGTGCGTGCCGGGCAGCGTCACCGCGTACGACGCCTCGCCGGTGGAATCCCACTCCAGCTCGCGCTCCGCGCAGACGGACTCGATCAGCGCGGCGACCTCACTCCTGCGGCTCATCGCACCCACTCTACGACCGGTGCACCGGGGCCGCCCGGTGGCCGGTGGAGATCACCAGGAGCACAGGGCGGCCGGTTCGCCGAGCCGCCGCGCCAGCCGGGCCCGGTGCTCGGTGATCGCCTCCCCGTAGACCGCGAGCAGGCCCGAGGCGGTGCGGTGCCAGGAGAAGTCCCGGGCGTGCCGCTCGGCGCCCCGGCCCAGCGCGGCACGGCGTACCCGGTCGGGCAGCAGCCGGGCCAGCGCCCGCGCCCAGTCGACCGGGTCGTGCCCGTCGATGAGCATGCCGCTGACGCCGTCGCGTACCGCCGTGACCAGGCCGCCCACTGCGGCGGCCAGCACCGGCGTGCCGCACGCCTGGGCCTCCAGCGCGACCAGCCCGAACGACTCGTTGTGCGAGGGCACCGCGACCAGGTCGGCGGCGCGGTAGAGGGCGGGCAGGTCCGCGCCGGTCTGCGGCGGGAGGAACCGCACCCGGTCGGCCACACCGAGCGCGTGCGCCAGTTCGATCAGGGCGGTGGGCCGGTCCAGGCCGCTGCCGCTCGGGCCGCCGCAGATCACCACGGTCAGCTCGTCGGCCAGCGCCGGATCCCGCTCGCGAAGCGCGGCGACGGCCCGGACCAGCACGTCCGGCGCCTTGAGCGGCTGGATCCGGCCGACGAACGCGACCACGTACCCGTCGACCGGCAGGCCGAGGCGGCGGCGCGCGGCCCGGGTCGCGGCGTCCCGGTCGCCCGCGGCGGGACGGAACCGGTCCAGGTCGACACCGGGCTCCACGACCGCCACCCGGTCCGGCTCGGCCGCGTACCGGTCGAGCAGGTCGCGGGCCTCGACCCGGGTGTTGGCGACCAGCCGGTCCGCCTCGGTGACCACCTGCTCCTCGCCGATCACGCGGGCCTTCGGCTCGGGGCGGTCCCCGGCGGCGAGGCGGGCGTTCTTGACCTTCGCGAGGGTGTGCGCGGTGTGCACCAGCGGTACGCCCCAGCGTTCCTTGGCCAGCCAGCCGACCTGGCCGGAGAGCCAGTAGTGCGAGTGGATCAGGTCGTAGTGCCCCGGCGGGCGGGCGGCCTCGGCCCGCAGCACCCCGGCGGTGAAGGCGCAGAGCTGACCCGGGAGTTCCTCCTTGGTCAGCCCTTCCAACGGCCCGGCGGTGACGTGCCGGACGGACACACCGGGCGCCACCTCGACCACCGGGGGCAGGTCACCGGCGGTGGCCCGGGTGAAGATCTCCACCTCGACGTCGGCCTCGGCCAGCCGCCGGGCGACCTCCAGGATGTAGACGTTCATGCCACCGGCGTCGCCCGTGCCGGGCTGGTGCAGCGGCGACGTGTGCACCGACAGGGTGGCGATACGTCGGGGCCGCGGCCACGGAAGGGCACCTCGCTGACGACCGACACCGGTGTGCAATTCCGCCACGTCCGCTCCCTCTGTCACGGTTGATGCCGTCCCGCACGACCGGCGCTTCTCGGTCAACCCGTGTGCCGGATGTCATCTTCCCCATCGGGGTACGGAAATGCTTTCCGCCGGGTCCCGGGCGTGACGGACCTCATCCCGCCGACCGGCCCGGCGACGGGAGACAATGGCCGGATGACTGCAGTCGCCATCGTCACCGGGGCGTCCAGCGGGATCGGCGCGGCCACCGCCCGCCGGCTCGCCGCCGAGGGATTCCACGTGCTGGCCGCCGCCCGGCGTACCGACCGGCTGGCCGCGCTGGTCGCCCAGATCGAGGCGGACGGCGGCGCGGCGACAGCGGTGGCCTGCGACGTGACCTCGGACGATTCGGTGGCCGGCCTGGCTGCCGCCGCCGAGGCCGCCCCCGGACCGGTCACGCTGCTGGTGAACAACGCCGGCGGCGCCCGCGGCCTGGACCCGGTCGAGACCGCCGACGTGGGCGACTGGCAATGGATGTACGACGTCAACGTGCTCGGCACGCTGCGCGTCACCAAGGCGCTGCTCCCGGCGCTGGAGCGCTCCGGCGCCGGCACCGTCATCATCGTCAGCTCCACCGCCGGGCACGTGGTCTACGAGGGTGGCGGCGGCTACACGGCCGCCAAGCACGCGCAGACCGCCATCGCCGGCACGCTCCGGCTCGAACTGTGCGGCCGGCCCGTCCGGGTGATCGAGATCGACCCCGGCATGGTGAAGACCGAGGAGTTCGGTCTGGTCCGCTTCGGCGGTGACGCCGACCGGGCCGAGGCGGTCTACGCCGGAGTCGCCGAACCACTGGTGGCCGACGACGTCGCCGACTGCGTCGCCTGGTGCGCGACCCGCCCGCACCACGTCAACATCGACCAGCTCGTGGTGCGCCCGCTGGCCCAGGCCGCGCAGCACAAGGTGCACCGGACGTCCTGAGGCGCGAGGAGTGAGCCGGTCTTGCGAGCCCCGCAGTCGCTGACCCGGAGGCACTGATGGAGCGTCCACTCGGCGTGGCCACCCGGGGGACCACCAACCCCAACCGGCTCCGGCGGGTGGACAACTGGATCGTCGAGACCTGCGGCGACGCGCTGCGCGCCGCCGCCGATCCGCTGGTGGTGGACCTCGGCTACGGCGCCACCCCGGTCACCCCGGTCGAGCTGCGCGCCCGGCTGGCGTCCGGGGTCCGCGCCGACGTGCGCGTGATCGGCCTGGAGATCGATCCGGTACGCGTGGCCGCCGCCCAGCCCGCCGCCGACCCGCCCGGGCTGACGTTCGCCCGGGGCGGCTTCGAACTGGCCGGGCTGCGCCCCGCGCTGGTACGGGCGTTCAACGTGCTCCGCCAGTACGACGAGAGCGAGGTGGCCGACGCCTGGCGTACCGTCACCGGACGGCTCGCGCCAGGCGGGCTGCTGGTCGAGGGCACCTGCGACGAGCTTGGACGGCTCGGCTCCTGGGTGCTGCTCGACGCCACCGGCCCGCGCACCCTCACCCTGTCGGCGAAGCTCACCACGCTGGAGAGCCCGGCCACGCTCGCCGAGCGGCTGCCGAAGGCCCTGATCCACCGCAACGTGCCGGGTGAACGCGTCCACGACCTGATCGAGGCGCTGGAGCAGGCGTGGCGCTCGGCCGCCGGGTACGCCCCGTTCGGCCCTCGTCAGCGCTGGCTGCGCACCGTCGAGGCGGTGAAGGAGTCAGGCTGGCCGATCCAGGACACCCCGCGCACGTGGCGCCACGGCTACCTCACGCTCCCCTGGCCCGCCGTAGCTCCCCGCTGACCCAAGCCCCCAGCCCGCCGCCCCGCCCCGCCCCGCCCCCGTCGATCTTGGACTTGTGGCGCCTCGAATGCCCGGTAAACGCAGTTCGCGAGGTGCCACAACTCCAAGATCGGCAAAACCACCGCCCTCCCCGGGCCCTCGGTGCGTTGATCTTGCACTTCCTGCCTCGGCAAAACGGGTTAACGCGCCCCGGAACGAGGGCCGGAAGTGCAAGATCGCGGGTGAGGCGGGCGGGGGTGGGTCAGATGGTGCAGTTGATGAGGACCGGCTCGGGGTGCAGGGTTACGCCGAAGCGGGACTGCACGCCGTCGCGGATCTCGCGGGCCAGCGTCACCAGCGCGGCCGTACTGGCCGTGCCGGAGCGGTTCGTCAGCGCGAGCGTGTGCTTGCTGGAGATGGCGACGCCTTCCGGGCCCGCGTACCCCTTGCCGAACCCGGCCTTGTCGATCAGCCACGCCGCGCTGACCTTCACCGTGCCGTCGGCGCCCGGCCAGCCCGGCGGCTGTCCCAGGTCGGCGGCGCGTTCCCGCAGCTGCTCGAAGACCTCGCCCGGGAGCACCGGGTTCGTGAAGAACGAGCCCACCGACCAGGTGTCCGGGTCGGCCGGGTCGAGCACCATGCCCTTGCCGGCGCGCAGTTTGCGCACCGTGGCGCGGGCGTCGGCGAGCGGCACCCGGTCGCCCACCTCGACGCCGAGCGCCCGGGCCAGTTCGGCGTAGCGGACCGGGCCGGACAGCGGGGACCGGGTGAGCCGGAAGTCGACGGTGAGCACCACCCAGCGGTCGCTGTACTTGAAGATGCTGCCCCGGTAGACGAATCCGCAGTCCGCCGCGGCTATCCGCACCACCTCGCGGCGGGTCCGGTCGTACGCCTCGACGGCCACGATCGTCTCGGCGACCTCCTGGCCGTACGCGCCGACGTTCTGAATCGGGGTCGCGCCGGCCGACCCGGGGATGCCGGAGAGGCACTCCAGCCCGGACCAGCCGCGCTCGACGGTGGCGGCGACGAGGTCGTCCCACGGCTCGCCGGCTTCGACACGTACCGTGACGGTGTCGCCGTCCTCGGCGACGGCCTGGAACCCCCGGGAGCGGACGAGCACGACGGTGCCGGGGAAGCCCTGGTCGCCGATCACGACGTTGCTGCCGCCCGCCAGCACCAGCACGGCCTGCTCTCGGGCTTCCGCTTCCTGCACTTTTAGTACGATCTGGGCGGCGTTCTCGGCGGTCTCCAGCCGCCCGGCGGGTCCGCCGAGCCGGAGCGTGGTGTAGCGCGCCAGGGTGGCCGGGTCGGTCGGGTCACCGGCAGTAGCCGGTTCGGCGTAGACGTCTGACACGCCTTTCACCCTAGGCTGAGGGGTAGCCGGAGCACCCACTGGTGGCCCGGTCACCCCCGGGAGGATGGCGATGAGCAGACTGCACCACACGAAGGACTTCTGGATCGGCGCGCTGCGCACGGAGGGCCCCGCCTTCGCCGCGGCGGTTACGGAGGCGCCGCCCGAGACACCCGTGCTGTCCTGTCCCGGCTGGACGGTCACCGATCTCGCTCATCACCTGACCCGCACGTACGTCTGGGCGGGCACCGTGCTGACCGCCGGCGTCCCGACCCGTCCCGAGCGGCACGACCCGGAGCCGCCGGCGGACCTCACCCCCGCGCAGTGGTACACCCGGGAGTACGAACGGATCAGCGCGCTGCTGGAGGCGACGGACCCGGAGTCGCCGGCGTGGAACTTCGCGCCGCAGCCGAAGAAGGCGGCCTTCTGGCCCCGCCGGCTGGCCCACGAGACCGCCGTGCACCGCTGGGACGCCCAGCTCGCGATCGGTGCGGGTGATCCGATCGAGGCGAAGCTCGCGGCCGACGGGGTGAGCGAGGTGCTGGACACCTGGCTGCCGGCGGGCCGGCGGACGCAGCCCGGGCAGTGGCACGGCGTGGTGCAGCTGAACGCGACGGATGCCGCGCAGGAGTGGTACCTGCGGTTGCGGGGTGAGGGCGTCGCGCTGCTGGACACCGCGACGATCCTCGACCACGACGACCACCGCGCGCGGGCGCAGGTGGCCGGCACGGCGAGCGATCTGCTGCTGGCGCTGATGGGCCGGATCAGCTTTGACGCGTTGGACGTGGCGGGCGACCGTACGTTGCTGGGCGGCCTGCGGGTCGGCTGACCAGGGCACCTGGCGGAGAGGGGCGGCCACCGCCCCTCTCTTTTTCGGACCGCTCTGAGAGCGCTCTCTTGACAAGGTCCACGGCCCTCCCCCACGCTGTCGTGAGAGCGCTCTCTTTGTTCCGGAACCGCCTTCCACCACCCGTTTCGACGACCCGAGAGGTCAGGGACAGCATGCTCACCTTCACGCGCCGCCGCTTGGCGGCGGTTGCAGTGGTCGCCGCCACCGCGCTGCTCGGCACCACCGCCTGCGGTGGCGGCGACGATGCCGCCGCCGACGGGCCGATAACGCTCACCGTCGACGTCTTCGGCCAGTTCGGCTACGCCGACCTCTACCAGGAGTACATGGCCAGTCACCCCGGCGTGAAGATCGTCGAGCGGGGCACGGGCGGCAACCTCGACGAGTACTCCCCGAAGCTCACCCAGTGGCTCGCCGCGGGCAAGGGCGCTGGCGACGTGGTCGCCATCGAGGAGGGCCTGCTCGTCGAGTACAAGGCCAACCCGCAGAACTTCGTCAATCTGCTCGACCACGGCGCGGCCGACCTGAAGGGCAACTTCCTCGACTGGAAGTGGAACCAGGGGCTCACCGCCGACGGCAAGCAGCTCATCGGCCTCGGCACGGACGTCGGCGGCATGGCGATGTGCTACCGCACCGACCTGTTCGCCAAGGCCGGTCTGCCCACCGACCGCGAGGCCGTGTCCAAGCTCTGGCCCACCTGGCAGGACTACATCAAGGTCGGCGAGCAGTTCACCGCGAAGAAGACGGGCGCGTCGTTCCTGGACGCCGCGACGAACACCTTCAACACGATCCTGCTCCAGACCGCCGGCAACAGCAGCGGCTACAGCTACTACGACACCAGCAACAACCTGGTCGTCGGCAGCAACCCGGCGGTGAAGCAGGCTTACGACACCACGATGGACATCATCGACTCGGGGCTGTCCGGCAAGTACGGCTCCTGGTCCGAGGAGTGGGTGTCGGCGTTCAAGCAGTCGAAGTTCGCCACCATCGCCTGCCCGGCCTGGATGACCGGCGTGATCGAGGGCAACGCGGGCGCGGGCGCCAAGGGCAAGTGGGACATCGCCCAGATCCCCGGCAACGGCGGCAACTGGGGCGGGTCGTTCCTCGCCGTGCCGAAGCAGAGCAAGCACCAGGCCGAGGCGATCGAGCTGGCCAAGTTCCTGACCAGCGCCAAGGGTCAGATCGGCGCGTTCAAGGCGAAGGGTCCCCTGCCCTCTTCGCCGCAGGCGCTCGAGGACCCGGCGATCATCGACTCGAAGAACGCCTACTTCTCCGAGGCGCCGGTCGGCAAGATCTTCGCCGAGGGCGCCAAGAGCCTGAAGCCGGTCTACATGGGACCGAAGAACCAGGCCGTACGCACCGAGGTCGAGAACGCCGTCCGCAGCGTGGAGCTGGGCAAGCGCTCACCGGAGCAGGGCTGGACCGACGCGGTAGCCAACGCCGAGAAGGCCGCCGCCAAGTAACCCGAGCAGCGCGTGCGGGCGGCCACCCGGCCACGGGGGCCGCCCGCACGGCGGAAAGGAGTCCCGGGTCATGGCCGTCCAGCTCGACGCCCGCCCGCCGGTCGCACCGGCACCCCGCCCCACCCGTCCCGGCCTGGGCAACCGGCTCAGCCGACTCGACACGAAGTACTCGCCGTACCTGTTCATCGCCCCGTTCTTCCTGCTGTTCGGCGTCTTCGGGGCGTACCCGCTGGCGTACACGTTCTGGGTCTCGCTGCACGACTGGGACCTGCTCGGCGCCGAGCACCCCTTCATCGGCTTCGACAACTACACCCAGCTGCTCGCCGACTCGGACTTCTGGCACTCGGTGGTCAACACGCTGGGCATCTTCGTGATCTCCACGGTGCCCCAGCTGCTCGCCGCGCTCTGGCTGGCCAACCTGCTCAACCGGCAGCTCCGCGCCCGGACGACCTGGCGGATGGCGGTGCTGATCCCGAACGTCACCTCGACCGCCGCCGTGGCGATCGTGTTCGCGGTGCTGTTCGGCCGCGAGTTCGGCATGATCAACTGGCTGCTCGACCACGTCGGGATCAACGCGATCGACTGGAAGGCGAACCGGTTCGCCGCCTGGGTCGCCATCTCCACCATGGTCGACTGGCGCTGGACCGGCTACAACGCGCTGATCTTCCTGGCCGCCATGCAGGCCATCCCCCGCGACCTGTACGAGTCGGCGGCGATCGACGGGGCCGGCCGGGCCCGGCAGTTCTGGTCCATCACGGTGCCGCTGCTCAAGCCGACGATCATCTTCGCGGTCATCATCTCCACCATCGGCGGCCTCCAGCTCTTCACCGAGCCCCGGATGTTCAACTCCGGCACCAACGCGATCCGCGGCGGGCCGCTGCGCGAGTCGCAGACGGTGACCATGTACATGTTCGAGAACGCCTTCGCGCCGCACTACAACTTCGGCTACGGCTCCGCCGTCGCCTGGCTGCTGTTCGCGCTCATCGCCGTGGTCGCGGCGATAAACGTCCTGCTCCTGCGCCGGCTCGGCGGCGGCTCCCGCAAGGAGGTCTCCCGATGACCCGCCTCTGGTCGGCCAGCCGGCTCACCTACCTGGCGCTGACGCTCTCGGCCGTCCTGTCGATCTTCCCGATCTACTGGATGTTCGTGGTGGCCAGCCGGACCAGCGACACGATGGGCCAGGTGCCGCCGCCGCTCACCCCCGGCGGCAACCTCGGCGCCAACATCGCCCGGCTGTTCGACAACACCGACGCGTACTTCCTGACCGGCCTGATCAACTCGGCGATCGTGGCCACCACCGTCACGGTCTCGGTGGTGTTCTTCTCCACGCTGGCCGGGTTCGCGTTCGCCAAGCTGCGCTTCCGTGGCCGCAACGCGCTGCTGCTGGTCATCGTCGCCACCATGATGGTCCCCACCCAGCTCGGCGTGATCCCGCTCTACCTGCTCATGACGAAGCTGAACTGGAACGACCGGCTGCCCGCCGTGATCGTGCCGGCGCTGGTCACCGGCTTCGGCGTGTTCATGATGCGGCAGTACGCGGGCCAGGCGGTGAGCACCGAGCTGATCGAGGCGGCCCGGATGGACGGCTGCAACACCGTACGGATCTACTGGAACGTGGTGCTGCCCGCGCTGCGCCCGGCCGCCGCCGTCCTCGGCCTGCTCACGTTCATGACCACCTGGAACGACTTCCTGTGGCCGTACGCGGTGCTGAACGACCCGGAGAACCCGACGGTGCAGCTGTCGCTGCGGGCGCTGTCCGACGGGTACTACCAGGACATGTCGCAGGTGTTCACCGGCACGGCCATCGCCACGCTGCCGCTGCTGCTGGTGTTCATCGTCTTCGGCCGCCAGATCATCGGCGGCATCATGGAAGGTGCGGTCAAGGCATGAGCAACGTCCGATTCCCGGAGGGCTTCGTCTGGGGCGGGGCCACCGCCGCGTACCAGATCGAGGGCGCCGCCCGCGAGGACGGTCGCGGTCCGTCGATCTGGGACACCTTCAGCCGTACGCCGGGCGCCGTGTTCCAGGGCCACACCGGCGACGTGGCCTGCGATCACTACCACCGGTACGCCGAGGACGTCGCGCTGATGGCCGAGCTGGGACTGCGGGCGTACCGGTTCTCGGTGTCCTGGCCCCGGGTGCGGCCGGACGGCACCGGGCCGGTGGAGCCGCGCGGCCTGGACTTCTACGACCGGCTGACCGACGCGCTGCTGGCCGCCGGCATCGACCCGATCGTCACGCTCTACCACTGGGACCTGCCGCAGGCGCTGGAGGACCGGGGCGGCTGGACCGTCCGGGAGACCGCCGAGCACTTCGCCGAGTACGCGCTCGCCGTGCACGGCCGCCTCGGCGACCGGGTCCGCACCTGGACCACGCTGAACGAGCCGTGGTGCTCGGCCTACCTCGGGTACGGCTCCGGGGTGCACGCGCCGGGGCGGCGGGACGCCGGTGACGCGTTCCGGGCCGTACACCATCTGCTGCTCGGCCACGGCCTGGCGGCGCGGGCGCTGCGCGCAGCGGGCGTGGAGACGCTCGGGATCACGCTCAACCTGGCCGACGTGCAGCCGGCGGACGCGGACAGCGCCGCTGACGCCGAGGCGGTCCGGCTCGTCGACGGCCTGCACAACCGGATCTTCCTGGACCCGCTCACCGGCGCCGGCTACCCGGCGGACGTGCTGGCCCACGTCAGCCGGATCGTCACGCCGGACTTCGTGCGGGACGGGGACGAGAAGCTGATCGCCGCGCCGCTGGACCTGCTCGGCCTGAACTACTACGCGCCCACCTACGTGGCCGGGCGGGCCGGCGGCGCCGGTGGCGACGCGTACCCGGGCACCGCCGGGACCGTCGAATTCCTGCCACCGGCCGGGCCGCTGACCGACATGGGCTGGTCGATCGAGCCGGCCGGGCTGACCCGGCTGCTGGAACGGGTGGCCGCCGACTATCCCGGCCTGCCCCTGGTGATCACCGAGAACGGCGGGGCGTTTCCGGACACCGACGTCGACGAGCAGGGCGGGGTGGCCGACGCCGACCGGGTCGCCTACCTCGACGGGCACCTGCGCGCCGCGCACGAAGCCATCGCCCGCGGCGTGGACCTGCGCGGTTATCTCGTATGGTCGGTGCTGGACAACTTCGAATGGGCCGAGGGTTACCGGAAGCGGTTCGGGATCGTCCACGTCGACTACCTGACCCAGCGGCGCACACCCAAGCGCAGCGCCCGCTGGTACCAGGAGGTGATCGCCCGGAACGGGCTGTGACGAGGTGGTGGTTACGGGGATGACGACGGCACAGCGACCGACCCTGGAGGCGGTGGCCCGGCTGGCCGGCGTGTCCCGGGCCACCGTCTCCCGGGTGGTGAACGGCTCGACCACAGTCGCCGAGCCGATCCGGCAGGCGGTACGCCGGGCGGTCGAGGAACTCGGGTACGTCCCGAACCTCGCCGCCCGCAGCCTGGTCACCCAGCGGACCGACTCGGTGGCGCTGGTACTGCCCGAGGCGGCCACCCGGGTCTTCTCCGACGACCAGGTGTTCCCGGGCATCATCCGGGGCGCCGCGCAGGAACTGGAGGCGGCGGACAAGCAGCTCGTGCTGATGCTCGCCGGCTCACCGGCCGGGCACGAACGGGTCGAGCGGTACACCACCGGGCGGCACGTCGACGGGGTGCTGTTCGCCTCGCTGCACGGCGAGGACCCGCTGCCCGGCCGGCTCGCCCGCCTCGGCATTCCGGTGGTGTGCAGCGGACGGCCACTGGACGGCGCCGACGTGCCGTACGTGGACGTCGACCACGAAGGCGGCGTGAGCACGGCGGTCCAGCACCTGATCGCGAGCGGGCGGCGGCGGATCGCCACCATCGCCGGGCCGCAGGACATGGTGGCCGGGATCGAGCGGCTGATCGGCTACCGCAGCGCGATCACCGAGGCCGGGCTGCCGGAGCTGGTCGCGTACGGCGACTTCACCCGGGAGTCCGGCACCGCCGCGATGCGGGAGCTGCTCGCCGCCGACCCGGAACTGGACGCCGTGTTCGCCGCCTCCGACCTGATGGCGCACGCCGCCCTGCGCACGCTGCGGGAGGCCGGGCGGCGGGTGCCCGAGGACGTGGCGGTGATCGGGTTCGACGACATCGAGACGGCCGCCTACACCGAGCCGCCGCTGACCACAGTGCGGCAGCCGATAGTGGAGCTGGGCCGGTCGATGACCCGGCAGTTGCTGCGCATCGCGGCGGGCGAGACGGTCGAGCAGGCGCTGATGCTCCCCACGGAGCTGGTGCTGCGCGAGTCCGCGTAAGGAAGGGCCCCCTCTTAACGCCTCAGGTAGAGGAGGGGGCCCTTATTAACAGCCCGCTCCGCGTTAACCGGTCGCGGGGCGGGTGGCGGCGGGTCTAGGGTCCGCCCGATGAGTGCAGCCGAGATCCGTCCCGCCCGTCCCGACGACGCGCCCGCCGTGGTGGCGTTGCGCGCGCTCGTCTACCCCTACCTGGTGCGCGGCGTCGAGTCGACCCGCCGCATGATCGCCGAGCCGCCGCCCGGTGAGGGCTGGGCCGGCTGGGTCGCCGAGGCGGACGGGCAGATCGTCGGCTGGGTGTCGGCGTTCCGCAACACGCAGACCTCGACACCGGGCGTGGGCGAGATCGCCCTGCTGCACGTGCATCCGGAGCACCGCCGCCAAGGCGCCGGCACCTCGCTGTTCGACACCGCGCTCGGTCACCTGCGGACGCTCGGGACCACCCGGGTGCTCACCCACGCGCGTACCGAGTCGCTGCCGTTCGCGCAGCGGCACGGCTTCACACCCAGCCGGGAGTTGCGCTACTCGGCGCTCGACCTGACCACCGCCCCGCCGATGCCGCAGGTGCCGGCGGGCGTACGGCTGGTGTCCGCCGCCGGGCTCGACCCGCGCATGGTGCACCGGGTCGACGCCGAGTCGTCCCGGGACGAGCCGGGGGACGTGCCGACTGATGCGCTCGGCTTCGACCTGTGGCGGCACGAGTGCTGGGACAACCCGGGGCTGGACCGGGAGGCGAGCACGCTCGCCGAGGTGGACGGGGAACTCGTCGCGCTGAGCCTGGTCAAGCGGGACGGCGACCGGATGTGGTCGGACTTCACCGGCACGCTGCCCGCGTACCGGGGCCGGGGCTTGGCCCGGCTCACCAAGCAGGCCGCGCTGCACGCCGCCGCCGCGCGCGGGGTACGGACCGCGTACACCTCGAACGACGAGGCGAACGCGCCGATGCTGGCCGTGAACGAGCGGCTCGGCTACCGGCCGGTGGACAGCCAGTGGTCGTGCCGGCGCACGCTCAGCTGAGCCCGGCGGCCACCCGCACCGCTGTCGCGTACGTGTCGGCGCCGAACAGCACCAGCCGCGCCTCGGTGACGTGCTCCGGGGTGGCCGCGTGCAGCACGGTGAGCGCCTGCGCCACTGCGTCGTCGACCGGCCAGCCGTAGATCCCGGCGGAGATCAGCGGGAACGCCACCCGGGTCGCGCCCAGCCCGTCGGCGACGCGCAGGCTGTTGGCGTAGCAGTCGCGCAGCAGCGCCGAGCGGTCCTCGCGCGGCGAGAAGACCGGCCCGACGGTGTGCACCACCCAGCGGGCCGGCAGGTTGCCGGCGGTGGTGGCGACGGCCTGGCCGGTGGGCAGCCCGCGCGGGTAGCGGGAGGCGCGCAGCGCCTCGCACTCCTCCAGGATCGCCGGCCCGCCCCGGGCGTGGATCGCGCCGTCGACTCCCCCGCCGCCGAGCAGCGACGAGTTGGCGGCGTTGACTATCGCGTCGACCTGCTGCGCGGTGATGTCCCCCTCGATCAGGACGGTGTCCATCTCAGCTCTCCTCGACGGGCTGGCCCAGCGAGCGGCGGGCCAGCAGCGCGGCCCCGGCGACGGCGGCCGGCATGACCAGCACCGCGCCGAGCGGGATCAGGAAGCACAGGAAGACCGCCACCCCGAAACCGAGCGCGGTCGGGCGGTCGGCCCGCAGCCGCGCCCGCCGGTCCGGCAGCCGCATCCCGCGCCGGTAGAACGGCGCGCCGACCAGCTCCAGCGCCAGGAACCAGCCACCCACCAGGGCGCCGACCACCGGGACCACCGTCTGTCCCACCACCGGGATGAAACCGGCGGCGAACAGGGGTACGCCGATCAGCGCGGACAGCGCCACCAGGCGCAGCGAGTCGGCGACGCTGCGTCGCAGCGAGGACCAGAACGGCACGTCGACAGCACCGGGGGTGCCGCCGAGGCGGTTCTCGACCCGCTCCGAGATCGCCTCGTAGAACGGGTCGCCGATGACCAGCGTGACGGCGGTGAACGTGAGCACGCCGACCAGCCCGGCGACCCCGACGACCGCCAGCCCGGCGACGACGCGCAGCAGCCCGCGCCAGGTCGACGACCAGTCGTCGGCGAACGGGGTGAGCCAGCCCGCCAGGTCGTCCACGAAGTAGAGCAGCGTGGCGAACAGGGCCACGTAGAGCGCTCCGGTGATCAGCGCCGGGATCACGCCGAGCAGCATCAGCTTCGGGCTGCGGACGTACATGCCGAAGCCGCGCAGCAGCAGCCCGGCGCCGCCGAGGAAGCGGGTGGCCACGCCGGTGACCGGCGCGATCGTACGGGAGGCGTTCACGACGGCACAGCCTAGTGGGCCGGTGCACCACAATGGGCCGGTGCGTGCGTCCCGGCTGATCTCGCTTGTGCTGCTGCTCCAGTCCCGGGAGACGATGACCGCCGCCGAGCTGGCCCGCGAGCTGGAGGTGTCCGAGCGGACCGTCTACCGGGACGTGCTGGCGCTCTCCGCAGCCGGTGTCCCGGTGTACGCGGACCGGGGCCGGGCGGGCGGCTACCGGCTGCTGGGCGGCTACCGGACCCGGCTGACCGGGTTGAGCCGGGACGAGGCCGAGGCGCTGTTCCTGGCCGGGCTGCCCGGACCGGCCGGGGACATGGGACTGGCAGACGCGGTGGCCGCCGCCGAACTGAAGGTGCTGGCCGCGTTGCCGCCGAGCCTGCGGGACGCGCCCGCGCGTACCGGGCAGCGGTTCCACCTGGACGTGCCCGGCTGGTTCCGGGAGACCCCGGCGCCGCCGACGCTCGCCGAGCTGGCCCGGGCGGTCTGGCGGGACCTGATGGTGGAGCTGCGCTACCGGCGCGGGGACCGGGAGGTGACCCGCGTGCTGGCGCCGTACGGGCTGGTGCTGAAGAACGGGGTCTGGTACCTGGTCGGCCGGGTCGGTGACGGCTGGCGGACGTACCGGGTGGACCGGGTGGTGGCGGTCGACGTGAGCGCCGACGGCTTCGAGCGGGACGAGGACTTCGACCTCGGGGCGTACTGGCGGGAGCAGGCCGGCGCGTTCCTGCGCGAGCTGCTGCGGGAGCGGGTCACCGTGCGGCTCGGCCCGACGGGGTTGCGGGCGCTGCGGCACCTGGTGGACGCGCCGTTCGTCTACACCGAGGCGGTGGACGCGGCCGGGCCGCCGGACGAGCAGGGCCGGCTGGTGCTGCGGCTGCCGGTCGAGTCGATCGACGTGGCGTACACCCAGTTGCTGGCGCTCGGCCCGGAGGTGGAGGTGCTGGCGCCGCCGCGGCTGCGGGCCCGCTTCGCCGAGGCGACCCGCCGCGCGGCGGCGCTCTACACCGATCCGCCGTCAGACAGTCAGCGGTAGCCGGCCGGGTCGGCTGGCTTGCCCGGCTTGACCACCTCCTCGTAGTAGCGGGCCCAGTGCGGGCGGCTGCCGTCGACGTCGGTGAAGCCGTACACCTGGGCCAGGCCGCCGCTGTCCAGCGACTTGCCGTTCCAGCGGGCCCGGTCCGGGTCGGCGGCCAGGGCCGCGACCGCGCGCCCGACGAACGCCGGCGTCTCCGACATGACGAAGTGCGGCTCGGTAGCCGCGGCGTCGCGCCAGGTGGCCTCGGTGACGCCGTAGTGTTCGAGCATCGCCTCCGAACGCAGCCAGCCCGGCGTGAGCGCGACGGCGGTGCAGCCGTGCGGGGCCAGCTCGTGCGCCTGGCTGAAGCCGAGCCGGTTCACCGACACCTTCGCCAGGTCGTAGAAGACCGACAGGCGGTACTCGGTGTCGTTGTGCTCCTTGGTGCCGTCGCCGACCTCGACGACCAGCCCGCCCGGGTTGCGGATCAGCAGCGGCAGCGCGAAGTGGCTGGTGATGATGTGCGTGTCGACAGCCAGCCGCAGCGTGCGGAAACCGGCGTCGAGCGGCTGCTCCCAGACCGGCTTCTCCCACGTGATCAGCGGGTCCGCGCCCCAGACGTCGTTGACGAGCACGTCGAGGCGGCCCTGCTCGGCGTCGATCCGCTCGACCAGGGCGCGTACCTGCTCGGGGTCGAGGTGGTCGACAGCGACGGCGATCCCGGTTCCCCCGGCGGCGGTGACCAGCTCGGCGGTCTCCTCGATGGTCTCCGGCCGGTCCATCTCGGAGCGGCGCTCGCGGGTGGTGCGGCCGGTGGCGTAGACGGTGGCCCCGGCGGCGCCGAGCTGCACGGCGATCTGCCGGCCGGCGCCCCGGGTCGCGCCCGCGACGAGCGCGACAGTTCCGGTCAGTGGTGAGTTCATGGGACCACCGTGTCAGCGATACCTGACAACGGAAGTCCGGTTTCCCGAACGAACCGGATGGGCGATCATCACCGGTATGCACCTGCTGCTGTCCGGGATCGTCGGCTCAGTCGCGTACGGGCTGGCCGGACCCGGCTCGGACACCGACCGGATCGGCGTGTTCGCCGCGCCCACAGTCGCGTTCCACGGCCTGCGCCCGCCCCGCGAGTCGGTGGTCACCACCGACCCGGACGTCACGCTGCACGAGGCCCGCAAGTACGCGCTGCTGGCGCTGAGCGGCAACCCGACCGCCACCGAGCTGATGTGGCTGCCCGCCGACTGCTACGAGACACGCACCGAGTTCGGCGAGGAGCTGATCGCGATCCGGTCGGCGTTCCTCAGCGCGCCCCGGGTCCGCGACGCCTACCTCGGGTACGCCTCGCAGCAGTTCCGCAAGCTCGCCGGCCGGCCCGCCGACGCCGGTGGGCGGCGGCGCTCGGCGAAGCACGCCCGGCACCTGGCCCGGCTGCTCCACCAGGGTCGGGTGCTGTACGCGACAGGCGTGCTGGAGATCCGCCTCGCCGACCCGGAGTGGTTCCGCGCGTTCGGCGAGCGGGTCGCCGGTGGCGCGCTGGACGAGGCGCAGGCCCTGGTGGCGGCCGCCGAGGCGGAGTTCGACAGGGTCCGCTCGCCGCTCCCGGAGCGCCCGGACGAGGAGACCGCCGAACGCTGGCTGCTCGCCGTCCGAGCGGCCCACCTGCCGCGCTGACCGGACGGGTCAGTCCGCCAGGCGTACGCGTACCCGGCGGTTGGCCCGCCCCTTGCTCTCCACCTTGACCACTTGGACCTTGCCGATCTGGGCGGTGGAGGCGACGTGCGTGCCGCCGTCGGCCTGCACGTCCAGCCCGACGATGTCGACGATCCGCACCTCCTGCTCCTCCGGCGGGATCAGGTTCGACTGGGTACGGATGATGTCCGGCAGCGCGAGCGCCTCGGCGCGCGGCAGCACCCGCACCGCCACCGACCGGTCGGCCGCCACCTCGGCGTTCACCAGCTCCTCGATGCGCGCCTTGAAGTCCGGCGGCACCTCGGGCAGGTTGAAGTCCATCCGCGCCTCGCCCGGCTCCATGTTGCCGCCGGTCACGAGCGCGCCGAAGTCGCGGAACACCACGCCGCAGAGCACGTGCAGCCCGGAGTGGGTACGCATCAGCATGGTCCGGCGGGCGTCCTCCACCGCGCCGGCCACCTCGGTGCCGACCGACGGCAGCGGGTCACCCTCGGCCGGGATCAGCCACAGGTCGTCGCCCTTGCGGGTGCCGACGATCCGGGTCTGTACGCCCTGCCAGAGCAGCACCCCGTGATCCGGCGGCTGGCCGCCACCGCCCGGGTAGAACGCGGACCGGTCCAGCACGATGCCCTGCTCCGGATCGGCCGCCAGCACCCGGCAGGTCCACTCGCGCAGGGTCGGGTCGGCGAGGTCGAGCCGGTGCGTACGGCCGTGGTGTGTGACGCCCATGGTGGGCGACGTTACCCGTTCAGGAACTCCGAGACGCGCCCCCGCAGGTCGGCGCGTTCGGTCCAGAGCACGCCGGGGCGGTCGTACACGTGCAGGGTGGCGTTCGGGAGCGCGGCGGCGAGCTGTTCGGCGACGGCGACCGGATGCAGGTCGTCCTCGGCGGCGGCGATGACCAGGGCCGGCGCGGTGACCGCGGCGAGTGACCCGGCGTCGTCGAGCGGGGCCTGGGCGGGCAGGTCGGCCAGCCCCGGCGCGAGCCCGTCGCGCAGCAGCTGGTCGAGCCGCTGCCGCAGGTACGCCCAGCCGGCCGGGGTGTTGCGCACCGACGGCGGCAACTCCAGCGACACCGCGTCGGCCAGCGCCGAGGCGTCGCCGTCCGCCACCGCGTCGAGCAGGCCGGTGAGCCGGGCGCGGGCCGCCTCGCCGCGCGGCGTGTCCAGCACGGCGGGCAGGAAGAAGACGAGTTTCTCGAAGCGTTCCGGGCTCTCGGCGAGCAGCCGGCACAGCGCGCCCGCGCCGAGGCTGGCGCCGAACGCCCGGGTGGCGCCGCTCAGGTCGGCGACGGCGCGCAGGTCGCGGGCGAGGTCCAGGTAGCTCCACGGCCCGGGCGGGGAGTCGGAGCGGCCGTGCCCGCGGAACTGGAAGAAGACGCGCCGCCCGGTGACGCCGCTGCCGAACGGGCGGGTGGTGGCGATGCCGCTGCCCAGCCCGTGCGCGAACACGGTCACCGGATCACCGGCGCCGGTGACCAGCCGTTCCAGGCTCACGCCGTGCGGGGTGGCGACCAGTTCCGTCTCCGGCTCGGGCAGCGCGGGCCGTCCGGTCCGGGGCGCGCCGGGGCCGGGCCCCCAGGTGCGGGGACCGCCGTCCGGCGGCGGAGGCCAGCGGAAACCTCTCACCAGGACCCTCGGCCGTCGTGCAGGTCACGCAGGCCGGGCCGCACGTCGAGCAGGTAGATGAGACCGGCCGCGATGCCGATCAGTCCGAACAGGCTGATCGGGCCGAAGCCGAGCAGGGTGAGCGCCAGGCAGACCGCCAGGATGGCGATCCAGCCACCCTTGGGCAGCGTGCCGATCGCGGCGAACCCGTCGCCGCGCTGGGTGACCGCGTGCACCAGCGCCACGCCCTGAACGACCAGGGCGAAGACGAGCAGGATCAGCTGGATCACGCTTTGGACTGCGAACGCGAAGATCGGCGCGGCGGTGGCCATGGGAGCAAGCTTATGCCGAGACCCCGGAAACGTCCGACAGGACGTTGTCCGGGGTCCCGGTGGAGCATCAGATCATTCGGCGGCCGGGCGGGTCCGCTTCGTGGTCTTCGGCAGCTTCGCCGACGGGGTGGCCGGCTTCGCGGCCTTGGCGGCGGTCGTCTTGCCGGCGACCTTGGTCGCGGTCGCCTTGGTAGCGCGGGTCCGCTTCACCGCGGCCGGCTTGGCGGCCACCGCCTCGGCCACCTCGGCCGGGCTGGGCACCTCGGTCGTCGCGGCGGCGGTGTCCGGCTTCGCGGCCACCTCGGGCTTCGGGGTCTCGTCGGTCTTCGGGGCCACGTCGACGCCGGTGGCCTCGGTGGCCGCGATGTCGGCGTTCACCGTGTCGGCGGCCTCCAGCACGCCGGCGCCGACGACGCGCTCACCGCGGGCGACCAGCTCGGCGTACGCGGCCAGCGCGCGCTCCTGCGCGGCGTGCGCCCCGGCCACCACGACGGCGGCGTTGCGGGTGGCGGCCTCGCGCAGCTTGTCCAGGTTGGCGGCCTCGCGCAGCTTCTCCAGGTTGGCGGCCTCGCGCAGCTTCTCCAGGTTGGCGGCCTCGCGCAGCTTCTCCAGGTTGGCGGCCTCGCGGAGCTGGTCGAGGTCGGTGGCGACGGCCCGCTCACGCAGCCCGGTGGCGGTCTGGTTGGCGGTCTTCAGCGTCTCGGTGGCCTTCTGGCGCAGCTCGAAGCCGGTGACGACGGCCTTGCCGCCGAGGTCGGTCACGACCCGGGTGCCGAGGCCGCTGACCACGGTGGGCAGCTTGCGCAGCTGCTCCAGGGCCAGCTCACCGGCGCCGGCGGCGGCGTAGAGGGGTGCGGGGATGCGGTTGGTCTTCGGCTGGGTGGTCATGACTGTTCCTCCTCGGCCGCACCGGCGGCCTTCCGGGCCGCCCGGCGGGCGGTCGTGTGCTCAGGGGCGGCGGTGGTCGGCGCGGGCGCGGCACCCGCTTCGGTGACGGCTACCGATTCGAGGACCGCCTCGGTCGGGGTGCCCTCCGGCGTGACCGGACCGGTCGCGGCAGCCGCCACGGTCGCCGGGGCCTCCGGCGCGGTGGCCGTCTCGGTCGTGGTGGCCGCGTCCGCCGTCGTGGCCGCCTCGGTCGCCTCGGCCAGGCGGGCGTTCTCGCGCCGGAACGTCTCGTAGATCTGGGTGAGCGACTGCTTCTGGGCCATGGTCAGTTCGGGGTCGACGGCGATCGCCGCGAGCACGCCCTGGCCCTCCTTGTCGTCCAGCAGCCCGGCACGCAGGTACATCGCCGGGGTGGAGACCCGAAGCGCGCTGGCGAGCTGCTGGAGCACCTCGGCACTCGGCTTGCGCAGCCCGCGCTCGATCTGGCTCAGGTAGGGATTGCTGACGCCCGCCTGCTCGGCGAGCTGACGCAGCGAGATCTTCGCGTTGCGCCGCAGGTCGCGAATGAACCCGCCGACATCGGGAAGGTCCTTGCTGGTGGCCATGACTCAACGCTAGCTCGGGCCGCTAACTCCTGCAAGCAAAACGCTAGCCAGAGTTAGCGGGGTCACCGAAGACGGGTTGCGGAGGGGCATGTCCGGTCCGTACCGTTCCCTCCCGTGACCAAGATCGATATCAACGGCGCCCAGCTCGCGTACGACGAGAGCGGCACCGGTACCGCCGTGGTGCTGCTGCACGCCGGCATCGCCGACCGGCGGATGTGGCGCGGGCAGGTCCCGGCACTCGCCCAGCGGCACCGGGTGATCGCGCTGGACCTGCGCGGCTACGGCGAGTCGGAGCTGCCGCCCACGCCGTTCGCCCACCACGACGACGTGATCGGGCTGCTCGACGCGCTGGGCATCGAGCGGGCCGCGCTCGTCGGCTGCTCGTTCGGGGGCCGGGTCTCGGTGGACACCGCACTGGCCCGCCCGGAGCGGGTCTCGGCGCTGGCGCTGTTCGGCGCCCCGGTCTCCGGCAACGAGTGGTCCGAGGAGACCGAGCAGCTCTGGGAGGAACTGGTCGGCGACGTGGACCCGGAGGACTTCGCCGCCACCGCCGCCGGCGAGGTGCGGTTCTGGGTGGTCGGCCCGACCCGCCGCCCGGAGGACGTCGACCCGGAGCTGATCCGGTTCGCCGAGGAGATGGACCGCCGCGCGCTCGCCGCCGAGCAGGCGCTGAGCGCGATCGAGGTGGGCGAGCTGGACCCACCGGCGATCGACCGGCTGGGCGAGTTGCGCGTACCGGTGCTGGTCGGCACCGGCGCCGACGACCTGGCCGACATCCGCCGCCTGGCCGACCGCATCGCCGACGAGGCCCCCCAGGGCGTACGCATGCCCGACGTGCCGAACGCGGCCCACCTGCTCCCCCTGGAGCGCCCCACCGAGACGAACGCCGCCCTCCAGTCCTTCCTCCCCTGATCCCCCGCCCGCCCGCCGGCCTCGCCTCGGGCTCGGCTCGGCTCGCGCGATCTTGCACTTGCTGCCCCGGCAAACCGGGCATCACCGGCAGGCCGAGGGCCGAATGTGCAAGATCGGCGAGGCTAGGCAGGCGGGGCCGGCGGGCGGGGCCGGGGTCACCAGAGCGGGCGGATGGCGCCTACCGGAAGGCCGCCGCCCAGCAGGGGTGGCTCGGCGTACTCGGTGAGGATGGGGGCGCGCACGTCCAGGCGGGTCAGGGCCGACGCCAGCACCGGCATGCGAGCCCTGGCCGCGCCGTCGTCGATCTTCAGGGCGACGGCGCCGACCTCCGGGATCGCCGCCGCGATCACACCCTCCGCGCCGATCTTGGCGAGCAGACCGGGTACGCCCCGCATCAGCCGGGTGTCCTCCGCCTGGGTGCCGCCGACCAACTCCGGGTACGTGCGCATCGCGTCCGCCACGGTCCGCTCGACGGTGCCGGGCTCGGCGTCGACCAGCCGCAGGAACGCCCGCGCCAACCCGGTCAGCGAGACGGCCAGCACCGGCGCGCCGCAGCCGTCCACCCCGACCGCCGCCGCCCGCTCACCGGTGATCTCCTCGATCGTGGCGGTGAGGCACTCCTGGAGCGGGTGCTCGGGCCGCCAGTAGCCGTCCAACGGCCAGCCCGCGGCCAGGCAGGTACGCACCATGCCGGCGTGCTTGCCGGAGCAGTTCATCAGCACCCGTGCCGGACCGCCGCCGGCCCGCAGCACCGCCTCCCGGGCGGCCTCACCGAACGGCAGGTCCGGCGGGCAGTGCAACGCCTCCTCGGTCAGGCCGGCGTCCCGCAGCAGCGCCGTGACCCGTTCGACGTGGAACTCCTCGCCCGCGTGGCTCGCCGCGACCAGCGCGATGTCGGCCGGGTCGGTCAGCGGCAACCCGGCCCGGAGCATCCCGACCGCCTGCATCGGCTTGTTCGACGAGCGGGGGAAGATCGGCGAGGTGACGTCGCCGGCCCCGGCGACCGGCTCACCGGCGGCGTCGAGCACCACCACGGAACCCCGGTGGACGCCCTCCACGAAGCCGGACCGGACCACCTCGGCGAGCGGCACGCCGCCCTCGTACGTTTTTCCCACGGTATGGACGGTACCGAGGGGACGGGCCCGGTCGGCGGCGGGGTGACCTGCGACGTCGACCGGGCCGGTACGGGGTCGGAGCCGGGTGCGCCGCTTACCGGGCGGTAGCCGGGACGCCGAGCAGCGTACGGGCCTCGGCGGTGGTCAGCGGGGGGCGCTGGGCGAGCTGGGCGAAGCCCACCGCCCGCGCGACGAGCTGCATGTTGGACTCCACCGGGCGTCCCTTGGCGTACGTGACCGTGTCCTCCATGCCGACACGCAGGTGACCGCCGGTCGACAGCGAGGCCAGCATCACCGGGATGGTGCTGCGCCCGATTCCGGTGGCCGAGAACGTGGTGCCCTCGGGCAGGTCACGCAGCATCTGCTGGGCGGCGACCAGGGTCGCCGTGGTGCCGGGCATGCCACCCGGTACGCCCATCACGAAGTCGACGTGCACGTGCCCGCCGTGCGGCAGGCCGTACTTGCCGAGCAGCCGCTGCAACGCGGTGAGGTGACCCAGGTCGAAGATCTCGTACTCGGGGACGACGCCCCGCTCCTGCATCCGGGTGTGCAGGTCGACGATGAACTCCCACCGGTTGAGGAACACGTCGTCGCCGAAGTTGACGGTGCCCATGGTGCAGGAGGCCATGTCGGGCGCGGCGTCGAGCACCGCCAGCCGGGCCGACTCCGGGTCGGTCACCGCGCCGCCGGAGGAGAGCTGCACGATCAGGTCGGTGCCCTCCCGCAGCGCCGCCACCGTGTCGCGCAGCCGCCCCTGGTCGAGCGTGGGCCGCGCGTCGTCGTCGCGGATGTGGACGTGGATCACGGCGGCGCCGAGCGCCTCGCACTCCTTGGCGGTCAGCAGCAGCTCGTCGAGCGTCACCGGCAGCGCCGGCACCTCCGCCTTCGCCGACTCCGCGCCGGTGGGGGCAACCGTGATCAACGTCCCTGTCGTCATGCCCGGATCCTAGACCGGCGCCCGACGCCGGGTCGACCGGAGGATTTCCGGTGCGAGCGGCGTTAAGAAGGGGCCCTTCCTCTACCGGAGGCGTTAATAGGGGCCCCTTCCTTACACGTCAATGGCGGCGGCGCTCTCACCCACCAGCAGACGCGCGTCGTCGGGCGTGTTGCGCTTCAGCACGGCCAGCGCCACCTGACCCAGCTCGAAGTGCTGCACGGCGGTGCCCACGAAGCCGACGGTCCGCCCGTCGAGCGTCACCGGCGTACCGGCCACCGGCGGCTGGTCGCTCGCCACGCCGTCGAGGTGCAGCAGGACCAGCCGGCGAGGGGGTTTGCCCAGGTTGTGCACCCGGGCCACCGTCTCCTGCCCCCGGTAGCAACCCTTGTCCAGGTGCACGGCCGGGGCGATCAGGTCCACCTCGGCCGGGATCGTCCGGTGGTCGGTGTCCACCCCGGCCCGGGCCCGCTTGGCAGCCACCCGGATCGCCTCGTACGCCCACAGCCCCGCCACCGGCACTCCGGCGCCCCGCAGCTCCGCCACCACCCCGTCCATGGCCGCGCGGGGCACCAGCAGGTCGACGCCGAGCGCCACCCGCCGCGCCCATCCGCCGGCCGGCAGCGGCTTGACGTCGTACACCACCGAGGGCCGCGCGGGCAGCTCACCGGAACGGAACTTCGGACCCGGCACCGCTGCCACGTCGGGGGCGGCCAGCCCGGTGACGCCGAGCGTGTCGAGCGCGCCGGGCGTCTCCGGCCCGACCAGCGACAGCAGCGCGTGGTCGGCGGTGGCGTCGCGCGGGTCGACCTTGCTGAAGAACCGCATCTTCTCCAGGTACGACAGCAGGCCCTCGGTCATTCCCGGCTCGGTGTCCAGCCAGGTGGTCTCGCCGTCGTCGGCGACCATCGCGTGCTGCTCGACGTGCCCGTGCGGGGAGAGCACCAGCAGCTCGGTGCCCTGCCACGGCGCCAGCGCGGCCAGGTGCTGGCTGGTGAGGGTGTGCAGCCAGCTGATCCGCTCCTCGCCGGGTACCGCGATCACGCCCCGGTGCGAGCGGTCCACCAGGCCCACGCCGGTGGCCAGGAGCCGTTGCTCGCGCATCGGGTCGCCGTAGTGGGCGGCCACCGGGCCGACGCCCGCCGCCCGGTGGGCCGGTTCCGGCTGGTCCCGGGTCTGCTCGTCGATGGCGTCGGTGGTCACCGCGCCCGCGATGTCGATCATGTGCGTTCCCCGTTCTGTGCGCAGCGGCCGCAGACCCCGAAGAGCGCGACATGCCCGATGTCGACTGTGAACCCCCGCTGTTCGGCCAGCTGGTCGGCGAGCGGGCGGAGCATCTCGGGTGAGATCTCGTCGATCGCCCCGCACTCCCGGCACACCAGGTGCACATGCTGGTGCTCGCCGGCCGCGTGGTAGGTCGGCGAGCCGTGCGACAGGTGCGTGTGCGTCACCAGGCCGAGCCGTTCCAGCAGCTCGAGCGTGCGGTAGATGGTGGTGATGTTGACGCCGGCCGCCACCTCGCGCACCGCCGTGTGCACCTGCTCCGGGGTGGCGTGCCCCAGGTCGAGGACGGCCTGGAGCACCAGCTGCCGCTGCGCCGTCAGCCGCAGCCCGCGCGAGCGGAGCATTTCCGCGAGGGAGGATTCGGACACCCTTCGATCATAGTTCGGCCGCCGCACCACGCGGTCCGCCGCCGGGGTACGCCACTACGCTGCGCCAGTGGGTACGACACGGGTGGCGGTACTCGGCCGAGGGCTCGTACCGGCGGGTGAGCCGGTGCTGCGCGGCGACGACCGGGGCGTCCTGCACGGCGACGGCCTGTTCGAGACCCTGCACCTGCGTGACGGCCGTCCCTGGCTGCGCGAGGCCCACCTGACCCGTTTGCGGGCCGGTGCGGCGGCGATCGACCTGCCGCTGCCGCCGGACGCCGCGCTCGTCGAGCTGCTGGACACGGTCTGCGCCGGCTGGCCCGCGCGGACCGAGGGCGCGCTGCGGCTGGTCTGCACGCGAGGGCCGGAGGGCGGTGGGCCGCCCACGGTGTACGCGACGCTCGGCGAGGTGCCCGCGTCCGCCCGGCTGGCCCGGCGCGACGGGGTGACCGTGGCCACGCTGCCGCTCGGGGTGGCCGCCCGGTCCCGCCCCGAGCTGGGGTGGCTGCCCAGCGGTGTGAAGTCCACCTCGTACGCGCTGAGCACCGCCGCCCGGCGGTGGGCGCAGCGGACCGGCGTGGACGACGTGCTCTGGGTCTCGACGGACGGCTACGTGCTGGAGGGGCCCACCGCCAACGTGGTGTGGCTGCGCGACGGCACCCTCGCCACGGTCCCGGCGGCACAGACCGGAATCCTGCCCGGCGTGACCGCGAACCACCTGCTGGAACGGGCGGCGGAGCTGGATCTGACCCCCGCCGAACACCTGCCCACCGTGGCGGACCTGCACGACGCCGAGGCGATCTGGCTGACCAGCTCCCTACGTGGCGTAGCCGAGGTCACAGCCCTGAACGGAACCCCCCGTCCGAGTTCCCCCCTGACCCCCCGCATCCAGGCCCTCCTGAACTTCCCCCCACCCCCGCCCCCACCCCGTTGACCATGAGGTTGGCGGCGTCGGGTGACCGATTTGTCGCCGCCAACTTCATGATCGACGAGAACAAGGGGGCGGGGCGTCAGCCGGCTACCCGGGTTAGGCGGGCGGAGAGGTGGGGGCTCAGGGGCTGGCCCACCGCGGCCATCTCCTGGGCGTACAGCAGGGCGCCCTCGACGATGCCGAACAGCCGGGCACCGGCGGTGACCTCCTTCGCCGTGGCGGTACGCACGACGGCGTCGGTGGCGAACTCGATCTGCGTGCCCTTGCGCTTGCCGATGTGCAGCTCCATCACGCCGGTCGGCGTGGTCATCAGCGCCTCCAGCTCGTCGGTCACCCGCTCGCCGTCGAGCACCGGACGCCACCAGCCCACCTCGCGGCCGGCGGGACGCACCGGGCGGCTCTGCTCGTCCAGGATCCACGCCCGCGACTCGTAGAACAGGAACGGCCGGCCGTCGTGGCTGATCCGGATCTCCTGCGCGTAGTCGAAGTCCTCGATCGTCGGGAACCCACCCCGGCCCCGGCCACGCCACACCCCGATGTACGGCAGCAGGCCGTCCAGGCTCGGGTGCAGCTTCGGGCCGACGCGCAGGTCGTGGCTCTCCTGGTACGGGTACTCCTCGACCGGCGGCGCGTTCAACCACGGCGGCTGAAGCGGATTCTCACTATTCACAGCGCCACCTTCGTTCGCGACTGCGGGGCTCGCAAAACCGGCTCACTCCTCGCGCTCACCATTTACCTCTAGCTATGCGGACCGCGACGTACACCAGGCCACCGGCGAGCGCGCCCAAGCCGGCGACCAGCAGGCTGACGAACCCGATCTCGGTAACCATCCGGACCATCCTATGCTGGCGGCATGGCGCGCACTCTCGTCGTCAAGGCCACCGCCGGCGCGGACTCCCCGGAACGCTGCGCCCAGGCGTTCACAGTCGCCTCGACCGCAGCCGCGGCCGGGGTGGACGTGTCGCTCTGGCTCACCGGTGAATCCACCTGGTTCGCGCTCCCCGGGCGGGCGGAGACGTTCGAGCTGCCGCACTCCGCGCCGCTGGGCGAGCTGCTGCACGTGGTCCTGACCACGGGCCGGGTGACCGCCTGCACCCAGTGCGCGGCGCGGCGGGACATCGGCCCGGACGACGTCATCCCCGGAGTGCGCATCGCGGGCGCCGCGGTGTTCGTCGAGGAAGCGATGGCCGAGGGCGCGCAGGCGCTCGTCTACTGAGCGACCCACTCGGTTCGTCCACTCTGACCGGTGAGCCGATCCTGACCCGACATGTCCGGATTGCGCCTACTATGTGAACGTGAGTGAGGCGATCCAACAGTTCTTCGCGTCGTTGCCGGCGCGCGCCGCGTCAGTGCTGAACAGCCCGATCGGCGGCACGCTCCAGATCGACCTGGCCGACGGCAACCGCACCGAACACTGGTACGTGACGCTGGCCCCCGGATCGGCCCAGGTGAGCCGGGAGGAGCAACGGCCGGCCGACGGCGTGCTCACCCTCTCCACCGAACTGTTCGAGAAGCTGGTCACCGGCCGGGAGGCCGGCATGGCCGCGGTGCTGCGCAACGAGGCCACGTTCAGCGGGCACGTCGTGCTGTTCCTGGCGTTCCGCCGGTTCCTGCCGGCCCGGCCCGACGTACGGGATCCGCGCGACGCCGCCCGTGAACACGTCCGGCGGCTGGCGTGAAGGACCGGGTCAGCATCCTCGACGGCAACACCTTCCTGGTCAGCGACGATCGCGGCAACATCCGGCCGTCGTACGACTTCCCCACCGGGCTGTTCTCCTTCGACACCCGGTTCCTCTCCACCTGGATCCTCACCCTCGACGGGCAACCCCTGCACGCCCTCTCCATCGACGACTCGCTGTCGTACAAGACGCGGTACTTCCTGGTCCCCGGCGAGCCGACGCACTACCTCGACGCGAAGGTCTCGGTGATCCGCAGCCGTGCGATCGGCGGCAGCCTGGACGAGGAACTGACCCTGCTCAACCACTCCGAGCAGGAGATGGAGTTCCACCTCCGGCTGGAGATCGGCTCCGACTTCGCCGACCTGTTCGAGATCAAGCACCAGCGGGACAAGAAGGGCCGCACCACGCCGACGGTGGAGACGAACGCGCTGCGGCTGACCTACCGCCGGCAGGCGTTCCACCGCGAGACGCTGGTGACCAGCAGCGCGCCGGCCGAGGTCGACGAGAGCGGAATGACGTTCCGGATCCGGGTCGGCCCGCACGGCGAGTGGACCACCCGGCTGCACATCGACACGGTCATCTACGGCGCGCGGGGCGAGGACATCCGCGCCATCCTGCCGCTGGGCGGTCAACGCACGGCGGCCGACATCGAAACGGAACAGAGCGCCCTGATCAGTCGCGCGCCGAAGCTCGGCTGCGACTGCGAGCCGCTGGCCGGGGCGTACCGGCGCAGCCTCAACGACCTCGCCGCCCTCCGGTACGAGTCGATCACGCTCGGCGTCCGGCTGCTCGCCGCCGGCCTGCCCTGGTTCATGACGCTGTTCGGCCGGGACAGCATCTTCACCTCGCTGCAGGTGCTGCCGTTCCTGCCCGAGATGGTCAAGCCCACCATCGTCATGCTCGCCGGCCTTCAGGGCAGCCGGGTCGACGACTTCCGGGACGAGGAGCCCGGCAAGATCCTGCACGAGCTGCGCTACGGCGAGACCGCCGGCTTCGAGGAGCAGCCGCACTCGCCGTACTACGGGGCGGCCGACACCACGGCGCTGTTCGTGATCCTGCTCGACGAGTACGAGCGGTGGACCGGGGACGCCGACCTCGTGCGCAAGCTGGAGCACGAGACGCGGGCGGCGCTGACCTGGCTGGACACGTACGGCGACCTGCTCGGCACCGGCTACGTCTGGTACATGTCCCGCAACCCCGAGACCGGCCTGCCGAACCAGTGCTGGAAGGACTCTCCGGACGCGATCTCCTACGCCGACGGGCAGATGCCCGAGTTCCCCCGGGCCACGTGCGAACTTCAGGGGTACGCGTACGACGCGAAACTGCGCGGCGCCCGGCTGGCCCGCACCTACTGGAACGACCCGACGTACGCCGACCGGCTGGAACACGAGGCGGCGGCGCTGAAGGAACGGTTCAACCGTGACTTCTGGATCCCGGACCGGGAGTACTACGCGCTGGCGCTCGACCCGCGGGGCCGCCAGGTGGACGCGCTCACGTCCAACATCGGCCACCTGCTGTGGAGCGGCATCGTCGACGAGTCACGGGCCCCGGCCGTCGCCGCCCACCTGCTCGGCCCGCGCCTGTTCTCCGGGTGGGGCGTCCGCACGCTCGCCGACGACCAGGGCCGGTACAACCCGGTCGGCTACCACGTCGGCACGGTGTGGCCGTTCGACAACTCGATCATCGCCTGGGGCCTGTGGCGGTACGGCTTCCGGCAGGAGGCCGGCCGGATCTGCGACGCCCTGCTCAGCGCGTCGCACTACTTCGACGGACGACTGCCCGAGGTGTTCGCCGGCTACGAGCGCGGCCTCACCGACTACCCGGTGGAGTACCCCACCGCGTGCAGCCCGCAGGCGTGGTCCGCCGGCACCCCGCTGCTGCTGCTCCGGGTGATCCTGGGCCTGGAACCGCAGGGCGAGCACCTGATCATCGACCCGGCGGTGCCGCCCGGGATGGGCCGGGTGGAACTGCTCGACATCCCGGGCCGCTGGGGCCGGGTGGACGCGCTGGGCCGCAGCCGGGAGCCGCACTCCGAACAGCCGTCACCACCGGCGCTCACCCTGCCCGGCGGTTGACGTCAGGCGGGGCAGGGCGTGGTCGCCGCGACCCGGACCCGCTCGCCGGCCCGCTGCGCCAGCACCGCCGGGTCGCCCGGGCGGGCGTACGCGTCGGCCGAGTCCACCACCGGGGCGGCGCCGGCGCCGAACGCGGCGGCCAGCGGCTGATCGGCCGGCACGGTCGCCTCGGCCCGGGCCGTGCGGACGGTCCCGCCACCGGGGCAGGGCGCGGCGAGCACCCGCACCGGCCCGGTCGCGCCACCCCACCGGCCCAGCGCCGACGCCAGCACCGCCGACTCGGCGGCGGCGTCGGCGGACGGGGCCCGGTAGCCGGAGCCCGTCGGGCGGCAGCCGGTCGCGGCGGTGAGCAGCACCCGGCCCGGACCACCGGCCCGGCCCTCGACCGCGACGAACTCGCCCGCGTCGGCGCGCAGCAGCGGCTCGCCGTCGAGCGTCGACACGCCGGCCCGCCAGCCCGCCGGCAACCGGTCGGCGATGCCGCGCAGCACCTCGCGTACGTCGCCGCCGCCGACCGCCACCTCCACGCCGCGCTCCAGCGTCACGCCGTCGTCCATGGGCGTGATCCGGCAGCCACGCTCGAGCCGGTCCGGCAGGAGCGCCGGTACGCCCGCGACGCCGACGGCGGCGGTCAGCTCGCCGATCGCCCGGTCCACCACTGGGCCGGCCTGGTCCAGCGAACGCTGCTCCTTGACCGTCGGCGGGTCGGTACGCACCGACCACCAGGTCAGGCCGGCGAGCAGCACGGCCCACGCCACAGTGGCGGCCACCAGCCGGCGCAGCCCGCGTCGGCCACCGGGGCGGGGCCGGCCGGGCGGGGTGGGCGGGGCGTAGCCCGTCTCGACGGCAGTCACCCGGCCATGGTGTCACGCGTCCGCGAGGTGCCCGGCCGCACCTCGGCCACCTGCCCGCAACGGCTCGTGGCCCGCCACCCGGGAGGGCGGCGGGCCACGATCTCCAGCGTGGGTCAGGCGGCGACCGAGACGGTCACCTCGTTGATCCCGCGGGCCGCGGCCACGGCGGTGTCGCCGTTGCCGTGGCGGGACAACGCACGCAGCGTCCACGAGCCCGGCGCGGCGAAGAACCGGAACTGCCCGGCCGGCGACGTCACCACCTCGGCGGTGAACTCGCCGGTCGAGTCGAGCAGGCGCACGTACGCGCCCGGCACGACCTCACCGGACTCGGCCAGCACGCGGCCGGTGATGACGGTCTCCTTCTCCAGGTCCAGGCTCGCCGGGAGGGGGGCGGACTGGTCCGGCGCGGCGCAGCCGGCGGCAGCCGTCGAGGCGGCGGAAGCGGCGGTCATCAGGCCTCCCCCGGCTCGTCGCCGAGCGCCACCGGCACGCCGACGAGCGAGCCGTACTCGGTCCAGGAACCGTCGTAGTTCTTCACGTTGCGGTGCCCGAGCAGCTCCTGGAGCACGAACCAGCTGTGCGAGGAGCGCTCGCCGATCCGGCAGTACGCGATCGTCTCCTTGCTGTCGTCCAGCCCGGCGTCGGCGTAGATCTTGCGCAGCTCGTCGTCGGACTTGAACGTGCCGTCCTCGTTGGCCGCCTTGGACCACGGGACGCTGATCGCGGTCGGGATGTGGCCGGCCCGCTGCGCCTGCTCCTGCGGCAGGTGGGCGGGGGCGAGCAGCCGGCCCGCGAACTCGTCGGGGCTGCGCACGTCGACCAGGTTCTTGGTGCCGATCGCGGCGACCACCTCATCGCGGAACGCGCGGATCGAGGTGTCCGGCTCCTGCGCGACGTACTGCGTCTTCGGCCGCTCCACCGTGTCGGTGACGAGCGGACGGGCGTCCAGCTCCCACTTCTTGCGGCCGCCGTCGAGCAGCTTGACGTCGCCGTGGCCGTAGAGCTTGAAGTACCAGTACGCGTACGCGGCGAACCAGTTGTTGTTGCCGCCGTACAGGATCACGGTGTCGTCGTTGGCGATGCCCCGGTCGGACAGCAGCGCCTCGAACTGGCTCTTGTTGACGAAGTCCCGGCGGACCTGGTCCTGCAGGTCGGTACGCCAGTCGAGCTTGACGGCACCGGCGATGTGCCCGGTGTCGTAGGCCGAGGTGTCCTCGTCGACCTCGACGAAGACGACGCCCGGGGCGCCGAGGTTCTTCTCGGCCCACTCGGCCGAGACGAGTGCGGTGTCGCGACTCATCAGATCACTCCCTGGTGAGGATGGTTTGGTGAGTCTGCGCGTGGAGATCGATGCCGATGGTTGTCGCACCACACGCGGACCCTGAGCTAGGAACGGATCACGGGTACGTGCGACGGCGCCGCTGCCGGGCGTTGAGGAGGGGGAACCGGGGAAGGTTCGTGGACCCTGGGTGGCCGCCGTTCAGGCGGCCGGAGACAGCCCCGCCGTCAGATGACGGGGCGACACAGGCAGGTGGCCACGCGGCACAGGTCGACCGCGCGCCGTTTGGTGAGGAGGGTCCCCATGGGCAGGGAGATTACCAGCCCGGGCAACAGCTGCCACCAGGCCGACCAGCATCCGGGACGGCCGGCCCGCTCCCCGGGCCGGCCGCGTGCGGCTTTCAGCCGGCGGAGTTGATCGGCACGTTCGCCGCGTCCGCGGTCACGACCAAGCCCTCCGGCGTCGGCTCCACCTTGCGCAGGTTGAGCTGGAACGGCAGCTCCGGCAGCGGCACGTCGATCGAGATGCCTTGGGCGTACCGGGTCAGCGCGGCCCGCGCCAGCGGCACGTTCGGCAGGCCGTCGGCGCTGAGGTCGTTGAAGCGCAGCGCCACCTTGTTGCCGGCCACCGTGACGTCGGCGGTGCCGTTGACGGTGAGCTTGATGCCGAGGATGTCCACCGGGGCAGTCACGGCGAGCTTGCCGTTGCGCTCGCCCAGCGTCAGCCCGGGACGGTCCAGCAGCTTGGCCAGGCTCTCGTAGGTGACGGTGCCCCGCCCGTCCACGCTCTCGGCCACCACGTCGCCCCGGCCGGAGCGCAGCGTGTCCAGCGAGGCGGTCACGTTGCGCGCGTCCACGTCGAGCTTCGGCACCTCGACGGCGTCGCCCTGCACGTCGCCGCGCACGTCGGTGAGCTGGATCGAGATGCGCTCGTACCGGCCGTCGAGCACCTGGGTGAGGAACGGGAAGCCACCCACCTCGACCTGCGGCGCGGCGGACTGGGCGTCCTGCTTGGCGATCTCCTGCCGGACCTGGTCGGCGATGGCCCGCTCGGCCACTCCGGCGGCGACCCGGTCGGCGACGACGAGCAGCCCGGCCAGCACCAGCAGCAGGACGAGGAAGCCGATCAGCACCTTCCGGCCCCGTCGCCGGGGTCGGCCCTCCGCCGGATACGCCTCTGCCACGCCGCCTCCCGTCCTCGCCGCCGTCACCGCGCCTCGCGGCGCAACCGTACTTACCCGAGGCGAATCTTCCCCAACCGCGTCAGAGGAACAGCACGCACATGGCGTACGCGGCGGGCGCGGCCAGCGCGAACCCGCCCAGCGGTCCCTGCATGTGCCGGGCCACCCACATCGTCGGCGGCTCACCGGCCATCAGCCGGCCCGCCTCGGCGTACCCGACGGCGAGGTCGGCCAGAACGGCGGTGGCCGCGCTGACCACCCCGACCAGGGCGGCGCTGGTCGGGGTGAAGCCGACCAGGTAGCTGCCGAGCACGGCGCTGGTGAGCGTGCCGAGCATGGCGCCGACGACCACGCCGGCCGCGCCGCGTGGCACCTGCGGGGCGAGCCGCGGCCACGGCGCGATCGCGTCGGTGAGCCGGGCGACGAGCAACGCCACACCGGCGGCGGTGAGGCAGACCGTGATCGCCTGGGTGCCCTTGGGGATCCGGCTGAGCACGATGAGCGTGGCGAAGGCGACCACGCCCACCACGATGAGCAGGGTGCCGCCGAGCGAGTCGGTCACCCGGACCCGGTCCACCCGCCGCACGAGCTGCCCCAGCACGGCGAGCAGGAGCCCGGCGGCCGCGGCGTAGCCGAGCGGGGCCAGGCCTGCGATGTCCGACTGCACGGCGGAGACGTCGGCGATCGCCGCCGTCGCGGCGCTGACAAGCGCGACGACGAGCAGCGCGGGCGGTCGCATGGCCATCGTCCAGGCCAGGACGAACAGCAGCTGGACCCCGAAGATGATCGCGGCGAACGGCAGCCGGTGCCCCGGACCGGAGGTCTGCGCGCCGAGCACCAGGCCGACGCCGAGCAGCGCGGCGAAGCCGGCGACGGTGAGCGCCAACGGGCGGCGGACCGGGACCGGCGGCACCTCCTCCTCGGGTTCCTCGTCGGACTCGTCGTCGGGACGCCGGCTGGGCCCGCCCTTGCGCAGCCGGCGTGGGCCCTTGCGTTCCGGCCGGTCGCCCTCCTCCTGAGCGGGACCGGTGCGCGGGGCGGGCGGGTAGCCACGAGCGGGGGCGGACGCGCCGGTAGGCGGCTCGTCGGTCCACGGGTCACGGCCGGTGTCGCGCGAGGTGGAGGGAAACACGCCCCGATCGTGCCAGACCCGGGCGGCTCGGCGGAGGTCCCGGTTTCGGCGACGTTAAAACCTGCACCGCGATCGAGGGCAGAAAGGGCAAACGGTAAATCGCGCGAAGGTGACGCCCGGTCCATCGGTTACGCTCAGGCCGTTACCCGCCCGTCGACGACGCCGGGACCCACGCAAGTTCACAGTGCCGCCCCCACCCGGGCGTGTCGCTGGTCGCGCGCGGCCGAAGGGCCGCCGGGACGGAGGTGATCGTGGAGCTCCTGCTGCTCGTGACCGCGCGGGCCGGCGAGCCGTCGGCGGTGTTGCCGGCACTCGACCTGCTGCCGCACTCGGTTCGCACCGCACCCCGTGACGTCCGCACGCTGGTCTCCGGCCCCACGCCGGACGCCGTCCTGGTGGACGCCCGCTCCGAGCTGAGCGAGGCGCGGGCCACCTGCCGGATGCTGCACGCCACCGGGCTCGGCGTGCCGCTCGTCGCTGTCGTCACCGAGGCGGGGCTGATCGCGCTCAACGCGGACTGGGGCGTCGACGACGTGATCCTGGCCGGTGCCGGGCCGGCCGAGGTGGAGGCCCGGCTGCGGCTCGCTGTCGGCCGGCTCAGCAACGCCACCGCCGGCGCCGGCGGCTCGATCCGGGCCGGCGAGCTGAACATCGACCCGGACACGTACGCCGCCAAGCTGAAGGGCCGGCCGCTCGACCTCACGTACAAGGAGTTCGAGCTGTTGAAGTTCCTGGCCCAGCACCCGGGGCGGGTCTTCACCCGGGACCAGCTGCTGCGCGAGGTCTGGGGTTACGACTACTTCGGCGGCACCCGGACGGTGGACGTGCACGTGCGGCGGCTGCGCGCCAAGCTCGGCTCGGAGTACGAGTCGATGATCGGCACCGTCCGCCAGGTGGGCTACAAGTTCGTCGTCCCGCCGTCGCGCTCGCTGCCGGAGTCGGAGCCCGCCCCGCTGCCGGTCTGACCGCCCACGCGCCACCCCGCTAGAGGGCACTTTTCGCGTATGCCCTTTTTGCCCGATCAGTCAGCCATATCCTGGCTGCCGGAATTGTCGGGCTAAGGGGGCGACGGTGCGTGCGGTGAACACGGGGGCGACGAACGGCCGGTGCCGCTGATGCGGGGCTCGACGCTGCGCGCCGCCGGGCTCGTGACCGTCGTCCTGGCCGGCCTGCTCGGCTCGGCGTTCGCGCTGGGCCGCAGCCTGGTGCCGGACCCGCATCCGTCGGCCGCCGGAGTCGCCACGTCGCTCACCGGGCCGCGCTACGGCGACCAGCCACCGAGCACCGACTTCCCGGGCGGCACGGCCGGCCCTCGGCCCAGCCCCGACGCCGAGCCGGACGCCGCACCCGTTCCACCGGACGGCGACGGCCCGTACGGCGCCATGCTCGCCACCGGCTCCGCCCGGGTGGCGCTGACCTTCGACGACGGCCCCGATCCCCGCTGGACCCCGCAGGTGCTCGCGCTGCTGGCCCAGTACGGCGTACGGGCGACCTTCTGTGTCGTCGGCGAGAACGTCGAGACCCACCCGGATCTGGTCCGGTCGATAGTGGCCGAGGGCCACACCCTGTGCAACCACTCCTGGAAGCACGACGTCAACCTGGGCAAGCGTTCCCCGGCGACGATCCGGGCCGACCTGCTGCGCACCAACGACGCGATCCTGGCCGCCGCGCCCGACGCGCGGATCACGTACTACCGCCAGCCGGGCGGGGCCTGGACGCCCTCGGTCATGGCGGCCTGCGCCGACCTGGGCCTCACCCCGGTGCACTGGAGCGTGGACCCGTCGGACTGGAAGGCACCGGGACCCGGAGCGATCGAGGCGACCATCCGCACGCAGATGGGCCCGGGCGCGATCGTGCTCATGCACGACGCGGGCGGGGACCGCTCCGGCACCGTCACGGCGTTGCAGCAACTCCTGCCCGAGATGGTGAGCCGGTTCGAACTGGAGCCGCTGCCCGTCGGCAACCCGTGACGAGCGCCACCGATCCCGGTCGTCGTCCGGCGCGAACCCCGGCCCGCCTGCCGCTACCGTGACTCAGATGAGCAGCACCGAGCCGACGACCGCGGCCGACCGGATCGGACGGGCGGACCGCCTGACGCCGGACGAGGTCGCCGAGGTGCTGGCGCTGGCCCGCGCCGCCGGGGACGCCGACGGCGCCGACCCGCTCGACGAGCACGTGCTGCTGCGGCTGCGCGACCCCGAGGCGCCCGCCGTGCACCTCACCGCCCGGACCACCGACGGCACCCTCTCCGGGTACGCGCACCTCGACACCACCGCCCCGGCCGAGGGTGTCGGCGTGGAGATGGTCGTGCACCCGGCGTACCGGCGGCGGGGTTCCGGCCGGGCACTTGCCCGTGGCGTGGTGGATGCCGCGTCCGGACCGCTGCGCGCCTGGGCGCACGGCGACCACCCGTCGGCCGCCGCGCTCGCTGTCGACCTGGGCTTCTCCCGGGCGCGCGTGCTCTGGCAGATGCGCCGCCCGCTGACCGCCGAGTTGCCGCCGCCGGTGGTGCCGGACGGCGTGACGCTGCGCGCGTTCCGTCCCGGCGAGGACGACGAGACCTGGCTGGCGGTGAACAACGCGGCCTTCGCCCAGCACCCCGAGCAGGGCAGGTGGACGCTCGACGACCTGCGCGTCCGCATCGCCGAGCCGTGGTTCGACCCCGCCGGATTCCTGCTCGCCGTCGACTCCGCCACCGGGCGGCTGCTCGGCTTCCACTGGACCAAGGTGCACGAGCAGCCGGGCTCGGCGCGCATCGGCGAGGTGTACGTGCTCGGCGTCGACCCGTCCGCGCACCGGGGCGGGCTGGGCCGCGTGCTCACCGCCGCCGGCCTGACCCACCTGCGCGAGGAGCGCGGGCTGGACCGGGTGATGCTCTACGTGGACGAGAGCAACACCGCCGCTGTAGCACTCTACGAGCGCCTCGGCTTCGCGCGCTGGTCCGCGCACGTCAACTACCAGCTCGGCTGAGCGCTCTCCGGCCCCGGAAAGTCGCCACAAAGGCGATACCAGGCTGCTAGTTCACGAAATGGACAACCCTTCCTCAGCGTACGGCCATCTCGTCGGCTGAACGTGTTCACCGCGCGTTCACTTGCGTCCGGCGAACCGTCCACCTGGCCCTCCTACCTTTCGTGTCAGCCGGTCAGCGCCGGCCCCCGGCACTCCGGGCGACCTGACCAAAGACGTGAAGGGAAACCCCTGAAGTGAAGCTCCAGCGGCACGGCGCCATCGCCTGTCTCGCTCTTACCGCGGTTCTCGGTCTCAGCGCCTGCGGCTCGGACAACAACGAGCCGGCCAGCGCCTCCGGTTCCACCGCCGCGGTGGACTGCGCGAAGGGCACGCTGAACGCACAGGGCTCCTCGGCCCAGAAGAACGCCATGGCCGAGTGGATCAAGGCGTACCAGCAGAAGTGCGCCGGCACCACGATCAACTACGAGCCGAGCGGCTCGGGCGCCGGCATCCAGGCCTTCATCGCCGGCACCGCCGACTTCGCCGGTTCGGACTCCCCGCTCAAGCCGGAGGAGCAGCCGCAGGCCGACGCCAAGTGCGTCGGCGGCCAGGCGCTCAACCTGCCGATGGTCATCGGCCCGGTCGCCGTGGTCTACAACGTCAGCGGCGCGGACAACCTCCAGTTCAGCCCGGCCACCCTGGCGAAGATCTTCGCCGGCAAGGTGACCAAGTGGGACGACGCGGCCATCAAGGCCGACAACCCGGACGCCAAGCTGCCGTCGACCGCGATCCAGGCGGTGCACCGCTCGGACGAGTCGGGCACCACCGACAACTTCACCAAGTACCTCTCCAAGACCGCCGAGGCGGACTGGACGCTCGGCAACTCCAAGGCGTGGAAGGCCCCGGGCGGCGTCGGCGCGGCCAAGTCCGACGGTGTGGCCAGCAAGGTCAAGAGCACCGACGGCACCATCAGCTACGTCGAGTGGTCGTACGCCGAGAACTCCGACCTGAAGATGGCGAAGATCAAGAACGGCAACGGCGAGTTCGTCGAGCTGACCGGCGACTCGGCCGGCAAGACCATCGCGGGCGCCAAGTTCGAGGGTCAGGGCAACGACCTGAAGATGTCGATCGACTACAACACCAAGGAGGCCGGGGCGTACCCGATCGTCCTGGCGACCTACGAGATCGTCTGCAGCAAGGGCCTCGCCGCCGACAAGCTGCCGCTGGTCAAGGGCCTGCTCGGCCACGCCGCCAGCGCCGAGGGGCAGAAGGAGCTGGTCGAGCTCGGCTACGCGCCGCTGCCCGAGACCGTCCGCACCAAGGTCGAGGCCGCGGTCCAGAGCCTCTCCTGACGCTCCGGCCGACACCTCCTCAACACGAAGCGAGCGAGCAGATGGGTGACACCCCTCAGCGCTCGGCCCACGCCGGCACCGGCGGGACTCCCGTGGCCACGAGCCACGAGGGACCCGCCGGTGCCTCGGCGCGTGTGGCCGAGCGCCCCGGTAACCCGGGCCGCCCGGACGGCGGCCTCGGCGGCGGCGGCGCCCTCCCCCGGGCCCGCGCCTTCGGCGCGGAACGGGCGTTCCGCGGCCTGACCCTGGCCGCCGGCACCACCGTCCTGGTGGTCATCGCGGCCATCGCGATCTTCCTGGTCGCCAAGGCCGTCCCCGCGCTGCGGGCGAACACCGAGTCGTTCTGGACGTTCGAGGGCTGGTTCCCGAACGACAACCCGCCGCAGTTCGGCATCGGCGCGCTCGCCTTCGGCACCGTCCTGAGCTCGCTGCTGGCGCTGCTCATGGCGGTGCCGGTCGCGCTGGGCATCGCCCTCTACCTGTCGCACTACGCGCCCCGGCGGCTCGGCAACGCCCTGGGCTTCCTGATCGACCTGCTCGCAGCCGTGCCGAGCGTGGTCTTCGGCCTCTGGGGGCGGGACTACTTCGCCCAGCCGGTCGCCGACGTGTCCGCGTGGCTGAACAGGTACTTCGGCTGGATCCCGATCTTCGGCGACGGCCCGTACGGCAACTCGATCCTGCTCGGCTCGGTGGTGCTCGCCATCATGGTGCTGCCGATCGTCACCTCGCTGTCCCGCGAGGTGTTCCGGCAGACCCCGACCGCGAACGAGGAGGCGGCGCTCGCGCTCGGCGCCACCCGCTGGGAGATGATCCGCACCGCGGTCCTGCCGTACGGCCGTCCGGGCGTCATCGCCGCGGTGATGCTGGGCCTGGGCCGGGCGCTGGGCGAGACCATCGCGCTGGCGCTCACGCTCGGATCCACGTACGCCATCTCGTTCAACATCCTGGCCAGCGGCGGCAACTCGATCGCCGCGAACATCGCCAACCGGTTCGCCGAGGCGAACGACACCGGCCGGGGCGCGCTGATCGCCTCCGGCCTGGTGCTGTTCGCGATCACGTTGATCGTCAACATCACCGCGCGGGCGATCATCTACCGGCGGCGCGAGTTCACGGAGTCGGCCGCATGACCACCACCCTCACCCCCCGCCGCCCGCGCCCGCCGGCCCAGCCGGCCACGCTGCGGGCGAAGCGTCTTCCCGCGTACGCTGCTCCGGCCGTCGCCGTCGCGGCGCTGCTGCTCGCGACGGGCATCGTGTACGGCGCCGGCATCGGCGGCCCGGTCCTGGTCGTGGTGGTCGGCGCGCTGCTCTACCTGGCCGGCCTGTTCGTCGCGGCGAACGCGGTGGAGGGCCGCCGGTCGGCCCGCAACCGCACCTGGAGCGCGCTGATCCACTCGGCGTTCGTGCTGGCGGTGCTGCCGCTGGCGTCGGTGGTCTGGACGCTTGTCAGCAAGGGCTCCGAGCGACTGGACGCGAACTTCTTCGGCACCTCGATGAACAACATCGGGTCGCGGGACGCCAACGGCGGCGCGTACCACGCGATCGTCGGCACGTTGCAGCAGGTCGGCATCGCCACGCTGATCACGGTGCCGCTGGGCGTACTCTGCGCGATCTACATCGTCGAGTACGGCCGGGGCCGGTTCGCGTTCACCATCCGCTTCTTCGTGGACGTGATGACCGGCATCCCGTCGATCGTCACCGGCCTGTTCGTGCTGGCCTTCTGGGTGCTGATCGTCTCGCCGTGGTTCAACGACGGCCGGCCGGGCTTCTCCGGCTTCGCCGCCGCGCTGGCGCTGAGCGTGCTGATGCTGCCCACTGTGGTCCGTTCCACCGAGGAGATGCTCCGGCTGGTGCCGGCGCCGCTGCGCGAGGGCGCGTACGCCCTGGGCGTACCGAAGTGGAAGACCATCCTGCGGGTCGTGCTGCCGACCGCGCTGCCCGGCATCGTCACCGGCATCATGCTCGCCATCGCGCGGGCCGCCGGTGAGACGGCGCCGGTGCTGCTCGTCGCCGGCGGCGGCGCGGCGATCAACTTCAACCCGTTCGAGAACAACCAGTCGTCGCTGGCCCTCTTCGTCTACCAGCAGGCCGGTGAGGCGTCGAGGTACTCGCCGGCACGGGCGTGGACCGCGGCGCTGACCCTGGTCGCCCTCGTCCTCGTCCTCACCGTGGCGGCGAAGCTGCTGTCCCGTCGCAACCGGCTCGGCCGATGAACCCCGGAGGTACCGCCACCATGGCCAAGCGCATCGAAGCCACGAACGTGACCGCCTACTACGGCGGGTTCAAGGCGATCGAGAACATCAACCTGACCGTCGAGCCGAAGACGGTCACCGCCCTGATCGGCCCGTCCGGCTGCGGCAAGTCCACCTTCCTGCGGTCGATCAACCGGATGCACGAGGTGCTGCCCGGTGCCCGGGTCGAGGGCAACCTCACCATCGACGACCAGGACATCTACGACCGCGACGTGGACGTCACCGCGGTCCGTCGGATGATCGGCATGGTCTTCCAGCGGCCGAACCCGTTCCCCACCATGAGCATCTTCGAGAACGTGGTGGCGGGCCTGCGGCTCAACGGCGTACGGCGCAAGTCGATCCTGGAGGAGGCGGCCGAACGGGCGCTCCGCTCGGCGAACCTGTGGGACGAGGTGAAGGACCGCCTCGCCAAGCCCGGCGCGGGCCTGTCCGGCGGTCAGCAGCAGCGGCTCTGCATCGCCCGCACCATCGCTGTCGAGCCGCAGGTCGTGCTGATGGACGAGCCCTGCTCGGCGCTGGACCCGATCTCCACGCTGGCCATCGAGGACCTGATGTTCCAGCTCAAGGACAAGTTCACCATCATCATCGTCACGCACAACATGCAGCAGGCCGCGCGGGTGTCGGACCGGACCGCCTTCTTCTCGATCGAGAAGACCGGCGACCCGGGCCGCCTGATCGAGTACGACAACACCCAGAAGATCTTCAGCAACCCGAGCCAGAAGAAGACCGAGGACTACATCACCGGCCGCTTCGGCTGAGGCGGAAGCTGGGCTCGGCGCCGTCCAGTCCCTCGATGTACGGGAGGATCGGCGTACCCGGATCGCGCTCCGCGGCGGCGCGGGCCACGCCGTCGAGGTCGCCCGCGGCGACGACCTCGGCGAGCGTGGCCATGGTCGGCGGCAGCATGGTCAGCTCGCCGGCCTCCGCCCGGGTCAGCGCGTCCGCCGGGCGCAGCCACAGCGTGTGGTCGGCCTCGCCGGACACGTCCCGGGTCCGCTGCCCCTCGGGCAGCAGGGCGACGAAGAAGTACGTGTCGAAGCGGCGCGGCTCGAACTCCGGAGTGATCCAGCGGCTCCACGGCAGCAGCAGGTCGGACCGGAGCGTCAGGCCGCACCCGGCCAGCAGGTCCGCGAAGCCGACCCGCCGTCCCTCCAGATCCTGCCGGGCTGCCTCCCAGTCGTCGCCGCTCACGTCGCCGACCACGTTGTCCGGGTCCGGCCCGGCGAGCAGCACACCCGCCTCCTCGAAGACCTCGCGGGCGGCGGCGCACACCACCGCCTGCGCGGCGGCCGGATCGAGCCGGAGCCGCTCCCCCCAGACCGCCGGCTCCGGGCCGGCCCAGCCGAGGTGCGCCTCCGAGTCGGAGCGGTCCACCCCGCCGCCGGGAAAGGCGTACATGCCGCCGAACGTCATCGCCGCCACCCGGCGGATCATGTAGACCTCGAATCCGTCGCCGGCCGGCCGGAGCAGCAGCACGGTGGCGGCGACCCGGGGCACGGCCGGCACGGCACCCTCGGCCCGGAATCGGCGGGCGTGCTCCACCAGGGCGGGGGGTGCGGCGAAGCCGTCGATCGTCATGCGCCCGAGCCTAGTGCCGTAACGGGCGACGCCGCCCCGCCGCCCGACGCCGCCCTCCTCCGATTGCGCCGATACTCCTCGGATGACGGATCTCAACAACCAGGCGGGGTATTGGAACTCCAAGGGTGCCGCGAAGACTTTCGGCCACCCGGTCGCACTTTCGTGGCTGAACGGCATCGATCGGCGGGCACGCGTTCTCGACTACGGGTGCGGTTACGGCCGGCTGGCAGGGCTGCTCGTGCAGCAGGGCTTCGAGAATGTCGAGGGGGTGGATGTCGCGCCCCGTCTCGTCAGCCGGGCCAAGAAGGAGCAGCCCGGCGCGCGATTCACGGTTCTCACCAATCCTCCGCAGCTCGACCAGCAGGCGGACAGCGTCGACCTGGTGCTGCTGTTCGCGGTGTTGACGTGCATACCCGACGACGCCGGACAGCGGGAGCTGGTGACCGAGCTGCGTCGGGTGCTACGGCCGGGCGGGCTCATCTATGTCAGTGACCTGTGCCTGCAGGAGGATCACCGTAACCGTTCCCGGTACGAACGATTCGCAGCCAAGTACGGCACCTACGGGATCTTCGAGACCGACGACGGGGCGGTGTTCCGGCACCACACCACCGACTGGCTGGACCATCTGTTCGGCGATTTCCATCTCGTCGCCAGCCGCGAGGTCGCGGTGGAGACGATGAACGGCCGTCCGGCCCGGGCGAGCCAGCGGTTGGTGTCCACGCCGCAGCCCGGAGCATCCAGGGCCGGGCGCGATGGCACGGGCGACGCCTGACGTCCCGACGGGTGGATCACCCGCCGGTCCCGGAGCACGAGGCGGTGGCGTGCCGGGCATGACGCGGTGGACAGTCCGGCCGTGCTCGCCGGCACCCGCGGAACCCGCGCTCCACACACCGGCGCCCCAATCACACTGGGTAGTTTTCGCCCAGCCACTGGCACGCTCCTCCCCCGCCTTTGCTCTGCAGCCGAATCCGCAACGGTGACCCTCCGCGAGCGGTGCGCAAAAGGCTGCAGAGCAAAGGGGCCGGGAGGACCTTCACCGAGCTGGGAGCCAGGTGGGTTTATGCCCGGTAAGTCCCTTCTGGACACTCGGCCCTGACGAGTGACAGACAACCGCCGTGACGCTGTGCAATCTGCACGCTCCGTGTTGCCGGTCCGACGTTCAGATGGACGGTTCGAGGGCTCAGCGACAGAGACCGTCGCGCACCTCCGGGCGGCCCAGCGGGCCGCCGGCACGGGGCTACGGCGGCCGGCCACGCCTGGCAGGGTGGTGACCTGTGATCGACGACTTCGCGAAGCAGTACCTGCACAACGACCTGCGCCAGATCCGCGAGGTGCTGTTGTGGAAGCTCGACGGGCTGTCCGAGTACGACGTACGCCGCCCTCTGACCGCCTCCGGCACCAACCTGCTCGGCCTGGTCAAGCACCTGTCGTTCACGGAGGCTCGATACTTCGGCGAGGTGTTCGGCAGACCCTCCCCGGAGCCGCTGCCCCGGTGGGACGACCCGGATCCGGACGGCGCCGACATGTGGGCGACCGAGCACGAGAGCCGCGAGGAGGTGCTCGGCCGCTACCGGCGGGTGGCCGAGCACGCGGACGCGACGATCGACGCCCTCGCCATCGACGCTCCCGGCCACGTGCCGTGGTGGCCCCGCCCGGACGTCAAGTTGTTCAACATCCTGGTCCACGTGGTGGCCGAGACCAACCGGCACGCGGGGCACGCCGACATCCTGCGCGAGCAGCTCGACGGCTCGATCGGGGCGTGGGCCGCGTACGCGCACCTGGAACCCGAACCGCCGACGCTGGCGACGCGGCGGGCGATGATCGAACGGGCCGCCCGGGCCGCCGCCGACGCCCATGGCTGAGCCGTCCCGACCGGTGGATCACCCTCCCGGCCTCCGAGCGGTACGGGATAGCGTGCCGGGCATGACGCGTTGGGGAATCCTGGCCACCGGAAACATCGCCGCTCGCTTCGCCGAGGATCTGCGGCTGGTGCCGGACGCCGAACTGGTGGCGGTCGGCTCGCGTACCCGGGAGAGCGCCGAACTGTTCGCGCGCCGGCACGACGTGCCGCGTGCGTACGCCTCATGGGCGGAACTGGCCGCGGACCCGGACGTGGACGCGATCTACGTGGCCACCCCGCACGCCGCGCACCACGAGGCGGCGCTGGCGTGCCTGGCCGGCGGCAAGGCCGTGCTGGTGGAGAAGCCCTGCACGCTGGACCTGCCGACCACCACCGACCTGGTGGAGACGGCCCGCGCCCGGGGTCTGTTCCTCATGGAGGCCATGTGGATGCGGACCAACCCGCTGATCCTGCGCGTGCTGGAGCTGATCCGCGACGGCGCGATCGGTGAGGTGACGCACGTACGGGCCGACTTCGGCGTGGCCGGGCCGTTCCCGCCGGAGCACCGGATGCGGGCCCGCACGCTCGGCGGCGGCGCGCTGCTCGACCTCGGCGTCTACCCGCTGAGCCTGGCCCACCTGGTGCTCGGCGTGCCGCAGCACGTGCAGGCGTGGGCCAAGCTGACCCCGGAGGCGGTGGACGAGAACACCGGCATGGTGCTCGGCTGGGACTCCGGCGCGGTGGCGACGCTCAGCTGCGGCATGGTCGGCGCGACAGCGATCACCGCGTCGATCACCGGCACCACCGGCCGGATCGACCTGCCCGAGCTGTTCTTCCGGCCGGCGCACGCAGTGCTGCACCGGGCCGGCGCCGAACCGGAGACGATCCCGGCGGACCTGACCGGCGGCGGCTACCAGTACGAGGCGATCGAGGTGCAGCGCTGCCTGGCCGCCGGGCTGACCGAGAGCCCGCTGGTGCCGCACGCCGCCACGCTCGAGGTGATGGGCCTCATCGACGACATCAAGGCCCGGATCGGCGTCTCCTACGCGTGAAGGGTCCCCCGCCACGGCGGGGAACCCTTCGACGTCGTCGCGCGGAGCGCGGACCGGAGCTCAGAACAGCGGCCGGACCAGCAGGTACGCGAGGCAGGCGATCGCGGCGGCGGCCGGGAACGTGATGATCCAGGCGATCACGATGTTGCCCGCCACGTTCCAGCGCACCGCGGACAGCCGTTTCGTCGCGCCCACACCCATGATCGCCGAGGTGATCGTGTGCGTGGTCGAGATCGGCGCCTTCAGCACCAGCGCGTTGAAGTAGAGCACCGCGCTGGCGACGGTCTCGGCCGCGAAGCCCTCCGCCGGGCCCAGGTCGATGATCTTCCGGCCGAGCGTCCGGATGATCCGCCAGCCACCCGCGTACGTGCCGGCCGCCAGCATCGCGGCCGAGGTCCAGAAGACCCAGCCCGGGATGTGGGTCTTGCTCTCCTGGAAGCCACCGGTGTAGAGCGCCAGCACGATGATGCCCATGGTCTTGGCGGCGTCCTGCATGCCGTGGCCGACCGACATGGCGGCGGCGGACGCGGTCTGCGCCCAGCGGAAGCCGCGGCTGAGCTTGCCGGGCTGCCCCTTGCGGAACAGCCACATGATCGCCAGCATCACCAGGAAGCCGAGCACCAGGCCGACCACCGGCGACAGCACCATCGGGATGAGGACCTTCTCGATGATGGTGGCCCACTGGACGATGCCGTCGGCGGCGAACAGGGTGGCGCCGACCAGTCCGCCGAAGAGGGCGTGCGAGGAGGACGAGGGCAGGCCGAAGTACCAGGTGATCAGGTTCCAGATGATCGCGCCGAGAACGCCGGCGAAGACCACGCCGAGGCTCTCCACCCCGGTCGGCAACGTGACCAGGCCGTCGCCGACCGTCTTGGCCACGCCGGCACCGAAGTGCGCGCCGACGAAGTTGCCGACGGCGGCCAGCGCGAGCGCGATCCGGGGGGTCAGCGCCCGGGTCGAGATGCTGGTGGCGATCGCGTTGGCCGCGTCATGGAAGCCGTTCGTGTAGTCGAACGCCATGGCGACCGCGATCACCGCCAGCACGGCGATGAGTTCGGGACTCACTGGATCAGGACTCCTTGACCGCGATGGTCTCGACGGTGTTCGCGACGTGCTCGAAGGCGTCGCAGGCGGCCTCCAGCTCGTCGGCCACCTCCTTCATCTTCAGCACCGTGAGCGCGTCGTACTCACCGGAGAAGAGGCGTACCAGCAGCATCCGGTACGCCTGGTCGCCGTCGTTCTCGAGCCGGTTGCACTCGATCCAGTAGTCCTCGAGATCCTTCATCGACTTCAGCCGGGGCATCGCCTCGGCGGTGAGCTTGGCCTGCAGGTCGAGCACGTTCACCAGCTCGTGCAGCTCGCGCGGAAGCGACGGGAGCTTGGTCAGGCCGTACAGGTAGAGGAGGTTGCCGACCGCCTCCAGGTGGTCCATCACGTCGTCGAGCAGCGAGCCCAGCCGGTAGATGTCCTCGCGGTCGAACGGCGTGATGAACGTGGAGTTGATCTTCTTGTACAGCTCGTGCGTGATCTGGTCGCTGTCGTGCTCGATGTCAGTCAGCCGCTCGCTGATCGACTGCACGTCGGCACCGGGCAGACCCAGCTCGTTGAGCAGGTCGGTCCCCTTCACCAGGTTCTGCGCAGCCCTGGTGAAGAGCTCGTAGAAGGCGCCCTCGGTGGGACGGAAGGAAAACTTCACAGCACGGACCTCGTCGTGTCGGTGGAAGGGTGGCCGTCGCCGCCCGGGCGTCTGCTCTGCGCATGCTAGGGACCGCGCCGAACCCACTTTCGATCGGCCCACCCCTGGTCAGGCCCGATTCACCGCTCGTTCACCTTCTGTTCACCTGATCACCGGCTGAGTTGGTTCCGTAACCGGTCACGCTCCCGTTCGACGTCGAAATCGGCAGGCGGATACCCCAGATCCAAGCCGTCGAACGTCTCCCGCATCAGGTGGGCGACCGCCCAGTCCCGGTACCACTTGCGGTCCGCCGGCACCACGAACCACGGCGCGGCGTCCGTGCCACAACGCTCCAGGGCCTCGGCGTACGCGGCCTGATAATCGTCCCAACGTGCCCGAGTGTCCAGATCACTCGGGTTGAACTTCCAGAACTTCGCCGGGTCGGTGAGCCGCTCCATCAGCCGCTCGCCCTGCTCGGCGTACGAGATGTGCAGCATGACCTTCACCACTGTGACCGCCTGCTCGGTCAGTTCCCGCTCGAAGTCGTTGATGATCGCGTACCGGGACCGCCAGGTCGCCTCGTCGACCAGCCCTTCGACCCGGGCGATGAGCACGTCCTCGTAGTGCGAGCGGTTGAACACGCCCACGTACCCGGGCGGCGGCAGCGCCCGGCGTACCCGCCACAGGAAGTCGTGCCGCAACTCCTCCTCGGTCGGCGGCCCGAACGAGCGGAGGTGCAGCCCGAGCGGGTTCATCGCGCCCGCCACCCGCTTGACGGTGCCGTCCTTGCCGCCGCAGTCCATCGCCTGGAGCACCAGCAGCACCCGGCGCGGCCGGTCGCCGTCCAGCCGGGCGTCCGCCTGGGCCGGCGCACTGGTGGCGCTGCCCGGTCCGGCGGCGCCCTGCGCCGAGGCGTACAGCATCTCCTGTTGCCGGCCCAGTTCCGCGCCGACCAGCTCGACCTGGGCCCGCGCCCACTCCTTGCGCGCCGGCCCGCGCCCGGCCGCCACCGGCAGCCCCGGCGTCGATCGTGGGTCGATCGCCGTCAGGTCCACCGCTCCCGGCCCCACCCGAAGCAGTTCCCGCATCCGCCCGCCCTCGGGCCCCACCACCTCACTCATCCCCCGATCCTCACCCCCAGCGCCCTTCCCCGCTCGCCCCGCGCCCCTGCCCCGGCCCGTTGATCTTGCAGTTGCGGCCGCCTGCACGCCCGGAAAGCACCCTTTGTCGGGGCAGCAAGTGCAAGATCAGCGAGCCCAGGTAAGGGCGCGGGGGCGGTGGGGTGGGGGGTGGGGCGGGAGAATGGGGGTGTGGAGGAGCTTGCGGGGGAGTTCGAGGCGGAACGAGGGCGCCTGCTGGCGGTCGCCCAGCGGATGCTGGGGAGCCGCAGCGAGGCCGAGGACGCGGTGCAGGAGACCTGGCTGCGCTTCTCCGGCGCGCTGAGCGACCCGGAGGAGCGCGCCCACGTACGCGACCTGCGCGGCTGGCTCGTCACCACCTGCTCCCGGATCTGCCTGGACGTGCTCCGCTCCGCCCGGGTGCGCCGGGAGGCGTACCCGGGAGTGTGGCTCCCCGAGCCGGTGGTCACAGCGGTGCCGGCGGCGGACGGGTTCGCGCCCGACCCGGCCGAGCGGGCCGTGCGGGCCGATCAGCTCGGCACCGCGCTGCTGGTGGTACTGGAACGGCTGACGCCGGAGCAGCGGGTGGCGTTCGTGCTGCACGACGTGTTCGCGGTGCCATTCGCCGACGTGGCGGACGTGCTCGCGGTGACGCCGGAGGCGGCCCGTCAGCTGGCGTCGCGCGCCCGGCGGGCGGTGCACGGGCCGGACGTGCCCCGGCACAGCGCCGACCTCGCCGAGCAGCGGCGCGTGCTCGCCGCTTTCGCCGCCGCGGTGGAGTCGGGTGAGCTGGAGCAGCTGGTCCGCGTGCTCGCCCCGGACGTGGTGTCGATCGGCGACGCCGGCGGTCACTTCCCGGCCGGGCGCCGGCCGGTGGTCGGTGTCGACTCGGTCGCCCGCCTGCTCCTCGGCCTGTACGGCCAGGCCCGGCAGCGGGGTGGCCTGCGCGGGCGGCCGGTGCTGGTGGACGGGACGCTCGGCTGGCAGTCGGAGTTCTTCCACCGGGACGGGCGGCCCATCCGGATGGTCACCTCGTTCGCCGTCCACGAGGGGCGGGTCACCGGCGTGTTCAACCAGCTCAACCCGGCCAAGGTCAGCGAGCTGCCGCCGCTGGGGCCGGACGCCGTTTGGCCGCCGCGCTGGTGAGCCGGCTCAGACCACCAGCGCCAGCCACTTCCGGTACGACGTGGCGAACGGCTCGGTGCCGTCGCCGAGCGCGCCGAGCAGCCAGCGGGACGCGGCCTCGGCCTCGGTGACCACGTCGTCCGGGTAGCCCCAGCGGGCCCGGTGCACGGCGAACTCGTCCTCGTCGCGCAGCTCGACCAGGCCGGTCTCGCGGCGGCGCACCACGTCCAGGTCGAGGTCGATCAGGTGGACGGTCTCCCCGCCCTCCCAGCGGGCCGGGGTGGCGATGTCGCAGTAGACCTCGCTGGTGCGCGGCGGCGGGTTGAACATGCCGGTCCACCAGCCGTGGTGGGGCACCAGCAGGACGAACGGGATCTGCTCGACGGACGGGCGGCCGTGGTAGACGGACTCGGTGCCGGCGGGCACGCCGAGCCAGACGCCGAGGTCGTCCTCGGCGAGCCGGCGGGCCGGGTAGTCGCGGTGGGCGCTGCCGTCGTACTTGCGGTAGATCACGCGGACCACATCGCTCGGCATGCCTGGCACCCTAACCGATTCCGGCCACGCCACGCGATCGGGAGGTAACCGGACGCGACCCGCCGTCCCGCCACGCCGCCGGAGTGGCCGGACCCCCGTCGGGGGCGGCGGGTACGGTCGCACGGTGACCCCGTCCCGCACCGCCACCGGCCCGGCCGTCCCGAAGAAGCGCCGAGGTGGCCGCGCCGGTGCCGGGGAGCTTCTGGCCGCCGCGGTCGGCGCGGTTCCCGGCGGCGCGACCCGGCCGGGTCAGCAGCAGATGGCCGAGGCGATCGAGCAGAGCATCGTCTCCGGCGAGCACCTTCTCGTGCAGGCCGGCACCGGCACCGGCAAGTCCCTGGCCTACCTCGCTCCGGCGCTGACCGTGGACGGGCCGGTGGTGGTCTCCACCGCCACGCTGGCGTTGCAGTCCCAGCTCGTCGAGCACGACCTGCCCCGGCTGGCGGACGCGGTCGAGCCGGTGCTGGGCCGCCGCCCCACGTTCGCCGTGCTGAAGGGGCGCCACCACTACCTGTGCCTGGCCCGGCTGGACAGCTCGGTCGAGGACGAACCGGACGACGCGCTGTTCGACGCCCCACGCCCCGGCAACGGCGGCACCAAGTGGCTCGGTGAGGCGGGCCGCCTGGGCAAGCAGGTGCAGCGGCTGCGGGACTGGGCCGAGGAGACCGCCACCGGCGACCGGGACGAGCTGGACCCGGGCGTGGACGACCAGGTGTGGCGCAGCGTCTCCATGCCGGCCCGGGAGTGCGTCGGCGCGAGCCGCTGCCCGTTCGGGCAGGAGTGCTTCGCGGAGGCGTCCCGGGCGCGCGCCCGCGAGGCCGACATCGTGGTCACCAACCACAGCCTGCTCGCCGTCGACATGCTCGCCGGGCGCCACATCGTGCCGCCGCACAAGCTGCTCGTGGTCGACGAGGCGCACGAGCTGGCCGACCGGGTCTCGTCGGCCGCCCAGGCCGAGCTGGTGCCGGAGTTGATCGACAGGTCCACCCGGCGGGCCCGGCCGCTGCTGCGCCCGGACGTGGCCGAACGGCTCACCGAGGCCGGTGACGCGCTGGCGGTGGGGCTGGCCGAGGCACCGGCCGGGCGGCTCACCGCCGGTCTGCCGCCGGCGCTGCGCGAGGCGTGCACGCTGCTGGACTCGGCGACCCGGGCCGCGCTGGAGGCGATCGGCGACGTGAAGTCCGACGACCCCGACCCGGTCCGCAAGCAGCAGGCCAAGGCCGTGCTGGACGAGCTGTCCACCACCGCCCAGCGGCTGCTGGAGGAGGCCGACCACGACGTCGCCTGGGTCGAGAAGCCGGACAACGGCAGCCGCCGGGCGCTCGTCGTCGCGCCGCTGTCGGTGGCGGGCACGCTCGCCACCCACCTGTACGACGAGCGCACAGTGGTCGCCACCTCGGCGACGCTGGCGCTGGGCGGGCGTTTCGACACGGTGGCCCGGGCGCTGGGGCTGGACGCGCCGCCGCCCGCACCGCCGTCCCCGGCCGCCGCCGCGCTGGCGACAGCCGCCGCCGCGGGCCGGTCCCCGGTCACGCCGCCGGTGGCCGCCACCGAGGGCAGCCGGGCGTCGATCGGCACCGTACCGGCCACCGAGGGGCCGGGCTGGAGTTCGCTCGACGTCGGCTCGCCGTTCGACTACGCCCGGCAGGGCATCCTGTACGTCGCCGCGCACCTACCCCGCCCCAGCGTCTCCGGGCTGCCCGGCCCGGCAGGTGAGGAGTTGCTGGCGCTGGTCGAGGCGCTCGGTGGTCGTACCCTCGGGCTCTTCTCGTCGCGACGGGCCGCGCAGCAAGCGGCGGAGCTGGTCCGCGCGCGGACCGACCTGCCGGTGCTGCTCCAGGGCGAGGAGGCACTGCCGCTGCTGGTACGCCGGTTCCGCGAGGTGCGGGAGAGCTGCCTGTTCGGGGTAATGTCGCTCTGGCAGGGGGTGGACGTGCCGGGCGACGCCTGCCAGCTCGTGGTGATCGACAGGTTGCCGTTCCCCCGCCCGGACGAGCCGCTCGCGGCAGCGCGGGCGGCGGCGGTGGACGCCGGTGGCGGCTCGGGTTTCGCGGCGGTGAGCGTGCCGATCGCGGCGGTGCGGCTGGCCCAGGGCGTCGGCCGGCTGATCCGGGCCACCGGCGACCGGGGCGTGGTGGCGGTGCTCGACTCGCGGCTGGAGACGGCTCGCGGGTACGGCCCGTTCCTGCGCCGCTCGCTGCCGCCGTTCTGGTACACCACCCGTCCCGAGGTGGCCCGGGGCGCGCTGGAACGGCTCGCCAAGAGCTGACGCCCGCGCCTCCCCGGATGGGGTGACGCGGGCGTCAAGGGGTGCCGGCGGGTCAGGGCGCCTGGGAGGCGACCACCACCGCGTCCGGCGGGGTGTCCGGCACAGTACGCGCGGCGAGCCGCCGCACCGCGGTGTTCAGGACGGCGATCAGCGGCACCGCGACCAGCGCGCCGGCGATGCCGGCGAGCACCACTCCGGCGGCGATGCCGATGATCACGGCGAGCGGGTGGATGGCCACCGCGCGGCCCATGATCAGCGGCTGGAGCACGTGGCCCTCGACCTGCTGTACGCCGATCACCGCGCCCAGGATGATCAGGGCGGTCACCGGGCCGCTGTCGACCAGCGCCACCAGCACGGCCACCACGCCGGACAGGAACGCACCGACGATCGGGATGAACGCGCCCAGGAAGACCAGTGCGGCCAGCGGGAACGCGAACGGGATGTCGAACAGCACCAGGAAGATGCCGATGCCGACCGCGTCGATGAAGGCCACGAGGACTGTGGCCCGCACGTAGGCACCGAGCGTCGCCCAGGACGCGCGACCGGCGTCGTCGACCTTCCAGCGGGCGGCCACCGGGAGCAGCCGGACCAGGAACCGCCAGATGTTGTTGCCGTCGCGCAGGAAGAAGAACGTGGCGAACAGGACCAGGACGGTGCCGGTGAGCACCTCGGCGAGCGTGGCGGCGGTGCTGAGCGCACCGCTGGTGAACCGCTCGGTGTTGCCGTTGATCCAGTTCTGCGCCTCGTTGATGTAGCGGTCGAGCTGGCTGTCGGACAGGTGCAGCGGCCCGGTCTTGAACCAGTCCTGGATCTGCCGGACGCCCTCGGAGGACTTCTGGCTCAGCTCCGGTACGCCCTTGATGAACTCGTTCACCACGAGCGTCAGCGTGCCGACGACGGCGGCCAGGCCACCGACCAGCACCACCGCTGTGGCCAGCGAGCGGGGCAGCCGGGCCCGGAGCAGCCAGCCGACCGCCGGTGCGAGCAGCGCGGAGAGCAGCAGCGCGACGGTCAGCGGGATGATCACGATGCTGATCGTGCCGATTATCTTGAGCAGGGCCCAGGTGACGATGCCGATCACGATCAGGCGCCAGCACCACGCGGCGGCGATGCGCAGCGCGTGCGGCACCTCCGTGTCGTCCCGGCTCACCGTCGAGGAGTGCATCGCCGCCGGCGGCTGGGCGCCCACCACCGTCGCTTCCGGCGCGGCGGGCGGCCCCGGGGTTGCCGGCGTGGCCACGCCCCCGTCCGCCGCCTCCGCCGCCTCCGCCGCGGCCCGCCGGGTTCGCGTCGCCTCCCGGCCCGACTCGTACGCACGGCGGAGCCGTCCGCGCATCCGCTCCATGCGGCTCAAGCGCACCTCCGGCAAAGTCGGCCCCATCAGGTCGCAGGGGGCACAGGATACGTCCGTACGCCCCACCCTAGGGCGACTCGGCCACACATTGCCCGCCCGGCACTCGCGCCAACCACGCCGGGATCGACAGTCGGCCACGCGGTAGCGTCTTCGCGTGACCGCCGACCAGAGTCTCGACGCCGGGCTGCCGATCCGCCTGCTGCACGACCGCGTGCTGGTGCGTACCGAGGGCGCGGAGGGGGAACGCCGTTCGACCGCCGGCATCGTGATCCCCGCGACGGCAGCCGTGGGCAAGCGCCTGGCCTGGGCCACAGCGGTCGGCGTCGGGCCGAACGTCCGCGCGATAGTGGCCGGTGACCGGGTGCTGTTCGACCCGGACGACCGCTCCGAGGTCGAGTTGCACGGCCGGGCATACGTGCTGCTGCGCGAGCGGGACGTGCACGCCGTGGCGGCCGAGCGGGTGGAGAGCACCGCCGCCGGTTCCACCGGTCTCTACCTGTAGCCGCGCGGCGGCACCGGTAGCTCTCCGGCGGCGCCGTTTGCGGCGCTGCCCGGCGGGAAGCCCAGGCACCTCAGCGCGCCCTGGGGAGGGACACCATGCCGGTAGTGATCAAGAAGATCCTCGCCTGGGGATTCCTCGCGTTCCTGATCTACTTCATGGCGTTCCGGCCGGACGGGGCGGCGCAGGTGTTCAAGGGCATCGGCGGCGCGCTGATGGCCATCGCCCAGGGTCTCGGCGACTTCCTGACCGGTCTGATGAGCTGACCGGCCCCGGACCTGCTCTCAGCGCCAGGGCGCGCCCGGACCGGGCCAGCCGCCCGGGCCGTAGCCGCTCGGCGGGAAGGCGGGCGGCGGGGCCAGCACCACCGGGATCGGCACCACCGGGTCGTCCGGCGCCTCGACCGGCCGCTGCGAACCGTCCGGGAACCGCAGGTGGTAGCGCTGACCGTCCCACACCCCGACCGGCGCCTGCGGGTCACGACCGACGAAGAACGACCGATACGCGGTGATCGCGTCCAGCAGCTCCCGTTCCTCCCGTGCCGTCCGCTCCCGCTCGGCGGGCTTGCGGTCGAGCCCTCGCCGCATGCCGTCGCGCAGCAGCGCCAGCCGGGTCGCGGCGAACTGGTAGCCGCGCATCGCGCGTACTCCCCCGTCACCGGCGACCCGCCGGGCCCAGGTACGCGCTGCGTGCCGGCGGCCCAGGCTGCCCAGCGCCGCCACCTCGGGCGGGGTGAGCCAGCCCGCGCGGACGTAGTCGGGCAGTGTGCGCTCGGTGAGCCGGCCCTCCCAGGCGCGCAGCCAGATCGCCAGCCCCACCATGGCGAAGAAGATCGGCACCATCACGCCGATGTAGCCGTACAGCACGATCACCGTCTGTCCGGTGGCCTGGGCCAGCGAGGGCAGCAGGTTCCAGGTGCCGTGCAGGATCATCGCCAGCAGCAGCCCGGCGAGCGGCGCGAGCACCCGCACCCGGCGGTCGGCGGTACGCGCTGCGACACCAAGCCCGACGCCGGTCATCGAGGTGAACAGCGGGTGGGCGAAGCCGAACAGCAGGATCCGGACGATGAAGATCGCGATCACCTGCTGCGCGCCGGTCGCCGGACCGTACTGCTCCACGCCGGTGCGGTAGCCGTACCCGCCCAGGTAGAGGATGTTCTCGACCATGGCGAAGCCGACCGCGGAGAGCCCGCAGTAGACCAGGCCGTCGGTGATCCCGGAGAACTCCCGGCGCCGGAAGATCAGCACCAGGAGCGGGCCGGCCGCCTTTGTCAGCTCCTCGATGAACGGGGCGACGAGCACCGCGGTGAGCGCCGCCGGCAGCCCCCAGTCGTCGAACAGCCGCGCGCCCGTCGTGTTCACCAGCAGCGAGATCGCGGTGGAGACGAAGGCACCCCAGGCGAAACAGAAGATCAGGTATTTCAGCGGCTCGGGCTCGTAGCGGTCGAGCCACAGGAAGCAGGCGACCAGCACCGGCACCGGCAGGATCGCCGCGACCAGGCCCACCAGCAGCGCCTCCGCGCCCAGGCTCTCGCCCAGCGTGAAGACCATGAACAGCGCCCCGGCCGCGATCAGCAGCACCACCCCGGCCAGCACCAGCACCCGCCGCCAGCCGATCCGGCGCCGCGGCATCCCGGGCGTCGGCGCCCCCGCGTGCGGGGCGAACGGCGCGTGCGGTGGCGGCGGCGCTGCGCCGGGCGGGGTGTCGGCCATGCGGTCAGCGTAGTCACCCACGACCCACTGGTCCGGTCGCATCGAGGCCGTTATGCTCCCGAACAGGTCACGAGCGCCAGCGTCAAGCCCCGGCTTGCTGGCCGGCAACCCTCGTCGAGGTTCGCGGTGGGGTGCCCCGGGTGATGACCGGGCCCGGTGCCGCTCCGCGCTCCGGGCAAGCGCGGACCCCGTCCCGGCACCCCGGGGTCCCCTGTGACCCGGGAGGCTCCGGCATGACCCTCACCCTCGTACCCCCGCTGTCCGTGCTGCCCGCGCCGGTGCGCCCCGACCCGCTCGGCGTGCTCGGCGTACCGGGGGAGATCAACCTGGACCACGCCGCAAGCGCGCCGTGCGCGCGAGCCGCGGCCGACGCGGTGGCTGGGCTTCTTCCCTGGTACGCGAGCGTGCATCGCGGCGCGGGCGCGCTGTCGCGGCGGTGCACGCTGGCCTACGAGTGGGCCCGGCAGACGGTCGGCGACTTCCTCGGCGCCCGCCCCGACGACCATGTGATCTTCACCCGGAACACCACCGACGCGCTGAACCTGCTGGCCCGGGCGTTGCCGGCCGGCACCACGGTGATCACGTTCGGCGGCGAGCACCACGCCAACCTGCTGCCCTGGCCGCGCGGCTCGGTACGGCTGCCGGTGCCGGACAGCCCGGCCGGCGCGGTCCGGTCCCTCGCGGCGGCGCTCGGCGAACTCGCCCGCGACGCCCGCCCCGGCCTGCCCGTGCTGGTCGCGGTCACCGGCGCCGGCAACGTCACGGGCGAGTGCCTGCCGGTCGCCGACCTGGCCCGGGTGGCCCACCGGTACGGCGCCCGCATCCTGGTCGACGCCGCGCAGCTCGCCCCGCACGCACTGGTCGACCTGACCGCGCTGGACGTGGACTACGTGGCAGTGTCCGGGCACAAGCTGTACGCCCCGTTCGGCGCGGGCGTGCTGGCCGGGCGCGCGGACTGGCTGGACGCCGGTACGCCGTACCTGGCCGGCGGCGGCGCCACCAGCCACGTCGGCGCCGCGACGCACGACGTGCGCTGGACGACCGGCCCGGCACGGCACGAGGCCGGCACCCCCAACCTGCTCGGCGCGGTGGCGCTCGCCGCGGTCTGCGAGGCCCTCGGCGCGGCCGACCGGGACGCGCTGCACGCCCGGGAGCAGGCGCTGCTGGCCCGGCTGCGTACCGGGCTGGCCGCGCTGCCGGACGTGGTGGAGCTGCGCATGTTCTCCCCCGAAGCACCCCGGGTGGGCATCGTCAGCTTCGTGGTCGCCGGACGGGACTCCGCCGAGGTGGCCGCCCACCTGGCGAGCCGGCACCGGATCGGCGTATGGGACGGGCTGTTCTGCGCCCACCCGCTGACCCGGCGCCTGCTGGCCGAGGCCGCCGCCCGTACCGGCCGCACCGACCTGCCGCCGACCGCCCTGCGAGCCAGCCTGGGCCTGGGCACCACAGAGGCCGAGGTGGACACCCTCCTGGCGGCCCTGACCACCCTCCCCTAGCCCTCCGCCCCCTAATCTCGCCGCGCCCGCACCGCCCGCCCCGTCGATCATGAAGTTGACCGTCTCGGAGAACGCTCTCCCGCCAGCCAACCTCATGATCACCACACAGAGGCCCGGAAGGGGGCGACAGCGTGGGTCAGCCGACGGGTGGGGCGGTGGGTGGGTGGGCGGCGGGGTTCTGGGCGGCGGGTTCGCCCTGACGGTTCTCGCCGAACGCCTGCCGCACCAGCCGGTTCGCCTCGTCCTGCTCGATCCCGGAGGCCACCAACAGGTCGCTCGCCGTGGTCCGTACCTGGGCGATCACCACGCTCCCGGAGAAGCCCACCCCCTCGGCGTACGCCCGGCCGGCCTCACTCACCGCGCGCAGCGACCGTTCCCGGGCCTGTTCCGGCTCCTGCCCGGCGGCGAACTCCTGCCGGAGCAGGCGTACCGACTCGGCCAGGTGACCGACCGCGTCCGGCATCGGCTCGGGGACCGGCTCGTCGTCCTCGATCATGGTGACGGCGCGGCGGATCAGCGTGCCGCTGTTGCGCATGGCCCGGTCGATCGGTTCGGCGGCCTCGGCGTAGTGGGTCAGCTCGCCGCGCCGGTGCCAGCGGGCCGGGGAGAGCGTGCTCGTCTCCTTGGCACCTTCGATCGCCTCGGAGAGCGCGGCCAGTTCCTCCTTGTTCTCGCGCAGCCGGAACAGGGCCCGCTGGGCCGCGCCCCGGTCCCGGTTGCGCAGCGCCTCGGCGCCCGCGTCGAGCTGGTCGGCGAGCAGGTCGAGTGCGGGCCGGGCGGCCCGGTTGATCACCCGTAGCGGGTTGAGCGGCAGCAGGACGGCGGTGACCAGCAGCGCGATGCCGCCGCCGAGGAGCGCGTCGATGAAGCGGGGGAACTCCAGGTTCTCGGTGGACGGGCTGAGCGTCACGATCAGCACCGCCGTGGCCGCCGCCTGGATGACGATGGCCACGCTCGCCCCGGCGAAGATGCTCAGCAGGATCGCCGAGGTCACCACGAGCGCGAGCTGCCACGCGCCGGTGCCGACGAAGTAGATGAGCGCGTCACCGACGAGCACGCCGACGGCCACGCCCGCGATCAGCTCGACGGTGCGGCGGAACCGCTGCCCCACCGAGGCGGCCAGCGTGCCGACAGCGGAGATCGGGGCGAAGACCGGCTGCGGGTTCTTCAGCAGCCGGTGCGAGACCAGGTACGCCAGGCCGGCGGCGAGCCCGGCCTGCACCGCCAGGCCGAACGCGGTCCGGACCCGGTGCAGCCGGTCGTGCAGGGTCGCCTTGCCCCGGTGCCGCAGCTCCTCCATCGCGGAGGCGATCCGCTGCCCGTCACGGTCGGCCTCCCCGTCACGCAGCTTTCCACGACGCAAGAACTGCAGACGTCCGTCCCGGCCCATGGCCGGTACTACCCGTACCACCCCGGCTGAATCCCTGCGCCCGGGCCGGAGTGGGGCAGACTGCACCCGGTGGACGATCTGACGGCACGGTGGCGGGAGACGGCGCGGGCGGCGGGCGCGACCGATCCGGCGGGAGTCGACCGGGCCGGCGCCCGGTTGCTGGCGGGCTGGCGGGAGCCGCACCGGCGCTACCACGACGAGGCGCACCTGCGGGCGGTGCTCGACGTGGTCGACGCGTACGCCGGTCTGGCCCGCGACCCCGGCCTGGTCCGGCTGGCGGCGTGGTGCCACGACGCGGTCTACGACCCGCGCGCCGCGGGCGACGCCAACGAGCGGGCCAGCGCCGACCTGGCCGGCGAGCTGCTGGCCGCCGCCGGGCTCCCGGCCGCGACGGTGACCGGGGTACGCCGCCTGGTGCTGCTCACCGCCGGTCACGTGGTCGGGCCGGACGACCCGGACGGCGCGTTGCTCTGCGACGCGGACCTGTCGGTGCTGGCCGCCCCGGCGGAGCGCTACGACAGGTACGCCGACGCGATCCGCGCCGAGTACGCGCACGTGCCCGAACCGGACTTCCGTGCCGGGCGGGCCGCGGTGCTGCGGCACCTGCTCGCCCTGCCGGCGCTCTACCGCCTACCCGAGCCGCACGCCCGCTGGGAGGCTCCGGCCCGGGCCAACCTGTCCCGGGAGCTGGCCGGTCTCGGCTGAGACGCGGTGCTTCGGGCGGCGCAGACCGGCGTCCCGCAGCAGCCGGACGATCTCCCGCGAGGGCACGACCGTAGCGCCGAGCCAGACCGCCGTCCGGAACCGCTCGGCGGGCACGTCGTAGTGGTCCCGGTCGAAGCCGCGCCGGGGCGCGCCGAGCATCTCGGCGAACGCGTGCAGCTCGGCGTACGAGACGTCGCTGATCAGGTGCGACCAGAGCCGGCCGCGCCAGGGCACGGCGGGTGGGTCCAGGTAGAGCACGGCAACAGACGCTACGCCGGTAGCCTTCCCGGCATGGCCGCCCATCCCCTCCTCGACGACCTGCGGGCCGCGCTCGGTGACGCCGCCGTGCTGACCGACCCGGACCTGCTGGCCGGGCACGAGCGCGACGAGGCCGACCTGTGCGACTCCGGCACCCCGCTGGCGGTGGTGCGTCCCCGCGACACCGACGAGGTGGTGGCGGTGGTCCGGGCGGCCGGGCGGCACGGCGTACCGGTGGTGCCGCAGGGCGCACGGACCGGGCTGGCCGGCGCGGCGAACGCGGTCGCCGGTGCGGTGGTGGTGAGCACCGTGGCGATGGACGCGGTCCGGGAGATCGACCCGGTCGGCCGGATCGCTGTGGTGCAGCCGGGCGTGGTGAACGCGGCGCTCGCCCGCGCGGTACGGGAGCACGGCCTCTGGTATCCGCCGGACCCCGGCTCCTGGGAGTCGTCCACGATCGGCGGCAACGTGGCCACGAACGCCGGTGGCATGTGCTGCGTGAAGTACGGCGTGACCAGCGAGTACGTACTGGGCCTGGAGGTGGTGCTCGCCTCCGGCGAGGTGCTGCGCACCGGGCGGCGCACCGCCAAGGGCGTCGCCGGGTACGACCTGACCCGCCTGTTCGTGGGCTCGGAGGGCACGCTCGGCGTGATCACCGAGGTGACCGTGGCGTTGCGCCCGGCCCCGGAGGAGTCCCTGACGCTGGTAGCGGTCTTCCCCACCGTGGCGACGGCCGGCGGCGCGGTGGCCGGGATCGCCGAGCGCGGGCTCACCCCGAGCCTGCTGGAACTGCTGGATCGGACCCATCTGCGCGCGATCGAGGCGTACCGGCCGATGGGTCTGCGTACCGACGCCGAGGCGCTGCTGCTCGCGGCGGTGGACACCGGCGCCCGGGCCGCCGACGACCTGGCCCGGCTGGCCGAGGTGTGCACCGCGGCGGGCGCCGACGAGGTCTACGCGGCGACCGACGCGACCGAGGCCGCGGCCCTGCTCCAGGCGCGGCGGCTGGCCCACCCGGCGATGGAGCGGTTCGCGGCCGAGACGTTCCCGGGTGGCAACGGCGGCCTGGTCATCGACGACGTGGCCGTGCCGCGCGGCCGGCTGGCGGAGCTGCTCGACGGGGTGGCCCGGATCGCCGAGGCGTGCCAGGTGCCGATCGGAGTGGTCGGCCACGCGGGCGACGGCAACATGCACCCGAACATCGTGGTCGACCGGGCCGATCCGGCGAGCCTGGCCCGGGGGCGGCGGGCCTTCGACGAGATCATGCGGCTGGGGCTGGACCTGGGCGGCACCTGCACCGGGGAGCACGGCGTCGGGCTGCTCAAGCGGGACTGGCTGGCCCGCGAGATCGGCCCGGTGGGCGTACGCGTGCACCAGGCGATCAAGGCGGCGCTGGACCCGGCCGGGCTGCTCAACCCCGGCAAGGTGTTCTAGCTCTTGTCCACCGCCGGTGTGGCCTGGGTGACGAGCAGCAGCACGTCGTAGGCCACCTTCGGCTTGGGCTCGCCCGGGCAGTCCTGGATCGTGACTGTGAGGTCCGGAGGCACGAGCAGCGTCGACGTCAGCACACCGATGCAGCCCTGTTTGTAGCTGCGGGCCTGGTCGGTCTCCTTCGCGATCGCCGGGTCCGCGAGCATCCGCTGGAGCCGCTTCGTCTGCTCCGGGGTCAGCGTGCCGGTGGCGTCCACGCCGTCACCGGCGCAGTCGCGGCACTGCCAGCGGCCGGACGGGTCGACGTCGAGGTTGCGGACCGGGCCGTCGCCGAGCCGCTGCACCAGGGAGACGCGCTTACCCGCAGGTGTCGGGCCGGCCGCGCCAGCCGCTCCGGGCGTGGTGGCACCCTCGGCCCGGCCGAAGGAACAGCCGGTCAGCGCCAGCAGGACGACGACGGACAGAGCGGGGACGCGCAACCAGGACGGGCGAACCACGCGGGGAAACCTACACTTCCGTAGGTAGCGCGCACTACCGGCCGAGTGGCCCGGGTCGGGGATCCACTACCTGGGGGAGGCCGGAAGTTCAACGCCCGGGCCGTCGGTCCCACGGTCTGCTGCGAATCCACGCACATCGGGCGCGCCGAGGCGGGCCGCGTCGGCCGCGATGTCGTCCGGCATGAGCTGCGACTCCCGCTCGGCCAGCACCCGCGCCCGGTAGTGGGCGACCTCCCGGTCCCGGGTCGCCTCGTCCCAGCCGAGCACCGCGCCCATCAGCTCGGCGGCGTGCTCCGCCGACTCCAGGCCGCGGTGGCTGGTCTCGATCGAGATCCGGGTACGCCGGGTGAGCACGTCCTCCAGGTGCAGCGCGCCCTCGGCGCGGGCCGCGTACGTCACCTCGGCGGCCAGGTACTCCGGTGCGCCGGCGAGCGGCGAGCCGAGCAGTGGATCGGCGTCGACCAGGGCGAGCAGGTCCAGGGTGAGGGTGCCGTAGCGCTCCAGCAGGTGCTCGACCACCCCGACCGCCACCCCGTGCCGGCGGGCCAGGTCGGCCCGGTCCCGCCACATGGCCGCGTACCCGTCGGCGCCGAGCAGCGGCAGGTCGGCGGTACGCGAGGGGCGGGTCCGGCCGAGCCGGTGCATCGCGCGGTCGACCACGTCGGAGGCCATCACCCGGTAGGTGGTGTATTTCCCGCCCGCCACCAGCAGCAGGCCGAGCATCGGCTCCACCACCGCGTGCTCGCGGGAGAGCTTGGAGGTGGAGTCCGCCTCGCCGGCGAGCAGCGGACGCAGCCCGGCGTAGACGCCCTCGATGTCGGCGGTGGTCAGCGGCCGGTCCAGCACCGTGTTGACCTGCGACAGCAGGTAGTCGATGTCGCTCGCGGTGGCGGCCGGGTGGGACCTGTCGAGTTGCCAGTCCGTATCGGTGGTGCCGATGATCCAGTGCCCGCCCCAGGGGATCACGAACAGCACGCTCGTCGCGGTACGCAGGATCAGGCCGGTCTCGCCCACGATCGCCGAGCGGGGCACCACCAGGTGCACCCCCTTGGAGGCCCGGACCCGCAGCTTCGGGCGCAGCCCGACGTCGTTGAGCATCCGCGACATGTCGTCGCTCCACACCCCGGTGGCGGCGATCACGGTGCGGGCGCGTACCTCGAACTCGGCGTCCGGCGAGCCGGCGGGCGCCTCCAGGTCGCGGACCCGCACGCCGGTGACCTCCCGGGCCTGCCGGGTCAGGCCGACCGCGCGGGCGCTGGTCACCACCGTCGCGCCGAGGCTCGCCGCGGTACGCGCCAGCGTCACCACCAGGCGGGCGTCGTCGACCTGGCCGTCGTAGTAGCGGATCGCGCCGGCCAGCTTGTCCGGCCGAAGGCTGGGGAAGATCCGGCGGGTGCCCTCGCGGGTGAGGTGCCGGTGCAGCGGCATGCCACGCCCGCCGCCGAAGATCCCGGCGAACGCGTCGTACGCGGCCACGCCGAGGCCGTAGTAGGAGCGGCGGAAGATCCGCCGGGGCAGGTCACGCGCGCCGCCCTCGGCGGGCAGCGGCACCAGGATCGGCACCGGCCGGACGAGATGCGGCGCGAGCCGGGTGGCGAGCAGGCCCCGCTCGGTCAGCGCCTCGTGGACCAGGTGGAACTCCAACTGCTCCAGGTAGCGCAGGCCGCCGTGGATCAGCTTGCTGGACCGGCTGGACGTGCCGGCGGCGTAGTCACGCGCCTCGACCAGGGCGACCTTGAGCCCACGGGAGGCGGCGTCGAGCGCCGCGCCCGCTCCGGTCACGCCACCGCCGATGACCAGCACGTCGAACCGCTCGGCCCGGAGGCGGCGCAGGTCGTCGGCGCGGCGCTCGGCGGAGAGCTGGCCTGCGGTGGATCGGGACACACTCGGGTCACGCACCAGTCCACGGTAACCGTCCTGGACGCGCGGCGACACGGCCCGCCCGTACCGTGATGACCATGCTGACCGGTCCGCCGCCCGCCCCCGTACCGCCGTCGCCACCGCGCGGGACCGGGCCGTGGCCGGTCGTCGCGGCGGTGGCGACCGGGGTGTGGATCGTGCTTCTCACCGTGCCCGGCCAGGTCACCGGCTGGCTGGTCGACCAGGTGGCGCTGGTCATCGGCGCGGACCGCCCGGTGGCGGCCTGGCCGGTGGTCGCGGTGGCCACCGTCCTGCTGGCCGGTGCCCCGGCGCTGGCGCTCGCGCTCGCGCCCCGGTCCCCCGCGCTGCGGGTCACCGGCCGGGCCTGGACCGCCGCCGTGGTCGCGCTCGGCGCTACCACGCTGCTGCGAACGGTGCCGCCGGTGCACCACGAGGCGTACCTGGCCGCGCTCGCGCTGACCGGCGCGGTGCTGGCGCTCGTCGCCGTCCGTCTCGGCCGCGTCCGGCCGCCGGTCGTCGTGGACGCGGTCCCGGGCGGCCGGTTCGGGACGGTGTCGCTGCTGGCGATCGCGGCCGGCCTGGCGGTGCTGCTGCCCTGGGCGTGGGTGGGGGCGCTGGGCGGAGCGCTGGAGACGCTGCTCGCCGGCCTTGCCGCCGCCGCGCTGGGCGCGCTCGCCGGGGCGCTGCTCGGCACCGGTTTCTGGGCCGCCTTCGGGCCCGGACCGGCCCGGCTGGTGCTCGTCGGCGGCCTGGTCGCGGGCGTCGCGCTGACGCCGCTCGCAGCCGGCGCCGGGCAGTCGGGCGTGCAGTTGCCGGCGCTGGTCCTGCTGCCGCCGCTCGGTTTCGTGCTGGCCGCCCTGGAGGCGGCGGCGCGGCACGGGGGCCGGCCGGCCGGGCCCGCACCGGTGCGCCTGCTGGTCGGGCTCGCCCTGCTGGGGCCGCTCGCCTTCACCGACCCGGAGGAGATCAGCCTCCTGCTCGCAGCCACCCGCGACGCGCCGTTCTGGGTGGCGGTGGGCACCGGCGTGGCGTTCGCCGTCGCGGTCGTCCTCGCCGTCGGGTACGGCATGCTGCTCGCCCGGTCCCGCGCCCGCGCGCCCCGGCGCGGTCCGGCCGCGCTGGCCGCCGCCGCGCTGCTCGCCGCCGTCGCCGTGGTGTACGTCGTCCCCGGCCAGCCCGGGCTGTACGGCGAGCGGCTCCTCGTGGTGCTGCGCGAACAGGCCGACCTGACCGGCCTGCCGGCCGGGACGCCGGGCCGGGCCGGGCGCGACGCCCGGGCGACGGAGGTCTACCGGCGGCTGGTGGCCACCGCCGACCGCACGCAGGGCGACCTGCGCGGCACGCTGACCCGGATGCGGCTGAACCCGACGCCGTACTACCTGGTCAACGCCATCGAGACGGACGGCGGCCCGGCGGTACGGGCCTGGCTGTCCAGCCGTCCCGAGGTGGCCCGGGTTCTGGTGAGCCAACGGGTGCGCCCGCTGCCCGCACTCGCACCGGAGGCGCGGGGCGACCAGCCGGCGCCGGGCGGCCCGGCCTGGAACGTCTCCCTGATCGGCGCGGACCGGGTCTGGTCGGAGCTGGGGGTCACCGGGTCCGGCGTGGTGGTGGGCAGCTCCGACTCCGGGGTGGACGGCCGGCACCCGGCGCTCGCGGACGGCTTCCGGGGCGGCGAGGACTCCTGGTACGACCCGTGGGAGGGCCGCCGCACCCCGGCCGACCGGGGTGGCCACGGCACCCACACGCTGGGCAGCGCGGTGGGCCGGGACGGGATCGGCGTGGCGCCGGGTGCGAGTTGGGTCGGCTGCGTCAACCTCGACCGCAACATGGGCAGCCCGGCCCGCTACCTCGACTGCCTCCAGTTCATGCTGGCCCCGTTCCCGCCGGGCGGTAACCCGCTGACCGACGGCCGTCCCGCGCGCGCCCCGGACGTGCTCACCAACTCGTGGGGCTGCCCGCCGGTGGAGGGGTGCGATCCGGGGGCACTGCGACCGGCGACCGCCGCGCTGACCGCGGCCGGCATCCTGGTGGTGGCCGCGGCCGGGAACACCGGCCCGTCGTGCGGCTCGATCGCGGACCCGCCCGCGCCGTACCCGGACGTGCTGACCGTCGGGGCGGTGGACCGGCAGCGCCGCGTCACGCAGTTCTCCAGCCGCGGCCCGGCGCCGGACGGTCAGGCCAAGCCCGACCTGGTCGCCCCGGGTGCCGCGGTGCTCTCCGCGATGCCCGGCGGCGGGTACGCCACCCTGGACGGCACCTCGATGGCCACCCCGCAGGTGGCGGGCGTGGTGGCGCTGATGTGGTCGGCGAACCCGGCGCTGATCGGTGACCTGGAACGGACCCGGGCCATCCTGCGCGACACCGCGCAGCCGGTCGCGTCGCCCGCCGACACCTGCGGCGGACCGCAGGACGTCTCCGGCGCCGGGCTGGTGAACGCGTACGCGGCGGTGCGCGCCGCCCGGTCCGGGGCCACCGGTTAACAACCCTGTCCATTGGTCTGCCGATGCCCTACTGTCGGCGTCCATGGACGTGGAGATCATCGAGCTGGGCCGGGACCGGCTGCCCGAGGTGGTCGAGCTGTGCCGGCTGTCGCTCGACCTGCCGGAGGACGCGGCCGAGGCGTCGGCCGTGGTGGTCACGGTGGCCGAGCGGGCCGGGGCCGACCGCCCGGTGCTGCGCCTCGGCGCGGTACGCGACGGCGCGCTGGTCGGCGTCCTGATCGGGTCGCTGTCGGCGGCCGATCCGCGCCTCGGCCACGTCGACCTGGTCGCGGTCGCGCCGACGGAGCGCCGCCAGGGCGTGGGCGGGGCGCTGCTGACCGAGGCGGAGAGCCGGCTCGGCGCGCTCGGGGCGGACGAGGTGCTGCTCGCCGGAAACCCGCCGCACTACGCCTGGCCCGGCATCGACGTGCGCTACACCCCGGCGGTCTGCGCCGCCCAGCGGCTCGGCTACCGGCAGGACCGTACCGCCTGGAACATGACCGCCGACCTGTCCGAGGGGTCGGCGGCGCTGCGCTCCACCGAGGCCGCCGAGCAGCGGCTGGCCGGGCGGGGCGTGACGGTACGCCGAGCCGGCTCCGACGACCTGCCGGCCCTGGCCGCGTTCGCCAGGTCCACGTTCGGCGGCACCTGGGACGGTGAGCTGGCCGGTTCGGTGGGGCGGCCGGACGCGGGAGTGCACGTCGCCGAGCGGGACGGCGAGATCCTCGGGTTCGCCGCGTACGGGTCGGCGCGGCCGAGCTGGTTCGGGCCGATGGGCACCGCACCGGCGGCGGAGGGCTCCGGGATCGGCGGCGTGCTGTTGCGCCGCTGCCTGCGCGACCAGGCGGCCGCCGGGATCACCGCGGCGCAGATCGGCTGGGTGGGGCCGGTGCCGTTCTACTCGAACGCGGCGGGGGCCCGGATCGAGCGGGTGTTCTTCCTCTACCGGAAAGCCATTAACAGGGCATAGACGTCAATAGCGCCATTCGGCCTCCTTCGCCATCGACCGGGCTCTACGGTCGGAGCAGAGGAGGCGGTGCATGACCACGAATGACGAACGGGCCGAGGATCCCACGGCGGGCCGGCGCCCGGCCGACGAGCTTCCCGGCCAGCTCCCGTTCGACCGGCTCGACATCGGCGACGCCGAACAGCTCGCCGAGCTGACCGGCGGCGACGGGCCACCGGTGGAGGAGCCACGGCAACCGGTGGACGAGCCGAGGCGGCTGCCACCGCCGTACGACAGGGCGCACAAGCGGCGCAACCAGCGCCCGCTGCCCACCTGACGCGTACGCGGAAAGGGGGCGGACCGCTGACGCGGCCCGCCCCCTTCGGCGTACTGGATGGAGCTGGACTCAGAAGTCCATCTCCCCGCCACCCGGGCCCGCCGGGGCGGCCGGGGTCTTCTCCGGCTTGTCCGCCACGACGGCCTCGGTGGTGAGGAACAGCGCGGCGATCGAGGCGGCGTTCTGCAGCGCGGAACGCGTCACCTTGGCCGGGTCGATGATGCCCGCGGCCAGCAGGTCCACGTACTCGCCGGTCGCGGCGTTGAGGCCGTGACCCGGGTCGAGGTTGCGGACCCGCTCGACGACGACGCCACCCTCCATGCCGGCGTTGACGGCGATCTGCCGCAGCGGGGCGTCCAGCGCGATCTTGACGATCTGCGCGCCGGTCGCCTCGTCACCGGCCAGGTCCAGCTTGTCGAAGGCGGTCTTGCCGGCCTGCACCAGCGCGACGCCACCACCCGGGACGATGCCCTCCTCGACGGCGGCCTTCGCGTTGCGGACGGCGTCCTCGATGCGGTGCTTGCGCTCCTTCAGCTCGACCTCGGTGGCCGCGCCGACCTTGATCACCGCAACACCGCCGGCCAGCTTGGCCAGACGCTCCTGCAGCTTCTCCCGGTCGTAGTCGGAGTCGCTCTTGTCGATCTCGGCCCGGATCTGGTTCACCCGGCCCTGGATCTGCTCGGCGTCACCGGCACCGTCGACGATGGTGGTCTCGTCCTTGGTCACGACGACCTTGCGGGCGCGGCCCAGCATCTCGAGGCCGGTCGCGTCCAGCTTGAGGCCGACCTCCTCGCTGATGACCTGGCCACCGGTGAGGATGGCGATGTCGGTCAGCATGGCCTTGCGGCGGTCACCGAAGCCCGGCGCCTTGACGGCGACCGACTTGAAGGTGCCACGGACCTTGTTGACCACCAGGGTGGCCAGGGCCTCGCCCTCCAGGTCCTCGGCGATGATCAGCAGCGGCTTGCCCGACTGCATGACCTTCTCCAGGATCGGGAGCAGGTCCTTCACCGACGAGATCTTGCTGTTGACGATCAGGATGTACGGGTCGTCGAAGACGGCCTCCATACGCTCCGGGTCGGTCATGAAGTAGGCGGAGATGTAGCCCTTGTCGAAGCGCATGCCCTCGGTGAGCTCGAGCTCCAGGCCGAAGGTGTTGCTCTCCTCGACGGTGATGACACCTTCCTTGCCCACCTTGTCCATCGCCTCGGCGATGATCTCGCCGACGCTGGGGTCGGCGGCGGAGATGGAGGCGGTGGAGGCGATCTGCTCCTTGGTCTCCACGTCCTTGGCGAGCTTGAGCAGCTCCTCCGAGACGTTGGCCACGGCCGCCTCGATGCCCCGCTTCAGGGCCATCGGGTTGGCGCCGGCGGCCACGTTGCGCAGACCCTCACGAACCAGGGCCTGGGCCAGGACGGTCGCCGTCGTCGTGCCGTCACCGGCGACGTCGTCGGTCTTCTTCGCGACCTCCTTGACCAGCTCGGCGCCGATCTTCTCGTACGGGTCCTCGAGCTCGATCTCCTTGGCGATGCTCACACCATCGTTGGTGATGGTGGGGGCACCCCACTTCTTCTCGAGCACGACGTTGCGGCCCTTGGGGCCGAGGGTCACCTTCACGGCGTCGGCGAGCTGGTTCATGCCCCGCTCGAGGCCGCGGCGCGCCTCTTCGTCGAATGCGATCATCTTGGCCATACGGCGTTGTCCTCCTGGACACTCACGGGCCACCCGGGATGCCCGGATGGGCCGTCTGGTGTACGCACCTTGGGGACGTCGCCACCTGGCGACGACGACGTCTCCTCGGTCGGGCCGGACAGCCCGCGACGACCGGCCTCGTACCGCTCCGGCGTCCCTTCGGACACCGGCGCGGCCGTGGCCCTACCGCCCCGACCTTCTGGCACTCACCGTACGCGAGTGCCAATGACTTGTTTAGCACTCTCCCTATCCGAGTGCAAGCACGACAGCCCCGCTCAGCCGAGTTCCGCCGCCAGCCGGGCCGCGTTCACCGGGCCTTCCTGAGCACGCTGTTCGGCGTACGTGACGACCAGCCCGACCTGCTGTGCCAGGTAGGCCGGAGTGGCCAGCAGGGCGCCGAACACGGCCAGCACCACGGCGCCGATCGCGGTGCCGACGGCGTTCATCGGCTCGACACCGAACGCCGCCCCGCTGATAGCGCCCACCACGGCGTCGAGCACCGTCGCCGCGAGGAGCACCGCGATCACCAGCGCGACCCGGCCCAGCACCATGCCGAAACGGTTGTGGAACATCCGCCACGCCCGCCCGATGGGCTCCCGCCGCTCGAACAGGTAGACCGGGCCGAACAGGGCCAGCGCGAACGTGACGTAGATGCCGGGCAGCAGGCACAAACAGGTGCCGAGCATGGCCAGCAGCGAGACCAGGAGGGTCCAGCCCCACAGGCCGAGGGCACGGCGCATCCCGTACCGGAAGGCGGCGCCGAGTCCGGTCGGCTCACCGGCCGCCTGACGGGCGACCACCCAGGTGCCGGCGGCCCAGCCCGTCGCCTGGAGCAGGCCGAAGACCAGCCCGGCGGCCAGGAGCACGCCGTAGAAGGCGAACATCTGCCCCCAGAAGCCGGCCGGCAGCGCCGGTGCGCCGTCCGGTGCGGTCGCCAGCTCGCCCTCGGGGCTGAAGACGAGCGTGAGGACTCCGATCACCGAAGCCGGGAGCACCTGGGTGAGCAGCACGATCGGCAGCAGCTGCCGCCAGCCGCGCCGCAGCGCGGCGGTACAGCGGGCGAACCAGGGACCGATGCCCGCGTGCGGCGGGTTGACGAGCGGATCCTGCGGGTCGATGCCGGGGAACCAGCCGGCGTACGCGCCGGGACCGGCCTGCATCGGGTACGCCGCGCCAGGAATCGGGTAGCCCGGGTACGCGGGGCCGCCCCAGCCCGGGGGCGGGGTGCCCGGCGGCGCATTCCAGCCCTGCGGTGGGGTTCCCGGCGTGTTCCAGCCGTGCGGCGGAGTACCCGGCGCGCTCGAGCCGTGCGGTGGGGTGCCCGGCGCGGTCCAGCCCTGCGGCGGAGTACCGGGCGCGGTCCAGCCCTGTGCTGGCGTGCCCGGGGCGTTCGAGCCGTGCGGTGGGGGGCCCGGCGCGTGCGAGCCGGGCGGGGCGCCCCAGGCGGGTTGGCCGGCCGCGGTCGGGGCGCCGGGCTGCGGGCTGTCGTACCCCGGCTGGGCAGGCACGATCGGCACGGGGCCGGTGTGACCGGCCCACGGGTCAACGCCGGACGCGCCGGAGCCGGGCGTGGCCCCTCCGGTGGTCCCCGACGGCCCTGATGCCGGATCGGCGGCAGGAGGCGGGGGTGCGGTCGGGTCGGCCGGAGGGCCGGACGCCGCCGGCTCGGTGGCACCCGACGGGGGCAGATCGGACATGGGCCCTCCTCAGCGACTACGGCTGGAACGGCTCATGATCTTCCATGGTGGTGGACCGCACCGCAGCCCCCGGTCCGGGTCCGGCCGCGGGAGCACCGCCCGCCGCGGGTCAGGCGATGACGCGGACCCGCTCGGCCTGCGGACCCTTCTGCCCCTGCGCGATCTCGAACTCGACCCGCTGGCCGTCGTCCAGCGCCTTGTAGCCGTCCATCTCGATCGCGGAGAAGTGGACGAAGACGTCCTGCCCGCCGTCGACGGCGATGAAGCCGTAGCCCTTTTCGGCGTTGAACCACTTCACGGTGCCCTGTGCCACGGTGCACTTCCTCACTCTGCGCGGCGTTCCAACACCCGGAGACCGGCGGACCGGCACCGGCGGCGCACCGGTTCAGCGATAGGTGACGCTGAATTCAGTGACCGAAATCGCACGCTACACGAGGCGTGACGGCGGCGCACGACCACAAATCGGGCATATTCCGGGGCGTACCCGGGCCTGTCGCACACCCTCGGCGGGCCGTCCGGTATGCATGCGGCATGACCAGCGCGACCACCACGACCACCGTCCGCCGGGTCCGGCCGGCGGACGCCGCCCGGATGCGGGCGCTCCGGCTGGAGATGCTGGCCGACTCCCCGCTGGCGTTCCTGGAGACGGTGGCCGAGGCCGCCGCCCTGCCGCACGCGGAGTACGCGGCCCGGGTCGCGGCCGTCTCCCGGGGCGACCACACCGCGCAGTTCGTGGCCGACCCGGGCGGCCGTCTGGTGGGCCACGCCGGCGGCATCGCCGCACCGAACGAGCCGGGCCTGACGCTCGTCTACGCGGTCTACGTGACCCCGGCCCGGCGGGGCACCGGCCTGCTGGCGGCGCTCGTCGACGAGGTGGCCGCCTGGTCGCGCGCCTGCGGACGGCCCGAGCTGATGATGGAGGTCGTGGTCGGCAACGAACGCGCCTACCGGGCGTATCAGAAGCTGGGCTTCGTGGACACCGGCGTACGGGTGCCGCACCCCCGGATCACCGGCCTGCACGAACTCCAGATGCGCCGGTCCGCCTGAGCCGGCGCGGCGTTGAGCGGCGTTAAGAAGGGGCCCCTCCTCTACCGGAGGCGTTAAGAAGGGGCCCCTCCTTTCAGGCGTGGCGGCGGCTCTGCACGATCCGGAACCGGTTGGCCACGTACGCGCCGTCGGTCAGCGCCGAGTTGGCCGCCGCGTTCGCGCCGGAGCCGTGGAAGTCGGAGAACGCGGCCGACTGGTTGACGAAGACACCGCCGGTCAGGTTGCAGGACAGGTGCACGCCGGCGTCGATCGCCGCCTTCTCGGCCTCGTCCAGCACCGCCTCGTCGGTGGAGTAGACGCCCGCTGTGAGCGCGCCCTTCTCCCCCACCGTCTCGCGCAGGATGCGCAGGCTGTGCTCGGTCGAGTCGGTGGCGATGGCGAACGAGATCGGCCCGAACCACTCCCGCGAGTACGTGGCGGTGTCGGAGGCGTCCAGCTTCACCACCGTCGGCGTACGCACCACCGCGCCGGGGAACGACGGGTGCTCGACGGTGCGCGACTCCAGCACCGGCTCGCCGACCTTGGTGACCTCGTCCAGCCGCTCCAGCACGCCGTCGTTGACGATCGCGCCGGTCAGCTCGACGCCCCGAGCCGGGTCGGCGGTCAGCTTGGCGACCGCGCCGGCGATCCCGGCGGCCACCTCGTCGAAGCTCTTGTGCCCCTGGTCGGTCGAGATGCCGTCGCGCGGGATGAGCAGGTTCTGCGAGGTGGTGCACATCTGCCCGCTGTACAGCGTCAGCGTGAAGCCGAGGTTGCGGCAGAGCCCGGCGAAGTCGTCGGTGGAGTCGATCACCACCGTGTTCAGGCCGGCCTTCTCGGTGTAGACGGCGGCCTGCCGGGCGTTCGCCTCCAGCCAGTCGCCGTACTCGGTGGAGCCGGTGAAGTCGACGATCTTGACGGCCGGGTGCAGGGCCAGCGTGGTGGCCAGCTTCTCGCCGTCGGTCTCTGGGGCGAGCTGCACCAGGTTCGGGTCGAACCCGGCCTCGGCGAGCACCTGACGGGCGTACTTCACCGTGATCGCCAGCGGCAGCACCGCGCGCGGGTGCGGCTTCACCACCACCGGGTTGCCGGTGGCCAGCGAGGCGAACAGACCGGGGTACGAGTTCCAGGTCGGGAACGTGTTGCAGCCGATGACCAGCGCGACCCCGCGCGGCACCACGTGGAACGTCTTGGTCATCCGCAGCGGGTCGCCCTTGCCGGCGGCCTTCTCCCACCCGGCGGTCCCCGGGTGGCGGCTCATCTCGGCGTACGCGTAGGCGACCGCCTCCAGCGCGCGGTCCAGCGCGTGCGCGCCACCGGCCTGGAACGCCATCACGAACGCCTGACCGCTGGTGAACTGCACCGCGTTCGCCAGCTCGAAGATGTTCTTGTGCAGCCGGTCCAGGATCTCCAGGCAGACACCGACCCGGGTCTGCGGGCCGGCGTCCCGCCAGGCGGGCAGCGCCGTGCTCGCGGCGGACACCAACTGGTCGGCGCCCGCGTGCGGGTAGCGCACGTCCAGCGTCACCCCGAACGGGCTGACCTCGGTGGCCACGGTGGCGCCGTCACCGGCCTGGTCGAGCGGGAAGTCCCCGCCCAGGTACGCCTCGAAGGTGGCCTTGCCGTCGGCGGCGGCGGTCTCGCCGTACACCCGAGGGCTGGGCGACTCGGGGTAGGCCGACCAGTACCCGCGCTCCGCGATGGCGGTCAGCGCCCGGTCGAGGGTCTCGCGGTGCCTGTCGTACAGGGGGTGCGGGGTCTCCGTCATGCCCGCCATCATGCAACAGAAAGGCACCAGATCAGTAGGGGCGTGTCACAACTCAGATCGTCAACTGCCAGTCGACGGACCCGGCGGCCGGGCGGAACCCGAGTTGCTCGTTGATCGCGACCATGTGCCGGTTCGCAACAGCGTTCCAGGTGTCGACGGCCCACAACGCCGGTTCGTGCGCCAGCGCGTACTCCAGGTTCTCGGCCTTGCAGAGCAGGCCGAGCCGGTGGCCGCGGTGGCCGGGGTCGACGATGGTGATCTCCTGCCAGGCGTGGCCGGTGCTGCCCGCGTCCAGGGCGAGCTGGGTCCAGCCGACCAGCCGGCCGGACGCCTCGTGCACCACCCCGGTGTTGTAGCGGCGTACGCCCCGGGCATCGAGCGCCCGCTCCGCGTCCCGCACCCGCGCCGCGTCCACCTGCTCCGGCTCCCAGTCCAGCTCACCCATGGGCGCGTCGAGCAGCAGCCGGCCCTGGAGGCGGGCGACGTCCGCGACGTACTCCTCGGGGGTGTGGTCGCGCCACCGCACCGGCCGGTATCCGGTCGCCGCGGCGCGGGCCTCGGCCAGCAGCGCGGCGAGTCGGTCACGGTCGAGTCCGGCCACGTCGAGGCGACGGCGGACGTCGGCCAGCGCCGGTTTGGCGCCCATGGCGGCGGCGAACGCGGCGCCGGGGAAGACCCGATCCTCCTCGCCGGGCAGGGCGGCGGTGGTCGAGCCGACAAGGCGTTTGCCGCCGTGCTCGCGGAGCAGCCGCACGCCGTGCTCGTGCAGCACGCGGCCGATGCCGCGCCGCCGGTACGCCGGGTCGACGGTCAGTTCGACGGTCGCGTTCTCGGTGTTCTCGATCGTGTGCAGGTGCAGCCGGAGCCAGCCGACCGGCGTCCCGTCGAGGCGGGCGACGAGCCAGCGTCCCTCGATGCCGGGCATCGGGTGCGACAGCAGCGCCTCGAACCGCCGGCGGCAGGGGTCGGGCAGGTCGGGCTCGTCGACGGCCTGCGCGGCGCACGCGATGCCGTACACCGCGTCGAGCGTCTGCCGGTCGGTGGGGTCCAGCGGCGTCACGGTCAGCGTCATGTCACCGAGGGTGCGCCGGACACAGCGAAGAGGCCAGCGGTTTTCCGCTGGCCTCTTCGGACGTTGGTCGGGAGGGACGTCCGCACAACGCCTCCGGCGTTGGGTCGCAAGAACTTGAAAAGTCTCCGGCGGATGCCCTCCCGCACGAAGCATCTTGCGCCGTCCGGTTCCTGCCGTCAAGTCCTTGAGGGTGGTTTTCTGGCACTCACCGCACATCACCGGTTACCCACCGGTCCCGCCCGATCCCCCACCCGGGCGAGCCCGCCTCCTCCACCCGGCCGAGGTGCCGGCTCCGGGTCAGGACAGCAGGCCGGCGTCCCGGGCGGCGCGGAGGGAAGGCTTGATGCGGTGGGTCGGCCCGACCTGGGTGGCCACCGCGTCCAGCGTCTTCAGGCCCTCGCCGGTGTTGAACACGACCGTCTCGGCGGACGGGTCGAGCCGGCCGGACTTCAGCAGCTTGCGCAGGACCGCCACCGTCACGCCGCCCGCCGTCTCGGCGAACACCCCGGTGGTACGGGCGAGCAGCCGGATGCCCTCGCGGATCTCGTCGTCGTCGGCGTAGTCCATCCAGCCGCCGGTGCGGCGCACCGCCTCCAGCGCGTACAGCCCGGCGGCCGGGTCGCCGATGTTCAGCGACTTGGCGATGCCGGTCGGCTTGACCGGCGTGATCGTGTCGGTGTCGCCGTGCAGCGCGGTGGCGATCGGGTTGCAGCCGGCCGACTGCGCGCCGAACACCTTCCAGCCACCGGCCGGCGCCTCGACCAGCCCGATCTCGACCAGCTCGGTGAACGCCTTGTCGATCTTGGTGAGCAGCTCGCCACTGGCCATCGGGATGACCACCTGGGCCGGGATCCGCCAGCCGAGCTGCTCGGCCACCTCGTAGCCGAGCGTCTTGGAGCCCTCCGCGTAGTAGGGCCGCACGTTGACGTTGACGAACGCGGTGTCCTCGAACTCGTCGGTCTCCACCAACTCGCCGCAGAGCCGGTTCACGTCGTCGTACGAGCCGTCGATGGCGACCAGGTCACCGCCGTAGACGGCGGTGGTGACGACCTTGCCCTGCTCCAGGTCGCCGGGGATGAAGACGATCGACGGCACGCCGGCCCGGGCGGCGTGCGCGGCGACGGAGTTGGCGAGGTTGCCGGTGGAGGCGCAGGCGTAGCGGCTGAAGCCGAGCGCCCGGGCCGCCGTGAGCGCGACCGAGACCACCCGGTCCTTGAACGAGTGGGTGGGGTTCGCGCTGTCGTCCTTGACCCAGAGCGGCGCGCTCAGCCCCAGCTCGGCCGCGAGGTTCGGGGCGGCGACGAGCGGGGTCAGCCCCGGGTCGAGCGTGACGCGGGTGGCCGGGTCCTGACCGGCGGGCAGCAGTGCGGCGTACCGCCAGATGTTCGCCGGACCGGCCTCGATCTGCTCACGGGTGACGGTGGCCAGGGCGGCGGTGTCGTAGTCCACCTCCAGCGGCCCAAAACACTCGTAGCAGGCGTGCTGGGCGGCCAGCGGGTAGCGCGCCGAACAGGCACGGCAGACCAGGGCGCGGGCCGGGCTGAGGGTGGTGTCGATACCGGTGGCGACGGGAAGCGTCGACGTCATGTCGAGGAGTTCCTCTCATCTTTCCCCGCATCGCCGGGTGCGGCGGGGACGGAATTGGCACCTGCCCGCTGTCGCTCGTCGTCGAGCGTGCGGGTGGTTGCCGGGGCGTCGTCGGGCCGTATCCCTCAGCCCCTCTGGATGAGGTATTCAGTTGTGCCGCCGAGTCTATGCGCTGCTCACGGCCGCGCCACCTCGGGATCCCACGGTGTGGGCCGGCTCAACGTCCGACCACCGCGACCGGGTCCACCACCGCGGGCCGGCCGCGACCGGGTCCGGCGCCGTCGTGGTCACCGCTGCCGAGGGGGTACGGGTGACGAGGTTCGCCGCCACCAGGGCGGCGACGGTCAGCCCGGCACCCACCAGCTCCACCGCGACCGGCCGGTACCCGCGCACGATCTGCACCGCGAACGTGGCCACCGGCACCAGGTTCATGAACAGCGCGGCGTTGGCCGGGCCGAGCCGCCGGACGCCGGTGTTCCACGCCAGCACCGCGAGGGCGGCGGCGATCAGCACCGCGTACGTGAGCTGGGGAGCGACAGCGGCGAGGTCGGCGGCGGACGGCGCGTGCTGGAGTCCGGTGAGGTCGGCGACGGCGCTGGCGCCGATCATCGCGACCATGCCCGCGACGGCGGTCAGCGTGGTGTAGCGCAGCGCGGACCACTCGGGGAACCGGCTCGCGCCGTGGGTGTAGAACGCCCAGCCGAGCACCGCGCCGATCATGAGCAGCCCGCCCCAGCCGAACTGGCCCAGCCCGTCGAGCCGGCCGCGGGTGATCACCAGGCCGACACCGGCCAGGGCGACGAGGGAGATGCCGAGCAGCGCCGGACGCGGGCGGACGCCGTCGCGCGCCCAGCGGACGAACTGGGTGACCAGCGGCACGGTGGCCGCGAACAGCGCGATCTGCTGCGGCGCGGCGTGGCCGAGGGCGAGGTTCATCAGCGTGTTGAACCCGGCGAAGCCGAGCGCGCCGAGGAGCACCACCTCGAGGCCGCGCCGCCGGGTGGCCAGGGCGGCCACCCCCTCGCGGGCCAGCAGGAGGGCGAGCAGCACGGCGGTGGCGAGCACGTACCGGGCGGCGGTCAGGTTGAGCGCGTCCACGCGGGTGAGCGCGCTGGCGAGCACCGGGAACATGACGCCCCAGCTGACCGCGGCGAAGATCGGGAGGGTGGCGTGACGGGAACGCATCGCAGCTCCTATGTTCGAGTACCGTCGAACCAACGCCCCGACTCTAGGAACTTGTTCGACGATTGTCGAACATGGGTTATCGTTGTCACATGGAGCTGCACGAGCCCGAGCTGCGCGAGGTGCCGGTCACCGCCGTCCTGGCGGCGCTGGCCGACGACGTCCGGCTGCAGATCGTGCGCGCACTCGCGCCGGGCGGGGAACACGCCTGCGGGTCGTTCGAGTTCGGCGTCTCCAAGGCCACCCGCAGCCACCACCTCAAGGTGTTGCGGGAGGCCGGCCTGACCCGCACCCGGGTCGCCGGCACCACCCGCTACGTACGGCTGCGCCGCGAGGAGCTGGACCGCCTCTACCCGGGCCTGCTCGACGCGGTCCTCGCCGAGCGCGGCCGGGTGGCATGATCGCCGGATGCGGAGAACGGCGCTCCTGATCGGCGCCCTCAGCGGCGTGACGCTGATGGCCGCCTGCGCCCCCGCCCAGAGACCTGCCGACGGACCGCCCGACGCGCTTTCCACGGCGCCGCCGCGACCGGCCCCCCTCACCGCCGAGCCGACTCCCGCCGCCACCTGCTCCCCGGAGGGCATCGCGATCACCGAACGCGGGGTCAGCGCCGCGATGGGGCTGCGGGCGATGGGCCTGGAGCTGGTCAACTGCGGCGACCGGCCGTACGAACTGCGCGGCTATCCGGCGGTCGCGCTCCGGGACGCCGACGGCGACCCGGTCACGGTGCGGATCCTCCCGGGCGCCAAGCCGATCACCTCCGGTTTCGACGCCCCGCCCACCCGGATCGTGCTGGCCCCCGGCGAGCGGGCCGGCGCGGCACTGATCTGGCGGAACCTGGTCACCGACGCGACGGTGCCGGCGACGAACGGCACCGAACTCGACGTCGCCCCGATCGGCGGCCGGCCGGCGTACCCGGTCGCCCTGAGCGGGCCGATCGACCTCGGCAACACCGGCCGGCTGGGTGTCAGCGCGTGGAAGCGCAGCAAGCCGTCCGCCGACGCGCCCACGCCGGCCGCCCCGCCGTCGCCCACGACTCCGCCGGTCAATCCGCTGTAGCACCAGAGCCCGGCACGGGAGCGCGTCCCGGCCGGGATCTGGTGCGCGGGCGACGACTCAGACCGGGACCGAGGCCGGGGCCACGGTGGGCTCCGCCGTGGTGGCCCGCCGGCGGTTCAGCAGCGCGTCGAGCGCCCAGTTCCCCGGGCCGAGCACCGCGACCAGCAGGAACGACCAGCAGAAGAGCGCGGCCAGTTCGCCGCCGTTCTGCATCGGCATCAGGTGGTGCGGCTGGTGCACCACGAAGTACGCGTACGCCATCGAGCCGGAGGCGAGCAGCGCTGCCGGCCGGGTGAACAGGCCGACGAGCACCAGCGCGCCGCACACGAGCTGGATCAGCGCCGCCCACCAGCCGGGCCAGGTGGCGAACGGGACGGCCTCGCCGGAGCCTCGGTTGCCGCCGAGGACGCCGAATATCGACGCCGCGCCGTGGCATAGGAACAGCAACCCCACCACCACGCGGAACAGGGACAGGACAGGGCCGCTGAGCTGGGTCGGGATCATGTGTGACCTCCTGGGACGAGTGTTTGACGGCTCCAGGATGGCGATCACACGTATCGATGTTAATCGATTTCTTTGCAGGCGGGACAATTGCATGGGAACGCTCCCATGATATGGGCCGGGCCGCCGCTGACGCGACCCCCTCCCGGGTCACCTCAGCTCGTGACGTCCTTACGGGTGAAACGCCAGAAGGCCACGCCCCAGAACAACGTGGCGTAGACGACCGCCGAGAACGCGCCCTTGACCACGTCGTCGGTCTGCATCGGCGTCGACAGCAACCCCAGCCAGGCGCTGCTGTAGTGGGTCGGCAGCAGGTTCCGCAGCCCGCCCAACGCGGTGATCTGGTCCAGGATGCTGGACAGGATCCAGAGCAGCACCGCCCCGCCGACCGCGCCCAGCGCGGCATCGGTGGTCACCGACAGCAGGAACGCCAGCCCGGCCACCACCAGCAGCACGACCGCCAGGTAGCCGAGCACGCCGAGCAGCCGTAGCAACCCGTCGGCCGGGGCCAGCTCCGCCGACACCTGGCTGCTCAGCGGCTTCCAGCCGTACCGGAGCGTGCCGGCGAGCAGCGCGGTGCCGGCGAGCAACAGCAGGGCCAGTCCGGAGTACGCGAGCGCGACGACCAGCTTCACCGCGAGCAGCCGGGCCCGGGGCACCGGCACCGCCAGCAGGTAGCGCAGGCTGCCCCAGCTCGCCTCGCTCGCCACCGTGTCGCCGCAGAACAGCGCCACCACCACGACCAGCAGGAACGACGCGGACACCAGGATCGAGAACAGGGTAAAGTTGAGCCCGCCCGAGGTGGCCAGGTCGGCCAGGCTGGAGAACTCGCCCCGCCCGCCGCCGTCGTCGTCCCCGGCGTCGAACTGGAACGCCACCAGGATGATCAGCGGCAGCAGCACCATGAAGCCCAGCGCGAGCTGGGTACGCCGGCGCGACGCCTGCCGCCGGAACTCCGCCGCGAACGGGAGCGTGGCCGAGGGCCGGTAACCGGCCGCCGCGCCGCCGGGGCCCGGCGCCGCCGTACCGGACGTGCCGCCACCAGGCGACGATGCCACAGACGAACCCGCCATCACCGGTCCCCGCTTCCCCGAGAGTTCTGGCCCACCAGGGCGAGGAACGCGTCCTCCAGGCGGCGCCGGGGCACCACCCGGTCCACCCCGATGCCGGCCCGGACCAGTTCGGCCACCACCTCGCTGCGGGCGGTGCCGTTCGTGTCGACCACCAGCCCGCCCTCGGTGTCGGGCAACACCCGTACGCCGTCGAGCCGGTCGAGCACCGTACGCGCCGCGTCCGGGTCGCTCACCTCGAACAGCACGCTCGGCGACTCGCCGACGATGTCCTCCACCGGGCCGGACGCCACGATCCGCCCCTTGTTCACCACCACCGCGTGCGTGCAGGTCTGCTCCACCTCGGCCAGCAGGTGGCTGGAGACCAGCACCGCCCGGCCGTCGGTGGCGTAGCGCTGGAGCACCCGGCGCATCTCGGCGATCTGCGGCGGGTCCAGCCCGTCCGTCGGCTCGTCCAGCACGAGCAGCTCGGGCAGGCCCAGCATGGCCTGGGCGATGGCCAGCCGCTGCCGCATGCCGTGGCTGTACTTCTTCGTCCGCCGGTGCACCGAGTCACCCAGGCCGGCGATCTCCAGCGCCTCGTCGAAGTGCGCGTCCTCCCACGGCCGCCCGGTCGCCCGCCAGTACGCCTTCAGGTTGTCCAGGCCGGACAGGTGGGGCAGGAAGCCCGGCCCCTCGACCAGCGCGCCGATCCGGGACAGCACCGGTGAGCCCGGCACCAGCCGGTGACCGAAGACGTAGATCTCCCCGGCGGTGGGCTGGGTCAGCCCCATCAGCACCCGCAGCGTGGTCGTCTTGCCCGCGCCGTTGGGCCCGAGCAGGCCGACCACCTGACCGGGGTGCACCTCGAAGTCCACGTCGGAGACCGCGACGAACCCGTCCGCGTACTCCTTGCGCAGGTTGCGCACGGCGAGCGGGACGCCCGCGTACTCCGGGTGCACGGAGTCGTCCTGGCGGCGGTGCCGGCGGCGGGTGAGCAGCACGACCACGACGAGCCCGGCCACGATCACGGCGAGCAGGCCGGCCAGCGCCCAGCGCCAGATCGTGGCGGTGGTGGGGATCGGCGTGGCGTCGACGGTGGGCAGCGCGAGCGGTCCGTCCGCGAGCGCCACGGTGAGCACCGCCGGTTCGGCCGGCGAGGCGTACGCCTGGTCCGACGTCGCCACCACGAGCCGCAGCCGGTGCCCGGCCTCGACCCGCCGGACGATCCCCGGCAGCGTGACGGTGACCGGCGTGGCCGCCTCGACGGTGGCCGGCAGGCCGGTCAGGCGCACCGGCGCGACCAGGCCGGACGGCAGCGTGGACGCGCCCTGCGGGTCCACGTCGTAGAGCTTCACGAACAGCACCGCCTCACCGGTCGGTGAGGCCGCCCTGATCCGCACCGTGGGCGCGCCCACCACGTCGACCGGCTCGTCCAGCGGCGCCGACTCGAAGCGCGCGTGCTGGCCGGGGATGTCCCCCGCCACGCCGTCGAGCAGCGAGCCGAGCGCGCCCGCGAACGGCACCGAGGAGATCGCCGCCGGGTTGCCGTTCGGCGGTACGGCGACCGGCTGGGGCGGCCCGGCGAGCGTCACCTCGCGGCGCTCCTGCCCGGCCAGGCCGGGGTAGTCGGCGATGCGGAAGCCGGTCGCCACCAGGCCCCGGTCGAGCGCGTCGAAACCGGCGATCCGGGAGAACGTGAACGTGTCGCCGGGGGCCGCCCCGTCGCCCTTGACGTAGTGGTCCAGCCACTGCGCGGTCAGGAACTTCACCCGGTCCGAGTCGGAGGTGGGCCCGGAGCCACCGTCGTGGCCGCCGGTGAACCAGGCGACCCGCACCGGCGTGCCGGCCGCGGCGATGCCCCGGGCGTTGGCGTCCGCCTCGGCCAGCGGGAACAGCGTGTCCGCCTCGCCCTGGACCAGCAGCGTCGGGGACTTGATCCGGTCCAGCACTCCGGCCGGCGACGACCGGCGCAGCAGTTCGACCGCCGCCGCGTCGGCCCGGCCGGTGGTGGCGATGCGCAGGTACGCGGCGCAGACGTCGGCGGCGAAGCGGCCGCAGGACGGGTCGGCGGCGCCGGCCGGCGCGCGACCGGAGCCGGTGCCCGGGCCGGCGCCCGGCTGCGGGCTCGGCGGACCGGCGGACTCGGGCGCGCCCTCCGGCGCGGCGGCGGTGGCCCCGGAGAGCCCGGCCGGACCGGAGCCGGCGTTGCCGCCGCCACCGAAGAAGATGCCGGCCCAGCCCTTCTTGAACACGCCGTCGGTGGGCTGCCGGCCGGTGCTCTCCGGCAGGAAGGCGCGGGACAGGTCGTTCCAGGTGATCATCGGGACGATCGCGTCGACCCGCTGGTCCCGCGCGGCCAGCAGCAGCGCCAGGCCGCCGCCGTACGAGCCACCGACCACACCGACCCGAGGGTCGCCGGCCGCGTCGAGGCGGATGTCCGGCCGCTGCGCCAGCCGGTCGAGCAGGCGCTGCGCGTCCCGCACCTCGTAGTCGGGGTTGTCCAGGTGGATCTGGCCGCCGCTGCGCCCGAAGCCGCGGGCGGTCCAGGTGAGCACCGCGTACCCGCGGGCCACCAGGTCCTCGGCGTCGGAGCGGACCGAGTCCTTGGTCCCGCCGAAGCCGTGCGCCAGCAGCACCGCCGGCACCCGGTTCGACGACGAGGCGCCCTCCGGCAGGTAGAGCGTGGTGTCCAGGTCCACCGGCTCGTCCCCGGAAGGGCCGGAGCGTACGGTCACCAGCGCCGACTCGGTCCGGAAGTCCGAGCCCTGCGGCCGGGCCGCCCAGACCAGCGCGGCGGCGACGAGGACGACCACCACCACGGCGGCGACGGTGCGGCGCGGACGGCCGGCCAGGGCGCGCCGGAGCCGCGCGGCGGTTGATCTCATGCGCACACGGTACGGGCCGGCGGCTGAGCATTCGCTGAGATCCGCCGTACGTCTGTCCGGTTGCACCGTTCGTCGCGTAGCGTGCGTCATCCGCCAAAGGTCCAGAGCATCCCAGCGCGGCGAATTCGGATCATGTGAATTCACATCTAGGGCGCAAACCATCGTCGATGTCATTTCTCGGCAACACGATCACACGCTACGTACCTTTCGCCCTGACACACGGTCACCCAAAATGGACTGACGTGAAGCCGACTCATCGGCCGAGGTCTCACCCGCGTCCGGTTCGGCTACTTTTCCGGTCCGGTGCACGGGACTGCGTACGGCGACCTCCCGGGGCACCGATCGCCCCGCCGTCGCCGGAGGAGACACACCATGACAGTCCCCGCGCCGCGGGTCCGTCGGCGGCCCGCCGTACCGGGCCGTACGCTCGCCCTGGTTCTGGTGCTGGCGTTGCTGGCCCCGCTCGGGCTGATCTTCGTCCAGGCCGAACGCGACTACGCCGACGACCACGACCTGGTGAGCCGGGAACGCCTCGGCGTCCGCTACCTGCGGGCCCTCGGGCCGATCACCGACTCCCTGGTGGAGGCCCAGGCCATCGCCGTCGCCGAGGGGGCCGTCTCCCGGGCCTCGCTCGCCACCGCCATCGAGGGCGTCGCGGCGGTGGACAGCGCCGTCGGCGACGAACTGCGCACCCACGAGCGCTGGGCCGGGCTGCGGGCCAAGCTGGAGGCGCTGCCGGACCGCGGGTTCGGTGACGCCGAGTCGGCGTACCGGGCCTACGGCGAGGCGTCCGACCTGCTCCTGGCGCTCTACCGCAAGGTGCGGGAGAGTTCCGGCCTGATCCGCGACCCCCGCTCCGACTCGTTCTTCCTCCAGGACGGCATCGGTGGGGACCTGCCCACCGCGACGGTGCTGGCCGGCCGCCTCGTCGACCTGGCCCGGCTGTCCGCCAAGCGCCCCGCCGCCGACCGCGCGCGGACGGGCGCGGAGCTGGCCGAACTGCGGGTCGCCGCGCTCGGCCCCGCCACCGACCTGGTCGCGGACCTGCGGTCGGCGGTGGACAACTCGGAGAGCACCGAACTGGGCGCCAACGTGCTCACCCCGCTGGACACCTACCAGCGTTCACTCGAGACGTTCTCGGTCTACTCGGCGCCCGGCGCCGGCCGGTCCGCCCCGGGCACCGACCAGCTCACCCGCGCCGGGCTCAGCGCGCAGAACGCCGCCAAGCAGCTCCGCACCGTCATCCTCGACCAGCTCGACAAGCTGCTGAGAGAACGGCTCGAGGCCCTCGAGCGGGACCGGCTGCTCGGCCGGATCGCCGCCGGGGCGGCGGTGGCGCTGATCGCCGGGATCGTGGCGCTGCATGTGGTCGCGGCGCGCCGGGACCGGTCCCGGGGCACCGCACCGACCGGACGGGAGCCGGCCGCTGCCGGACCGGCGCCGACCGTCCACGCCGCCCCGCCGCCCGCCGCGTCCGACGCCGACCGCCAGCCGGTCGCGGTGGGACACGGTGGCGACGCCGATCGGTGGAGGCCGTTCGATGCTGCTCGGTAAGTTACGCATCCGGGGCAAGCTCGCCCTGCTGGTGATCATCCCCCTGCTCAGCATGGTCGGGCTGGCCGTACCGGTCGTCATCGACCGGGTGTCCACGGCCCAGCGGGCCGCCGACACCGCCGAGACCGTCCGCATCGCCAGCCGGGTCGGCAGCCTGGTCCAGGACATGCAGCAGGAACGCCTGCTCTCGGTCGGTCTGCTGCTCGGGCGGGTGAGCCGCACCGAGCTGATCCAGAAGTCGGCCACCGTCGACGACCGGGTCGCCGACCTACGCGCCGAGTCGCTGCCCGCGCCGGTCCGGGAGAGCCTCGACGGGGTACGCCGGCTGGAGGACGTCCGGAACGCCACGCTCGCCGGCCGGGCCACGCCGCAGCAGATCCTGACCGTGTTCGGCGAGGTCGACACCGCCCTGATCGACGCGTTGCGGCTGCCCTTCCAGGTGGACACCGACACCGCGGCCGGACGGCAGGTGCTCGCCCTGGACGCGCTGCTGCGCGTCGACGAGGCACTGAGCTCGTGCACCACCCAGATCGTGCTGGTCAAGGCGACGGGCGATCCGCTGGTGGCGCGGTCGTTCGTGGCGTGCATGGCGGGGCTCAACGTCGACAACCGGCGGTTCCGCAAGCTGATCACGCCCGAGCAGCTGAAGGTGGCCGAGCTGGACGACGCGGCGGTGGCCGCCCGGACCAGCCCGACGTTCCTGGTGGACAGCCTCCGGGACCCGGTCGGAGCGATCGCGCCGGTGCCGCTGGACGTGCTGTTCCCCTCGGCCCGGTCGATGATCACGCTGGGCCAGTTCGTGGAGAAGAAGGTCGTCGCGGACGTCATCGCGGAGACCCGCGCCCGGGAACGGGAGGCCCTGACCGCGGCCTGGCTGGTCAGCCTGGCGGCGGCGGCCATCCTGCTCGTCGTGGTGCTGCTGAGCATGACTGTGGCGCGGACGGTCGCCCGGCCGCTGAGCCGGCTGACCCGCTCCGCCGAGCGGGTCGCCCGGGTCACCGAGGCCGAGCTGACCCGGGTCGCCGACGACGAGTCCGAAACGGTCCCCCCGGTACGCCTCGACCCGGTGGAGGTCAGCGCCCGGGACGAGATCGGCGAGCTGGCCCGCGCGTTCGACCGGGTGCAGCACACCGCCGCCCGCCTGGTCGAGCGGCAGGTCGCCGGGCGGCGCAACGTGGCGCAGATGTTCGGCCACGTCGGCCGGCGTACGCAGAACCTGGTCGGCCGCCAGATCGCGCTCATCGACCGGCTGGAACGGCAGGAGACCGACCCGGGCCGCCTGGAGCACCTCTACCGGCTGGACCACATCTCCAGCCGGTTGCGCCGCAACGCGGGCAGCCTGGTGGTGCTCTCCGGCGCCACCGGCTCGGACGGTCACGTGGCGCCGGTCCCGCTGGCCGACGTGGTCCGGCTCGCGCTCGGTGAGATCGAGGACTACACCCGCGTCGACGTGGAGGTCCCGCCCGGCGTGGCGGCGGCCCCCGCCATCGCCGGCGACCTGGTGCTGACGCTCGCCGAGCTGATGGAGAACGCCACCTCGTTCTCGCCGCCGCACACTCGCGTGGTGGTGACCGGTGAGCTGACCGACGGCGGAGCCCGGCTGGTCGTGGTCGACCACGGCATCGGCCTGACCGGGGACCGGATGGCCGAGGAGAACGCCCGGTTCACCCGGCGGGAACGCCTCGACCTCGCCCCGACCGAGGTACTCGGCCTGTTCGTGGTCGGCCGGCTGGCCCGCCGGCACGGCTGGAGCGTCCGGCTCAGCCACACCCCTGGTGGCGGCGTCACCGCGGCCCTGGAGATCCCGGGCGCCTCGCTCGTGATCCGCCGGCCCGAGCCGGTCGGCGTCGGCGCCGGCCGGGCCGCCGTGCCCGGCACCCACGCCCCGGAGCCACCGGCCGCCGAGGCGCCGACCGGCTTCGACGCCGAACTGCTCAGCCGGGCCACCCGCAGCATGTCCAGCGGCGACCCGTGGAACGCCTTCGGCAACCAGGCCGACACCGCGGAGCCCGCCGAGGACCACGGCCCGAGCGCGGGCGGTCCGCCGCCGGCCTGGCCGCCGTCGGCCGTACCGCCGGCGCGTCCCGCGCACCTCGCCCCGCCGACCCCGGTCGCCGGCCCGGCCCCGGCCGCTCCCCCGGCCGCCGGGCCGGCGACCGGCCCGACCCTGTCACCGCCGGCCACCCGTCCGGCGCTCGCACCGCAGCACGGTCCGGGGGTCGCGCCGCAGCACCGTCCGGCGCTCGCGCCGCCGCCCGGTGCCGCCCGCCCGCCCGCACCGGCCGGGCCGGCCGCCGTGCCGGCGCCGACCGGACCCAACCCGGTCGGCCCGCCCGCCGGCCGGCCCGGTACCCGGTCGCCGATCCGGCAACGGGTACCCGGCGCGAACCTGCCGGCCGCCCCACCTGCTCCACCTGCCCCACCCGCCGGTCCGGCCGGACCGGCCACCGGCGGGCCGCTGATCGGCGTACCGGCGGATCCGTCGAGCGTCCGAGCACTGGTCGAGGCGTTCCAGGACGGCGTACGACGGGCCGAGGGCGCGGTCGATCCCACGCCCCCGGCGGCGGAACGGCCCCGGCTCAGCCGCCGAGTGCCGGGCGCGAACCTGTCCGTGGCACCGACCCAGTCCGTGCCACCCACCAGTTCCGACCCCGGCGACCCCGTCGAGGTCCGCAACCGGATCAGCGAGTTCGAGGCGGGCGTCGCCCGTGCTCTGCGCGAAGTCAGTACCGACCGCCGCTACGAAGAGGACCCATCACGGTGACCAGCCCCTTCCTCCACGAGAACGTCGAACAGAGCACCACAGGGGACCTCAGTCCCGAGGCACGCACCTTCAACTGGCTGCTCGACTCGTTCACCTCCAGCACCGCCGGGGTGATGGAGGCGATCGCGGTCTCCTCGGACGGGCTGCTGATGGCCATGTCCGCGATCAAGGACCGGTCCAACGCGGAACGACTCGCCGCGGTGGTCTCCGGCATGACGAGCCTCGCCGGCGGTGCCGCGAGCTGGTACGCACTAGGCGCGCTCAACCGGGTGATCGTCGACATGGCCGAGGGATACCTGCTGATCAGCGCGATCAGCAGCGGCTCGGTACTCGGCGTCGTCGCCGACCGCACGGCGAACCTGGGCACCGTGGCGTACGAGATGACGCTGTTCGCCGGCCGCGCCGGCGGTGCCCTGAGTCCGCGCCTGATAGCCGAACTGAAGAACGCCGTACAGCAATGATCCCAGGGGCCGCCGGCGCGGACCCGGAGCCGGAGCCCGGCGTCCGGATCCGCCCCTTCCTGAACGCGTCCGCTCCGGCGCCGGAGCCGGACGCGGGCGACGGGGAGCCGACCGGCCCACGCCCCTTCGTGCTGACCTCCGGACGGGTGGACGGCGACCCGGCGATCGGCCTGGAGACCCAGGTCACCGCTCGTCCGGGCAGCACATCGTGGGCGGTGACCGCCCGGTTGGCCCCGGAACTGGCGGCGATCGTCGCGATCTGCGCCGAGCCTGTCTCGGTGGCCGAGATCTCCGCCCGGACCCGGATGCACTTCGGGGTGACCCGGGTGCTGGTCGGCGACCTCCGGGCCGCCGGCCATCTCGACGTGCACGTCGCGGACGTCGACGACGCCCTCGATCCCGACATCATCCTGCGAGTGATTGATGGACTTCGTGCGATCTCCTGAATGGCCGGCGGCCGCCACGGGCGGTCCGGCCGCGAACAGCGCCCCGAGCCGCTACGGCGGCCCGGCGCCGCTCATCGGCCGGGCCACGCCGCCCCCGCCCACCCCGCCGCTGCCGTACCTGCCGCCCGGCGCGCCGCCGGCCGAACCGGCTCCGATCGTCAGCCGGGTGCCGGCGCCCCGGCCGCCGATCCCGGTCAAGATCCTCATCGCCGGCGGCTTCGGGGTCGGCAAGACCACCACCGTCGGCGCGATCTCCGAGATCGCGCCGCTGACCACCGAGGCGGAGATGACCACCGCCGGCATCGGCATCGACGACCCGGGCGGGGTCGACGGGAAGACCACCACCACCGTGGCCATGGACTTCGGCTGCGTGACCATCGACCGCAGCCTGAAGCTCTACCTCTTCGGTACGCCGGGCCAGGCGCGCTTCGGGTTCATGTGGGACGACCTGGCCCGGGGCGCGCTCGGCGCGCTCGTGGTGGTGGACAGCGCCCGGCTCGACGACTGCTACCCGGCGATCGACTTCTTCGAGCGGTCCGGGCTGCCGTTCGCGGTGGGCGTCAACGCCTTCGACGGCCGGCTGGCCCTGGACCTGCCGTCGATCCGCTGGGCGCTGGCGATCGCCGAGCACGTACCGCTGGTGCAGTTCGACGCCCGGGACCGCCTCTCGGTGCGGGACGCCCTGCTCGTCGTCCTGGACCGCGCGCTGGACCGGGCCACCCGATCCCGGGCAGGCTGAGAACTGGCAGTCGTTTCGATCCGTTGTCTGGCGAAGGGGTGGACGCCATGAGAGGTGATCTGGACGAGACACTGGCCCGGATGGCACGGCGCGAGGAGGCGCTGCGCCGCCGGGCGCCGATGCCCGGCGAGCCGGGCGGGACGCCCGAGCGGGACGTGCCCGCGGAGGCGGCGGACGAGCCGGCCGACGGGCGGGCGGGGCACGGCGCGTACCGGCTGCGCGGTGGTGAGGCGCCGGTGCGGCGCGACCCGGTCGAGGAGGTCGCCGAGGCGGTCCGGCGGGTGGTGGCCGACCACCCCGGGCTCGCCGTGACGCTGCGCGTGGAACTGGGCGAGCAGGCGTACCCGCTGCGGGTCTCCTGGTCCGGCGCGGCCGTGACGGTGGGCGCGGCGGCACCGCCCGCGCCGCCGCCCGCGTGGCCCATGTCGGTGAAGACGGTGCCCGCACCCGGCCACGACCCGCTGGAGACCGACCCGGCGGCCCGGCTGGCCGAGATGATCCGCCGCGACCCCTCGCTGCTGGACGACCCGGGCCCGCGCTGACCCGGCACCCGATGATCGGGGCGGCTACTGTCGGCGGGTGGCCGAACCCGACCTGACCCTGACCGCGACGCTGCGGCCGGCCGCGCTCGACGCCCGTCGCGGCGTGGTGCGCCTGCACCCCGAGGTGCTCACCGCGCTGGCGCTGCGCCCCGGCGACCCGGTACGCCTCACCGGCCGGCGCGTCACCGCCGGCATCGCGGCCGCCGCCGAGGCGAGCACCAGCGGCGCCCTGCTGCACGCCGACGACCTGCTCCTGGGCAACCTCGGCCTGCGGGCCGGCGGCCAGGTCACGGTGAGCCCGCTACCGGCGACCCCGGCACGCCGGCTCACCCTGTCCGGCCCGGCTGCGGTGGTCGCCGCGGTCCCGCCGGAGATGCTGCGGCTCGCGCTGCTCGGCAAGATGGTCACCGCCGGGGACGACGTCTCGCTGCTGCCGCAGGACGTGTTGCCGGACGCCGCCGTGCGCGGCCTGATCGAGGCCGCGCGGCGCAGTCTCGCCAGTTCCGTCGGGTACGCCTGGACCAGCACGCTGCTCACCGTCGTGTCGGCCGAACCGGCGGTCGGCGCACTCGTCACCATGGACACGGTGGTGGGCTGGGAACACGGCCCCGCCACCCGCGGCTCCGGCCCGGCGACCTCGGCCTCCACCGCGCGGGACGCCGCCCCCTCCATCGCGTCGGGCGGAACGGGAGCCGCCGGGGACCTGCTCGGCCCGGAGGACGCGCCCGACGTGGACGAGCTGCCCGGCCTGCGCGCCCAGGCCGAGGAGCTGACCGAACTGCTGGACCTGGGCTTCCACCACCGCGAGGTGCTGGGCCGGCTCGGCACCACCGTCTCGCTCGGCGTGCTGGTGGAGGGCCCGGCCGGCTCGGGCAAGTCCGCGCTCGTGCGTGCCGTCGCCGCAAAGGTCGGTGCGGGCGTCCGGCCGCTCTGGGCACCGGAACTGGCAGCGCTCAGCAACGACGCGGCGGCCCGCCGGCTGCGCGAGGCGGCCTCGGCCGTACGCGCCGGTGGTCCCGCCGTGCTGCTGGTCACCGACGTGGAGTCGATCGCCCCGGCCGACGAGCCGGGTCCGCTGGCCACGGTGTTCCGCCAGGTGGTGGCCGAGACGCTGCGGGCCGGCGCCGCAGTGGTGTGCACCAGCGGGCGCCCCGAGGCGGTGGACCCGGCGCTGCGCGGCCCGGACCTGCTCGCGCTGCGGATCACCGTGCCGCTGCCCGACGCGGCGTTGCGCCGGGAACAGCTGACGGTGTTGACCCGTGAGGTGCCGCTCGCCGGTGACGTCCGGCTGGACGAGGTGGCCGCCCGTACGCCCGGGTTCGTCGCGGCGGACCTGGCGGCGCTGGTGCGCGAGGCCGGGGTCCGCGCGGCGCTGCGGCAGAAGACGGCGGAGACGCCGACGGTGGCGATGGCCGACTTCACCGCCGCGCTGGAAGTGGTCCGCCCGACCACGATGTCGGCGTCCACGCTGGAGCTGGCGTCGGTGACGCTGGACGACGTGGGCGGGCTGCACGAGGTCAAGCAGACGCTCACCGAGTCGGTGCTCTGGCCGCTGACCTATCCGGACACGTTCGCCCGGCTGGGCGTGACGCCGCCGCGTGGGGTGCTGCTCTACGGCCCGCCCGGCTGCGGCAAGACCTACCTGGTGACCGCGCTGGCCGGGTCCGGGCGGGCCAACGTGCTGTCGGTGAAGGGCGCGGAGCTGCTCTCGAAGTGGGTGGGTGAGAGCGAACGGGCGGTCCGGGAGCTGTTCCGCCGCGCCCGCCAGGCCGCGCCCACGCTCGTCTTCCTCGACGAGGTGGACGCGCTGGCCCCGGTACGCGGGCAGGCCACCGACGGCGGCACGACCGACCGGGTGGTGGCGGCGCTGCTCACCGAACTGGACGGCGTGGAGGCGCTGCGCAACGTGGTGGTGGTCGGCGCGACCAACCGGCCGGAGCTGGTCGACCCGGCGCTGCTGCGCCCCGGCCGGCTGGAACGCCTCGTCTACGTGCCGCCACCGGACGGCCCGGCCCGCACGGAGATCCTCCGCGCCTCCGCCCGGGACGTCCCGCTCGCCCCGGACGTGGACCTCGACGCGCTCGGCACCGAGCTGGACGGCTTCTCCGCCGCCGACTGCGCCGCGCTGATCCGGGAGGCGGCGCTGGCCGCCATGCGGGAGTCGCTGGAGGCGAGCACGGTGACCGCCGCGCACGTCGAGGCGGCCCGGAACCGTGTCCGGCCCTCGCTGGACCCGGTGCAACTCGCGCACCTCGAGTCGTACGCCGCCGGCCGGTCCTGACGGGCCGCCCGGCGGTCAGCTCTCGTCGCGGCGGCGGTCAGCTCTCGTCGCGGCGGCGGGCGGCGGGGCGGCGGGGCCGCTCCGGGACGCGGCGGCGGCGCTCGGATTCACGCTGTGCGCGTACCGGCCTGCTGCGGGCACGCTCCGGCGCGGTGAGGACCGGCTCGTCGGCGTACTCGTCGTCGTCGAAGTCCTCGCCCTCGTCGTAGGCGGCGTACTCGTCGTCGGCCGCCCCGGCGTCGCCCCGCTCCTCCCGCAGCGCGGTCTCGTGGTCCTTGACGACCTGCGAGTCCTCGATCTCGCCGCGCCAGCCCTCGACCGCGTCCGGGTCGAGCACGGTCCGGGTCATCACGTGCCGGACGAAGTGCTTCAGCTCCAGCCGGACCCGGCGGCCCTGGGCGCGCCACAGGTTGCCGGTGTGCTCGAAGAAGCCCTGCGGGTGGTACTCCAGCACGACCAGGATCCGGGTCAGCTCCGGGGCGACCTCGTGGAAGCTCACCGTGCCGTCGACCGAGCCCTTCTCGCCCTTGGACCGCCAGTGGATCAGCCGGTCCGGGATCTGCCGGACGATCGTCGACTCCCAGGTCCGGTGCGACCAGAGCACCTGCGCCTTCCAGGTCATCTTCTCGTCGGCGTCGCAGTCGGCCTGCTCGACCTTCTTCATGAAGCTCGGGAAGTCACCGAACGTCGTCCACTGGTTGTAGGCGACCCGGACCGGCACGCCGACCTCGATTGTCTCGACGATGTTGGTGACCTTGAGCGTCTTGCCGCCGTCCCGGCCACCCTTGCGACCGAACGCCGCCATCAGCTTCTCCTTACCGCCGGCCACGCCGGCATGGAACATGGCCTTCACCGGGGAGGCGCCACCGGCGAGCCGCTGCGCGCCGGTGGCCGCGGCGACCAGGCCCGGGTCGCCGCCCTGCTTCGCGTACTCGCTGAGCCGCCCGGTGGCATCGGTGACCCGATCGGTGACCGCCTGCACGGCGCGTTCACCGAGGGCCGTGGCGAGGTTGCGCAGCTCGCCGCCGATCTCGTCGCGTACCCGGTCGGTGAGGTTGCTCGTCGCCACGACTCACCGCCCCCGATCGGCTCGGGCGGGCACCGGCGCGTCGGGCTGGTCGTCCAGCTCCGGCTCCTCGTCGGGCGCGGAACGCTCGGCGTCCGGCCTCCCCGTGCCGCTCCTGCGGCGCAACGCGTCGGCACCCCCGCGCAGGCGTCCGCCGATGGCGTCGATGCCGTTGCCGGCAGCGGCGGTCGCGGCAGCCCGCCCGGCGGCCACCAGCGGCGGGCCCAGCCCGCCGAGGTTACGTAGTTGCGGGTTCGCGGCGACCAGGTTCGCGCCGAGCTGCTTGAGGCCCCCCGGGCGCTGGCTGGCCCGCCCGGCGGCGACCGCCGCGGCGAGCGTCAGCGCGGTACGCATCTTCCTGCGGCGACCCAGCAGGTAGCCGAACCCCACCGCCAACGCCACTCGTGCTCCGCTTTTCATCCGGACTCCTTCGCACTCCCCGGGAGGCGGGCGTCGCGCTCCCGGAGAGGCGGGCAGTACCCGTCATCCCATGGAGAAAACATTTCCGCAGGAGCGCGAAATCGCCCAGCAAGGCGGCTCTGAGCAGGAGAAAAGCAGCCGGGGTGAATGCGGAGAGAAGCGGGTCAGCGGATCGGCAGGGCGGAATCCAGCGACATTCGGGCGTGCAGTTTTCCGTCTTCCTCGCGTAATTCCGCGCCGCATTTGCGCAGCACCGAGATCGCGCCCGCGTTGTCCGGCGTGGTGTCCGCGACCACCGTGTGCATCCCGGCCGCGGCGGCGGCGTGCAGCAACTGCCGCAGCGCGGCGGCACCCAGGCCCCGGCCTCGCGCGGACCGGCCGAGCCACATGCCGGTCTCCACGGTGCCCGGCTCGTCCCGGCGGGTCATCCGCACCATGCCGACCACCTCACCGCCGGAGACGATCGCGTACATGGCCGTGCCGGTCGGGCCGTTGAGCCCGCCGAGGCTGGCGCGGTGGAACTCGCGGAACGCGTCACGGCGGGCCAGCGACCAGCCCGCCGGGGCGTCCACCGGAGGCATGACGTCCTCCGGTTCCGCCTCAGCCGCCGCTACGGAGAGCAACGGTTCCAGGTTCCGTTCGTCTACCGGCTCCAGCCGTACCGCACCCGTCACGTCGCGCAGTCTGCCGCCCGTCGTCCGGGTCGTCCACCGCTTTGGGGAGGGATTGCCGCTATGGCCGATCGCCTCGTCCGGTCGTACCCCCGGGGTGTTCCCGCCTCACGCTGCGTTGTCATCCGACCGGTCGTTCCGGGGTGAGTGTGGTCACGTCGACGGGCCGAACTCGCAGAGCACCACCGAGGCGTCATCGGTGCGCTTGCGCCGGCGCAGCCGGTCCGGGTGGTCCCGCTCGGCCACGCGGACCCGGTCGATCAGCCCTTCCGGACCTTCCACCGCCAGCACCTCCAGCAGCCCGGCCCAGTCGAACAGGCCGAACTGGTCGACCGCGCAGGACGCCCCGTCGCTGAGCAGCGCGGCCCGGCGCAGCGCTCCCGGACCGCGCAGCGGAAGCGTCCCGGTGAGCGCGTGGTACGCGGCGTCCGGATCGCTCGCCGCCGCCCAGTAGCCGTGGGTGCGGTTCATCCGGGTGCGCTGCACGGTCGTGGCGCGCCGGAACCGGGTGGCCGGGTCGGTGTCGCCGTCGGGCAGCGCGGCGGCGCTGCGGCGCAGGTCCGCCACCGCGTCCGCGAGCCGGTCGTCGGTGACCACCTCGATCCCCCGGTCGGTGTCGAGCACCAGCGGGCTGTCGCAGAGCACCAGGTGGTCGACCCGGTCGCCGCTGTGCCGGAGCAGGCAGACGGTGGACGACGGGGTGCCCGGATGATCGAGGTCGCACATCCCGCCGTGGTCGGCCCGTACCGCGAGGATCGCCGCCGCGAGGCTGCTCATCAGCGTGGCCGCGGGGCGGGCCGCGACCGCCAGGCCGATCCGGGCGGCCAGGTGCCGGACGTACCAGGCGGGACCGTGCACGCAGCCGGTGTCGAATCCCTCGGGCACGGTGGCCCCGTCGAGGACGCCGACGAGCGGGCCGAACCGGAAGACGACGTCCTCGTTCTCCGGACGACCGGGCGCCGGGTCGGACGCGGAACGCACCCGCATCACCGGTGCCTCCGCAGCCGGGCGCGCCGGGCTGCTGCCGATCGCGTACCGGCGGTCTGGTGCCCCCATCGTCGGCCTCCGTTCGTCGTCGCCGGCCGCCTACCCGGACCGCGCCCGGTCATCCGCCGCCGACCCCGATCGTGGTAACCGTGCGTCATCCTCTCCGGACCTTCGGTAGCGTCGGATGCGACCGGGTCGGTCCCGGTGACAGGGGGTACGACATGTTGGAGCGGTTGCACGAAGGTGGCATCCGGGCGGAGCACGCCTACCTCGCCGGATTCGTCAGCATCGGCCTCTCGGTCACCAGCTGGTTCCTCTCCAAGCACATGGAGCGCGCCGGGGTGGCGCGGGCGGACCGCTGGGGCATCTTCATCGGCGAGTGGGCGCCGACGTTCTTCGCCATCGGCAACGGGCTGCGCACGTACGAGAAGTGAGGCCGGTCAGCGTCGCCGGTTACGGGCACGCGACGAGCGCAGCCGGCGCAGCCGGCCGATCAGCACCGGCTCGGCGGCGAGCGCGGCCGGGTGGTCGAGCAGAGCATTGAGCAGCTGGTAGTAGCGGGTCGCGGAGAGCCCGAACGTGTCCCGGATGGCCTGTTCCTTGGCGCCGGCGTGCTTCCACCACTGCGCCTCGAAGGCGAGGATCCGCTGCTCCCGCTCGGTGAGGCCGGCCGGCGTCGTGCTCGCGGCGCCCGTATCCGCCGCTTCCGCACCGGGCTGCTCGACCGGCGCGGTGGACTCGACAGGCGGCGACCCGGGCCGAACGGACTCCGACGGCTCCGACGGTGCGGTGGACTCGACGGGCGGAGCGGTGCGCGGTGGCGGAACCGTCCCGCCCGCGTGGCGCGTACCCGCTGCCGGGCCGGACGGGTCGACGGCGGCCCGCTGCGAGGCGTCGGCGGACATGGCGCTCCTCTCCGACGGCGGGTGACCGGCACGCGGAGCGCGCCGGCCGGGGGAGCCCCAGCGTAACCAGGGCCGCCCCCGGCCGCATCGGACGCGGGGTCCGCGCCGCCGGGGGGAGCCGGCGGCGCGGACCAGGTCAGGCGATGTCCCGCCGCCGCATCGTCCCGAACGCGGCCACGACCGCGCCCACCAGGGCCACGCCGAACACCACAGCCGACTGCTGCCAGGTGACCACGTACGTGGCCGGCTCGCAGGCGCCCTGGGAGAACTGACAGGTGTCGTAGTCGAACAGTTCCGCCTGCTTCAGGAACCACGACTGGGCGTACGTGGAGAGCACGTACCGGTCGCCGAACTGCACCCCGAGCACGGCGACCGCGATCCGGATGCCGATCTCACTCACCGCGAAGATGCCCACCGCCGCGCCGAGCGCCATCGCCGTGTGCCGGCCCAGCGAGGCCAGCGCGAACCCGACCGCCGCCACGAGGAGCGTCATGCCCAGCGCGCGCAGCCCGTCCAGCCCGATCGACTGCCACACCCCGGCGGTCATCTTCGCGGTGCTGCCCCGCTGGCCGGCGATCAGCCAGAACGCCGCCGTCCAGAGCGCGCCGAGCACCACGGTCAGGCCGAACACCGTGGTCAGCAGGGCGGCCAGCTTCGTGCCCAGCACGGTCAGCCGCTTCGGTCGCCACAGCAGCAGGTTCATCATCCCGCCGGTGTTCCACTCGGCGCCCACGAAGGAGGCGCCGACGATGAAGCCGAACAGCGCCACGGAGGCGGCGAACACGGCGATGAACATGGGGAACTCGGCCCGGAAGTCGAACTGGTACGGCAGGTACCACTTCGCCTCGAACATGTCGGGCTGCGGCTGGTAGTCCTTGCCGCAGTTCGGGCCGTACCGCTCCTCGGTCTTCTCGCCGCGCGCCTGGGCCGCCTCGCACTCCGCGACGTTACGCTTCCAGTCCGTCATCGCGGACTGGTAGTCGTTGTTCGCCTTGGCCTCGGCCTCGGCCACCACCACGGGCGAGAGCTTCTCGCTGGAGAAACTGAACGCGGTCGCGACGGTGGCCAGGCCGAGCACCAGCAGCACGAGCATCAGCCGGGTCACCCGGCGCTTGCCGAGCCGGCGCAGCTCGGTGACGAACAGGCTCA